>NZ_JBIRQF010000004.1:0-776417 GCF_044333065.1 Streptomyces sp. NPDC021115
CCGCTACGAGAAGACCGCGACCATCTACCTGGCCGGACTCCACATCGCGGGCATCTTCCTTTGGTCAGCACGCTGATCCAAACGAAACTGCCTAGCCGCCCCGCACCCAGGACCGCGATCCCGGCTCAGTGGGGCGTCGTCTCCGGTGGCGCCGTCGTGATGCCCAGCGAGTGCAGCTGGAAGAGGCGCGAGACATCGTGCGAGGTGACGATCCCCTCCAGCCGCCCGTCGTCCACCACCAGCACCGGCATCGCCCCGCCGCCCGGCCGGGCCCGGTCCAGCACCTCGCTCAGCAGCTCGTCCGCCGTCGCGACCGTGCACCGCGACAGCGGCACCGCCACCTCGCGCACCCGCCGCTCCTCCCGCATCCCGGCCGGTACCGCCGCCAGCGAGCGCAGCTGCACGACACCGCTCAGATGGCCCTCGAAGTCCAGCAGCGGCAGCACCGAGTGGCGGGAGTGCGCCGCCACCTCGTCGATGAACCGCCCCACCGGCAGCCAGTCGGCGCCCGTCGCGACGGGCGCCGACATCGCGTCGCCCGCCCGTACCCCGCGCAGCGCCGTGTTGACCCCGGCCCGCTGCCGCTCCGCGTTGGCGATCACCAGGATGAACAGCCCGACGAGCGCGATCCACAGCCCGCCGCCCTGCCCGCGCACGAACGAGAACCAGCCGACCGCGATGAGCAGCACCCCGAAGATCTGGCCGCTGCGCCCGGCCGCCCGCTCGGCCCGTTCCCGGTCGCCCGTACGCCACCACAGCACCGCCTGCACCACCCGGCCGCCGTCCAGCGGCGCGGCGGGCAGCAGGTTGAACACGCCCAGCAGCAGATTGGCCCAGCCCAGCCAGATCAGCACCGCGGCGGGCACTCCCCACCCGGCCAGCGCCTTGGCCCCGATCCCGGCGCCCACGGCGGCGCCGCCGATGACCAGGCTGGTGAGCGGGCCGCTGATGGCCACGAGCAGGGCGATCCGGGCGGTGCGCGGCCGCCCCATCTGGGTCACGCCGCCGAGCGCCCACAGCGTGACGTCCTCCACGGAGACGCCCCTGCCGCGCGCGGTGACCGCGTGCGCGGCCTCATGCAGCAGCAGGCTCCCCATCAGCAGCAGGGCACCGATCACGCTCGCGACCGCGTACACCAGGCCGGTGCGGCCGGGCGTCCAGGCGGGCAGCGTCTCGCGGCCGAGGCCATAGGCGAGCACGACGATCAGGACGGGGGCGCTCCAGTGCATCCGCAGAGGCACTCCCAGAACATGTCCGACGCGGACCGAGCCGTTCATCGCTCATCGCCGTCTCACATCAGTAGGGCCCCCACCGACCACTACCAGTGTCGCTCACACGCGGCCGCTCACGCACGGCCGACCGGGTCGTGCACCAGGTGATCGAATTCCCCGTCCTTGACGCCCCGCAGCATCGCCTCGACCTCGGCCGGGGTGTAGACGAGCGCCGGTCCGTCCGGGAAGCGGGAGTTCCGTACGGCCACGTGCCCACCGGGCAGCTTGGCGAACTCGACACAGGACCCCTGCGAATTGCTGTGCCTGCTCTTCTGCCAGACGACCCCCTGAAGGTCCGCGGCCGCCATGCCGTTGTACGGGTGGTCGCGCACAGGGCTCTCCACTGTTCGTGCAACTGTCAACTTATGTGGATGATAGCTGCGTTCCTGTGCATATGCATGAGCTAATGCACGTGCACGATTCCCCGGCTCGGGTGATCTTGAGCACCGCGTCTTCTGCCCCGCCCGCCGCGCGTCAGTCGTCATCGGCGGCTGCAGTACAAGACGATGAGGACGCCCCGCGGGTTGACCCGCGGGGCGTCCTCATCATTCGGGCAAGCGTCAGCGCCGCAGGGCGGCCGGGGTGCCGGAGGGCTCGGCCAGCGCGGTGGAGGTGGAGACGGGAGCGCGGAAGTTCGGGGTGCCGTCCGCGTTCCAGTTCACCTTCTGCGCCCGGGTGGTACGGGTGCCACTGCATCCGTCCGTCGCCTTGGCGTTGGCGTGATAGGCCATCCAGACCTCCTTGCCGTCCGGCGACGGGAAGAAGAAGTTGTGGCCGGGCCCGTACACCCCGGCCGCGTCATTGCGCTGGAAGACCGGGTTGGCGTACTTCTTCCACGCGCCCGCCGCCAGCGGATCGCTCCCGGTCAGCTCCATCAGGCCGAGCTTGTAGTCCGGGGTGTCGCAGTGCGAGGCGGAGAAGGTGAGGAAGGTCCGGCCGTCGTGCTGGAGGATGGTCGGCCCCTCGTTGACCGCGCTGCCCGACTTCTCCCAGGCGTAGGTGGGCGTGGCGATCCGGACACCGGCGCCGGTCGGGGTCCACGGGTTGCTCATCCGCACCGCGTAGAGGTTCTGCGAACCGCCCTCCCAGAAGGAGTACAGCATGTAGAGGCGGCCGTCCGGCAGGGAGAGGTAGCTGCTGTCGATCATCCAGCGGTTGTCGCCGTACGGATCGACCTGGCCCTTGTAGGTGTACGGGCCGAGCGGGTTGCTCCCGGCGCTCTCCAGCACGTGGACGTGCTGGTGGTCGATGTTCGCCGAGACCCCCGCGCTGTACGTCAGGTACCAGCGCAGCCCGTTGGGGCCGTTGAGACGGTGCAGTTCGGGCGCCCAGAAGTTGCAGCAGCGGGACGCCACGGTCTCGCGGTAGATCGTGGTGGGCGCCGCGGTCTTCAGCCCGCCGAGGGTGGGTGACCGGCGCATCTCCCAGTGCGAGGCCCACGTGGTGCCCAGGTGGTAGTAGTACCCGGCGTAGCGGATGACCGTCGGGTCCGCGCCGTTCTGCGTCACGATCGGGTTCGTGAAGGTCCCGGCCCTCACCCCCGGGGAACCGGCCGGTGCGGCTTTCGCGGCGGAGGCGTAGCCCGTTTGCAGTAGGGCGACGAGCGCGAGCAGCGCGGCCGCCAGCAGCGGCAGCGCTCTGGTGCGGACGCGGGTCATGGAAGGCTCCAGGGTTCGAGAGGCCCGGGCAGCCGCGCGCCACACCGGGTCGATATTTCGAACACGATCCGTCATTGCGAACGGACCGTAGAGCCGCCCGGTCACGGGGTCAACCCCTCGCGCAGCGCCCGCCGTTGCCCCGGGGCCGGTGTCGGGCCGTTGTCGGACCCCCCTGCCAGACTCACGGTCATGAGGTGGGCAGCGGCGGAGACGAACGACGGGGGTGTTCGTCTCTGCCCGCTGCACGCCTCCGGAGAGGTCGCCGGGCCGGTCGTCGAGGTCCCGGCCGCGCGGGGCGGGTTCGCCGAAGCGGTGCGGTCCCGTCCGGAGGCCGACCGGTGGGTGTGGCGGTCCACCGCCGAGGTGTATCCCCGGCTGCTGGCGGCCGGAGTCCGGGTCGAGCGGTGCTACGACGTGGAGGCGGCCGAGGCGCTGCTGCTCGGCCACGAGGGGCGCTCGGGCGCCCCGCGCTCCCTCGCCGCGGCCTGGGCCCGGCTGCGCGGGCTGCCGGTCCCCGAGGACCCGCCGGTGCGGTCCGCCGAGACCCAGCCGTCGCTGTTCGAGCCCGGTCCGCCGCCGCTGCCGCCCGGCACCGACCCGCTGGACGCGCTGCTGGCGGTGTACCAGGCGCAGCTGGCCCGTACGGGGTCGGCCGAGCATCCGGACCGGATGCGGCTGCTGACCACCGCCGAATCGGCCGGGACGCTGGTCGCCGCCGAAATGCGGCGCGCCGGGGTGCCCTGGCGGGCCGACCGCCACCGGGAGCTGCTGGACGAGCTGCTCGGCGAGCGCTATCCGGGCGGGCTAGAGCCCCAGCGGCTGGCCGAGCTGGCCGACGAGGTGTCCCGCGCCTTCGGCGACGGGGTGCGGGTGCGGCCCGATCTGCCCGCCGACGTCGTCCGGGCGTTCGCGCGGGCGGGCATCGCGCTCACCTCCACCCGGGCGTGGGAGCTGCGGGAGATCGACCACCCGGCGGTGGAGCCACTGCTGCGCTACAAGAAGCTGTACCGGCTGCACACCGCCCACGGCTGGTCCTGGCTCAAGTCCTGGGTGCGCGACGGCCGCTTCCGCCCCGAGTATCTGCCCGGCGGCACCGTCTCCGGCCGCTGGACCACCCACGGCGGCGGGGCCCTCCAGATTCCCAAGGTGGTGCGGCGCGCGGTCGTCGCCGACCCGGGCTGGCGGCTGGTCGTCGCCGACGCCGCCCAGATGGAGCCCCGGGTGCTCGCCGCGATCTCCCGCGACCCCGGTCTGATGGAGGTCGCGGGCACCGGCCGGGATCTGTACGCGGAGCTGTCCGACCGCGCCTTCGCGGGCCGCCGCGACCAGGCCAAGCTCGCGCTGCTCGGCGCCGTCTACGGGCAGACCTCCGGCGACGGGCTCAAGCACCTCGCCGCGCTCAGGCGCCGCTTCCCCGCGGCCGTGGCCTATGTGGACGATGCGGCCCGCGCGGGCGAGGAGGGCCGCCTCGTACGGACCTGGCTGGGCCGCACCTGCCCACCGGCCGGCGGCGCCGCCACCGACCCGGCCGACGAGGCGGGCCTGCCGCGCGACCTGGACGAGGAGCCGCGTTACGGCAGCACACCGGGCGCCCGCGCCCGCGGCCGCTTCACCCGGAACTTCGTCGTCCAGGGCAGCGCGGCCGACTGGGCGGTGCTGATGCTCGCGGCGCTGCGCCGCGCCCTGTCGGCCGCCGGGCTCCGCGCCGAGCTGGTCTTCTTCCAGCACGACGAGGTGATCGTGCACTGCCCGGAGCCGGAGGTGGCGGCGGTGCGGCAGGCGATCGCGGAGGCGGGCGAAGCGGCCGGGACGATCGCCTTCGGCGTCACCCCGGTCCGCTTCCCCCTCACGGTGGCGGCGGTGGAGTGCTACGCGGACGCCAAGGACCAGTGAAAAGGCGGGCGGGCTCGCCCGACCGGCGCACCTCCGGAGGCAGCGGCCGCGCCCGGCCGCACACGATGGGGCTATGAGCATCAGCCTTGAGCGGCTGCGTCGCTGCTCCATCGCCGTGGACCTCGGAGCGTCCAGGACCCGCGTCTACCTCAAGCGCACCGGTGTGATCGTGGACGAGCCCACCGTGGCCGCCGTCAACACCCGCACCGGCGCGGTGATCGCGGTCGGGGCGCTCGCCGAGCGCATGACGGGCCGTACGCCCGACCACATCCGCGTGGTGCGCCCGGTGGCCGGTGGCACGGTCGTCGACATCGCCATGGCGCAGCGCATGCTGCGGCTGCTCCTCGGCAACAAACTGCGCCGCGCCTGGCGCCGCAAGCCGAGGCCGAGCGCCGCCGTGTGCGTACCGCACGACGCCGATCCGCTCGCCCAGCGCGCCGCCGTGGAGACGCTCGCCGGGCTCGGCGCCAAGCGGGTCGAGCTGGTGGACACGCTGATCACCGCAGCCGTGGGCTGCGGGCTGCCGGTGGAGCGGCCCGAGGCGACGATGATCGTGGTGTGCGGCGCGGCCACCACCCAGGTCGCGGTGTTGTCGCTGGGCTCGACCGTGGCCGCCGAGCGGGTGCCGGTGGGCGGCGAGACGGTCGACCACGCCGTCATCCAGCATCTGCGCAACGCCCACGCGCTGATGCTGCCGAGCCAGGCCGTCCGCCCGCTGCACCTGGTCCTCGGCGACACGGCGCTGGCCTCGCTCGGCGCCGAGGTGCACGGCCGCGACGTGGCCACCGGGCTCGCCCGGTCCGTACGGATCGACGTGGAGGGCGTACGCGACGCCATCCGCACCCCGCTGACCGCCGTCCTCGACGCGATCAGCGCCGTACTGCGCCGCTGCCCGCCCGATCTGGTGGCCGACCTCGCCGACCGCGGCATCATGCTGGCGGGCGGCAGCGCGGTGCTGCCCGGTCTCGACACCCTGCTGCGGGAGGCGACCGGCGTCCCGGTGAGCATCGCGGACAACCCCGGCACCTGCGCGGTGGAAGGGCTCGGCGCGATGCTGGAGGGCAAGGTCCAGCCGCACGTCCTCAGCTCGGTCATCACCTGAGAGCTCACCTGAGGTCGCTTCATCCTCAGCTCTCCCTCCGGGCAACTCCAGGAACTGATCGGAACTTTCTTCTCGACGCTTTGAGTGGCCGCCCCCTCCCGTCCGTACGAAGGGAGGAAGAGGCCGACATGGCCACCCAACCCCCCCGGGGCACAGACCGGGAGTCGTCAGTTGATGTTGTCCAACTCAGGTCCTGTCCTGGAGGTTCTGGTGCACGACGACGCCGCCGTGGCCGATGAGCGTCCGTCCAGATCGCAGCGCGGTACACCGGACGAGCAACTCATGCGTGCGCTCTACCAGGAGCACGCCGGACCGTTGCTCGCGTTCGTACTGCGTCTGGTCGCGGGCGATCGTCATCGCGCGGAGGACGTCGTGCAGGAGACCCTGGTCCGCGCCTGGAAGAACGCGGACCAGCTGTCCCGGGCCACGGGTTCCATCCGGCCCTGGTTGGTCACGGTCGCCCGGCGCATCGTCATCGACGGGCACCGCAGCAGGCAGGCCAGGCCCCAGGAGGTCGACCCGTCTCCACTGGAACTGATGCCGGCGGAGGACGAGATCGACCGGGCACTACGGCTGATGACACTTTCCGACGCGATGCACGACCTCAGCGACGCCCACCGCGAGGTGCTCGTCGAGACCTACTTCAAGGGCCGTACGGTCAATGAAGCGGCGGAAACGCTCGGCATACCCAGCGGGACGGTTCGGTCCCGGGTCTTCTACGCGCTGCGCTCCATGAAGCTCGCGCTTGAGGAGAGAGGAGTGACGGCATGACAGCGCAGGCGCACCACGCGGGACACGACGCCGTTGGCGCGTATGTGCTCGGCGTGCTCGACGAGGCGGACGCCACCTATTTCGAGGAGCATCTGGCCGGTTGCGACCAGTGCGGTCGGCAGCTCGACGAGCTGACCGGGCTGGAACCGCTGCTGGCGGACCTCGCGGCGGACATCCCCGGCATCCACGGGGCCCCCGGCCGGACCGCGATCACGGGTCACACCCCGCACGCGTTCACCGCCACCCCGACCGCCATCGACACCCTCACGGCCAAGCCAGGACCCGCCCTGCTGAACCGCATGGTGGGCGAGGTCGCCGCGGCCCGCAGCAAGCGCAAGCGACGCGGCCTCTACCTGGTCGCGGCGGCGGCCGCCCTGATCGTCGGCGGACCGCTCGGCACGATGGCCGTCACCTCGGGCTCCGGTTCGGGTACGTCCGTCACGGCGAGCCCGACGACCGACAAGGCGCTCTTCGCCGAGATGCCCATGAAGATGGAGGGCACCGACCCGACCACCAAGGTGTCGGCGACGCTCGCGATGCGGGACAAGATGTGGGGCCTCGACGCCGTGCTGCGGCTGGCGAACGTCAAGGGCCCGCTCAGTTGCAGCCTCATCGCGGTCTCCAAGGACGGTCATGAGCAGACCATGATGACCTGGGCCGTGCCCGAACAGGGCTACGGGATCGAGAACAGCCCCACGAAGATGGCCAGAGACCCGCTGTGGGCGCACGGCGGAGCGGGCATGAAGAGCAGCGACGTGGACCACTTCGAAGTCCGCACGAGCGACGGCAAGCGTCTGGTCTCCATCAAGGCGTAACCCACCCCGCCCGAGGCCCCTGGCCACCGAGTCACCCGGATCGCCGATCACCCCGTGCGACGCCGTGAGCGAGATGTTACACAGAGTGTGATATGTCGCTTTCGCGTCCCCGGGGGGTCCGGATCCGAGGAGGCACACGTGGCTGACCCGGATGCCCATCAGCAACGCATGTTCACCCAGTACGTGCTGCCCGAGATCGAGGTACTGCTGCGCGTGGCGATGTCTCTGACCGCTCAGCGCGCCGACGCCGAAGATCTCGTGCAGGACACGTTACTACGGGCGTACCGGGCAGTCGGCCGTTTTGACGGGAGACATCCACGGGCCTGGTTGCTGACGATCATGCGGCACGCGGAGGTGAGCCGCCGCCGCCAGCGTCGGCCCCGTCTGCTGGACGACCCGGACACCGAGCTGGAACGGCTCTCCCCGGCCCGCGACGCCACCCCGGAGGAGCTGGTGGTGGACACCGAGTTCGACGAGGCCGTGGACGCAGCGTTCACCGCGCTGCCGCTCCGCGACCAGCAGGTCGTACGGCTGGTGCACGTGGACGGACTGTCCTACGCGGAGGCGGCACAAGTACTGGACGTGCCCAAGGGGACGGTGATGAGCAGGCTGCACCGGGCCCGCAAGCGGATCCGGACCCAGCTGCTGGCCGCTGGGCGCACCGGACGGGAACCAGAGCGAGGTGAGGCATGAGCCGATGGACATGGTGGCGCGACACCGAGCGGCACCGCACGAGGGAGTGCCCGGTGGGCGCGCCGATGCTCCAGGCGTACCTCGACGGCGAACTGGACGTGCCGGACGCGGGCCGGGTGCGGGCCCATGTGGCGGAGTGCCACGCCTGCGCCCGTGAGCTGTCCCTGTACCAGCGCATCACCAGCGCGTTGGCCTCCCGGGGGGTGACCGACGAAGCTGCGCTGGCGCGGCTGAAGGAGTTCGCGGCCTCGATCGCCGAGCGGGAGCGCACCCGGGAGCCCGGACAGGGCCGGGCACAGGACCCGGATCGGATGCCGGGCTCGGGTCCGGGGTCGGGGTCGGGAGCGGTGCCCAAGGCCGGGGGCTGACGTCACGCCGCGCGGTCGACACCAGCAGGACGGTCGCGGTGAGCAGGATTCCGGAGAAGAGGGCGACATCGGCCAGGTTGAACACCGGGCCGCGCCCCGCCACCGTGATCCAGTCGACCACTGCGCCGCGCAGCGGGCCCGGCGGCCGCATCACCCGGTCGGCGCCGTTGCCGACCGAGCCCCCGACGATCAGCGCCATGCCGAACGCCAGGCCCCGGCGGTGGGCCCGCAGCCCCGCGCCGACGGCGGCCAGGGTGGCGGCCGCGCCGGCGAGGGTGATCATGGTGATCAGCACCGGGCGGCCGTGTCCGAGCCCGAAGGCCACCCCGGCGTTGCTCACCAGCAGGGCACGGAACGGGCCCAGCCGGGCCTGCGGCCCCGAGGTGCCGCTCCAGGCGGCCAGCGCGAGCGCCTTGCTCACCTGGTCGGCCGCGATCACGAGGAGTGCGGCCAGCGGGAAGAGCAACCGGCCGGAGTACGGATGGGGATTCATGATCGGCCTCCCTGGGTGCCGGGGGCCGGTCCGCGGGCATGGGCCGGGCCCGGGAGGGAAACCCGGCGGGGACGCGTCCCGCTTCCCTCCATCCGTGACTTTCCGGACTTTCCCGGCGATCCGTGGGCGGCGGCGGAGGGTGACGGAGCGTGGACATGACGGAGGGCCCGCAGGCGGCTGCCTGCGGGCCCTCGCTGTCACATCACCGTGCCGGCGCAGTACCGGAAGGGGTCACTCCGACGCCTTCCCCTTCGGCTGCAGCAGAGGCATCTGGTACTCGGACAGCATCTTCATCTTGTTCTTGTCGATCGTCTTCCAGTCCTTGTTCAGCACACCGCCGGTGTCACCCGAGTCCGGGTTCCAGGTCCAGTAGGTGTAGCTGATGCCGTTCTTCTTGAGGTAGTGCATCAGGGCGTTCTGCCAGATGGCCTCGTGGCTGTTGCCCGCGGTCTTGCGGCCACCGAACTCACCCAGCAGCACCGGGGCGATGTTCTGCTGCTTGATGTACGCCCAGTGCTTCTTCCAGATGGCGGGCATGTTCTTCGGGAAGTCCTTCGCCTGGAACCAGTTCTGGTTGAAGACGCCCGGACCGTAGTCATGGGCCGAGTAGACGACCTTGTTGGCCTCGTCCAGCTTCACCGGGTACTTCTTCACACCCTGGAGGTCGCCACCCCACCAGAACTGCTCGTTCTTGTGGCGGTCGGTGCCCTCGACGAAGATCAGCCAGTTCTTGTTGACCTTGTGGATCGCGTTACCGGCCTTCTCGGCCGCCAGGCGCCAGTCGGTCTTCTTGTTGCCGTCACCCCACGTGGCCTGGCCACGCGGCTCATTGTGCAGGTCGGCGCCGACCACCCGGTCGTTGTTCTTGTAGCGCTTGGCCAGCTTGACCCAGTCGCTCAGCCACTTCTTCTCGGTGAGGCTCTGGGAGTACCACAGCTCACTCTGGCCGTACTGGTCCGGGCGGTGCTGGTCCAGGATCACCATGATGCCGCGGTCGGTGGCACCCTTGACGACCTTGTCCATGATCTGCTGGCCGGTGAGGCCCTTCAGCTCGGGGTTCTTCTTGAAGTCGATCCCGTTGGGCTTGCTCTTGGCGTCGAACATCTCGTTCGAGTAGGGGAGCCGCATGGTGTTGAAGCCCTGCTTGGCCATCTGGTCCAGCATGGAGTCCAGGCTGCGGGTCCACAGGCCGTGCGGCGCGAAGGTGCCGGTCTCGAAGCCGAACCAGTTCACACCGGTCATGACCACCTTGTGGCCCTTCGAGTCCACGATGTCACCCTTCTTGGTGGACAGCGGGAACTGGACGTCGGAGCCGGCGGCCTTGCCCGGCGCGGCGGCCGAGGTCGAGGAACCCGACTCGTCGGAGTTCATCGCGAACGCGGTGACGGTGCCACCCACGGCAGCGACAGCGACGACGGCCGCGGCGATACCCATGCGCAGACGGCGGGAGCGCGGAGCGCCCTTGGTCTCGGTGGTCTCGGGGTTGGTCGGGACGTTGTTCTGGTCCATGGGGGAATTCATTCGGTGATACTCCTGAGGAATTCGCGTACTTCGGTCTTGAGGATGCTGGGGGTGTTCGTCGGAGATTCCAGGCATTCCATATACGGGTCGGATACGGCGGTCAGCCGGACAATCCGCGCCTGTGGGAGGAGGTCGCCGATCATGCGATCCAGCCCTTGGGCCTTCCAGCCGGGCTCGTCCACATCGATCAGCACCACATCCGGTTGCGCCGCACGGGCCAGGGAAATTGCCTCCCGGGCCGATCCGGCAATTCCGGACAACTCCAGTCCCGGCTCCTCGATCACGAGATCGGCGAGAGCACTCAGCACCTGGGTGTGGTGCTCCACGACGAGAACTCTTTGCATCGATGGAGCTCCTTCGGGCTTTTTTGTCCTTTCGCTCACCGACATTAGAAAAGCCCGGGGCTCGAAACACCGTACGCATGACCGAAATCTAGATACCTCAATTGCAGGAATTCAGGGCACACCAAACGGCCGAATTCCGACTACCTCAGTTGAGGTAGCGGAATTCGGCCGTTTTATATGGGTTATGTCCGTTTTGGGAGGGGGGTGGAGGGCGTGCGAGGGCCCCGGAAGGGGCCCTGCGGGGGTCTACCGCGAGAGGATCAGCGTGTCAGCCGGTACGCGTAGCCGGGCATGAAGACGCCGGGACCGGCCGCACAGCCGTCCGCCTGCCCCGGCTGCTTGATCCACAGGAAGGCGTCGACCCCGGGGATCCCGGTGGCCGTGGTGGGCGCCCGGCCCAGCCTGCGGCCGGGCGGATCGCAGAACTGGTGCTTGGCCGTGGGCCCCGCCCCGTTGCGGCTGGTGTCGACCACCACTCCCAGCCGGGGACGGCGCAGCTCACGCAGCACAGACAGCCCGTAGCGCACCTCGTCGCGGGTGGCGTTGAAGTTGGAGACGTTGACCGCGATGCCGTCCCCGTAGCGGTCGATACCGGCGTGCCGCAGCCGCCCGGCCATGGTGCGTGCGGGCTCCCAGGCGGAGTTCCCGGCGTCGTAGTAGACCCGGGCCCGCGGGGCCCGCTCCCGGAGCGTCCGGGCCGCGTACGCCAGGGCGGCGAACCGGTCCGCGCGCTGCCGCTTGCGCAGACAGCCCAGGTGGGCGAGGGCGTCCGGTTCGAGGACGACCAGGGCGGACCGGTCGCCGATGCCCCGGGTGAAGGCGTCGATCCAGCGCCGGTAGGCGACGCCCGCGTCCCCGCTGCCGCCGGAGCTGTACTGGGCGCAGTCGCGCTGCGGGATGTCGTACGCGACCAGGACCGGCAGCCGCCGCCGCGCCGTGGCCGCGTCGACCAGGCCCCGGACCCGCTCCTCGACCAGCGACTCGTTGGTCTCGGTGAACCAGGCGGCCTGCGGCTGCTCGGCGATGTCCGCGCGGATGGCGGCCGCCCGCCGATCGCGCGGATGGGCGCGCACCCAGGACGCGGCGGGGTTGTGCGGGTCGGTGTAGAAGCGGGTGGTCGCGGGATAGAACGGCTTGGCCACGGGGAGTGACGGTGGGCGGGCATGCGTGGCCGCGGGCTCCAGCAGCGTACGCACCGTGGTGACGGCCATCACGACCTCGGCCACCAGCACCATGACCAGCACCTGAGCCATGCCGCGGCTCAGCCATGCGGTCCGGCGCGACCGCACCGGCGGGCGGGCCCGGTCGGCGCGGTCACGCGGTCCGGTGAACATCGCCACCCCCGCCGTCAGCCGTGGTGGGAGTTGCCCGGCGGCGGGCGCCGGCGGCTGATGAGCACCACGGCCAGCACCGCGAGCACGACCAGCACACCGGCCACCACCCCTATCGTGACCAGGGCTGTCTGGTCCTGGGTCGCCTGCGCGTCGGCGGCCGCCTTGGTGCGGTGCGGGGAGGGGGCCGCGGTGGGATCGGCGGAGGGCGGCGGCGCCGCCCGGTCCGCGAGCGCCTTGGCGGGGGCGATCACCCCGTAGCCGTAGTGCGGATCGTGGCCCGTGGCGCCCTTCCGGTCGGCCGTGTCGATCAGCTTCCGCACGATCTGGCGGGAGTTCCAGCGGGGGTGCTCCGAGCGCAGCAGCGCCGCCCCGGCGGCCACCCAGGGCGCGGCGTAGCCGGTGCCATCGCCGGTCCAGTAGTCGTTGTTGCCCGCCGTGGTGAGGATGGCGACGCCGGGCGCGGCGAGCGTGATGGCCCCGCCGTGGTGGGACGAGGTCCACACGGCGCCCTTCTTGTCGGTGGCCACGACGGCGACCACACCGGGGAGGGCGGCCGGGTACGTGGGCCGGTTGCCGTCCTTGCCGTTGTCACCCGCGCCCGCCACGACCACGGCGTCCTGACCTGCGGCGTACTTGACCGCGGAGGTCAGGGCGGGGTTCGGGCGCTTGAAGGACACGGCCACGTGGATGATGTGCGCGCCATGGCTCGCCGCGTGGCGGATGGCCCGGGCGGTGGCCGTGGCCTGGGGCTTTCCGTTGCGGTACACCCCGAGCGGCATGACCCGGGCGCGGGGCGCGAGCCCGTACACCCCGTCGCCGCGGTAGTTGCGGCCGGTGCCGACGATGATGCCCGCGGCGTGGGTGCTCTGCTCGTCCGTGTTCCCGTCGTCCCGGGTGACGGGGCTGCCGCCGCCCGCGAAGTCCTTTCCGGCGGCGACCCGGCCGCGCAGATCCGGATGGGTCGCGTCCACCCCGGTGCCGATGACCGCGACGGTCACTCCGGCGCCCTTGCTGAATTTCCACGCTCGCTCCGCCTTGAGCGCGGTGAGCGCCCATTCGGAATCGTGCAACGCACCACTGCCGGAATCACTCGCCGCGGCGTCACTTGCCGCAGCCGGCGTGGCCAGTGCGAGGGTCATCGCTGCGATGACCGCTCCGGCCCGGCCGGCGAATGGATGGCGTGACATCACGTGACCTGACATTACGTCACCTACTCTCTTCGCACGGGACGCAAGGCCGTCGGGCCCCTTTCATCTTGGGCAGCCCCCGGAAGTACTGACACCCGCGGGCGAGGGAGCCGCCCTTCCCCTCTTCGGGGGAAAGGCCGGGCTCGCGGAACCCGGCGCTCCCCGAAATGGGGGAGGAAAGAGGTCCGCCGAAGGTGCACTCACCGCTCCCCCGGGCGCGGGTACTACCTCCTTTGCGGGTGACGCACTCTGGGACTCGACGGCGATAAGAGCCTCCTGTCGAGGGAGTCGCGATGCAGCGTTTCCGAACGTTCAGTGAGCGCACCGGGGAACCGGGCGACCGGGCGGACGTGGCCACCGACAGGCGGAACGGGAGCCCTCTCCGGGCCCGGTCGCCGCGGAAACGGATGGCGGGTCTGCCCGGTCTGGCGCTGCGTTTCGCGGTGGTCGGCGGGGCCGGTGCGCTGGTGAACTCGGCGGCGCTTTTCGCGCTCTACCACTGGGCCGGACTTCCGCTTCTGGTGGCGTCCGGTATCGCGGTGGAACTCGCCGTGGTCAACAACTATCTGCTCAACGACCGGTGGACCTTCGCCGTGCCCACCCGGTCGGCCGGACGTTTCGTCAAATTCAACATTTCCGTACTGGGCGGACTCGCGGTCAACGTCATTCTCGTGTGGTCTCTCGTCCGCACCGGAATGCATCTCCTGCTGGCGAATTGCCTCGGCATCGCCGCCGCGTTCGCGGTCAACTTCGCCTGTAGTACGGGATGGGTGTGGGGGAGGCGGAGCCGATGATCGTCCCCATCGTCTACCTGGTGCTGGTGTCGGTGTCGGTCCTGCTGACCGTCCAGTCGGCCCACGTTCTCTATCTCATGCTCTACACCTGGGACCGGCGGGACGCCGAACGGAAGGCCAGGGCGCCGGACACCTTCATCGCGCCGCGGCTCTCCTTCAGCGTGCTGCTGCCCGCCCGGCATGAGGAAGACGTCATCCAGTCCACTATCGAGCGGGTGGTGCGCGCCGACTATCCGGCCGAATTGCTGGAGGTCTTCGTCATCTGCTCACAGGACGACGACGGCACTGTGAAGAAGGCCGAGGAGAAGATCGACCAGCTGGCCCGGGAAGGGCTGCACAACGTGCGGGTCGTGGTCTTCGACGACGGGCCGATCAACAAGCCCCACGGGCTCAACACCGCCCTGCCGCAGACGGCGAACAAGGTGGTGACCATCTTCGACGCCGAGGACGACATCCACCCGAAGATCTTCCGGCTGGTCAACACCGTGATGGTGCAGGAGCGGGTCCGGGTGGTGCAGGCGGGCGTCCAGCTCATGAACTACCAGTCCAACTGGTATTCCACGCTGAACGTCCTGGAGTACTTCTTCTGGTTCAAGAGCCGGCTGCACTACCACGCGCACCACGGCTCCATCCCGCTCGGCGGCAACACCGTCTTCTTCTCCCGCGAGCTGCTGCTGCGGCTCGGCGGCTGGGACGACCGGAACCTCACCGAGGACGCGGACATGGGCCTGCGGATCTCGGCCATGGGCGAGCGGGTGCGCGTGGTCTACGACGACCGGTATGTGACCAAGGAGGAGACCCCGCCCACCCTCGGCCACTTCATCCGGCAGCGCACCCGCTGGAGCCAGGGCTTCATGCAGACCCTGAAGAAGGGCACGTGGAAGAAGATGCCGACGCGCAAACAGCGCTGGCTGGCCTTCTACGTCCTGGTGTTCCCGCGCGGCCAGGCACTGCTCGGCCTCTATCTGCCGATCTCGCTCGGCATGATCCTCATCCTCAAGGTGCCGGTGCTGATCGCGCTCTGCTCGTATCTGCCCGTACTGCTGCTGGTCGCGCACTTCCTGGTGCAGATGGTCGGCCTGTACGAGTTCACCGACGCCCATGGTCTCGAGGCCTCGCCGAAGGCCGTCGTCCGGATGGCGATCGCCTGGTTCCCGTTCCAGATGGTCCTCGCCTACGCGGCGCTGCGGGCCATGCGGCGGCAGATGGCGGGCCGCCACGACTGGGAGAAGACACAGCACGTGGGCGCCCACCGGGGCCAGACCGAGGAGGCGGAGTCGCGTGTCGCATGACCCCGTGCCCAGCCGGGCACCCTCGAACCCCCCGGCCGCCGCCGGGCAGGACCAGGCCGCCACCGGCCAGGACCGAGCCACCGGCCAGGAGCAAGCCGCGGGCCAGGACCGGAGTGCCGCACCGCAGCGGCCCCCCGCACGGCGCCGCCGCAGGTTCTCCGTGGAGCGCGGCTGGTTCCCGCCGCTGGGGAAGACGGGCAAGATCGCCCTGGTCCTCTCCCTGCTGGTCGGCGCGCTCACCCACGGCTACCACCTGTTCCGCTACCCCCTCTACCTCACCGACGAGGGCATCTACATGCAGCGGGCCTGGTCGCTGGTGCGGGAGACCAGCCTGTCCCCGTACACCTACGACTACGACCACGCCCCGGCGGGCTGGATCACGCTGGCCGGGTGGGTCTTCCCGCTGCCGAAGCAGTTCGAGACGTTCGGCAACGCGATCAACACCGGTCGCTTCCTGATGCTGCTGGTGCACATCGCGAGCATCTATCTGCTGTTCGAGGTCACCCGGCGGCTGTCGGGAAGCGTGCTGGCCGCCACCGTCGCCGCGTTCTTCTTCAACGTCTCGCCGATCGCGGTCTACTACCAGCGCCAAGTCCTGCTGGACAACCTGATGATGTTCTGGCTGCTGCTGAGCCTGTTCGCCCTGCTGCGCCGGGAGATCACCATCCGGTCGGTGTTCGGCGGCGGGCTGGCCCTGGGGCTGGCGCTGATCACCAAGGAAAACGCGATCTTCTTCGTGCCGAGCTTCATCTATCTGCTCTACCGGCGGATCAAGGGCTCGCCGAGCCATCGGTTCCTCCGCACGCTCTGGCCGTTCGCCGCGGCGGCCCCGATCGGCGCCTATGTGACGTACGCGCTGCTCAAGAACGAGCTTCTGCCGAGCAGTTTCGACTTCGACCTGAACAATCCGCCCGCGGACCACGTCTCGCTGCTCTACACCCTGTGGTGGCAGCTCAACCGCAGCCAGGGCAATCTGCTCAGCCACAACGGGCTGCTGTACACGAGCTGGCTGATGCGCGACTCGTTCATGCTGATCACCGGGTTCGTGGCGATGCTGCTGTGCCTGTGGTGGGGGCTGCGGGACCGGCAGCGCAACCTGGGCTACCTGATCATCGGGACCCTGGCCTTCGGCTACACCTTCTACCTGCTGCGCGGCAGCGTGGTGCTGGACTTCTACGTCACCCCGCTGATCCCCATGTTCGCGATGAGCATCGGCATGGCCGTGGACCGGCTGCTGAAGGCCTCGTTCAAGAACCGTTTCCTGCGGGGAGCGCACTCCCTGGTCCGGGTCGGTGTGCCCTCGCTGGTCGCGGTCGTCCTGCTGATGTCACCGTCCTCCGGATATCTGGTGCACACGAATACCGAGGGCGTGGTGCAAATCGCGGACCAGTACCAGTCGAAGATCAATCTCACCAAGATGCAGCACGAGCAGATCGCCTGGGTGCGTAAACACGTCCCGCCCAATTCGCGCATCATCATGGACGACGACCTCTGGGGAGAGCTGCACGATGTGCGCCCGTTCTATCCCTACGCGCATTCCCACTGGAACGCCGCGTCCGACCCCGATGTGCGCGACAAGCTTTTCAAAAAGAGATGGCAGAACATCGACTACATCATCATGTCGAACAAGATGCGCAAGTCGATGGACACAAACAACGCCGACGGGCGCGAAAACTGGATCCTCAAGGCCCTCCGTAATTCCGACCGGGTCTGGTCGGACATCCAGGGCAACATCAAGCTCGAAATCTACCGGGTGCAATAGCCGCGGGAAGAGGAGGTGAAGGCCATGCCTGAGTACGACGACGACTGGGATGTTCCGGAGGACAGGGATGTTCCCGAGTACGAGGAGAAATCCCCGGCCGGGAACGACCCGGGCGACAAGAAAAAGAAGAAGCTCACCTGGAAGACCGTCCTGCTGGCTCTCGTGGTCTTCGCGATCGTCGGATCGCTCGTGCAGGTGATCGCGCGCGGTGGCTTCGGTGGCGCCCTCGACACCACCGGTGGAGGCGGCGGCGCCCCGAAGAAGGGGCATCCGCACGAGCGGCAGGAGGTACGGCCGCCCAAGCAGCCGAAGACCATCAAGCTGGGCAACCAGCGCATCCCGCAGGCGTCGGGCCCGATCATCGTGCTCAACCCGGGCCTGGTGACCCCCGGCGGCAAGGCGACGGTCGAGGGCGGCGGCTTCGACAAGAAGTCCACCGTGGACCTGCTGCTCAAGGCCCGCGCGGCGGACACCAAGGGCCGGTCGATCGGCAGCGTCCGGACCGACCGCTACGGCTCGATCTACGCCCGGTTCACCGTGCCCGAGTCGAACAGCGGCCGGCCCGCGACCCTCGTCGCCCAGCAGCGCGGCAGCACCAACACCGCCGAGGCCAAGGTGATCACCGGCGGTGCGGTCGGCACCGCGCGGATCAACAAGATGGTCGGCCGTCCCGGCGACGTGGTGACGGTCAGCGCCCATGGCTTCCGGCCCGGCGAGGCGATCGACGTGTTCTGGGGACGCACCACCGGCACCCCCGTCACCACGCTGCACACCGACAGCGGCGGCGGCGTGGGCCAGGCGGCGATCAAGGTGGGCGTGGCCCCGACCGGCAACAGCACGCTGGTCCTGGTGGGCAAGCGCAGCAAGACCACGGCCACCGCGCCCTTCCAGATGCTGGCCATGTACCCGTCGATGAAGTCCAAGCCGTACGCGCTCAAGGCCGGTCAGCGGATCACGCTGTCCGCCAACAAGTTCGCGCCCGGCGAGCGGGTCCTGGTCTACATCAACCGCAACAGCGGGCTGCCCGCCTTCACCGCCCAGGCGAACGGCATGGGCCAGATCCGCGACGTGGCGTTCAACGTGCCGTTCGGGCTCAAGGGCCGCCAGACGCTGATGGCGATCGGCGACCAGAGCCGGGCCGTGGTGCGCTCCGGGTTCACGGTGCTGCCGTACTCCCCGTCCGCCGAGCCCAGCGCCTTCGGCGGCCGCGCGGGCACCACGCTGAGCTTCTACGTCGCGGGCTTCGCCCCGGGCGAGACGGTGAACGCGTACGCCGGGTCCGGCTCCACCGGGCAGCGGAAGATCGCGACCTTCCAGGTGGACGAGCGCGGCAAGGCGTCGGCGGTGGGCTCGTACCGGATCACTCCGGCCGACGAGAACGGCGTCGCCTTCCAGCTCATCGGCCAGAAGAGCGGCGGTGTCGCCAAGGCGAGCATCAACATGTCCTCGGGCCAGGGACAAGGTCATTAGGGACGCCGGTGACGTCGGCGAAGACGCCCGAGCGGGAACGTGGGCCGGTCCGTCCGGCCGCGGTGGAGGCCGGGGCCCACGTTCGCGAAAGTCCGGAGATGTACCATGCGTCCTGGAGTGTCCTATGAGTATTATTTTCGGCCCTAACTCGCGAAGAGTCCTCCAGTTCCTGACCCACATCGAGGACCTCTCCCCCGAAGAAATCGACCGGGTGGCCGATCTGTGGAAGCAGACCTCAAGCCAGACCCGTGCCGAGGGCTGGGCGGAAGTCCACCGCACCACGACCGACGAGGAGCGGTACCGCATCCTCGTGGCCGCCGCCGTCGCGCGCCGCGCCGCGCTGGACGCGGCCCGCAACCACCGGCGTCACGACTGGGCCTTCTGGGCCGCGGTGTGGGACGCCGCGGCGGCGGTCGCCGTGTGCGATCGCATCGGAAGCCACTACAACGTGCTGGTCGCGCCGCTCGCCGCGGTCATGCCGTCGCTGTCGCACTGCCGGCGCGATGAACTCAGCACCCGCGAACTCCAGGGTGCCGTCCTCAAGGGAGGTGGGTAGCGATGGGTGACGACCGGATCGACGTTGTGGTGGCCGATGACGACCCGGCAGTCCGGGAAGCCCTCGCGGACCTCATCGACTCCCACCCCGACCTGGAACTCGTGGGCCTGGCCATCGACCACGAACAGGCAGTGCGCGCGGCGGTCGAACACCACCCCCGCGTCGTGATCATGGACGTGCACATGCCCAAGGGCGACGCCCCGGGCAGCGTCCGCGCCATCCGTGACCAGGCCCCCGGCGCCCGCGTGGTCGCGCTGTCCGCCCACGGCGACCGCGAGACCGTGCTCAACATGCTCACCGTCGGGGCCACCGGCTACCTGGTCAAGGGCACCCCCGCCGAGGAGATACTCGAGGCGATCAACCGGGCCGCCCGCGACCAGTTCTCCATGTCCGCCGACCTCCTCGCCGACTGCGCGGAGCCGCTGCGCCGCGCCGACCGCGCCTCCTGGCGCTTCGAGGACCTGGTGGGCGGGCGCCTCGAGGAGTCGTACCTGGACCTGCTCGGCCACGCCCCCTGCGGGGTGCTGGTCCTCGGCTCACGCGGCCGGATCGAGTTCGCGAACGCGTACGTGCGACACATGTTCGGCTACAGCTCGGCCGAGCTGCGCGACAAGCGGCTGCGGGACCTCGTCCCCGAGCGCTACCGCACCGCCTCCGAACAGCTCGTCGGCCGGGTGTTCAGCGCGCCCTCCGCGATGGCGGGCCGCCGCCGGGACGGCGCCGAGTTCCCCGCCCAGTTCAGCGGCGGCCACCTCCAGGGCAAGCGGGCCCGCGGCGTCGTCTTCGTCGCCGACCTGAGCCAGCTGCGCGCCGCCGAGAGCCGGTTCCGCCAGCTCATCGAGTCCTCCCCGGACGCGATGATGATCGTCGACGCGTCCGGGCGCATCCAGGCCGCCAACAACCGCACCGAAGCCCTCTTCGGCTACGACCGCGACCATCTCATCGGCCGCGCCGTCGAGGCACTGCTGCCCGACCAGCCGCTGACCATCTCGCTGCGCGAATGGGACGAGTCCGAGGAACCGCTCGGCCACAGCATGGAGCTGGTCGGCCGGCGCAGCGACGCCAAGCAGTTCCCGGCCGACGTCAGCATCAGCCCGCTGCGCACCGAGGAGGGGCTGCTGACCGTCCTGACCGTCCGCGACATCACCGAGGTGCAGCGCGCCCAGTTCGTCCTGGAGCGCAGCCTGGAGCTGCTGGAGGTCACCGACCGGGACCGGCAGGCCCTGCTCAGCCATCTCGTCCACGCCCAGGAGGTCGAGCGCGGGCGGATCGCCGCGGACATCCACGACGACACCATCCAGGTGATCACCGCGGCCAGCCTCCGGCTCCAGCAGCTGCGGCGGCGGCTGCGGGACCCGGAGGAGCAGCGGGTCATGGACAAGCTGGACGAGACCCTGAAGCTGTCCCTGAGCCGGTTGCGGCAGCTGATCTTCGACCTGCGGCCTTCCAGCCTGGAGCACGGCTGCCTGGCCGCCGCGCTGCGCGGGCTGCTGGAGCAGATCCGCACCGAGACCGGCCTCACCTACCGGCTGGAGGACCGGCTCGCGGCCAAGCCGCCCGCCGAGACCATGGCGCTGATCTACCGGACCGCGCAGGAAGCCCTGATGAACGTGCGCAAGCACGCCCGGGCGAAGACGGTGCACGTCCAGCTGCTCGGGCTGGACGAGGGCTGTCTCGTACGGATCGTCGACGACGGCCAGGGCTACAACCCCCTCGAAGTCGAGTCCCGCCCGGGCCACCTCGGGCTGTCCCTGATCCAGGAACGGGCCCAGATCGCGGGCGGCTGGTGCCGCATCGAGAGCGCCCCCGGCTCGGGCACCACCGTCGAGTTCTGGGTACCGCTGGGCGATCCGCCGATCCCGGCCCTCGGCGCACCGTCCCTCGGCTCCCCGGCCTCGGAAGGGGAACCGGAGCCGTGACCGCACCCGCGGAGCTGACCAAGGTCCTGATCGTCGAGGACCACCGGGTGGTCGCCGAGGGGCTGTGGGCGCTGCTGGCCGAGTACGGGGACCTGACCGTGGTCGGCTGGGCCGACTCGGTCGCCGAGACCGTGCCCATGGCCAAGGAGCTGTCCCCCGACGTGGCCCTGGTCGACTTCCGGCTGCCCGACGGCACCGGGGCCGACGCCGCCGCGGGCATCCGGGCCCATGACCCCTCCTGCGCGATCGTGATCCTCAGCGCCGACGCCAGCGACTCGGCGCTGCTGGCCGCGGTGGAGGCGGGCGCCTGCGGCTATCTGCTGAAGTCGGCGAGCGGCGACGAGATCGCCTCCGCCATCCGCTCCGCCGCCGAGGGCGAGACCCTGATCCCTGCGGGCACGCTGGTGGAGGTGCTGTCCCGGAACCGCGAGTCGGCGCGCTCGACCGCCGAGCAGACCGGGCGGCTGGAGAGCCTGACCCGGCGCGAGCAGGAGATCCTGACCCTGATGGGCCAGGGGCTGGACAACCGGGCCGTCGCGGAGCGGCTGAGCATCAGCTACGCGACCGTCCGCACCCATGTGCGCAAGATCCTGGAGAAGCTCGAGGTGCGCTCGCAGCTGGAGGCGGTCGCCAAGGCCACCGAGTGGGGTTTCCGGCCCGTCGAACCGGAGTGAGGGCCCTTGAGGGCCGTACGGCCCTGGCCGGGCTCCGCCAAGCGGGGACGGGCGAATGGGGGATGAAATCCCCCGGCCGATGGAATTCCGGACAGCACTCACCGGGTTCCCCTCGCGTACCCGAACCCTTCGTTCCGTTGCCGTCGTCGTTCCCGTCCCTCTCGTCCCATGGGCAGGTGAGTCAACGTGGCGCTTCGCGTTCTGATCGCAGACGATCATGCGGTGGTCAGGCAGGGCCTGCGCATGATCCTGGGACTCGACAACGAGATCAAGGTGGTCGGCGAGACGACCAACGGCCGGGAGGCCGTACGGCTGGCCCGCGAGCTGTGCCCCGACGTCGTCCTGATGGACCTGCTGATGCCCGTGATGGACGGGGTGTCGGCCACGGCGGAGATCCGCCAGGACATCCCCGAGGTCGAGGTGGTGGCGCTGACCAGCTCCCTCGACGACGCCATGGTGATGGGCGCGGTACGGGCCGGGGCCATCGGCTTCCTGCTGAAGAACGCGGAGGCCGACGACCTGAGGAACGCGGTGAAGGCCGCGGCCGCCGGGCAGATCCATGTCTCCCCCGCCGCGATCTCCCGGCTGATGGGCCAGGTCCGCGAGCCGAGCGGCCCCGAACAGCTCACCGAGCGGGAGACCGAAGTGCTGACCATGCTGGCGCGCGGCAAGGCCAACAAGGAGATCGCCCGCGATCTGCGGATCGGCCAGCAGACCGTGAAGACGTACGTGAGCCACATCCTGACCAAACTCGGCGTGCACAGCCGGACCCAGGCGGCGGTGTACGCGGTGCAGTCGGGCCTGGTACCGGCCGGTGAGCTGACCCCGCCCGAGGCGCTGGAGTCCACGACGAGGGAACAGTGGTGGTCGGCGTGATCGCTTTTGGGATACACGGGCACGGATACGGCAGCGGCCGACACGGCCATGGGCGCGGCTTCGGCTTCCGGTGGCGCCGCCGCCGTATGACGCTCGCCGAGGTCACCGAACGGGTGCTGGCGGGCGAGCCGGGCGACGAGGTGCTGCGGCTGATCGCCCACCGGCTGCGCGAGCTGCTGGGCGCCGATCTGGCGCGGGTGCTGGTGCTGGAGCCGGGCGACGTCCTGGCGGTACGGGCCGTCGACGGCGCCTCGGACGCCGTCCCGCGCGGACTGCTGACCCCGGGCGGGTCCGCGCCCGCCCGCAAGGCGATCCGGGCCGGGCGGCCCACGATCTCCGGGGGCGAGCGCAGACCCCCCGGCCTCTTCGGCGTCTTCCACCGGGTGCCGCACGACGCGGCCCTGGCCTCCGTGCTGGACGCGCCCCTGCTGGTGCGCGGCCAGATCGCGGGCGTGATCGAGGTGGCGACGCGGCGCGGTGGCCGGAGGCTCACCCGGGCCGATGTACGCACCGTCCGGATCTTCGCGGAGCCCGCCGGGCTCGCCGTGGCCCGGCTCCGCGGCCGCGAACAGCTGCGCCGGGTGGCCGCCACCACGGCCGCGGCCGCCGGGCAGGGTTCCGTACGGCGCACCCTCGACTCCCTGGCCGCGGGCGCGGTGGCCCGTACCACCGCCGCGAGCTGCACCGTCTACCTCCTGGAGCCAGGACCGGGCGCCGTGCTGCGGATGGCGGGCGGCGGCCACGGGCACACCCCGCCGTCCCGTAAGCCCGCGCTGGAGGCGATCGCGTCCGCCGCGCCCGTGATCCACCAGGGCGAGCCCGGCGGCGGGGAGGCCCCGGCGCGGGGCGCGGTGGCCGCCTGGCCGCTGCTGCGCGAGACCAGTGTGATCGGCGCGATGTGCTGCCACTTCCCGGCGGGCCGCCGCCCCGGCGAGACCGATATGACCGTCCTGGAGGTGATCGCGGGCCATGCGGCGTGCGCGGTGGAGCACGACCGGCAGCGCGCGGCCGCCCGGGAGACGGCGGTACAGGAGGAGCGGCAGCGGGTCTCCCGCGAGCTGCACGACTCCGTCTCGCAGGCGCTGTACGGGATCGCCCTGGGCGCCCGTACCGCCCGTGAGCTGCTGGAACGCGACCTTGCCGAGCCGACCGGGGTGGCCGAGCTGGCCCAGCTCGCCGAGCCGATCGAGTACATCCGGCGGCTCGCGGACGTCGCGATCGCCGAGACCCGGACCCTGCTGTGCCAGCTGCGGCCCGAGTCGCTGGAGGCCGAGGGGCTGGTCGCCGCGCTCACCCAGCACGTGGAGACGCTGCGGGACCGGTACGGCATCTCCGCCGAGACGATGCTCGGGTCCGAGCCGGAGACCACGCCGGAGGCCAAGCACGCCCTGTACCGGATCGCGCAGGAGTCGCTGCACAACATCGCCAAGCACTCCCGCGCCCGGAACGTCACGCTCCACCTGCTCAGCGGCCCCGGCACGGTCACGCTGACCGTGGCCGACGACGGCGTGGGCTTCGACTCCCAGGGCACGTTCCCCGGCCATCTGGGGCTGCTCTCGATGCGGGAACGGGCCCGCGAGGTGGGCGGCACCCTGCTCGTGGACAGCCGCCCGGGGCAGGGCAGCCGGATCCGGGCCACGGTCCCGGCCGAGCCCTGAACCGGGGAGAGCCCTGCGCCGGGCGTCGACCGGAACCCCAGCGACATATGAGACATTACTGACCCTCTATGCCGACCCTCTGTGAAGGGAGCCCCGGGTGACCGTCGTCGGGAACCACACGCGGGAACCGGACCTGCGGGCCGCGCTGGCGGCGGTCGAGGACGGCCTCGTGGAGGCCACGCGCAGCGACGTGCCGTTCATCAGCGAGGCCGCGCGGCATCTGGCCCGCCCGGGCGGCCGCCGGTTACGGCCGCTGCTGGTGCTGCTGGCCGCCCGGTTCGGCGATCCGGACGCACCGGGCGTGGTGCCCGCGGCGGTCGTCGTCGAGCTGACCCATCTGGCGACGCACTACCACGACGACGTGCGGCACGAGACGAACGCCACCATCGCCGTGCTCACCGGCGACTTCCTCTTCGCGCGCGCCTCGCGCCTCCTGGCCGGGCTGGGCCCGCGGGCCGTACGACTCCAGGCCGAGGGGTTCAAACGCCTGGTCAGCGGCCAGATCCTGGAGACCACCGGGCCCCGCGACGGCGACGACCCGGTCGCCCACCACCTGCGGACCCTGGCCGCCCGCACCGGCGCCCTCACCGCCATCTCCGGCCGCCTCGGCGCGCTGACCTCCGGCGCGGACGAGGAGGTCGCGGACGCGCTCGCGGTGTGCGGCGAGCGGCTGGGCGTGGCCCGCCACCTCGCCGCCGAACTGCGCTCTCCGGTCCACGGCGCCCCCACGCTGCCGGTCCTGCTCTCCGGCGACCCCGCGGCACCGGCCGTGGCCGAGGCCCGCGACGAGGTGCTGCGCCAATGCGCCGCGGCCCGCGCGGCCCTCGCCCCGCTCCCCGAGTGCCCGGCCCGCACGGCGCTGGCGGAGCTGTGCGACACGGTGGCGCGGGCCAGCTGACGGCCCCACGCGGAGGAAGGCTGACAGCGCACGCTCAAGACCGCTGATCACCCCGCGACAGTGCCTCCCCGAAGCGCCGCAGCCGCGCCAGCGCCCCGGGATCCAGCGCCTCCCGCCGCCGTACCAGCGCCCGCGCCACGACCCGCCGCGCCCCCGCACCACGGCAGCGGCACTCGTCCCCGCCCCCGCCTCCGCTGTGTCGTCCCCTGCGCATCTCCACCCCACGGAAACCCCCGCCCGACGCCACCCGATTCCACGTCCGCTTCCACGTCCGCCTTACGGCGGCCACCAGTTGTGGCTGACGACCAGCATCGCCTGCATCTGCACACTCGCCGAGTAGTACCGGTCCGGCTCCGGCGGCGACGCCGTCATCCACTCCCACAGCGCGTCCAGCCACTCCTGCCCGCCGCCGCCCACCATCGCCGCGACCCCGAACGGCGCGACGAACGCCCCGGCCGCGCCCTCCCCGTACGCCGCGCCGTCCAGCCGGTACCCGCACCGGATCCGGCCCGGATCGCCGTGCGTCGCCGCACACATCCACCGCGCCATCCGCCCGGCCGCCGCCCGTGCCCGCGCGTCGCCACTCACCACCGCGTCCGTCCCGAGCCGCCAGGGGACGCGGCAGGCGTTCCAGTGGTGGTCACCGTCGTGCTCGCTCTCCAGCACCCGCCCGGACGCCGGTTTCGGATCGCTCGCCGTGTCCACCACGAAGTCCGGCAGCAGCCCGGTGTCCGGCGCGTAGCGCAACTGGAGCGTCCCCGCCAGCGACAGATGCGCGTCCAGCGCCTCGCCCCACCGCGGGTCCCCCGTCGCCGTCCGGAACGCCCTGAAGTGGCCGGGCATCCAGTCCGAGGTGCGCGAGACCTCGTCGAAGTGGCCCGAGGACCAGTCGCCCAGCTTGATCGGCCCGCCCGCCGCGGGCAGGGCCGTCTCCCGGAGGGCGTCGATCCGCCCTAGCGCCGACGCCCGGTAGCCGTCGCCCCACTGCCGGCCGGCGAGCAGCAGCCCGTACGCGATGTCCAGATCGCCGTCCGTCGCGGAATTCGCCCCTCCGACGTCCCGTCCGGCGTCGTCCTGCTGCGCGGCGTGCAGATCGGGGTGACCGGCGGACGGATGGGCGAGGACATACCGGAGGATTCCGTCGAAGACGTCCCGGGCGTCGGGGTCGGCGCCCGCCATCAGCGCGCTGATCACCATGCCGTACCCCTGCGCCTCGGCGACGTACGGATACGCGGCGTCGGGGGCGTACACCGCGCACGAGCCGTCGCCGCGGGACCGCAGGAAGTACTTCTTCCACAGCCGGTAGTGCTCCAGCACCCGCTCGTCGGCCGCCGCCGGATCACCGGAGGGCCACAGCGTGCCGGGGGCGTACGGGAAGCAGTGGTCACCGAACGGAACGGCGGCCCGCCCCGCCCTCATCGGCCTGGTCATCGCAGCGGCCGTCGCCGCGCCCGCCGCGACCAGTGCACGGCCAGGAAGATCACATCGGCCACGAACACCGCCACGCCGACGACCAGCAGATAGCCCAGCCCGTGCACCACCGAACCGATGAGCCCGAGCACCATCGCCACGATCACGAAGAAGAGGAAGAGAGCCACACACGCCACCTCCTCCACGAACAACCGCCGAGGACGTCAAGGACCTCAAGGACAGCCGTCAGCGCCGGGCGAGCCGCCGCTCACCCGCGCCCGCCTGGTACGACTTGCCGTAGTACTGGAAGATCGCGCCCTCTTCCTCGGCGGGCAGCACATCGTCCACACCGAGCGACGGGGCCTTCTTCACCAACGTCCGCGCGTACGCCACCTTGACGTAGCCCGGCCCCAGGATCGCGTCGTCCACGGGAACGAAGACGAGGCGGTGCCGGGTGGGCATGCCCGTACGGATCGTCGCCATCTCAGGCTGGTCGGTCGACGTCGACACATAGACCGACTCCAGCGCGCCGATCTTGCGGCCCTCGTCGTCCACGACATCCCGGTCGCGCCACTCACGGATATCAGCCGGCTGGATCATGACCATCACCCTCTGCCCTCGCCGCCCTGTGTACCTCCAGGCTGCGCCTTGGGGCGGCGTTCGACAACTGACCGAAATGATCAGGCGTGTGCCCATGGGGGAGGGGTACTCGGGCGTCGGAGGTTGATAATCATGGTTCCCCTTCTCGTGGTACTGCTTCTCGCGCTCCTTCTCTTCGGCGCCGGGTTCGCCCTGAAGGCGCTGTGGTGGATCGCCGTCGTCGTGCTCGCGGTCTGGCTGCTCGGCTTCATCGTCCGCCCCACGACAGGCGGCCGCCGCGGACGCTGGTACCGCTGGTAGTACACCGCACGAAAAGCGGGGCCCGACCGGATTTCCCGGTCGGGCCCCGCTCATACGATCGCCTACTCGGCCAGCAGACCACGCCGCAGCCGCGTCAGCGCCTTCGTGAGCAGCCGCGACACATGCATCTGCGACACCCCCAGCTCGGCACCGATCTCCGACTGGGTCATCTCCTCGCCGAAGCGCATCTGAAGGATGCGCCGGTCCCGTTCGCCGAGCTGTTCCATCAGCGGCTTGAGGGCGTGCAGGTTCTCCACGACCTCCATCGCCGGGTCGACCTCGCCGATCCGGTCCGCGTACGTGGTGACGCGGGTCGTACCGGTCTCGGCATCCGCGGGCGCGTCCAGCGACGAGGTGCTGTAGCCGTTGCTGGCCACCAGCCCGTCGAGGACCTCCTCCTCGCTCAGGTTGAGATGCTCGGCCAGCTCGGTCGTCGTCGGCGACCGGTCCAGCCGCTGGAACAACTCCTCGTTCGCCTTGGCCAGGTCGATCCGCAACTCCTGCAACCGGCGCGGCACATGCACCGCCCAGCTCGTGTCACGGAAGAACCGCTTGATCTCACCGACGATGTACGGAACGGCGAAGGTCGTGAACTCCACCTCGCGGCTCAGGTCGAACCGGTCGATCGCCTTGATCAGCCCGATCGTCCCGACCTGGACGACGTCCTCCATCTCCACCGAACGATTACGGAAGCGCCGGGCGGCGTACCGCACCAGCGAAAGGTTCAACTCGATCAGGGTGTTGCGCACGTACTGATAGTCGTGCGTCCCCTCTTCCAACTCGGTCAGCCGGTCAAGGAAGACCTTGGTCAGCGCACGAGCGTCCTGTGGCGTCACCTTGGTCGGGTCCGCCACGTCCGGCAGCCCGGCCACCGCACACGTCCGCTCAGCCTCCCCTGCCTTCAGCTCCGACGAATCCACGGTTGCCGTGCCGTTCACTTCGTCCTCCCGGCCCACTCGGCTTGTTGCAGCTGAACGAGGACCCGCCTACCCAGCATTCACACCCCCATGCCCAATTCCTTGAACAACGAGGCGGCCTTCACCACCACCCACCCCATCCCAACCCCCAACTACCCCACCCATCAACCCCGTTGCCCCACTCCCCCAAAGATCGCCACTCACCGTGAACCACCGGCCTTCCCCAACTCGTCTACGACGGTGACCAGCTAGGGAAGGTAAGTGCTCGATGGGTTCTCTGTTCAACGTCCTGATCATCGTCGTGCCCGTCGCGGCGATCATCACCATCTACGCAAAAGCGGCCAAATCCGGACCGAGGGACACCCCCCTCGAACTCAACCGCGGCCGACGCCGCAACTCCGGCGGCTGGTGGGCCGGAGGCAGCAGCGGCTCCTCCTGCGGCGGCAACTCCTCGTGCGGCGGAGGCGGCGGCTGCGGCGGAGGCTCGTCCTGCGGCGGCGGAGGGGGCGGCGGTGGCGGCTGCGGCGGAGGCGGTGGCGGAGGAGGCAGCTGAACGGACCCCGAACACCAGCAAAAAGCCCAGGCCACACGAGGTGTGGCCTGGGCTTCAGATGAGCCGCCTAAGGGAATCGAACCCTTGACCTACGCATTACGAGTGCGTCGCTCTGGCCGACTGAGCTAAGGCGGCATGCCGTGGTGCCTGATCGGCAACAGCAGCTTCGCCAAGTCTACACAGTCCCGAGGGGTGCTCCGTACGGGGTTGTCGGCGCGGGCCGGGAGGTCAGGTGCAGCGGCGGTGGGTGGGGGTGGGGGGCCGTCCGGTGAGGAGGTAGGTGTTGATCGCGGTGTCGACGCAGCGGCTGCCGCGGGCGTAGGCGGTGTGGCCGTCGCCGTCGTAGGTGAGGAGGGTGGCGGAGGTGAGCTGGGAGGCGAGGGCGCGGGCCCAGCGGTACGGGGTGGCGGGGTCGCGGGTGGTGCCGACGACGACGATGGGGGCGGCGCCCTTGGCCCGGAGGGGGTGGGGGCGGCCGGTCGGCGGGACGGGCCAGTAGCCGCAGTTCAGGGCGGACCAGGCCAGGGACCTGCCGAAGACGGGGGACGCCTTCTCGAAGGTGGGGAGGGACGAGCTCACGTCGGCGGGGGTGCGGAAGGCCGGTGGGAGGTCGAGGCAGTTGACGGCGGGGTTGGCGTACATGAGGTTGGCGTAACGGCCGTCCGCGTCGCGTTCGTAGTAGAGGTCGGCGAGGTCCAGCAGGCCCTCGCCGTCGCCGCGCCGGGCCTCGCTGAGGGCGGTGCGCAGCTGGGACCAGGCGCCCTCGTCGTACATCGCGGTGATCACGCCGATGGTGGCGAGGGATTCGGTCAGCGTGCGGGAGCCGCCGGTGGGGACCGGGCGGGAGTCGATGCGGCGGAAGAGGGCGCTGAGCCGCGTGCGGGCACTTGCCACGGTGCCGGAGCCGAGGGGGCAGCCGGAGCGGGCGAGACAGTCCCGGGCGAAGGCGGTGAAGGCGGTTTCGAAGCCCGCGGTCTGGTCGCGGTTCATGCGCAGGGAGGTCAGCGTGGGATCGAGGGCGCCGTCGAGGACGAGACGGCCGACGCGGGCCGGGTAGAGGTCGGCGTAGGTGGCGCCGAGGAAGGTGCCGTAGGAGGCGCCGACGTAGGCGAGTTTGCGGTCGCCGAGGGCGGCGCGCAGCAGGTCCATGTCGCGGGCCGCCTCGACGGTCGAGACATGGCCGAGGACGCGGCCGGAGCGGTCCGCGCAGCCGCGGGCGAACTTCTTGTACGCGGCGACCAGCCGACGGGTCTCGGCGGGGTCGTCGGGGGTCTGGTCGGTGCGGGTGAAGGCGTCCATCTGCCGGTTGTTCAGGCAGGTGACGGGCTCGCTCCCGGCCACACCTCGCGGGTCGAGCGCGACCAGGTCGTAGCGGGCGCGGACCGGCGCCGGGTAGCCGATGGCCGCGAAGCTCTGGAGGTAGCCGATCGCGGAGCCGCCCGGGCCGCCGGGGTTCACCAGGAGCGAGCCGATTCGGCGGGCGGAGCGGGTGGCCTTCTTCCGGGAGACGTCCAGCTCGAGGTCCCGGCCGGTGCCGGGCCTGGCGTAGTCGAGCGGGGCCCTCAGCGTGGCGCAGTCGAAGCCCGCGCCGCCGGGGCAGGTGTGCCAGGTCAGGGTCTGTTCGTAGTAGGGCCTCAGGTCGCTGGGGACGGCCTGCGTCGTGGACGCCGCGGCGCGCGGGGCCGAGGATCCGGCGGAGCAGCCGGAGAACAGCAGGGCGGCGCCCGCGACGGCGACGCCGATGGTGGTGAGCGTGCTGCTGCGGCTGGTGGCCATCGGCGGATCCCTCGGGTCGCGAGTGCTGGCGAGGAGCCGCCAGCGATACGGAGCGTATCCGCCCGACTACGCTCCATGCGCCCGTCAGGTCACTCGTACGGGTGAGGAGACGGCCCGCGACCCGATACGGACCCCCGACTCAGCCCGCGCGACTCAGCCCGCGCGCAGCGCCATGGTCATCGCCTCCACTGCCAGCAGCGGCGCCACATTGCGGTCCAGCGCCTCGCGGCAGGCCGAGACCGCCTCGATCCTGCGCAGCGTCCGCTCCGGCTTCGAGCCCGACGCCACCCGCTCCAGGGCGTCCCGCACGTCGGTGTTGGCGAGCGCGACCTGGGAGCCGAGCTGGAGGGCCAGCACGTCCCGGTAGAAGCCCGTCAGCTCGGTCAGGGCCAAGTCGAGGCTGTCGCGCTGGGTGCGGGTCGCGCGGCGCTTCTGACGGTCCTGGAGGTCCTTCATGGCCCCGGCCGTGCCGCGCGGCAGCCGCCCGCCCGTACCGGCGGCGGCGCCGAGCGCGGCGCGCAGCTCCTCGGTCTCCTTGGCGTCGACCTCCTCCGCGACCTGCTTGGCGTCCTCGGCGGCCGCGTCGACCAGCTCCTGTGCCCCCTTGAGGCAGCCGCCCACGTCGTCGACGCGCAGCGGCAGCTTCAGCACCGCCTTGCGGCGGGTCCTGGCCCGCTCGTCGGTGGCCAGCCGCCGGGCGCGGCCGATGTGCCCCTGGGTCGCGCGGGCGGCGGAGGCGGCCAGCTCGGGGTCGATGCCGTCGCGGCGGACGAGGATGTCCGCGACGGCGTCCACCGGGGGCGTACGGAGGGTGAGGAGGCGGCAGCGGGAGCGGATGGTGGGCAGCACGTCCTCCAGGGAGGGCGCGCACAGCAGCCATACGGTGCGCGGCGCGGGCTCCTCGACGGCCTTCAGCAGGACGTTGCCCGCGCCCTCGGTGAGGCGGTCGGCGTCCTCCATGACGATCACCTGCCACCGGCCGCCCGCGGGCGAGAGCTGGGCGCGGCGGACGAGGTCGCGGGTCTCCTTGACGCCGATGGTGAGCATGTCCGTACGGACCACCTCCACATCGGCGTGCGTGCCGACCAGGGCGGTGTGGCAACCGTCGCAGAAGCCGCAGCCGGGGGCGCCGCCGAGCGCCCGGTCGGGGCTCACGCACTGGAGCGCGGCGGCGAAGGCGCGGGCGGCGGTGGCCCGGCCGGAACCGGGCGGGCCGGTGAACAGCCAGGCGTGCGTCATCTTGGACGACGCCATGGGCTCGGCGTCGGACTCGGCCGACGCACCGGCCGTGACCAGCGCGTCCGCATCACCCGCGGCAGCGGACAGCTGGGCCGCTACTCGGTCCTGCCCGACCAGGTCGTCCCACACCGCCATGGCTGCCTCCGCCGTATCCGTCCAACGCGTCCCATTGTGGGGCACCCCACCGACAACGCCGTCGGGCGGTCAGCGGCGGCGCCGGCCGCCGCCCTCGTCGTCGCGGTCGCGGTCGCCGTCGCCGTCGCCGAGCAGTTCGTCGGCGAGCGTCGGGAGGTCGTCCAGCGGGGTCTCCTCCGCCCAGTCCGGGCGCGGGCGACGGCGTCGCGACTGGTCCTCGCCGAGAGCCTGGCCGTGGCCCTGGTCCCGGCCCTGGTCGTACTGCGGCAGCTCGCGCGTGCGGTCGTTCTCCTGCGCCCGGCCCTGATCCTGCCCCTGCTCCTCCTTGCGGAACATCCACGGCGGAACCCTGTCGGCCGGGTCAGCGGGCCGCTCCTCCCGTACGGGCGGCTCGTCCCGCACCGGCGGCAGCACGGCCGTCTCATCGGCCGCTGAGGACTGCGGAGCGGACGGCTCCGGCGTCTGCGGCTGAGGAAGGAGCGTGGTCTCCTCGGCGTCCGGATCCCGCTGGGGGCGGACCGGCGGAAGCACGGCGGTCTCGTCGGCGTCCCGCCCGGCCTGCGGGTCGAAGCGCGGCGTCCGGACCGTCTCCGCCACATCGGAGGCCGCACCGGAAGCAGCATCAGAATCGGTGCCGGAGGAGGCATCCTCGGACTCGGACTCCGTACCGGCCGGCTTCGGCAGCTCGGTCTCCACGGTCGGGGCGTCCGACGCCATCCGCGCCTGCTCCGACCGCAGCAGCGCCTCCTCCATCCGGCGCTGCTCCTCCTGGCGGCGCGCCGCCGCCTCGGCCCGCTCCTGCGCCTGCGCCTCCGCCTTGCGGCGGAGCCGCTCCTGCTCGGCGGCGCGGGCGCGGTCCTCGGCCTCGATGCGCTTGCGGTCCTCCTCGGCGCGGCGGCGCGCGTCCTCGGCCCGCTTACGGGCCTCCTCCGTCTGCCGCTCGGCCTCGCGCTGCCGCGCCTCCTCCAGCTCGCGGCGCTTGCGCTCCTCCTCCTCGGCGCGCGCCTTGGCCAGCGCCTCCTGGCGCTCGCGCTCCAGCCGCTCCTCCTCCGCCTTGCGGGCGGCCTCCTCCTCGGCCTTGCGGCGCGCCTCTTCCTCGGCCGCCTTCCGGGCCTCCTCCTGGGCCTTCAGCTCCGCCTCCGACAGCGGGAGCATCTGGTCCAGGCGGTGGCGTACGACGGAGGTGACCGCCTCCGGCAGCTGTCCGGCGTCCACCACCAGGTAGCGGGCCGGGTCGGCAGCGGCGAGGGCGAGGAATCCGGAGCGCACCCGCTGGTGGAACTCGGCGGGCTCGGACTCCAGCCGGTCCGGGGCCTCGGTGAAGCGTTCGCGCGCGGTCTCCGGAGAGACGTCCAGCAGCACCGTCAGATGCGGCACCAGGCCGTTCGTCGCCCAGCGGGAGATGCGGGCGATCTCGGTCGCGGCGAGGTCGCGGCCCGCGCCCTGGTAGGCGACGGACGAGTCGATGTAACGGTCGGAGATGACGACCGCGCCGCGCTCCAGGGCCGGGCGGACCACCGAGTCGACGTGTTCGGCGCGGTCCGCCGCGTACAGCAGCGCCTCCGCGCGGTGCGAGATCCCGGCGGACGAGACGTCGAGCAGGATCGAGCGCAGCCGCTTGCCGATGGCGGTCGCGCCCGGCTCGCGGGTCACCACCACCTCGTGGCCCTTGGCCCTGACCCATTCGGCCAGCGCCTCGACCTGCGTGGACTTGCCCGCACCGTCACCGCCCTCGACGGCGATGAAGAAGCCGGTCTCGGCCGGGGCCTCGTCCGCGCCACCGCCGCGCAGCAGCGCCTCGCGCAGATCGCGCCGCAGCGGGACGCCCTGCCGGTCGTCGGTGCGGCCGAGGACCAGCGCCGCGATGGGCAGCAGCAGCGCGCCGACGAGCATGAGCGTGAAGGCCGCGCCGCCGTGGGCGAACACGAACTCGCCGCTGCCGAGCCGGTGCGGCCCGATCACGGCGGCGAGCAGCGGGGCGCCGACGGCACCGAGGCCGACGGAGACGCGGACGACGGCGTGCAGATGCTCGGTCATCCGGGGCCGCCGGGACTCCTCCAGCTCCTGGTCCAGGAGGGAGTGGCCGGTGTTCGCCGCGACACCGGCGGACAGACCGGCGAGCAGCGCGATCATCAGGACGGTCGTCGCGTCGTGCACCAGGCCCGCAGCGAGCAGCGCGAGACCGGTCAGCGCCACCGACAGGGCGAGCAGCCGGCGCCGCGAAAGCCCCGGGAGGACCTTGGGCGCCGAGCGGATGCCGACCGCGGGGCCGCCGCTGAGGACGAGCACGAGCAGCGAGTAGCCGACCGGGCCGCCGCCGAGGTCGACGGCCTGGAGCGCGGCGACGCCGACGGCCGCGGCGATGGCCGCCGCCACTCCGGCGCACGCGAGGATCAGCAGCGGCACGGCGCCGGTGCGGCCCTTGTCGGCACCGGTGCCGGAGACGGCGCGCGGACGGCGCAGCCCTTCGAGCGGGGAGCGCGTACGGGGCGTCTGCGCGCCGGGCAGCTCCACGAAGTAGAGGACCGAGATGGACGCGGCGAACAGCCCGGCGCCGACGTAACTGCCGAGCGCCGCCTGATGGGCGTGGAACCAGCTGACGCCCGTCCCCAGCAGCCTGCCGATGAGCATGACAACGAGAAGACCGGCGGCGGCCAGCGGCACGCTGAGGAAGTTCGTCCGCAGCGACAGCCGCCGCAGCGCGTCCATGTGGTCCGGCAGCGGCCGGACGGCCGCGCCCTCGACGGGCGGCGCCGGGAGCAGCGCGGGGGCCGCGTCGTCCTTGGCGATGGTCCAGAAGCGCTCGGCAACGCCCACGACGAAGGTGGTGATGAGCAGCCAGGCGATGGCGTCGGCGGGCGTCCAGTCGATCCACAGCGGCGCGATGAGCAGCAGGACGAGCCGCAGCCCATCCGCGCCGATCATGGTCCAGCGGCGGTCCAGCGGACCGGACGGGCCGATGAGCGCGGAGAGCGGCCCGAGGAGCACCGCGCCGAACAGCAGGGTCGCGACGAGCCGCATGCCCAGCACGGCCGCGACCGCCAGCGCGGCCCCGCGATAGCCGCCGCCGAAGGAGCCCGCGGAGACCGCTGCCTGGAGCGACAGCAGGACGAGCACCAGCACGGCCAGCGTGTCCGCGGCACCGCCGACGAGTTGGGCGCTCCAGAGCCGTCGTAGCGGCGGATAGCGCAGGAGGGCTCGGACGGCACGCTCGCGGGAGTCCGCGGCAAGGGCGCCGGAAGTGGGGGTCACGTCCGAAGGCTGCTCTCGCGTCATCCCGCAAGCCTATCCGGATCACGTGAATCCACGTCCCCCCGCCCGAACAAACGGGCGGGGGGACGTGGATGACGTGCCGATGACCTGGGGACTTGGGCGGCTACTCCGCCTTGGCCGCCGTCTCCTTCGCCGCGGCGGACTTGGCCGCGGTGGTCTTCTTCGCGGCCGTCTTCTTGGCCGTTGTCTTCTTCGCCGCGGTCGTCGTCTTCTTGGCCGCGGTCTTCTTGGCGGCCGTCTTCTTCGCGGTGGCCTTCGTGGCGGTGGTCTTCTTCGCCGCCGTCTTCTTGGCCGTTGTCTTCTTCGCCGCCTTCTTGGCGGTCTTCTTGGCCGGGCCCTTGGCGCGCTTCTCCGCCAGCAGCTCGTAGCCGCGCTCGGCCGTGATCGTCTCGACGTCGTCGTCCCGGCGCAGCGTCGCGTTGGTCTCGCCGTCCGTGACGTACGGGCCGAAGCGGCCGTCCTTGACCACGACCGGCTTCTCGCTGACCGGGTCGGTGCCCAGCTCCTTCAGCGGCGGCTTGGCCGCGGCGCGGCCGCGCTGCTTGGGCTGCGCGTAGATCGCCAGCGCCTCGTCGACCGTGATCGTGAAGAGCTGCTCCTCGCTCTCCAGCGAGCGCGAGTCGGTGCCCTTCTTCAGATACGGGCCGTAGCGCCCGTTCTGCGCGGTGATCTCGGTGCCCTCGGGGTCGGTGCCGACGACGCGCGGCAGCGACATCAGCTTGAGCGCGTCCGCCAGGGTCACCGTGTCCAGGGACATCGACTTGAAGAGCGAGGCGGTGCGCGGCTTGACCGCGTTCTTGCCGGTCTTCGGGGTGTCGTCGGGCAGCACCTCGGTGACGTACGGGCCGTAGCGGCCGTCCTTGGCGACGATCGGACGCCCGGTCTCCGGATCGGTGCCCAGCTCGAAGTCGCCGCTCGGCTTGGCGAGCAGCTCCTCCGCGAACGCCACGGTCAGCTCGTCCGGCGGCAGGTCGTCGGGGACGTCGGCGCGGTGGCCGGTCTCGCCCTCGGTCGCGGCGGGGCGCTCGACGTACGGGCCGTAGCGGCCGACACGCAGCATGATCCCGTCGCCCACGGGGAAGGACGAGATCTCCCGGGCGTCGATCGCGCCCAGGTCGGTGACCAGCTCCTTCAGTCCGCCGAGGTGATCGCCGTCGCCGTTCCCGGCCTCGGCCGCGACGACCTCGCCCGCGTCACCGGCGTCGACGCCGTTCACGCCCTCGCCGAAGTAGAACCGCTTGAGCCACGGCACGGCCTGGGCCTCACCGCGCGCGATGCGGTCGAGGTCGTCCTCCATCTTCGCGGTGAAGTCGTAGTCGACGAGACGGCCGAAGTGCTTCTCCAGCAGGTTGACCACGGCGAAGCTCAGGAAGGACGGCACCAGCGCCGTGCCCTTCTTGAACACATAGCCGCGGTCGAGGATGGTGCCGAGGATCGTGGCGTACGTGGACGGACGGCCGATCTCGCGCTCTTCCAGCTCCTTGACCAGCGACGCCTCGGTGTAGCGGGCCGGGGGCTTGGTGGCGTGGCCGTCGGCGGTGATCTCCTCGGCGGCGAGCCGGTCGCCCTCGGTGACCTGCGGCAGACGGCGCTCGCGGTCGTCCAGCTCGGCGTTCGGGTCGTCGGCGCCCTCCACGTAGGCCTTCATGAAGCCGTGGAAGGTGATCGTCTTGCCGGAGGCGGAGAATTCCGCGTCCCGGCCGTCGCTCGCCCGGCCGCCGATCTTGACGGTGACGGAGTTGCCGACCGCGTCCTTCATCTGGGAGGCGACGGTCCGCTTCCAGATCAGCTCGTAGAGCCGGAACTGGTCGCCGGTGAGGCCGGTCTCCGCGGGGGTGCGGAAACGATCACCCGAGGGGCGGATGGCCTCGTGCGCCTCCTGCGCGTTCTTCACCTTGCCCGCGTACGACCGCGGCTTGTCCGGCAGATAGTCGGCGCCGTACAGCTGCGTGACCTGCGCTCGCGCCGCCGCCACCGCCGTGTCGGAGAGGATGGTGGAGTCGGTGCGCATATAGGTGATGTAGCCGTTTTCGTACAGCTTCTGCGCGACCTGCATGGTGGCCTTGGCACCGAAGCCCAGCTTGCGGCTGGCCTCCTGCTGGAGCGTCGTCGTACGGAACGGGGCGTACGGCGAGCGGCGGTACGGCTTGGACTCGACGGACCGCACCGTGAAGGCGGTGTCCGCGAGGGCGGCGGCCAGGGCGCGGGCGTCCGCCTCGTCCAGGTGCAGGACGTTCGACCCGCCCTCCCGTCGCCCACCACCGCCCTCAATCGAGGCTTCGCGCTGCCCATTCTTGAGCTGCCCGAGCGAGGTGAAGTCGCGGCCCTGGGCGACGCGGCGGCCGTCCACGGCGGACAGCCGGGCGCCGAAGGTGCCCGGATCGCTGGCGTCACCGGCCCGGCCGGTGGAGAAGGTGCCGGTCAGGTCCCAGTACTCGGCGGAGCGGAAGGCGATGCGCTCGCGCTCGCGCTCGACGACGAGACGGGTGGCCACCGACTGCACACGGCCCGCGGACAGGCCCCGCATGACCTTCTTCCACAGGACCGGCGAGACCTCGTAGCCGTAGAGGCGGTCCAGGATGCGGCGGGTCTCCTGGGCGTCGACCAGGCGCTTGTTCAGCTCGCGCGGATTGGCGACGGCCTCGCGGATCGCGTCCTTGGTGATCTCGTGGAAGACCATCCGGCGGACCGGCACCTTGGGCTTCAGGACCTCCTGGAGGTGCCAGGCGATGGCCTCGCCCTCCCGGTCCTCATCGGTGGCGAGGAAGAGTTCGTCGGACTCGGCCAGCAGCTCCTTGAGCTTCTTGACCTGGCTCTTCTTGTCCGCGTTCACCACGTAGACGGGCTGGAAGTCATGATCGACGTCCACACCGAGCCGGCGCACCTCGCCGGTGTACTTGTCGGGTACCTCGGCCGCACCGTTCGGCAGGTCCCGGATGTGCCCGACGCTCGCCTCGACCACGTAGCCCGGGCCCAGGTAGCCCTTGATCGTCTTCGCCTTGGCAGGCGACTCGACGATGACGAGTCGGCGGCCGCCCTGTGCGGTCTCGCTGGTGGTCGGGGACAACTTCGCTCTTCTCTCCGGTCGACGCTCGGTGAACAGACGCTTCAGCGCGGGTAACGCATACACGGCCCTCTACGGTGACGCTGCGGAGTGTGACGGTACATCCCGCCCCCGTGTCAAACGGAAAAAGCCCGCAACGCCACTCGAACGGTAACCCGACAAGCGTCCTGTCTGCCGCCCGGAGCGGCACAAGCCTCGCGGAAGGCGCCCTGTCAGGCGTAACCGAGGCACCAGATCCCGCCGCCCAGAGAGGCGGCGGCGAAGAAGAGGGAGAGGGCCGCGGAAGCGACGGGACTCACACCGTCGGCGACCGGCGCGCGCAGCCGCAGCCGCGCCGCTGTCCACAGCAGCAGGGCCGCACCGAACAACACGAATGCCGTTCCGGCGAAGATCGCAGGTCCGCTCTCCATGCCGGGAGCGTGGCACGCGCCGGAGGCGTACGCACGAACCCCGGATGAACGGCGCGCGACCGCCCTTTCCGGCCGCGTTCACGTCCCCGGCGGCGGCTTCCCGCCACGCGGGGGCACGGGGGCGCGCGTCCCACGCCCCCGGCGTACGCCCGGCGCGCGCTACGGAATCTCGTCGGCCACCGGCTGGAGAAAGCCCTGTTCGACCAGGAGCCGGATGGACTGCGGAGTGCGGTCGCGCAGCACCACGGGGTCCTCCCCGAGCAGCTGGGCGATCGCGTCCAGGATCCGGCCCGCGCTCAGCGTGCCGTCGCACACCCCCGCGAACCCCGCCGTCACCGTGTCGACCTTGGTCGCGCGCCGCATGCCCCGGTTCTGCCGGAGCACCACATGCTCAGGGTCCTCCGCGCCGGGCAGCCCGACCTGCTCCTGGACGACCTCGTCGGCGAGCCGGAAGCGGGCCGTCAGCAGCGCCGCGTCGTCGTGCGCGCGCAGGAAGTCCTGCCGGTCGAAATGGGCCGCCACCGCCTCCCCCAGCGGCTGCTCGACCGGATGCGGCCACTCCTCCACGGTCACCGACGGCCGGTCGGCGCCGGACTTGCGCAGGGTGATCCAGCCGAATCCGACACCCGTGGTCCCGCGCGCCTCGAACTCGTCCAGCCAGGCGTCGTAGCGCGCCGCGTACGCCTCGGGCCCGGCGAGGTGCTCGCCCGCGTCCCGCAGCCAGAGCTCGGCGTACTGCGCGACGTCCTGCACCTCGCGCTGCACGATCCAGGCGTCGCAGCCGGGCGGCACCCAGGAGGCCAGCCGCTCCCGCCAGTCCTCGCCCCGGACGTGCTGCCAGTTGGCGAGCAGCTGGCACCAGCCGCCGTCGGCGAGATGGGCGGCCGACTGCTGGACGAGGGTGCGGCACAGATCGTCCCCGGCCATGCCGCCGTCCCGGTAGACCAGCCGGTCGCCCTCGGCGGAGCGCGGCGAGATCACGAACGGCGGATTCGACACGATCAGGTCGTACGTCTCGCCGCCGACCGGCTCGAAGAGCGACCCCTCGCGCAGATCCGGCTCCGGCGCCCCGGACAGGGCGAGGGTGAGCCGGGCCATGTCCAGCGCGCGCGGATTGGGGTCGGTGGCGGTGACTCGGGCGGCGTGACGGCTCGCGTGGAGGGCCTGGATACCGGAGCCGGTGCCGAGGTCGAGGGCCCGCTTGACGGGCGTACGGACGGTGAGCCCGGCCAGCGTGGTGGACGCGCCGCCGACTCCGAGGACGAGCCGCGAGCGGTCCGCGGCCCCCTGGGCGCCGCCGGGCCCGCCGATGCCTCCGGCGCCGCCGACCGCGCAGCCGAGGTCGGAGACGATCCACCAGTCCTGGCCCTCGGGGCCGCCGTAGGGGCGCACGTCGACACCGGCGCGCACCCCGGAGCCGTCGCGCACGAGCCAGCCGTCGGTGAGGCAGTCCGCCACCGGCAGGGCCTCTGCGGCCCGTTCGTCGGGCACCGGGCGCTGGAGCAGGAACAGCCGCACCAGGATCTCCAGCGGGCTGTCACCGCGGGCCGCGCGCAGCGCGGGGACGGTCTCGCCGCGGGCCAGGGCGGCGTAGGCGGAAGCGCCGAGCAGATCCAGCAGGCCGTCGGCGGTGAACGAGGCGGCCAGCAGCGCTTCGCGGAGGCGGGCGGTGCGCTCGGGGTCGGGAATCGGGAGGCGGGACGTGGGCTGGTGCGTACTCACGCCCCCATTGTCGGGGCAACCGCCGGCCGTCGGCGACGACGGGCGGCAGCCTGTGGAAAAGCCGCCGTCTGTGGACAACTCGGCAACTCGACAACAGGGGCGTGCGACCGGGCGCGCGCCGTGCACGGGTGCCCGACGCCCCGGGCGAGCCCTGAACGCCCCGGGCGGGTCTTCGTGCCTCCAGCGGGCCCTCGCGCCCTACGTGGCGCTGGTGGCGCCGGTCTTCGGCTTCTGGCAGCCGGGCTGCTTCGACATCGCGGTGCCGACCTTGCCCTCCTGGAGCTGCTTCAGGGCCTGGTCACCCGACGTGCTGAGCTTGTCGAGCTCGTCGGCGACGCCCTTGAGGCCCTCGGCGAACTTGGACTTGTCCGAGGTCTCCAGCTTGTCGACGGTCGTCTTCAGGTCGTTGTACGCCTTGGAGGTGGCGTTCAGCTCCTTCACGGCCTGCTTCTGGGTCTGCTCGCCCTTGTCGACGGGCGGGGCGCCCGCCTTCCGCACCGCCGTGGCGAGTGCCGCGTAGGACTCGGAGATCTGCTGGAACGCCTTGGAGTCCGTCTGCTGGAGCTTCTTGGAGTCCTGCTCGTCGGACGCCGACTGGATGGACGCGTTGGCGCCCTGAATCTTCTTCAACTGCGGCTGCACCTGGTCGCAGACCGATTTGGCCCAGTCGTTGACCTTCTTGTCGCCATCATCGCCGCCGCCGCAGCCGCTCAGCGCCAGTACGAGTGCCGCACCGCCGGACAGTGCCACAAGCTTCTTGTTCACCGGATTGGTCCCTTCCATGGCTCTCGGCCCCGGAACATACACGGCCACGCCACTCGGACCGTCTGCAGAGCATCCTGTATGGATGCTTTTGACGTCAATTGAACCAAGCTCGGTGTGCCATCCGCCTCATCCCTCTCAGCGCCGGGACGGGCCGGACCGCGAGCACGGCTGCGGGCGGACGGCGTGCCTCGCACACCGTCCGCCCGCATGCCGCGGGGGCTCACACCGCCCCGTGACCACTTCCGGGTCAGGACACCACCGCCGCGTCGGCCGACTTCGCGACGCGTTCGGAGTTGCCTTCATCACTTACGGCGATGCCACGCCGCTTGGAGACGTAGACGGCACCGACGATGATCGCGACGGCCAGCGCGGCGATCAGCGCCCGGAGCCCCGGGCTCGCGTCGTCGCCGTAGCTGAACTTCACGACCGCCGGGGCGATCAGCAGCGCCACCAGGTTCATGACCTTCAGCAGCGGGTTGATCGCGGGCCCCGCGGTGTCCTTGAACGGGTCGCCGACCGTGTCGCCGATCACCGTCGCTGCATGGGCCTCGCTGCCCTTGCCGCCGTGGTGCCCGTCCTCCACCAGCTTCTTCGCGTTGTCCCAGGCGCCTCCGGAATTCGCGAGGAAGACCGCCATCAGGGTGCCGGTGCCGATCGCCCCGGCCAGGAACGAACCGAGTGCGCCGACCCCGAAGGCGAAGCCGACGGCGATCGGTGCCAGGACCGCCAGCAGACCGGGGGTGGCCAGCTCGCGCAGCGCGTCCTTGGTGCAGATGTCGACGACCCGCCCGTACTCCGGCTTCTCGCTGTAATTCATGATCCCGGGCTTCTCCCGGAACTGCCGCCGCACCTCGAAGACCACCGCGCCGGCCGACCGCGACACCGCGTTGATCGCCAGCCCCGAGAAGAGGAAGACGACGGCGGCGCCGAGGACGAGACCGACCAGGTTGTTGGGCTGCGAGATGTCCAGGCTGAGGTTCATCTGCCCGGCCACCGAGGTGTGCACTTCGGAGACGGCCTCCGCGATGGCGTCGCGGTACGAGCCGAAGAGCGCCGCCGCGGCGAGCACCGCCGTCGCGATGGCGATGCCCTTGGTGATCGCCTTGGTGGTGTTGCCGACCGCGTCGAGGTCGGTGAGCACCTGGGCACCCGCGCCCTCGACGTCGCCGGACATCTCGGCGATGCCCTGCGCGTTGTCGGAGACCGGGCCGAAGGTGTCCATCGCGACGATGACGCCGACGGTGGTGAGCAGACCGGTCCCGGCGAGCGCGACCGCGAACAGCGCCAGCATGATCGAGGTGCCGCCGAGCAGGAACGCGCCGTAGACGCTGAGCCCGATCAGCACCGCCGAGTAGACGGCGGACTCGAGACCCACCGAGATGCCGGAGAGCACCACGGTGGCCGGGCCGGTCAGCGAGGTCTTGCCGATGTCCCGCACGGGACGCCGGGTGGTCTCGGTGAAGTAGCCCGTGAGCTGCTGGATGAGCGCGGCGAGCACGATGCCGATGGCGACGGCGACCAGCGCGAGCACCCGCGGATCACCGCTGTGGCCGAGGATCTCGCGGTTGGTGACACCGTCGAGGTCGGCGTAGCTGGACGGCAGATAGGCGAAGACCACGGCCGCCACCAGCGCCATCGAGATCACCGCGGAGATGAAGAAGCCACGGTTGATGGCCGTCATCCCGCTGCGGTCGGCGCGGCGCGGGGCCACGGCGAAGATCCCGACCATGGCGGTGATCACACCGATGGCCGGGACGAGCAGCGGGAACACGAGGCCCGCGTCGCCGAAGGCCGCCTTGCCGAGGATCAGCGCGGCGACCAGGGTCACGGCGTACGACTCGAACAGGTCGGCGGCCATGCCCGCGCAGTCGCCGACGTTGTCGCCCACGTTGTCCGCGATGGTCGCGGCGTTGCGCGGGTCGTCCTCGGGGATGCCCTGCTCGACCTTGCCGACCAGGTCGGCACCGACGTCGGCGGCCTTGGTGAAGATGCCGCCGCCGACCCTCATGAACATCGCGATCAGCGCGGCGCCGAGACCGAAGCCCTCCAGCACCTTGGGCGCGTCGGCCGCGTACACGAGCACCACGCAGGAGGCGCCCAGCAGGCCGAGGCCGACGGTGAACATGCCGACCACGCCACCCGTGCGGAATGCGATCTTCATCGCCTTGTGCGAGACCGCCGTCAGATCCACCCCGCCCGGCGTCCCGGGAGCCCCGGGGGCGGACGAAGCGGAATCCCCGTTGACCGGAGTGGCGGGGGTCTCGGGAGTCGCTTCCCGGGCCGCGGCGGCGACGCGAACATTGCTGCGCACCGCGAGCCACATGCCGATATAGCCGGTGGCCGCCGAGAATCCCGCGCCGATCAGAAAGAACACCGACCGCCCGATGCGCTGTGCCCAGTCGTCCGCCGGCAACAACAGGAGCAGGAAGACCACGACCACGGCGAATCCGCCGAGGGTGCGCAGCTGCCGGGCCAGATAGGCATTCGCGCCTTCCTGAACGGCCTCGGCGATCTTCTTCATACTGTCCGTGCCCTCGCCGGCGGCGAGCACTTGTCGTACCAGCACCACGGCGACAGCGAGCGCCGCGATCGCGACCGCGGCGATCACCATCACGATCACACGGTTGTCGTCGGTCAGTTCTGCTGCGGCCAGGGTCGTGGTGAGATCCAGCTGATGAGGGGTGAGAGGCCCCGCCATTCGTCCTCCTTGACGTTTGGCACATGGGCGCGCAGCAGTTCTGCGACCGCAGAAGAGCCGCCACGCTCAGGCGTCCTGAGCTCAAGATGTGGACGGATTGTAGGTAGCGTCACACGATCAAAACAGGGCGCCGGAATGGGAATTCGCCTGCACCAGCGAAGATCAATAGGTTTGAGCCTCGGGAATTCCTCCGGAAGGAGGAAGGTCAACAATTCACTGACGGGTGGGGAATGATCTCCATAAACGATCTCCGTGCACTATGAAAAGTGCTGTTCAGGGCGGTTTTCCGGCCATCCGGAAGCCTCCGGACGGCGGCTGGATCGTCAGGAACATCAGGAACGACGACCGGGCCGGCCGTCACGGGGACGGCCGGCCCGGAGGTCACGGCGATGTGCGCTTGAATGGCGGGGGATCGTTACCGCACGAGGTCGTTACGGCACGAGCCGCTACGGCACGGGCGACTGGGGTGAGGCAGGCCAGCTCATGCGGATCACGCCGCCGGTCTCGCTGGTCGTCACCTCGACGTCGTCGACGAGCCCGCTGATGACCGCGAGGCCCATCTCGTCCTCGCTCTCGGCCTCGTCGTCCACATCCGGATGGGAGCCGGGGGCATGCCCCGCCGAGGTCGGGGACTCATCGCCGACCTCGATGGAGAACTTCTTCTCCTCCTCGGTGAGCGCCACCCGCACCGGGGCGTCCACCCCGTTGCTCAGGTGCAGCCCCACCGCACGGGTGCAGGCCTCGCCGACCGCGAGCCGCACCTCGTCGAGCACGGCCTCGTCCACCCCCGCCCGGCGCGCTACGGCAGCCGCGACCAGCCGGGCGGTCCTGACGTGCTCGGGAAGCGCGCTGAAGCGGAGTTCGACGGTGGCCATGCCATCCCCCTCGGGCGTATGGGCGTGCAGATCAGGGGGCCGGGCGAAGCCGCCCGGAACCCCCTTGTTGGTCTTCCCGCGGTGACTGGTCAGTCAGTCGCCGCGACAGCGTCCTCGACCGAGGTGTGGATGGGGAACACCTTGGTCAGGCCGGTGATACGGAAGATCTTGAGAATGCGCTCCTGGTTGCACACCAGACGCAGTGAGCCCTCATGGGCACGTACGCGCTTGAGCCCGCCGACGAGCACGCCGAGCCCGGTGGAGTCGAGAAAGTCGACGCCCTCCATGTCGACGACCAGGTGGTAGCTACCGTCGTTGACAAGCTCGACCAGCTGCTCGCGCAGCTTGGGCGCGGTATAAACATCAATCTCGCCACCGACCTCGACGACCGTGCGGTCGCCAACGGTCCGAGTCGACAGGGACAGGTCCACGGATCCTCCAGCACCTTGCATCGAGCGGTCGCCCCCCATGGATCGGCAGCCGCGATGGCATTCAATCACTTACCAGCAGGCGTGCACGACGCCTTGAGCCCATTGTCCGTCAGACCAGTGACACACTCGGTGTCGATGGCCCACAACCAACTCCCGCGGCAGGCGGGCATACGCCCCTCGCCCCGGGCCGTTCTCGACCGGCTCGGCACCGGAGCAGGCCGAGGCGCGCGCATCACTCATACGGAGCACTTGCCCCCGCGTCTCGGCAGCCATGCCGACTGGCCTTCGCCGATCCGGCCGGAAGTGATCGACGCCATCCGGGCCGCCGGAATCGAGCGCCCGTGGGCCCATCAGGCGCGCACGGCCGACCACGCCCTGCGCGGGGAATCCGTGGTCGTGGCCACCGGCACCGCCTCCGGCAAGTCCCTGGCCTATCTCGCCCCGGTGCTCAGCACCCTGCTGGACGGCTCGGAGGAGCCCAGCGGGCGGGGCACGACCGCCCTGTACCTCTCGCCCACCAAGGCGCTCGCCGCCGACCAGCGCCGCGCGGTGGCCGATCTCACCGCCCCGCTGGGCACCGGTGTGCGGGCGGCGGTCTACGACGGCGACACGCCGGTGGAGGAGCGCGAGTGGGTCCGCCAGTACGCGAACTACGTGCTCACCAACCCCGACATGCTCCACCGGGGCATCCTGCCGGGCCACCCCAGATGGTCCTCCTTCCTGCGCGCGCTGCGCTACGTCGTCATCGACGAGTGCCACACCTACCGCGGTGTCTTCGGCTCCCATGTCGCCCAGGTGCTGCGCAGACTCCGGCGGGTCTGCGCCCGCTACGGCTCCTCGCCCGTGTTCCTGCTCGCCTCGGCCACCTCCGCCGACCCGGCCGTGGCGGCGACCCGGCTGACCGGGGTACCGGTCACGGCGATCACCGAGGACTCCTCGCCCCGCGGCGAGGTGGTCTTCGCCCTGTGGGAGCCGCCGCTGACCGAGCTGCACGGCGAGCAGGGCGCCCCCGTGCGCCGCACGGCAACCGCCGAATCCGCGGACCTGCTCACCGACCTGGCCGTCCAGGGCGTCCGCACCGTCACCTTCGTGCGCTCCCGGCGCGGCGCCGAGCTGATCGCCCTGATCGCCCAGGAACGGCTGGCGGATGTCGACCGGTCCCTGCCGGACCGGGTGGCCGCCTACCGCGGCGGATATCTCCCCGAGGAGCGCCGCGCCCTGGAGCGGGCCCTGCACTCCGGTGACCTCCTCGGCCTCGCCGCCACCACCGCCCTCGAACTCGGCATGGACATCGCCGGTCTGGACGCCGTCGTCCTGGCCGGATATCCCGGCACCCGCGCCTCCCTGTGGCAGCAGGCGGGGCGAGCGGGCCGCGCGGGGCAGGGGGCCCTCGCGATCCTGGTCGCCCGGGACGACCCGCTGGACACCTATCTCGTCCACCACCCCGACGCCCTCTTCCGGCAGCCCGTCGAGTCCACCGTCCTGGACCCCGACAACCCGTACGTCCTCGCGCCGCACCTGTGCGCGGCCGCCGCCGAGCTGCCGCTCACCGAGGCCGACCTGGACCTCTTCGGCCCCGCCACCGAGGAGCTGCTGCCGCAGCTGGAGCAGCGCAAGCTGCTGCGCCGCCGCGCGACCGCCTGGCACTGGACCCGCCGCGAGCGCGCCGCCGACCTCACCGACATCCGCGGGGAGGGCGGCAGCCCGGTCCAGGTCGTGGAGGCGGCGACCGGGCGGCTGCTGGGCACCGTGGACGCCTCGGCTGCCCACACCACCGTCCACGAGGGCGCCGTCCACCTCCACCAGGGCCTGAGCTATCTCGTCCGGCAGCTCGACCTGGAGGACTCGGTCGCGCTCGTGGAGGAGGCCAGTCCGCCGTACTCGACCACCGCCCGCGACACCACCGCGATCTCCATCCTGGAGACCACCACCGAGATCCCGTGGGGGGACGCGCGGCTGTGCTTCGGATCCGTCGAGGTCACCAATCAGGTGGTCTCCTTCCTGCGCCGCAAGCTGATCACCGGTGAGGTGCTGGGCGAGACCAAGCTCGACCTCCCGCCCCGCACGCTGCGCACCCGGGCCGTGTGGTGGACCGTGACCGAGGACCAGCTGGAGGACGCCCGGGTCCACCCCCAGGCCCTCGGCGGCGCCCTGCACGCCGCCGAGCACGCCTCCATCGGCATCCTGCCGCTCTTCGCGACCTGCGACCGCTGGGACATCGGCGGGGTGTCGGTCCCCCTGCACCCCGACACGCTGCTGCCGACGGTCTTCGTGTACGACGGCCACCCCGGCGGGGCGGGCTTCGCCGAACGGGCCTTCCACACGGCCGCCAGTTGGCTGACCGCCACCCGCGAGGCGATCGCGGTCTGCGAATGCGAAGCGGGCTGCCCGTCCTGCATCCAGTCCCCGAAGTGCGGCAACGGGAACGATCCGCTCGACAAGCGGGCCGCCATCCGTCTGCTGACGACGCTCCTGGCCAAAGCCCCGGACCAGCCCCCCACCGAGGACTGACCGGGCCCCGGCACCCGCCGCCTGCTCCCGGACGCCCTGGTCTGCCGGGCGCCCGCCAGGACCGGCTGCGGGACCGGGTACGGGGGTGTCGACGGGGCCTGCTCGCGACCGGGCCCGGAGGGCGAACGGCCCGGCCCGCACCTCCGCCGTCAGATCCGCGATCTCGCCGCTCAGAGCGCACCGCACCACACGCGCGCCCTGGGCGGAGGCCACCCGCCGCGCGAGTCGGCACGCCGCACCGGGCCCCTCCAGGCCGTGGTCCGCCGCGGCGAGTGCCGCCAGGTCGGCGGCCCCACCGGCCCGGTGACGCGCCACCATGACCTGCCCGGCCGTCAGCACGACGGCGAACACCGCGCACAGCGCCGTCGCGGCGAACGCCGCCCACACCGTCGCCGACCCGCGGTCACCCACCCCGCGGCCACCTGCCCCGCGATCGCTTGCCCAGAGGCCGCCCGCACCGCGTACGGAACACCTCACGGGGCCCTCCCCCGCCCCGCACCGGCCCCGCCCACCGTGTCCTCGGCGAGGGCGGCCGACTCCGCGTGCAGCCGCAGCGCCAGCGGGCCGGGGCCGACCGCACGGGTCCGGATCCGTACCCGCATCAGGTCTCCGTCCCGCCACAGCTCCACCCGCGCGCCGCGCGGTGCTGCCGCTCGGGCGGCGGCCAGCACGGCGTCCCGCGACTCCGACCGGGCCGCCGCCCGCGCCCCGGCCACGGCCGCGTGCGTGCAACTCATCTGCGCGGACGCGGCCATCAGGCCCCAGATCAGCATCAGGGCGAACAGGACGAGCACCGGCAGGGTGACCGCCGCCTCGGCGGTGACGAAGCCCTGGTCCGACCCCCTGCGGGCCCCTCGCGCCCGCCCGGCCCTGGGCGCCGACTCAGAACGGCGCATCGAGAGCCCGTCCGATCACCGCTTGCAGCGCACCGCTGACGGTCCCGCTGGTCACCACCTTGTACAGCACCGCGGCGAAGGCACACGCCGCCAGCGTCCCCATCGCGTACTCAACGGTGGCCATGCCCGCCTCGGCCCTCGCACGCACCGCCGCACGCCGCCGGACCCACCACTTCCTGATCATTTCGGTCCCCCTCGTAGATGTCATTTCGCCGTTCGCCGTACAGAAACGAACTCCTCGTGCCGCGTCGGGCAGCGCGAGGCGCCGTGCTCAGATGTGGCCCGCCAGACCGCCCGCGAGACCGGTCATCACCGGGGCCACGCCGATCAGCAGATACGCGGGCAGGAAGCAGGCCCCGAGCGGGGCCGTCGCCAGCACGCTCGCCCGATCGGCGCGTCGGGCCGCTTCCCTCCCCTGCTCGGCGCGGCAGTCGGCGGCGATGCGGGACACCGGCTCCACTGCCGGGGCGCCCGTGGTCCCGGCGTGCTCCAGGGCGCGCGCCAGCCCGCTCGCGCCGGGCAGTGCGCCAAGCCGCCCCCAGGCGGCGGCCGGTTCGCCTCCCAGCCGTAGCTCCGCGGCGGTCCGGACCAGCCGCTCGCCGACCGGGCCGCCGAGCGATGTGCCCACCGCGTCCGCCGCCGTGCGCGGGTCCGCCCCGGCGGCCAGACAGGCCGCCAGCAGGTCGGCGGCCAGCGGGATCTGCCCCACGGTCTCGGCCGCCTGACTCCCCGCGCCGCCGGAACGGCCCCCGGACCGGCCCGTGGCGGCCTGCCGACGCTGCCACCGCCTGACGCCATACGCGGCCGCCGCCCCCAGCACCCAGCCCAGTGGCCCTCCGACAAGGACGACACCGGCCAGCAGGACACCCAGCGAGGCCGCCCAGGCCAAGGCCGCGCCCTCGTCCGCACGGGCCCGCCACCACGCCCGGGCCCGGCCCTTCCTCCGGGCCGTACCGGTGTCCACGTCCACTCGCCCGCCCGGCAGCAGAGCCGCCAGCCGCCGCCGGGCGGCACGGTCCCGCCGGGCCTCCACCACGGCCATCGCCCCATACGCGACGGCGGCCATGAGGGCCAGCGCGATCCCCAGCCTGTGGACAAGGACGACGCTCACCGGCCGACCGTCTTCCCGGGGGCGAGGGCCGCCCGCATCGACCGTCTGAGCCAGGCGAACCCCGCCCACTCCAGCAGGCAGCCACCCAGCAGACAGCCCAGCCCGACCGGGGTGTGCAGGAGCTGATGCAGCGGCTCGGTGCCCAGCGCGGTTCCCATCACCAGCCCGAAGACGGGCAGCACGGCCAGCACCGCGACGGTGACCTTGGGCCCCGCCAGCTTGGCGCGCAGTACCTCCCGCTGCTCGCGCTCGGCGCGCAGCGCCGAGGCCACCCGGTCGAGCCCGGCGGCAAGCCCCGCGCCTTCGTCGACGGCCACCTGCCAGCAGGCCGCGACCCCGGTCAGCCCCTCCGCGCCCGGCTGCCGGGCCGCCCTGCGCAGCGCCTCGGGCACGTCCCCGCCGAACCGGGCCGCGGCGGACACCAGCCCCCATCGCTCCCCCAGGTCCCCCGAGGGCACGGACAGCAGCGCCTCGCCGGGCTGCCTCCCGGCCCGCAGCTCGCCCGCCACGGTGCCGCACAGCTCGATCACTCCCGCCGCACGCCGGTCGCGGGCCCGGACGCGCTCCCGGGTTCGCAGCCACCGGCCGACCACCGGCACGGCCGCCACGGCGGCGAACAGCGGCAGGGCCGACGCGCCGAGCACCGCGAGCACACAGCCGACCGGCAGGCACAGCAGCTCACGGCCCATCCGCCCGCCGTACCTGACCCGCCAGCGCTCCTTGAGCCAGGCGGCCGTCTCCGACAGCCGCCGCGCCGGGTCCGGCCCGGTGGGCGCGACGGGCCCGCCGCCCGCGAGGAGCAGCCTGGCCCGGCGCAGCTCGCGGTCCCGCCCGGTGAGCAGCCACGCGGCCACCGCAGCGCACAGCAGCGCCGCACCGAGGGTCAGCGCCCCGGGGTACCCTCCGGTGCCGGTCATGACGCGCCTCCGCCTCGTGCGCACAGCCGCTGGAGCCGCTGCCAGCCCGCCACCCGCTCGAAGCCCCGCGGGGTCCATACGGCGGCCGGCACGGTGGTGACGAAGCCCGCGCGGTCCCGGTCGAGCACATGCAGCTCGGCGATCCTGCGCCGTCCGCCGCGGTCCCGCACCAGATGGACCACGACCGACAGGGCGGCCGCCAACTGGCTGTGCAGCGCGGCCCGGTCCAGACCCGCGGCCGAGCCGAGCGCCTCCAGCCGGGCCGGTACGTCCCCCGCCGTATTGGCGTGGACGGTGCCGCAGCCGCCCTCATGGCCGGTGTTCAGGGCGCCCAGGAGATCGGTGACTTCGGGGCCGCGCACCTCGCCGACCACGAGCCGGTCGGGGCGCATCCGCAGCGCCTGGCGCACCAGGTCCCGCAGGGTGACCTGGCCGCGGCCCTCCTGGTTGGCGGGGCGGGTCTCCAGCCGGACCACATGGGGATGGTCGGGCCGCAGCTCCGCCGAGTCCTCGGCGAGGACGATCCGCTCGCCCCGGCCGACCAGTCCCAGCAGAGTGCTCAGCAACGTCGTCTTGCCGGACCCGGTGCCGCCGCTCACCAGGTACGAGAGCCTGGCGTCCAGCATGGCCCGCAGCAGCTCCGCGCCGCCGGGTGGCACGGTCCCGGCGGTCGCCAGCTCGGCGAGGGAGAACGCCCGCGGACGCACCACCCGCAGCGACAGGCAAGTGGATCCGACGGCCACCGGCGGGAGCACCGCGTGCAGCCGCGTCCCGTCCGGCAGCCGGGCGTCCACCCAGGGGCGGGCGTCGTCCAGCCGCCGCCCGGCCACCGCGGCGAGCCGCTGGGCGAGCCTGCGCACGGCGGCCGCGTCGGTGAAGGAGACGGCGGTGCGCTCCAGCCCCGCGCCGCGGTCCACCCACACCTCGTCGGGGGCGGTGACCAGCACGTCCGTGACGTCGGGCGCGGCCAGCAGGGGCTCCAGGGGGCCGGTGCCGACCAGTTCGGAGCGCAGGGCGGCGACGACCCCGAGCACTTCGGTGTCGCCCAGCAGCCGCCCCTCCTCGCGCAGGGCGGCCGCCACCCGGGAGGGAGTCGGATCGGCACCGCTCTCCGCCAGCCGGAGCCGCACCGCGTCCAGCAGATCCAGGGTTTCGACGGTCATGCGGTGACACCTCCCGCGCCGGGCAGGGCCCGGGCCCAGAACTCGGTGCAGAACCGGCCGAGCGGGCCGCCCGCGCTGCCGCCTGGCGGCTCGCCGCCGTCGATCGCGTCCAGCAGCCCCGGCTCCGGAGGCAGTTGACCGACCAGCGGCAGCCCGAGCAGCCGGGCGATCTCCTCGTCCTCCAGATCGGACCCGCACGGCCCCCGCACCACCGCGCGCAGATCGCTCAGCACCATGCCCACCGTGGACGCCACCCGGTGCGCGGCCGCGACGGCGCGCAGCTCCGCCGGGACGACCAGCAGGCCGAGGTCCACCTGGGCGAGGGCCTCGGCCGCCGCGTCGTCCACCCGGCGGGGCAGATCCACCACCACGACCCCACCGCGCCGTCGGGCCGCGGCCAGCACCGCGCGCATCGCCGAGGGCGGAATGACGACCGAATCGCCCCTGTCCCAGCTGAGCACCCGCAGGGAGTGCAGCTCGGGCAGCGACTCCTCCAGCGCGCTCCCGGCGACCCGGCCGCGCGATTCGGCGAAGGCGGGCCATCGCAGCCCCTCCGATCCCTCCCCGCCGAGCAGCACATCGAGGCCGCCACCCAGCGGGTCGCCGTCGATGAGCATGGTGCGCCGGCCCGAGCGGGCCGCTGTGACCGCCAGGGCACAGGCGAGGGTGGAGGCTCCTGCTCCGCCGCGGCCCCCGATGACCCCGATGGTCAGGGCCTGCTGGCCAACTCCCTCCGCGACATCGGCGATCCGGTCCACGAGCCAGGTCTCGGCGTCGGGCAGGAACACCACATTGTCGGCGCCGATGTCCACGGCCCGGCGCCAGATGCCGGGGTCGTCGAGATCGCGCCCGATGAGCAGCACGCCCGCTCTGCGGACGCGGCCGCGGAGCCGGGGCGCCGCGTCGTCCCCGACGAGAATCAGCGGCGCGCCCTCCCAACTCCCCCTGCGCGTGGGGGCGCCATGGGCCACTTCGGCCTCGGCTCCGGCGGCCGCGCACAGCCTCAGCAGATCGTCGAGAAGCTCTTCGTCCTCGGTGATGATCAGCGGTCTACTGCGCTGTCCTTCTACCGGTGATGACCGTTCCGGTGTGATGGATGCAGTCACGGTCCCCTCCCCATATCGTTACGCGCTCTCACTCACGCGAACGGCGAGTGCAAACAACGCGGAGAATCACCGTGTCGCGATCCTGAAAATCTTGGGGATCTTGGTCCAAAACCGTGGACAACTCATCAGTTGTGAATATCCCAGTCACCTAAACCGGTGACTTCCGGAGTGCAGCCTAGCGATTACGCACGGTAACCATTCAGGCTGTGAGGGAACAGAGATCACTCGGACCCGGATGAGGGGAGCAAGATCTCGTGAAAGGACCGAAAAAGCGTCCGGACATGCGACGACCCCCGCCGGGGGGGAGAGCGGGGGTCGTCCCCACGGCCGACTCGGGGGGGGAGGAGTCGGGCCGGGTTAGCACGGTCGCGAACGATCCGTGACTTCCATGGTGTACCCGAGAGCCTTCTCAGGCAAACCCACGCGCCTCAGCTTACGCCGAATGGTGGGCCCTATGCTCGGCGTCGTGGAAAACCACTCCTTGCCCCGGACGGCCGCCTTCTTTGACCTGGACAAGACGGTCATTGCGAAGTCAAGCACGCTCACCTTCAGCAAGTCCTTCTACCGGGGTGGGCTGATCAACCGTCGAGCCGTACTGCGTACTGCTTATGCCCAGTTCGTCTTCCTCGCAGGGCGCGCGGATCACGACCAGATGGAGCGGTTGCGCGAGTACCTCTCAGCACTCTGCCGTGGCTGGAATGTCCAGCAGGTGAAGGAGATCGTCGCGGAGACTCTGCACGATCTGATCGACCCCATCATCTACGACGAGGCGGCCTCCCTCATCGAGCAACACCACGCCGCCGGACGCGATGTGGTGATTGTCAGCACCTCGGGCGCGGAGGTCGTGGAGCCGATCGGCGAGCTGCTGGGCGCGGACCGGGTGGTGGCCACCCGCATGGTCGTCGAGGACGGGGTCTTCACCGGCGAAGTCGAGTACTACGCCTACGGACCGACGAAGGCGGAGGCGATCGCCGAACTGGCCGAGTCCGAGGGATACGACTTGTCGCGCTGCTACGCCTACAGCGACTCGGGGACCGACCTGCCGATGCTGGAGTCGGTCGGCCATCCGCACGCGGTGAATCCGGACCGGGCCCTGCGCCGCGAAGCGGTCGCCCGCGGCTGGCCGGTCCTCTCCTTCGACCGCCCGGTGCGACTGAAGCAGCGGCTGCCCTCGCTGTCCATGCCACCGCGGCCGGTGCTGGCCGCGATCGCGGCGGTCGGCGCGGCCGCCGCCACCGCCGGTCTGGTGTGGTACGCGAGCCGACGACGCACCCCTTATGCCCGCATTTGACCACGCCGCAAAGATCTGGGTGAAGGGGTTCCACTTGGCTCCGCGCAGGAGTAGAAAGGAATCGACGGCCCGCGAGACCAGGGGTATCCGGGAGGATCTCCCCAGACGCACCAAGGCCCCACGGACCGAGCACGGATGCCGGGCACCCACGCGACGCCGACCCGTCGATTACGGGCCAGCCGCACCAGGTGACGGGCGAAGATCCCGGCCTGATGGGCGAATTTCTGTGCACGCACTGGTAACCCGGCGGACGTGCCAGCGGCGGCACCCTCGTGGTGCCGCCGCAACTCTGTCCGGCCCCGGAGCCGACGGCCTCAGGCCGCTCCCCGCTGCATCGCCTCGCACACGGCCGTGCTCTCCCGCACACCCAGCTCAACCGACCGTCCGCAGTGCCCGATCCAGGCCGCCATGCCCTCGGGCGTCCCGGACACATAGCCTTCGAGACCGGCCACACACGCGGCGGCGCCCTGCTCCGCGTGGCCCACCTCCGCCGGGCAGATGGACTTCGGGTCGAGCCCGCTGCCGACCAGCACGATCCGCTCGGCGGCGCGCGCCACCAGACCGTTGTAGGAGCCGAAGGGCCGCAGCGCGAGCAGTTCGCCGTGCACCACCGCCGCCGTCACCAGCGCCGGGGCCGCGCTGCCCGCGAGCAGCAGCCGCGCCAGGCCGTCGAGCCGGCCCGCCACCTCGCCGGCGTCCGGCGGCTCCGGCCCGACCAGTTGCTCCCGCACCGGTTCGCCCGCCAGCCGGGGCCGTCCGATTCTCTCGTCATCGTCCGCCCCTCCGGCCGCGACCAGGTGCAGCCTGGCCAGCACCCGCAGCGGCGACTGCCGCCAGACGCTCAGCAACTGGCCGGCCTCGGCGGTCACCCGCAGCGCCGCACCCACCGTGTGCGGTTCGCCTTCGGCGCCGAAGTCGGTGCGACGGCGGACTTCTTCGAGCGCCCAGTCGGCACCGGCCAGCGCCGCGGAACCGCGCGCTCCGCGCAGCGCCGCCTCGGACGTGACCTCATTGCTGCGGCGGCGCATCACCCGGTGGCCGTAGACCCGGTCCACTGCCGTCCGCACAGCCTCCACGGACTCGGCCACACCGGGCAGCCCCGCCAGGGTGGCGAGCGGATCTGCTGACGTACTCATGAGTACGACCCTACGCACCCACGGCCCGGCACCCCTCGTTGGAGTGGTTTTCTTCACGTAAATCCCTCATGGGAGAGGATCACTCACCTACGCTTTCTGAACATGAAGATCGCTTTCGTAGGCAAGGGCGGCAGCGGCAAGACGACGCTGTCGTCGCTGTTCATCCGCCATCTCGCCGCCACCCGCGCCCCGGTCGTCGCGGTCGACGCCGACATCAACCAGCACTTGGGCGCGGCACTCGGGCTCGACGAGGCGGAGGCCGCCGCACTGCCCGCCATGGGCGCCCATCTCCCCCTGATCAAGGACTACTTGCGCGGGACGAACCCCCGGATCGCCTCCGCCGAGACCATGATCAAGACGACGCCGCCCGGCGAGGGGTCGCGACTGCTGTGGATCAGCGAGGACAACCCCGTCTACGAGGCGTGCGCCCGGACCGTCCCGCTCGGCGCCGGGGAGGTGCGGATGATGGCGACCGGCCCCTTCACCGAGTCCGACCTCGGCGTCGCCTGCTACCACTCCAAGGTCGGCGCGGTCGAGCTGTGCCTCAACCATCTGATCGACGGGCGCGGGGAGTTCGTGGTCGTCGACATGACGGCGGGCAGCGACTCCTTCGCCTCCGGGCTCTTCACCCGCTTCGACATGACGTTCCTGGTCGCCGAGCCCACCCGTAAGGGCATCGCGGTCTACCGCCAGTACAAGGAGTACGCCCGCGACTTCGACGTGGCGCTGCGCGTGGTCGGCAACAAGGTGCAGGGCCCGGACGACCTCGCCTTCCTGCGCGCCGAGGTGGGAGACGACCTGCTGGTCACCGTCGGCCACTCCGACTGGGTCCGGGCGATGGAGAAGGGCCGCGCGCCGCGCTTCACGGAACTGGAGGAGCCCAACCGCGAGGCACTGCGCACGCTGCACGACGCGGTGGACGCCTCCTACGAGCGGCGGGACTGGCAGCGGTACACCCGCCAGATGGTGCACTTCCACCTGAAGAACGCGCAGAGTTGGGGGAACGCGAAGACGGGCGCCGACCTGGCCGCACAGGTCGATCCGGCCTTCGCCCTGAGCGAGTCCGCCCTGGCCGGTCGGGCGACGGCCACTCCCGCACCCGCCTAGCCATCCGCCCGCCAACTTGCCCCGCGCGCCCACTCGCCCGGGATAGTCATCTCACCTGACTATTCATCCCATAGAAGGAACAACGGCCCACTCCTCCCCAAAAGGCTTCTCTTCGACTTTACCTGGCATTACGATTCATTTACCAATGCTTGGGAGTCAGCACCGCAGTACGCCGCGACCCACGGCCGCGCCCTCGCTCGCGACCGCGAAGCCCCGGAGGAGACGGGAATGTTGAAGCTCTTGGACCAGATCGCGCTTGCCGCAGACCCTCCGCTGCACGCCGGGCTGATGGCCTTCGCGATCGCCGGGATCGCGATCGCCGTCGTCGTCTCGCTACGCCGGTTCCATCGGCCGCAGCGGCCGGTGGCCGAGTCGGCGACTGCGCCCGCCTGCCGCCCATGGACACCCTGGCGCGACCACCACTGCACCCGCCCCGCCCCGGCGGCCGGGGCCGGACCCGCACAAGGAGAGGGCGCCGGGCAGTTGCTGAGCGGGGTGAGTGCCTTCCAGCGCAACACCGCGCCGCTGGTGCGCGACGAGCTGGCGCGGCTCGCCCGGGAGGGACAGCGGCCCACCCAGCTGTTTCTCACCTGCGCCGACTCCCGGCTGGTGACCAGCATGATCACCTCCAGCGGCCCCGGGGATCTGTTCACCGTGCGGAACGTGGGCAACCTGGTGCCGCCGCCCGGCGAGGGCGCCGCATGCGACTCGGTGGGCGCGGCCATCGAGTACGCGGTGGAGGTGCTGAGGGTCGGCAGCATCACGGTGTGCGGGCACTCCGGATGCGGGGCGATGCAGGCGCTGCTCGGCTCTTCGTCCGCGTCACCCGGGGCGCAGACGCCGCTGGCACGCTGGCTGCGCCACGGCCGCCCCGGGCTGGCGCGGATGGAGCGGATCGGGCGACTGGGGCGCGGCGAGGTCGCGCTGGCCGACCGGCCGGTGGCCGACGACGGGGAGCGGCTGGCGCTGATCAACGTGATGCAGCAACTGGAGCATCTGAGGGCGCACGCCTGCGTCGCGCGACGGGTGGCGGAGGGAGGGCTGGTGCTGCACGGGATGTATTTCGATGTGGCGGAGGCTCAGGCGTACGTCCTGGAGCCCGGATCGGCCAGATTCCGCGCAGTCCGGCCGGACGACGGCACCCCGGTGGCCGTCTGTGCGGCCGGTCCGGCCGCCGCCCCGGAGCCCGGGAAAGGGGGAGTCGTGGCAGCGCTGGAGGCGATCTGATCGCAGCCTCCACGACAGGTCTACACCAATTTATGGCGACAGCCCTTGTCAGGGCCTGCCCGGGGCTGATGAGCTATGGCCGGGACACAACGGACACCCTGGGAATGGGAGATGTCGTGAGCAACGAAAGCCTGGCCAACCTTCTTCGCGAGGAGCGCCGTTTCACGCCGCCGGCCGACCTGGCCGCGAACGCCAACGTGACGGCCGAGGCGTACGAGCGTGCGAAGGCGGACCGCCTGGGCTTCTGGGCCGAGCAAGCCCGTCGGCTGACCTGGGCGACCGAGCCTACCGAGACGCTCGACTGGTCGAACCCGCCCTTCGCGAAGTGGTTCGCCGACGGCAAGCTCAACGTGGCGTACAACTGCGTCGACCGCCATGTCGAGAACGGGCTCGGCGACCGGGTGGCCCTCCACTTCGAGGGGGAGCCCGGCGACACCCGTTCGCTGACCTACGCCGAGCTCCAGCGGGAGGTCTCGCAGGCGGCACACGCGCTGACCGAGCTGGGGGTCCGGACGGGCGACCGGGTCGCCATCTACCTTCCGATGATCACGGAGGCGGTCATCGCGATGCTGGCCTGCGCCCGCATCGGTGCCCCGCACTCGGTGGTCTTCGGCGGCTTCTCGGCCGACGCCCTCGCCAAGCGCATCCAGGACGCCGACGCCCGGGTGATCATCACCTCCGACGGCGGCTACCGCCGCGGCAAGCCGTCCGCGCTCAAGCCCGCCGTCGACGAGGCCCTGACCCGCCCGGGCACCGAGAACGTGCGCAGCGTGCTGGTCGTCCGGCGCACCGGCCAGGAGGTGGACTGGACCGAGGGCCGCGACGTGTGGTGGCACGAGATCGTGGGCCGCCAGCCGGAGCAGCACACGCCCGAGGCGTTCGACGCCGAGCACCCGCTGTTCATCCTCTACACCTCCGGCACCACCGGTAAGCCGAAGGGCATCCTGCACACCACCGGCGGCTACCTCACCCAGGTGTCGTACACCCACCACGCCGTCTTCGACCTCAAGCCGGAGTCGGACGTCTTCTGGTGCACGGCCGACGTCGGCTGGGTCACCGGCCACTCGTACATCGTCTACGGGCCGCTCTCCAACGGAGCGACCGAGGTGCTCTACGAGGGCACGCCGGACACCCCGCACCAGGGCCGCTGGTGGGAGATCGTCCAGAAGTACGGGGTCACCATCCTGTACACCGCCCCGACCGCGATCCGCGCGTGCATGAAGTGGGGCGACGACATCCCGGCCAAGTTCGACCTGTCCTCGCTGCGCATCCTCGGCTCGGTCGGCGAGCCGATCAACCCCGAGGCATGGGTCTGGTACCGCAAGAACATCGGCGCGGACACCACGCCCGTCGTCGACACCTGGTGGCAGACCGAGACCGGCGGCATGATGATCAGCCCGCTGCCGGGCGTCACCGCGACGAAGCCCGGTTCGGCCCAGGTCGCCCTCCCCGGCATCGCCGCCACCGTCGTCGACGACGAGGCGAACGAGGTGCCGAACGGCGCGGGCGGCTATCTGGTGATCACCGAGCCGTGGCCGTCGATGCTCCGCACCATCTGGGGCGACGACCAGCGCTACCTGGACACCTACTGGTCCCGCTTCGAGAACCGCTACTTCGCGGGCGACGGCGCCAAGAAGGACGACGACGGCGACATCTGGCTGCTCGGCCGGGTCGACGACGTGATGCTGGTGTCCGGCCACAACATCTCGACGACCGAGGTCGAGTCGGCACTCGTCTCGCACCCCAAGGTCGCCGAGGCCGCCGTGGTCGGGGCCACCGACCCGCAGACCACCCAGGCGATCTGCGCCTTCGTCATCCTGCGCGGCGGCGCGGCCGAGGACGAGGATCTGGTCGAGGAGCTGCGGGCGCATGTCGCCAAGCAGCTCGGCCCGATCGCCAAGCCCAAGCGGATCCTGCCGGTGGGCGAGCTGCCCAAGACCCGTTCCGGCAAGATCATGCGGCGGCTGCTGCGCGATGTCGCCGAGAACCGGGCGCTGGGCGACGTCACCACGCTCACCGACTCCTCCGTCATGGAGCTGATCCAGAGCAAGCTGCCGTCCGCGCCCAGCGAGGACTGAGCAGCGGCTTGTGCGGAGGAGGGGCGCTCCCGCCACGCGGAGCGCCCCTCCTCCGTTCCGGTTAAGGTGATTACCTGCCGCGTTAACAACGCGACAGGGTGAACGAGGGCGCGCCGGGAAGTCTGGTCGGCACACACCACAGGTGTGTCCGCACCCGCCCGACGACCCCAGGAGGCCCCGCCCGTGGCCGCGCCCACCAGCCGCAAGTTCCTCGGCCGTCTCTCGCTGCCCGAGCGGACGTTCGTCACCGACGCCCTGCGCACCGAAACCGTCGGCGGCATGATCCTGCTCGTCGCCGCGATCGCCGCGCTGATTCTTGCGAACACCCCGCTCAGCGGCGTCTACGGCGACATCAAGGACTTCTCCTTCGGCCCCCAGGCGCTGCATCTGCATCTGTCCGTCGAGTCCTGGGCCACGGACGGCCTGCTCACCATCTTCTTCTTCGTCGCCGGTATCGAGCTGAAGCGCGAGCTGGTCGCGGGCGAGCTGCGCGATCCGAAGGCCGCCGCGCTGCCCGTGGTCGCCGCGCTGTGCGGCATGGCCGCCCCTGCCCTCGTCTACGTCGTCGTCAACGCCTCCGGCGGCAGCCTGCGGGGCTGGGCCGTACCGACCGCCACCGACATCGCCTTCGCGCTCGCCGTCCTCGCCGTCATCGGCACCGCACTGCCCGCCGCCCTGCGCGCGTTCCTGCTCACCCTCGCGGTCGTCGACGACCTCGGCGCGATCGTGATCATCGCGATCTTCTTCACCAAGGACATCAACCTCATCGCCCTCGGCCTGTCCTTCGCCGGGCTCGCCCTCTTCCGGCTGCTGCACCACAAGGGCGTACGCGGCGCGTACATCTACGTCCCGCTCGGCCTGGTGATCTGGGCGCTGATGCACGCGAGCGGGGTGCATGCCACCGTCGCGGGCGTCGCGATGGGCCTGATGCTGCGCTGCACCGTGCGGGAGGGCGAGGACCGTTCCCCCGCCGAGCGCATCGAGCACCGGGTGCGCCCCCTGTCGGCCGGGCTCGCCGTGCCGGTGTTCGCCCTCTTCGCCGCCGGGGTGCCGATATCCGGCGGCGCCGTGGCGGACGTCTTCACCCGCCCCGAGACGCTCGGCGTCGTCCTCGGCCTGGTGGTGGGCAAGGCGGCCGGGGTGTTCGGCGGCTCGTGGTGCGCGGCCCGGTTCACCAAGGCGGAGCTCAACGAGGACCTGGAGTGGGCGGATGTGTTCGCCGTCGCGACCCTCGCAGGAATCGGTTTCACCGTCTCCCTCCTCATCGGCGAACTGGCCTTCCCCGAACATCCGGCGCTCGCCGAGGAGGTGAAGGCGGCGGTCCTCATCGGCTCGCTGTGCGCCGCGCTGCTCGCGGGCATCCTCCTCAAGCTGCGCAACAACCGCTACCAGCGGCTGTATCAGGACGAGGAGCGGGACGAGGACATGGACGGCATCCCCGACGTCTATGAACTCGACACCCCCGAATACCACCTCCGGATGGCCGCGATCCATGAGGCAAAGGCCGCCGAGCACCGGCGGCTTGCCGAAGCGGCCGCCGCGAACGGCTCCGGTGACGATGGTCCGGCATGATCTGAGACGCCATGATCTGAGAGGCTTGAAAGCCGCGGAACAGCGCAGAAGACGACCGGAATACGTACAAGAGCAGAGGGAGATGGCGATGAGCGCAGCCGACGACGGCGGCAACCGCAGCCTCGGCCAGCTGGTGGCGACGGCGACCACCGAGCTGTCCGCGCTGGTGCACGACGAGATCGCGCTGGCCAAGGCCGAGCTCCGGGTGGGCGCCAAGAAGGCGGCGGTCGGCAGCGGCGCCGGCATGGCGGCCGGGGTGCTGATCCTGTTCTCGCTTCCGGTGCTGAGTTTCGCCCTCGCCTATGGAATGCGGTCCTGGACCGGCCTCGGCCTCGCCTGGTGCTTCCTGATCGTGGGCGGGATCTACTGGCTGATCGCCGGCATCCTGGGCCTGCTCGCGCTGCTGAAGTTCAAGAAGGTGAAGGCGCCGAAGCGGTCCATGGCCTCGTCCAAGGAGACGGCGGCCGTCCTCGGGAACGTCAAACCGCATCCGCGGGCCGAGGCGAACGGCGGCCGCTCCGTACGGGATGTGACACGCTCGTCGGCATGACCGTCCCTGATATCTCCGCGTCGGTCGTTCGGCTGGACGGCCCCTGGACCCACCGGGACGTCGCGGCCAACGGCGCGCGCTTCCACATCGCCGAGCTGGGCGACGGCCCGCTGGTGCTGCTGCTCCACGGGTTTCCGCAGTTCTGGTGGACCTGGCGGCACCAGCTGACCGCGCTCGCCGAGGCCGGGTACCGGGCGGTCGCGATGGACCTGCGCGGAGTGGGCGGCAGCGACCGTACGCCGCGGGGGTACGACCCGGCCAACCTCGCCCTCGACATCACCGGGGTGATCCGCTCGCTCGGTGAGCCGGACGCCGCCCTGGTCGGCCATGACCTGGGGGGATATCTGGCGTGGACGGCCGCGGTGATGCGCCCGAAGCTGCTGCGGCGGCTCGCGGTGACCTCCATGCCGCATCCGCGGCGCTGGCGCTCGGCGATGCTCGGGGACGTCAGGCAGAGCGCCGCGGGCTCCCACATCTGGGGCTTCCAGCGGCCATGGCTGCCCGAACGCCATCTGGTCGCGGACGACGCGGCGGCCGTGGGGCAGCTGATCCGGGACTGGTCCGGGCCGCGGCTGCCCGAGGACGAGGTGGTGGACGTCTACCGGCGCGCGATGACCGTACCCTCGACCGCGCACTGCTCGATCGAGCCGTACCGCTGGATGGTGCGGTCGCTGGCGCGGCCGGACGGTATCCAGTTCAACCGCCGGATGAAGCGGCCGGTGCGGGTGCCGACCCTGCATCTGCACGGTTCGCTCGACCCGGTGATGCGGACCCGCAGCGCAGCGGGGTCGGGGCAGTACGTGGAGGCACCGTACCGCTGGCGGCTCTTCGACGGCCTCGGCCACTTTCCGCACGAGGAGGCCCCGCACGCCTTCTCAGCGGAGCTGATCAACTGGCTCAAGGACCCGGAACCGGACCGCTGAGCGAGGCCGCAGCGGGCCTCGTGCGAACAGATGTTTCTCGAACGGCCACTTGCCTGGCGCATAGGCCAATTGCCGCAGTCACCCGCGATTACCGACCTTGGGCCACGGGCACAGTCCGGAGTATGGGCTGGACGCACGACTACCGTGACGCACCGAGCGGCAGCGGCCCCGAGACCGCCGCCGCTGCCAAAGCCGCACTGAGCATTTCCGAGCCGGGCGGCTCCGGGCCTGTTCAAGGCCATGATCCCAATATCGTCGGGATTCCCCGCATCATCGGGCGCCGGGCTCGCTGGGTCTCGGCGCGGCTGCGCCATCCACGCAGCCGGTAGACCGCGCGAGCGGCGGTAGGCCGCACGAGCGGCGCTGCCGCGGGTAGGCGGGTGCCGGCGGTGAGGCGGTGCCAGCGGCCGGTAGGCGGCGTCAGAGGGCGCACCCCTGGCTGTCCACCGGCCGGTCGGCCGTACGCCCCCGCTCGGCGTCCTTGCGCACCTCGTCCGCCGTCAGCGCGTACCCCGTCTTGGCGTCGTCGAGCGACTTGGCGAAGACCACGCCGTACACCCTGCCCTGCGGGGTGAGCAGCGGGCCGCCGGAGTTGCCCTGCCGCACGGTCGCGTACAGCGAGTACACATCGCGCTGCACGGTGCCACGGTGGTAGATGTCCGGGCCGTTGGCCGTGATGCGGCCGCGGACGCGGGCCGCGCGCACATCGAACGCGCCGTTCTCCGGGAATCCGGCCACGATCGCGTCGTCGCCGCTGTTCGCGTCGCCCTGCGTGAACTGGAGCGCGGGCGCCTGGAGCGAGGGCACATCGAGGACCGCGACGTCGCGCTTCCAGTCGTAGAGCACGACCTTCGCGTCGTACAGCCGGCCCTCGCCGCCTATCTGCACGGTCGGGTCGTCGACCCCGCCGACCACATGGGCGTTGGTCATGACCCGGCCCGGCGAGAAGACGAAGCCGGTGCCCTCCAGGACCTTGCCGCAGCTCGGGGCGGTCCCGACGACCTTCACGATGCTCTTCTGGGCCTGGCTGGCCACCGGGGACTGCGCCAGCGCCGGGTCGGGCTGCGGCACCGAGGGGATCGGCTCGTTCGAGAACGGCGAGAAGACCTGCGGGAATCCGCCCTGCGCGAGGACGGTGGAGAAGTCGGAGAACCAGGTGCTGGCCTGCTCCGGGACCACACGCGAGACCCCGAACATCACCTTGGATTCGCGGACCTCCTTGCCGACCGTGGGCAGCGAGGTGCCCGCCACCAGGGAGCCGATCAGCCAGGCGACCGTCAGCATCGCCAGGACGTTCACCAGCGCGCCGCCCGTCGCGTCCAGGGCGCGCGCCGGTGACCAGGTGATGTACCGGCGGAGCTTGTTTCCCAGGTGGGTGGTGGCGGCCTGACCGACCGAGGCGCACACGATCACCAGCACGATCGCCACGAGGGCACCGAAGGTGCCGGGCGACGCACGGTCGGTGGCGCCGTCCCAGATGACCGGCAGCAGATAGACCGCGACCAGACCACCGCCGATGAATCCGATCACCGACAGCACGCCGACGACGAAGCCCTGGCGATAGCCGATGATCGCGAACCATACGGCGGCGAGCAGCAGCAGGATGTCCAGCACATTCACCGGGACACCGTCTCACGCGCGCCAGTCGAGTGGGACGTGCTTCGCACGGTCCCATGGTCGTTCCCAGCCCGCGTAGTGGAGTATGCGATCGATCACTCCCGCCGTGAAACCCCAGACCAGAGCGCCCCCGACCAGGAACGCAGGGCCCTGGTGGCCGCTGGGGTGCACCGTCGTCGCCCGGTTCGCCGGATCCGTGAGATCCGCCACGGGCACCGTGAAGACCCGGGCCGTCTCGGCGGGGTCCACAGGACCGACCGGGCTCGGCTCGCGCCACCAGCCCAGGACGGGCGTCACGACGAAGCCGCTCACCGGGATGTACAGCCGCGGCAGGACGGCGAAGACCTGGACGCCCGCGGGATCGAGCCCCGTCTCCTCCTCGGCCTCGCGCAGCGCCGCATGCAGCGGACCGGATCCGTCCGGATCGCCGTCCTCGGGGTCGAGCGCGCCGCCGGGGAAGGAAGGCTGGCCCGCGTGCGAGCGCAGCGAGCCCGACCGCTCCATCAGCAGCAGCTCGGGGCCGCCGGGGCCGTCCCCGAAGAGCACCAGTACGGCGGAGGGGCGGCCGCCGCCCTGCGGCGGCGGCAGGAACCGGCTCAGCTGGTGCGGCTCGATCGTCTCGGCCGCCCGCGCCACGGGGAGCAGCCACTCGGGCAGCCCCTGTGCGCTGACCCCCACGCCTCCGCCGTACGTGCTCGTCATCCGGCGGCTCCCAGCGGGGCGGCGGGGCTCCCCGGGTAATCGGAGGGCGGGCGCAGCCGCTGCCCCGGCTGACCGCCCATCTCGTACTTCAGCAGCTTCTTCGCCTTGTCCGGATCGGTCTCGCCCTCCCCGTACGCCGGGCAGAGCGGGGCGATCGGGCAGGCGCCGCAGGCGGGCTTGCGGGCGTGGCAGACGCGGCGGCCGTGGAAGATGATGCGGTGCGAGAGCATCGTCCACTCACTCTTCGGGAAGATCGCGGCGATCTCCGCCTCGACCTTCTCCGGATCCTCCTGGTCGGTCCACTTCCAGCGCCGCACCAGCCGCCCGAAGTGGGTGTCCACGGTGAGCCCCGGCACCCCGAACGCGTTCCCCAGGACCACATTGGCCGTCTTCCGGCCGACGCCGGGCAGCGTGACCAGGTCCTTCAGCCGGCCCGGCACCTCGCCGTCGAAGCGGTCGCACAGGGCCGCGGAGAGGCCCAGCAGGGACTTGGCCTTGGCGCGGAAGAAGCCGGTGGGCCTGATCAGCTGCTCCAGCGCCTCGGGGTCGGCGGCCGCCATGTCCTCGGGGGTCGGATAGGCGGCGAAGAGCCCGGGGGTGGTCTGGTTGACCCGCAGGTCGGTCGTCTGGGCGGACAGCACCGTGGCGACCAGGAGCTGGAACGGGTTCTCGAAATCCAGCTCGGGGTGGGCATACGGGTAGACATCGGCCAGCTCGCGGTTGATGCGCCGGGCGCGGCGGACGAGCGCGAGCCGGGATTCCGGCCGGGAGGGCTTCGCGGCTTTGGCGGGCTCGGCGGCCTTTGCGGCCTTTGCTGACTTCGCACTCTTGGCGGTCTTCGCAGGCTTGGCGGGCTTCGCGGCCTTCGTCGTCTTGGCATCTGTGGCGGGAGTGGCCGGCTTGGCCGCTTTGGGCGCCTTCGCCGCTTCCGTCGGCTCGGCGGACCCTTGTTCGCCCACAGCGGAATTACGAGATGCGGTCACCCGTTCGGCCCCCTTGCCCCGTGCTCTCACCGGCGTATTGGACACCCGGCCAGCCTAAGCCCAGCCGCCGACAACCGGCCGGGCCACCGACGAGACCCCGCCCAATCGGACCCCTGCCGCACGGTCCGGCAGGCCAGTGCGTCAAACTTGTGATTGATCGCACTGTTTTACCGTCCGGCATCATGGGGACGACGGTCCCCTGTGCATGTCGACAAGGAGAGACTCGTGGACGACGTTCTGCGGCGCGCCCCGCTCTTCGCGGCGCTCGATGACGAGCAGGCCGCTGAGCTGCGCGCCTCCATGGGAGAGGCCACCCTCGCGCGGGGTGACGCCCTCTTCCACGAAGGGGACCCGGGCGACCGCCTGTACGTGGTCACCGAGGGCAAGGTGAAGCTCCACCGCACCTCTCCCGACGGCCGCGAGAACATGCTGGCCGTGCTCGGACCCGGTGAGCTGATCGGCGAGCTGTCGCTGTTCGACCCCGGCCCGCGCACAGCAACCGCCACCGCCCTCACCGAGGTCAAGCTGCTCGGCCTCGGCCACGGCGACCTCCAGCCGTGGCTCAACGCCCGCCCCGAGGTCGCCTCAGCGCTGCTGCGCGCCGTGGCCCGGCGCCTGCGCAAGACCAACGACCAGATGTCCGACCTCGTCTTCTCCGACGTGCCCGGCCGGGTCGCCCGGGCCCTGCTCGACCTGTCGCGCCGCTTCGGCGTGCAGTCGGAGGAGGGCATCCACGTCGTCCACGACCTGACCCAGGAGGAGCTGGCCCAGCTGGTCGGCGCCTCCCGCGAGACCGTCAACAAGGCGCTCGCCGACTTCGCGGGCCGCGGCTGGCTGCGGCTGGAGGCGCGCGCGGTGATCCTGCTGGACGTCGAGCGGCTGGCCAAGCGGTCCCGCTGACGCATACGGAACGCCCGAAGGGCCCCGGCCGGAATCCCCGGCCGGGGCCCTTCGCCGTTCCCGGACCAGCGTCGTCCCCGGACCAGTCAGATCAGCCCGTGCTCGCGCAGATAGTCCAGCTGAGCCCGCACCGACAGCTCGGCCGCGGGCCACAGCGACCGGTCCACGTCCGCGTAGACATGCGCCACGACCTCCGGGGGCGTGCGGTGGCCGCTCTCGACCGCCGTCTCCACCTGCGCGAGGCGATTGGCGCGGTGCGCCAGGTAGTACTCCACCACGCCCTGCGCGTCGTTCAGCACCGGACCGTGGCCCGGCAGCACCGTGCCGACCCCGTCCTCCACCGTGAGCGACCGCAGCCGCCGCAGCGAGTCCAGGTAGTCGCCGAGCCGTCCATCCGGATGCGCGACGACCGTCGTACCGCGCCCGAGCACCGTGTCGCCCGTCAGCACGGCGGCGTCGGCCGGGAGGTGGAAGGACAGCGAGTCGGCGGTGTGGCCGGGGGTGGGCACCACCCGGAGCTCCAGACCGCCGGTGGTGATGACGTCCCCCTGCTCCAGCCCCTCGTCGCCCAGCCGCAGCTCCGGGTCCAGCGCGCGGACCCGGGTCCGGGTCAGCTCGGCGAAGCGGGCCGCGCCCTCCGCGTGGTCCGGGTGTCCGTGGGTCAGCAGGGTCAGCCCGATCCGCTTCCCGGCCCGCTCCGCCGTCGCGATCACGTTCTCCAGGTGGCCGTCGTCCAGCGGGCCGGGGTCGATGACGACGGCGAGGTCGGAGTCCGGCTCGGCGACGATCCAGGTGTTGGTGCCGTCCAGCGTCATGGGTGACGGATTCGGCGCGAGGACGCATATGGCGCGGTCGGTCGCCGGGCCGCCGATCGCGCCCCCGCGCGGCTGGCCGGGCAGGGCGGCTGCGTACGTCATGCTTCCGGCTCCCCCGTGGCGCCCGGGATGTGCTTGGTGAACTCGTCGTGGCCCGGCCAGCTCAGCACCAGTTCGTCGCCCTCCAGCCGGGCCTGTGCGAGCACCGGGGTGAGGTCCTGGTCCGCGGCGGCCACCAGGGCGTCGTGGACCGTGCCGTACGGTCGCAGCTGCCGCAGCGTTGCGATGGTCGGGGGCATCATCAGGAGTTCGCCCCGGTCGTAGCCGTCGGCCGCGTCCCCGGGGCGGAGCCAGACGGTGCGGTCTGCCTCCGTGGAGGCGTTGCGCGTACGCTGCCCCCGCGGCAGCGCAGCCGCAAAGAACCAGGTGTCGTAGCGGCGCGGTTCGAACTCCGGCGTGATCCAGCGCGCCCAGCCGCCGAGCAGGTCCGAGCGGAGCACCAGCCCGCGGCGGTCGAGGAATTCGGCGAACGACAGGTCCCGGGCGACCAGCGACAGCCGGTCCGTCTCCCAGTCGTCGCCCGTGGTGTCCGCGACGACCGTGTGCGGGGTCGGGCCCGCGAGGAGCACCCCGGCCTCCTCGAAGGTCTCCCGGACCGCCGCGCACACGATGGCCTGCGCCTGCGTCGCGTCGCTCTCGTCGAGGCCCAGCCGCCGCGCCCACTGGGCGCGCGAGGGACCGGCCCAGGCGACCATGCGCTCGTCGCGCGGGTCCACCGAGCCACCCGGATAGGCGTACGCGCCCCCGGCGAAAGCCATGGAGGCGCGTCTGCGCAGCATGTACACGGCGAGCCCGGCCGCATGGGCACCGCGGTCGCCATCGCCGCGGTCGCCGTCCCGGCGCTCGCCGCCGCCGTCCGTTCCGTACTGTTCCCCGTGCGCCCCGTGCTCCCCGCCCTGCCCGCCCGGCGCACTGTCCGGTCCGTCCCGCAGCAGCAGCACGGTGGCGGCCCGGCGCGGCGTCACCGGCGTCAGCTCACCGGCCGACAACGACCGGATGCGCTCTGGCCACTCGGGTGGATACCACTGGCCATTCGTAGTGGACATGGCCGGATGCTATGCGTTTGCGGGCGGATGTTCGAGGGGCCCTGGCCGGGGCGCGGACGGCGCGAGAGGCCCGACCACGGACCTGACCACGGCCCCGACACCGACCCCGACCGCACCAGGCCGGGAGAACGGCTAGTCCTCGACCTCGACCTGGATCTCCACCTCGACCGGCGCGTCCAGCGGCAGCACCGCCACGCCGACCGCGCTGCGCGCGTGCACGCCGGCGTCACCCAGCGCCTCGCCCAGTAGCTCGCTCGCGCCGTTGACGACGCCCGGCTGCGCGGTGAAGTCCGGGGCGGAGGCGACGAAGCCGACGACCTTCACCACCCGTACGACCTTGTCGAGGTCGCCGACCACCGACTTCACGGCGGCCAGCGCGTTCAGCGCACAGGTGCGCGCCAGCGCCTTGGCCTCCTCCGGCGTCACCTCCGCGCCGACCTTGCCGGTCACGCCCAGCTTCCCGTCGACCAGCGGCAGCTGGCCCGCGGTGTAGACGTAACGCCCGGTGCGGACCGCCGGGACGTAACTGGCGAGCGGGGCGGCGACGTCGGGCAGCGTCAGACCGAGTCCGGCGAGCTTCTCCTCGACGGCGGTCACGCCTTCTCCCGCTTCAGGTAGGCCACCAGCTGCTCGGGGTTGTTCGGCCCGGGAACGACCTGGACCAGCTCCCAGCCGTCCTCGCCCCAGGTGTCCAGAATCTGCTTCGTGGCGTGTACGAGCAGCGGCACGGTCGCGTATTCCCACTTCGTCATGCAGCCGACTGTAATGCCTCACTCCCGGGGCCTGGTGCGTAGCCCGTGGGGGGACTGGTTAGGCTCCCCAGTGTGAGCAGGCTCCATGTCGTCAGTGGCAAGGGCGGAACCGGCAAGACCACGGTCGCCGCCGCACTCGCGCTGGCCCTCGCGGCCGATGGCAGGCGCACACTGCTGGTCGAGGTCGAAGGCCGCCAGGGCATCGCGCAGCTCTTCGAAACAGAAGCGCTGCCCTATGAGGAACGCAAGATCGCGACCGCGCCGGGCGGCGGGGAGGTGCACGCCCTCGCGATCGATCCGGAGTTCGCACTCCTGGACTACCTCCACATGTTCTACAAGCTGGGTTCGGCGGGGCGCGCCCTGAAGAAGCTCGGCGCGATCGACTTCGCGACCACGATCGCGCCGGGGCTGCGGGACGTCCTGCTGACCGGCAAGGCGTGCGAGGCGGTGCGCCGCAAGGGCAAGGACGGCCGCTTCGTCTACGACTCCGTGATCATGGACGCGCCGCCGACCGGCCGGATCACCCGCTTCCTGAACGTCAACCACGAGGTGGCGGGGCTGGCCAGGACCGGCCCGATACACAATCAGGCCCAGGCCGTGATGCGCGTCCTGAAGTCGCCCCAGACGGCGGTCCACATGGTGACGCTGCTGGAGGAGATGCCGGTCCAGGAGACCGCGGACGGCATCGCGGAGCTGCGCTCGGACGGCCTTCCGACGGGCGCGGTCATCGTCAACATGGTGCGGCCCGCGATCCTCGACCACGAGGCCGTGGACGCCGCCGCCAACGGCCGCCGCGCGGCCGTCGCCAAGGCGCTCTCGCAGGCCGGGCTGGGCGGCGCGCGCCGCGGCGGCCTCGCCGAGCGGCTGGTCGACCCGCTGCTGGAGCAGGCGCGCGAGCACGCGGAGCGCGTCGCCCTGGAGCGCGCCCAGCGGTCCGAGCTGTCCGGCCTCGACCTGCCGCTGCACGAGCTGGAGCTGCTGACGGACGGCGTCGACCTGGCCGGGCTGTACCGGCTGGCGGCGGATCTGCGCAAGCAGTGGCCGTCGTGAGCGGCGTCGGGCCGGTCGGCCGTACGAGGTGTGCGCAGCGCACGAGGCGTACGCGAGGTACGAACAGCACGAGCCGTACGAACAGCACGAGCCGTACGCAGGAGGCGGCATGAGCATGGACGTGGCACCCCGGCTGGAGACCGACGCGCTGCTGGACGACCCGCAGACCCGCATCGTGGTGTGCTGCGGCTCCGGCGGCGTGGGCAAGACCACCACGGCCGCCGCGCTGGGCGTACGGGCCGCCGAGCGCGGCCGTAAGGTCGTCGTCCTCACGATCGACCCGGCCCGTCGGCTCGCGCAGTCCATGGGCATTGACGCGCTCGACAACGTCCCGCGGCGGGTGGAGGGCGTCGGGGACGGGGCGGGCGGCGAACTGCACGCCATGATGCTGGACATGAAGCGGACCTTCGACGAGTTCGTCGAGGCGCACGCCGACCCCGAGCGCGCCCGCGCGATCCTGGCGAACCCCTTCTACCAGTCGCTCTCGGCCGGTTTCGCGGGCACGCAGGAGTACATGGCCATGGAGAAGCTCGGCCAGCTGCGGGCCCGCGAGGAATGGGACCTGATCATCGTCGACACGCCGCCGAGCCGGTCGGCGCTGGACTTCCTGGACGCCCCGAAGCGACTCGGCTCGTTTCTGGACGGGAAGTTCATCCGGGTGCTGATGGCTCCGGCGAAGGTCGGCGGCCGGGCCGGGATGAAGTTCCTGAACGTGGGCGTATCCATGATGACGGGCACGGTCAGCAAGGTCCTCGGCGGCCAGCTGATGCGCGACGTGCAAACGTTCGCGGCTGCGATGGACACCATGTTCGGCGGGTTCCGCACCCGCGCCGAGGCCACCTACCGGCTGCTCCAGGCGCCCGGTACGGCCTTCCTGGTGGTGGCCGCCCCGGAGCGGGACGCCCTGCGGGAGGCCGCCTACTTCGTCGAGCGGCTGGCCGCCGATCAGATGCCGTTGGCCGGTCTCGTACTGAACCGGGTGCACTGCAGCGGCGCCGAACAACTGTCGGCGGAACGGGCTCTGGCTGCGGCGGAGACGCTGATCCTGAAGAGCGCGGCGGCCCCGGATCCGGTCGCGGATCCACCGGGGGAGGGTAGCGTTCCGGCCAACCCTGGCGGGGGCGCGGAAAATCTTGGTGCCGACGGATTTGTCGATCCCGACTCAGGGAATGCTCAAGCCCGGAACGCCTCAGCGGCGGACAATTCCTCGGCAGCGGACCCCGACGTCTCCCCCACGTCGGCGGAGCGGCTTGCCGCGGGGCTGCTCCGGCTGCATGCGGAGCGTATGCAGGTGCTCGGACGCGAGCAGCGCACACACGACCGCTTCACGGCGTTGCACCCCGAAGTCCCGGTGGCCCAAGTGGCCGCGCTCCCTGGAGACGTACACGACCTGACGGGGCTGCGGGCGATCGGCGATCGCCTCGCGGCGGCCCCGGCGGACCGGCCCACGGACCAGTCCAAGCGCACGGCAGGCTGACGCCCGCCCGGGTGCCCAAGCCGCGCGCGTAGCTTACGGAGTTGCACGCGTGCCCAGGCCGCGGCGTACACGGAGGTACCCGTACGCAACGGCCGTCATGACACGCGAGCCCATGACAGAGCCCACGAGGGACTGACACGACGAGCCGACGTCACGGCCGGAGCACGGTCATCGCGCCCGCCGCGGATCCCCAATCGTCCGCACCGTAGCGCTCTGCCCATCCGTCCCTGCACGTCCCATGCACGTCTGCGTCCATGCACGCCTGTCATGCGTATCCGCGCATGGCACGTCCGTACACGTCGTCGCCCATGGCGTGGCGGGCTGCCCCAAGGTCCGCAGGCCCCCATGCCCGTGAACCACCTTGCCCGGCCACGACCGGCCGCGACCACTGTCGCGGCCGTACTCGTGTCGTACACCCCTTCCTCGTCCCGTCGTAGATGAGAGAAAGCCCGTGACGAGGGGTGGGTGAGATGAAGTTGTGATGCTGTGATGCGATACGACGTCGTCGCGCACCGGCCTGCCGGCCGACCGCTATCCGACGGCAGCGAAGCGCTCGTACTCTTCGTCGTCGAAGGGCAGAATGCCCGCGCTGCGCTCGTACTCGGTGCGTGCGGTCTCCAGCAGCCTTCGCCAAGAGGTCACCGTCGGGCGGCGGCGCAGCAACGCCCGCCGCTCTCGCTCGGTCATCCCTCCCCACACACCGAACTCGACACGGTTGTCCAAGGCATCCGCAAGGCACTCGGTGCGCACCGGGCATCCGGTGCAGACCGCTTTGGCCCTGTTCTGTGCCGCGCCCTGGACGAACAGTTCATCTGGATCAGTAGTGCGGCAGGCGGCCTGCGCACTCCAGTCGGTTACCCAGCCCATGCTGGCGCCGTCCTCTCCCGAATCGGAGCTCCCCCACGGCGACAAACGGCATATTCACCGTCGCCAGTTGAGGACGTTACGGAAGGCGAGCAAGCCGCAACACCCCCTGCGGGCCCAATCTTGGATGGCCCGAACGGACTATGGGTACGCGGCAGATCACCCAACGGAGTGAGCTGACGACATTTGCGATTACTGGTGCAAACCAGGGCAGTTCAGTCAACGAACAGCGGGCACCTCAGGACACGGGGTCACAATCCGGGCACTCCTCATCACTCACTCGAGTGAGGGTGGAGAGGCGGTGCGATGCGGTGCGATATGGCGCAGCAGCACATGCGTGGCTGGCGTGAAACAGCGTATGCGAACACGCGGTCTCCTGTCCGGCGATTCGCCACGTAGGCTGCCTCTTATGGGTTACACGCGCTCGGGCGGAGGGCTGTCCACCGCTCAACAGGCCGCCAAGTTCCTCGGCGTCAGCGCGCTGGCCGGCGCCGTGATGGCCGGGCTGGCGCTTCCCGCCGTCGGGGCGTTCGGCCTCACGGCCAAGGAAACGGTCCAGGAATTCGACGATATTCCGGCCAATCTCAAAACGCCGCCGCTCAGCCAGCGGACCACCATCCTGGACGCGAAGGGCGGCGAGATCGCGAAGGTCTACTCGCGCGACCGCACCATCGTGAAGCTGGACGACGTCTCCCCGTACATGCGCAAGGCGATCGTCGCGATCGAGGACGCGCGCTTCTACCAGCACGGGGCGGTCGACCTCAAGGGCATCCTGCGCGCCGCCAACCGGAACGCGCAGAGCGGCGGTGTCTCACAGGGCGCCTCCACCCTCACCCAGCAGTACGTGAAGAACGTCTTCGTCGAGGAGGCGGGCGACAGCAAGGAGAAGTTCGCCGAGGCCACCCAGCAGTCCATCGGCCGCAAGATCAAGGAACTGAAGTACGCGATCCAGGTCGAGAAGGAACTGGGCAAGAAGCGGATCCTGGAGAACTACCTCAACATCACGTACTTCGGGCAGCAGGCCTACGGCATCGAGGCCGCCTCCCAGCGCTACTTCAGCAAGCCCGCCAAGGACCTGAAGCTGGAGCAGGCCGCACTGCTGGCCGGTCTCGTCCAGTCGCCGAGCCGCTATGACCCGGTCACCAACCCGGACACCGCGAAGGCCCGCCGCGACACCGTGCTCCAGCGCATGGCCGACATGAAGGACATCACCGCGGCCCAGGCCGCCGCCGCCAAGAAGAAGCCGCTCGGTCTCGATGTCAGCATGCCCCGCAGCGGCTGCATCACGGCCGTCAAGGGCGCGGGCTTCTACTGCGACTACGTCCGCCAGATCTTCCTCAACGACCCGGTCTTCGGGAAGACGGCGGCGACGCGCGCCAAGCGCTGGAACCAGGGCGGCCTGACGATCCGTACGACGCTGGACCCGCAGGCGCAGGAGTCGGTCCAGAAGTCGATCAAGTCCCATGTGTACCAGTCCGACAAGGCCGCCACCGCCGTCTCGCTCGTCGAGCCGGGCACCGGCAAGGTCCTGGGCATGGGCCAGTCCAAGCCGTACGGCTTCGGCACGGACCAGACGCAGATCAACCTCTCCGCCGACCACTCCATGGGCGGCTCGAACTACGGCTTCCAGGTGGGCTCCACGTTCAAGCCGATCACCGCCGCGGCCGCGCTCGAGCGGGGCACGAGGCCGTACAAGACCTACTCCTCGCCGTACAAGATGGAGTACCCGAGCCCGGTCAGCACCTGCAAGGGCACGTGGAGCAACAGCGAGGGCTCGACCGTCGAGAACGAGAACAAGTCGGAGGTCGGCCCGTACGGGATGAAGGAGGCGACCGCGAAGTCGGTCAACACCTACTTCGTCCAGCTGATCAGCGACATCGGCGTCTGCCCGGTGACCGAGCTGGCCGACAAGATGGGTGTGGAACGGGCCGACGGCAAGGAGCACCACCAGGTGCCCTCCCTCACCCTCGGCACCGAGGGCTTCTCGCCGCTGACCATGGCCAACGCGTACGCGACGTTCGCCAACCGCGGCGTCTACTGCTCGCCCGTCTTCATCGACTCGATCACCGGCCCCAGCGGCAAGAAGCTGAAGGTGCCGCAGTCGAAGTGCTCGCGCGCGATGTCCGAGAAGACCGCGGACACGATCAACACCCTGCTGCGCGGTGTGGTCGAGGACGGCACCGGTAAGCAGGCCGGTCTCCAGAGCCGCGCCAGCGCGGGCAAGACGGGTACGACGGACGAGCGCCGCGCCGCCTGGTTCGTCGGCTACACCCCGAACCTCGCGGGCGCGGTGTGGGTCGGCGGCGGCCCCGGCGCCAGCGACCTCAGGATGGAGAACGTCACCATCGGCGGCGTCCACCACGACAAGGTCTACGGTGCGGACACCCCGGGGCCCATCTGGAAGGACGCGATGAGCGGCGCGCTGAACGGCAAGCCCGCGCCGAACTTCGTCACCGTGCCGATCAAGGACCCCAACGCGCGCAAGCCCACCCCGCCCAAGAAGCCGGGCCACCAGAAGCCCGGCCGCGACAAGCCCGGGAACGGCGGCGGGGACAAAAACCCCTGGCCGGACATCTCCCTCCCGCCGGGCGTGATCGGTGGCGGCAACGGAAACGGCGGCAAGGGGAACGGCGGCTTCGAGTGGCCGCCGCGGTAGCCGGTGGCAGTACCCGCGGCTGACTGAGCGCGGAAGGGGCCCGGACGAAACCGTCCGGGCCCTTTCTCTGTGGGCCCTACCCGCCCGCGAGCTGCCGCTTCACCGCGGCGGCGACCCGGCCGCCCTCGGCCCGGCCCGCGATCTTCGGGTTCACGATCTTCATCACGGCGCCCATCGCCCGCTGCCCCTCGGCGCCGCCCTCGGCGGCCTCCCGGACCGCGTCCGCGACCAGCGCCTCCAGCTCGTCGTCCGTCAGCGGCTGCGGAAGGTAACCGGCGAGCACCTCGCCCTCGGCCCGCTCCCGCTCGGCCTGCGCCGCCCGGCCGCCCTTCTCGAACGCCTCGGCCGCCTCACGGCGCTTCTTCGCCTCGCGCGCGATGATCTTCTCCACCTCGGCATCGGACAGCTCCCGGGAGCTCTCACCTGCGACCTCTTCCTTCGAGATCGCGGTGATGGTGAGCCGGAGCGTGGAGGAGCGCAGCTCGTCGCGCGCCTTGATCGCTGCGGTGAGATCGTCCTGAAGCCTGGACTTGAGCGTGGTGGTCATGGCGTCGAGTCTGCCAGCACTGGCCGGGAATCACCCGAAGATTTCTCCCCCGGCGGCGTTCTGCGACCATGGAGACCATGCGCGCGCGATACGGAGTACCTCTGGGAATCACGGCGGTCGGCGCAGCCGGTCTCGCCTACGCCGTCGGCTTCGAAGTGCGGTCCTTCAGGCTCCGCCGCATCACCGTGCCCGTGCTGCCGCCCGGCATGCGGCCGCTGCGCGTCCTCCAGGTCTCCGACATCCACATGGTGAGCGGGCAGCGCAAGAAGCAGCGCTGGCTCCAGTCGCTCGCCGGGCTGCGCCCCGACTTCGTCGTGAACACCGGCGACAACCTCTCCGACCCGGAGGGCGTCCCCGAGGTCCTCGACGCGCTCGGCCCGCTGATGGAGTTCCCCGGCGCGTACGTCTTCGGCTCCAACGACTACTACGGACCGAAGCTGCGCAACCCCGCCCGCTATCTGCTGGAAAAGGCCAGCGGCCGCCACGGCCTGAACGGCAACCCCCCGGCCGTCGGCGTCGTCCACAACCCGTGGACGGAACTGCGCGACGCCTTCGACGCGGCGGGCTGGGTCGGCCTGACGAACACCCGCGGCCGGCTCAAGCTGAACGACGTGGAGATCGCCCTCACCGGCCTCGACGACCCGCACATCAAGCGCGACCGCTACGCCGAGGTGGCCGGGGGCCCCGAGACCGGCGCGGATCTCTCCCTCGCCGTCGTCCACGCCCCCTACCTCCGCGTCCTCGACGCCTTCACCGCCGACCGCTACCCCCTGATCCTCGCGGGCCACACCCACGGCGGCCAGCTGTGCATCCCCTTCTACGGCGCCCTGGTCACCAACTGCGACCTGGACACCCGCCGGGTCAAGGGCCTCTCCACCCACGAGGCCGGGGACCACACCTCCTACCTCCACGTCTCCGCAGGCTGCGGCACCAACCGCTACACCCCCGTCCGCTTCGCCTGCCCCCCGGAAGCCACCCTCCTCACCCTCACCCCCCAGTCCCCCTGACCCCCTCCCCCGCCCCGACCTGCGAGTCCCCCAGAACCGGATTTCGTGTCTGGCCACAGGTCCGCTAAAGTAGAGCTCGTTGCTTCGGGGTGTAGCGCAGCTTGGCAGCGCGCTTCGTTCGGGACGAAGAGGTCGTGGGTTCAAATCCCGCCACCCCGACTGGAGGAACACCAGGTCAGGGGCCTGATCCGCGAAAGCGGGTCGGGCCCCTGACTCGTTTATGGGGCCTCTTGGGAGCCGTTTGGGAGCCGACCCCGAAATCCGGCTCCCAAGGAGCCGCCGCCGAAGCAACGGTCCGGTGCTCCGACGGGACACCTACCGAGACGCTCCACATGATCAGGCAGCGCGGGGCGGCGTGGGTCCGAAGTGCAAGACAGAGGTTTGCTGTCAGTCCCGGTGCGTAGCCTCGTAGTCATGGAGGAATCCGCACAGGTCCCCCCGGCAGAGCCCGACCGCGGTGAAGCGTGGCAACGGCTGACCGCCTATTCGTATCTCAGCGCGCCGGAGCGGCTGGAGCATGTCGCCATCATGCGGGTGTTCTGCGCGACATTGCTGGCGGATATGGCGGTGCCGGATGTGTTGGCGAAACTCACTGATTCCGGTGGGCCCGCATCGGGACTCGACGCCGAGACGCTTGCCGTTCGGCTCGAACAACTGGTGCGGTGGGGCAACCTGCTGCGCAGCAGCCATACGGTGAAGGCATCGAGCATCACCGAGTACCAGCGCGCCCGGTCTCGCTACCAGTTGTCGAAGCTGGGCGAACGGATCCAGCGAGATGCGGACGAGGTGCTGGCGGGGGCGGACGCCGCCCGCGAGGTCAGCAGCGAGTTGCTGGCGCTGGTCGAGCGTGGGCTCCGGGAGTTGGCCCGACTCGTCCAGGAGCCGGGTGGGGTGGAGGCACAGGACGCACTGGAGCGCGTAAGCACCATCTTCGTCCAGTTCACCGAGTTCGCGGATTCCGTCAGGGATTTCTACGCCTACCTGGGCCAAGTGCTCGCCCGCTACGACCTGGACAGCGCCGAATATCACGGCTTCAAGGAACTGCTCCTCGACTACGTCGAGGCCATTACCGAGGATGTGTCCTTTCGCGCGCCCCGCATCGCCGCGGTTCTCAGCAGCCTTTGGCCTCAGCTTCCTGATCTCCTCGATCGGCTCGACGCACACTCACGTGGCCTTGCCGGCGCCAAGGCCGGGCTGGAGGGAGAAGCGGGGATTCGAGTACAGCGCAGCCGGGGCCGCGAGATGACCGATTGGGAGGCGTTGCGCGGCTGGTTCTCCGACGCCGACGGACAAGGCAGTCAGGTCGATCAGCTGCGTGATGCCACACTGCGCGCGCTGCAGTCGCTGCTCGCCAATGCCAAGCGGATGCTCCGCTCAGCTTCCGGTGAGATGTCGCGCCGCAAGGACCTGTTGCGCCTCGCCCGGTGGTTCGACGAAGCAGCTCCTGCCGAGGCCCATGACATCGCGGTCGCCGCGTTCGGTCTGTACAGCGCCCGGCATCTGGGCGTACCGTCGGCCACGGACGAGGCTGTGCCCGCGTACACGAGCTGGTGGACCGGACCCGTGGTGGAGGTTCCGGTAGCACTCCGCGAGCGGGGCAACCGAGCCCAGCGGGGCCGGGCATCGGCCGTGGAGGATCATTCTCAGCAAAAGCGACGGCTCCAGCAGGCCGCGCGTGACCGAGCCGCAGCCCGACAGGCTGCCGCCGAGGAGCTGCACAGCGCTTCCGGGCGTTTCGCTCAGGTCCGGCTCACCTCTGCCGCCCTTGCCCTGCTGCTCGAACTGTTGGCGACGGCATTGGGCAACGCTCAGTTGCGGCGGAATCAGGACCCTGGAACGGGCCAAGTCCGCACCTTCGCCCTGGACGCGGCGCAGAGCGAAGACGCTGAACTTGGCATTCGTCTCACTGTGCGACGCATAGCCGGTGCGGACACGGTGCTGCACTCGGTCGACGGCGAGCTTCTCCTGGACGATCTGGAGCTGAGTGTCGAGAGCTCCACTGCCGTGGAAGGGCAAGGGGCCGGGGTGAGCGTGTCGTGACCCTTCCCTCAGCCCATGATGTCGCCCTTGCCGCCGAACGCCGAAGTGCCGCCAGACTGCTGCTCGTTCACCCGTTGGTGACAGCGACGGGGCCACACTCCGATCTGTTTCCACTGATCCGCAGGCATGCCGACTGGCTGGCGAAGCGATTCCAGCAGGTCCTCGGCTACCAGCTCCTCGTCGACACCTCCTATGCCCGGCTGTTCAAAGCTGGGCTGGGCGCCGGCGCGGGACACCGGCTTGAGCGTTCCACCGGCACGCCCTTCACACCACGCACCTACGCCTGCCTGGCCTTGGCTCTGTCGGTCCTGGTGACAGCTCCGGAGCAGCTGCTGCTGTCGCGGCTGGTCGCCGACATCAAAGCCGCGGCAGCCGACGCCGGCGTTGAGCTGGAGGGCACGGGCCGGGCGGCGGAGAAGCGGACTCTGGCAGCGGCGCTGCGCCAGTTGGTCGACTGGGGCGTGCTCATCGAAACCGAAGGCAGCGTCAACGCGGTCACTCAGGAGGACGGTGGCGAAGCGCTGATCACTATCGACCGAGAGATCGCCCGCGCTGTCGTCGCCGGTCCCCTCGCGCAAAGTCGAGACGGCGCTGACCTGGTACGGAGAGCAGCGGACCCCGGCTTCGGCGGTCCTCGTACGTACGTCCGCCGAATGCTGGTGGAGACGCCGGCCGTGTACCTCGACGATCTGACGGACGCCGAACGTGACTGGCTGCGTACCCGGCAGCGCAGGGAAGCCCAGGCGTTCTCCGAACTTCTGGGTCTGGAGGCCGAGATCCGGGCAGAGGGGGTGGTGCTGGTCGACGCCGAGGAGGAAGTGACCGATGTGCACCTCCCCGGCACCGGAACCGTCGCGCAGGCCGCGCTGCTCTTGCTGGAACAGTTGGTGGAGCGCCTGCGGCCCGACAGTCCGGGACATCCGGCGACGGGGGGCCGATTGGTGATCGGTGTCGCCGTTCCCGACGGGCTGGTGGACGAGCTGCTGGCCGAACTCGTCGAGGAATACGGACGGCGGAGCAACTGGCAGCGCGGATACCTGGAGGACCAGACCGCCCTGCGCGACGCCGTACTGGACTTGCTCTCGCGCATGCGGCTGGTGGCCCGCGTCGGCCGACTCCGCTCTCAGGGCCAGGGCTTGCCCGAGGGATACGACGAGAAGGTCCCAGAAGATCGTTCTGTCACCGACGTCACAGGGGCGCGCGAGGAGGAAACCGGCCTGGTGCTTCTCGCCGCTGCCGCCCGATACGCCACTCAGGTCACCGTTCGCAAGGCTGCCCGGGGACGCCCCGAGACCGATGTACAGCAGGAGCTGCCGCTATGAGCTCTGACACGAGCGCACCCATCCCCCTGCAGCGTTCCGTACCTTCCTCGTCTCACCGTTTCCGGTTGCACCGGGCGGGGATTCGCAACGTCTGGCAGTACGACGAGCAAGAATTCTCGTTCGGTGACGGGCGGCTGCTTCTGCGCGGCAAGAACGGCGCGGGCAAGTCCAAGGCGCTGGAGATGCTGCTGCCGTATCTGCTGGATGGCGATTCCCGGGCCCTGGACGCCACCGGTACCGGTCGGACCACGCTCGTCTGGCTGATGCTGGACGGCTTCGAGCAGACGAATCGCCTGGGATACCTCTGGGTCGAGTTCCATATGACAACGGTCGACGGAGGCGACCGGTACCTCACTCTCGGTGCGGCGATCCGGGCATCGAAGTCGACCAAGAAGGCGATCCCGGCCTTCTTCGTCACGCCGCTCCGTATCGGGGAGGATCTCCACCTCGTCGAGGGAGGGAAACCCCTGCCGGTCGAGAAGCTCAAGGAGAAAATCGGCCCGGACAATGTGACGGAGAGGGCCGTCCAGCACCGGTCCCGCGTGGCCCGTGAGCTCTTCGGTATCACCGACACCACTCGATATCGCAACCTGACTCAGCTCCTCCACCGGCTGCGCCGTCCCACCGTCGGCGACCGCATCGAGTCCGGTGGGCTCGTATCTCTGCTCAGCGAGACCCTGCCGGGGCTGGAGGAAGAGGTCGTGGAGAAGGTAGCGCGCAACCTCCATGATCTGGATGCCGTACGCGATGAGCTCGGTCGGCTGGAACGAACCGACACGGCGCTTCGCACCTTCCTCATCAGTTACCGCGGCTACCTGGCCGGTGTCCTCCGCCGGGTGTCCGACGGAGTCAGCAAGGAGCTGGATGCGCTTGCTCAGCAGCGCCGGAAAGCGGGCGACGCCGCCAAGGCGACGAACGATCTGAGGATCCGGGAAGCAGAGGCCGATACCCGACTACGGGATCTACGAAGGGAGCGGGAAAGGGCGCAGACGGAGCTCGAAGCTCTTCAGGCGAGTGACAAGTACCGCAGCCTGGCCGAGCTGTCCGAACGGCGCAACACCGTGGCCGCGTTGGGGACTGCCGCCGAGACGTCCTTTGCCTCCGTGCTCAGCGCACATCGTGCTGAGGAGTACGCGGCGGACCGGTTGGCCGAAGGGACGCAGCGGCTCGGGAACCGGATCGGCGAGCTCGCGGCAGAGCACCGGGAGCTGTTGACCACAGCGGAGAAGGCAGGGTTGCCGCCGGGGCACCTCGGCGAAGCGGTCCCCCTGGACCACACGCCTCTGGGCGGGCCGACCGAGGTGGAGGTCCTCAGCCCTGCCGAAGAACCACAGATCGTCACGCATCGCAGCGTGACCGTTCCTGATGTGACCTCCACTCGGGCCGCGTTGGACGCATGGCATGGGCAGTTGGAAGGTTCGCAGTCGGTGGTGAAGCACCGGCTGCGGATGGTGCAGGAAGTGGACGGCCTCGCCGCCAAAGCCCGCGCGTCCCAGGCAGCCGCGGCCGCTGCGGATACCAAACGGGAGCGGCTTGAGGGCGAAGCCGAGGAAGCCGCCGACCAGCTCGCGAATCACCGTGCGAATGCTCTCGAAGAGAGTGGTGCGTACGCCCAGGAGGTGGCCGAGTGGGCATCGCGGATGTCGCTCGCCATCGGACCGGAGTGCCCTTCGCTGACGCCTCTCCGGGGCATGGTCGAGCTTGAGACGTCATCGGACGCGCCATTCGCCGAACAAGTTCTGCACCCGGGGATCGACGTGGAGGCGCAGCAGGTGGCTCACGCCGTGCTGGATCCTTACGGCGAGGTTCTGGCCGAGCGGCGGGACGCTCTTGCGCTGAGGGTGAGCCTCCTCTCCGAGGAGCGCGATCGGCTTGTCGGGCTGCAAGGGGAATGGGAACGGCGCACGGACCCGGAGCCTCCCGTCCCGTACCACCGTGGAACGGAACGAGCACCCGGCACAGGGGAGCCGTTCTTCCGCCTGGTGGACTTCGCCGATGAACTGACCTCAGCCGAGCGAGCGGGCTTGGAAGCGGCCTTGGAAGCGAGCGGCATCCTGGACGCCTGGGTCACCGCGGACGGCGTCGTTCTCGATCCGCTTACGTGCGACACCCTGTTCGTGCCCGGGCAGTCAGCGGGGAACGGTGCAACGCTGGGCAACGCACTGCGTGCCGTCTCATATCCCGAGAGTGTCGTCACCATCGAACAGGTGGAGCGCATCCTGCACACCATCGCGCTCTCGTCGTCCGAGGAGACCACGGCGGCCAGTGCGGTTCACTACGACGGTAGTTGGCACCTCGGCGCTCTCCGCGGCCGACATTTGAAGGACGAGGCGGAATACGTCGGTGCTGCCGTTCGTGCCGAGACCCGGCGCCGGAAGCTGGCAGAGCTGGAGCAGGCGTTGGCCGAGGTGGAGCAGCGGCTCACCATCGAGCACCACGGTCTGGCAGAGATCGACGCGTGGCGACGTGGCCTGGCTTCGGGGATGCGGGTGTTCCCACAGGCACGGCGTCTGGCCCACGCGTGGTCCCAGATCAAGGACGCCGAGACCGTCGTACAAGTCCTTGCCGGGAAGGTGGTCAGCGCCACGCGTGAGGCCGAAGAGATCCGCAGCACGGCTGTAGCCGACCGTGCCGAAGCCGAGGCCACCGCGACAGCCAATGATCTCCCGACCGACCCTGATGCCCTGTCACGAGTGCGGACGGCACTGGCCGGCTTGCAAGGCGGCATCAAGCACATGCAGAGGGCAATCCAGAGCACGGTCCGAGACCTGAGCAGCAGCGTGGCGGAGCACGAGGGCTATGGCCGGGCTTGTGATGACCGCCTGGAAGCCGAGCAGGACTACCAACTTCGTCTCGATGAGCTGCGGCCCGCTCGTCAGGCCCTCCGTATGCTCGAAGAGGCCGTCGGGAGCGCTGAGGACGAGATCCTGGCGCGTGAGGCGGAGACGAAGGGGCGCATCGCGTCTGCGGTTCGCTCCGTACCAGAGGCGCAGAGGGCGCTGGGAGAGCTCCACGATGAGAGGGTCCGCGCCGAGGAGAAGGAAGAAGGCCGCCGCGTGCAGCTGCGCGCGCAGGAGACCGCGGTGATCACAGCCGGGAACGCGCTGCGCAAGGCACTGTCCCGGCCGGAAGTGCTGCGCGGCGCGGGCTTGGACCGTTCGGAGTTGCCGGAGCGGCACGGGGACGAGCCCTTGGCTGATATCCGGAGTCGCATACGAGCGCTGCGTGACCTCGCTGAAGCCGTGAAGGGTGGTCTTGACCAGCCGAAGCACGACGTGTCGGACAGTGCGCTGCTCAACCGGCACACCGAACTTCGTGACCAACTCGCGGGCGGCTATGACGCGCAACTCGAAGAGCTGGACGGGATCAAGGTCTGCCGACTGCTCGACGACCACGGACCCCAGGATGTCGCCCAGATCGGCGAACGCATCGCCGAGCAGGCCGCCGAGGCCCGGGGCCGACTCACCGAGCGTGAACGCGAAGTCTTTCAGCGCTTCCTCGCCGGCGAACTCGGTGACCATCTGTCAGCGCAGGTCATCACCGCCGCCAATCTGGTCGCTGCTCTCAACAGCACGTTGAAGACGGTTCGCACGTCACACGGTCTCGGCGTTGAGCTGCAGTGGAAGCTGGACGAAGACGTCGACGCCGATGTACGAGCCGCCGTCGAACTCCTCCGCAGCCCCTCCGGACTGCGGACGCGCGAGCAGACCGAGCAACTCCGTGAGGTGCTGCAACGCCGTATCGAAGACGCGCGCAGGGCCGACCCCTCAGCCGGCTATGCCGCCCACCTGCGCACCGCCCTGGACTACCGGGACTGGTTCCGCTTCCACACCTTCGTCGTCGAGGACGCCGCCCCGAACCGCAAGCGCAGGCTCACCGGCCGGACCGGGCTCAGCCAGGGCGAGCAGCGCGTGCTCTCCTACCTCGTACTGTTCGCCGCGGCCGCCGCGCACTTCACCACCCTCGGCGAAGCGGCGCCGAACGCACCACGCCTGATCCTCCTCGACGATGCCTTCGCCAAGGTCGACGAGCCTACCCATGGACGTCTGGGGCGGATCCTCGTCGACCTCGATCTCGACTTCGTCCTCACCAGCGAACGGCTCATGGGCAACTGGCCCGAGGTCCCCTCCCTGCACATCTACGAGTGCCTGCGCGATCCGCACGTACGCGGCGTAGCCACGCTGCACTACACCTGGAACGGCCGCCATCGGCGCCTGATGTCCGTATGAGCACGCTGCCGGCCGAGACGCGGGACTGGCTCGCCCGGCCCGGCCTGGACCGTCTGTGGGAAGCGGTACGTAAGCGTCTGGAGAGCAACGGTCTGCAAGCCACTGGTTCGCTGAGAATCAGCAAGATCGACGCTCAGGAGAGAACTGCCCTGTCCCAGCTCTTGGGCAAGGCCATCACCAGCGACACGGTGACGATACGACTCGACGCGTTGGATTCACGCCTGCGTACCTCAGCCGCGGCACTCGGACTGGTCGAGACCCTCCAGGCGATCGGGCCGCCGCTCACCGACCGGCAGGCCGTCCGGACGGGTGCCATCGCTCGGCGCGAGATGGTGTGGTCCGCAGTCACCGATTCGCTGGAGGTGTCTCCCTTGAGGACGGAGGCGTGGGCTCGCCAGTGGTACGACGGCCTCCGGCGCGTGGGCGTACCCAGAGGAATCACACCCGAAGCCGCGGTCCGAACCCTCCAGCAAGCCGTGCGGGTACTGGCGCTGCTTCTGGGGCCTGGTAGGTCAGGCATACGCGGCCGGGGAGAGCTTGCCGCCGAAGTGACCGGGTCGGCCCATGGTCTGGACGATGGGACCTGGCTTGCCCGGCTCGTCCAACGGGGCATCGCACTCGCCCATGACTCCGAACTCCCCGACAACGCGGCTGGACGGCGCGCGCTCTGGCGACTGGCGGCCGTCACTCCGGACGAAGTCTCCAGTACCGTGCTCGCCTACGGTCTACGGCCGCTCGGTGATGGCTGGCGAGAACGGGCGCTGCGCGAGAGAGCGCTGCATCACGCGGAGACCCATCTCACCTTGCGTGACTTGCACGTCCTGCACCTGACGTTGCCGTCCGCCACCATGGTCCGCATCTGTGAAAACCCACGCGTCGTGGAAGCCGCCGCTGACGCAGCCTGCTCTCAGCCACTCGTCTGCACATCCGGCAGTGCCGCGACGGCGGTTCTCACCCTCCTGGATGCTCTGGCTGCCAGCGGTTGTCACTTCGCCTATCACGGTGACTTCGACTGGCCTGGGATCGCATTGGCCAACCGGATCATCCGCCGCTATGACGCACGCCCGTGGCGGCTGAGCGCCGAGGACTACGAGCAGCTCGCCACCAGAACCCAGGCTCAGGGCGTCCCACAGCTTCCACTCGTCGGCGAGCCCGTCACCGCGGACTGGGATCCGGGGCTGGCGCCTGCCATGACCGGATTGGGCATCGCCCTTCACGAGGAAGCAACCCTCGACCTTCTGGTGGCGGACCTGAGCTGAGAAAGCAGGCCCCGATCACCGCCTGCCCCGGTGCCGCGCGGTGCGTCGGCGCGGGTAGCGGGGTTACAGGCGCCAGCTCGCCGGGCGCGCAGATCTCGCATCGGCAGGCGTGTCAGCCGACGGATGGCACATGGGCGAAGCGGCGTGGCTCGCTGCTTGATGAGCCACCCGCATCCCCCAGTGTGCAGAGTACGGGCGAGTGGCCCAAAGACCAGCGGGCGCATTCAGGGCAGTGGTCCCGATACAGTCGGCATCGACCGTAAACGACGTTGTTGTCAGTGTCCTACGGGACCATGGGAAGACGCTCTGCACCCCGAAGGGCGGAGTTGGGCCCTCGGCTCGATCAGGAGTCGGTGAGCGGCCCACACAGGGACTCGGACGAACGCTCAAGCAAGTCCCCCGACACGAATCGGAGCCTCATGGACAACGGTGGAACCGCCCCCAGTCTTCCCCTGAACTTCCTGTGCGCGCTCGTCGTGGACAGCACCGCAGATGACCCGCCCTCGCGGATGGCCGCCGAGCAAGCCCGGTCGATGGAGGAGGGGCTGGAGCGACGGGAGTTGTTGGAAGCACTGTTACGCGGCCCCTGCGACGGTTCTGCTCCGTTGTGGTTGCTGGAAGCCGCAGTCGACAGCGACCTGGCCCGGAAACCGCCTCAGTCGGATCCGCTGTACGGACCGTCCATGGATATGGCACTGCTGGCTCTCTCGCACCCCTCCTGCACACCGCAGTTGCGGAACGAGTCGCTGAGGCGCTGCACCGGCGTCCAGCTCGGCCGCCTTGGTTCGGCGCAGGCGAGCGACATCTTGGCTGACGCCGTCGCCAAGGCGCTGCGCGAGCGGGGGTCACGTCAGCAGCGCATGACGTCCGACCTCCTCGACAGTCCGACGGATGCCCAACTGGTGCTGCGACAGCACCGGCTGCACAGCACTGTCATCACAGCGGCTGTGGACCTTCTGCCGTCCTACCCCTTGGTCGACGAGAGGGACGAGGAGGATACGTCGACGTGGCTGGAGAGGCAGGAAGCTGCCGAGCGGGCCTGGCGCACCATGTGGAAGCACGTGGTGACCGCGCATCCCGAACACCACCGGCTCCTTGTCGGCTGGTCTGACAACAACAAGGCCGGTTTCATCGTCCGAGAACATCTGCTGGGCAGCATCCCCTGGGACGTTGAGCCAGGACTCCTTGACGAAATCGCCCAGGACGACCTCGCGTCGTTCACGCTCTCCGTACTCATCACCCGGATGTGCCGCATGCGCCGGGACGGGGCAACGGAACAAGAGGTAAGGGAGCGCTTCGCGAGTGACCTGGCGGAGGTCCGCCCCCAGCAGCGCAAGGGCATCGACCAACTCCTGTCGGATGACAAGTACGGCCTGCGTTACGGCTGCCGGGCTGCCATATCCCACGCCGAACTTGCGGCTGACGGCACGTGGCGTTACATCCTCAACCCCGACCAGGCACAGCAGTACGGGCGCCCTCACTCTTGGCGAGCTTCAGAAGACCAGTTGGCTTTGCTGGCCCAGAAGTTCGCCGAACATGCGGCCGTGGCTCTGATGCTGTGGGAACCCGACCCAAAGACCCCGGTTCGCTTGGCGAAGGATCTGCGCTGGGTGCGCGACCTGCTGCAGCACCTGCCGGTGGTTACCCCGGACGTGAAGGAGAAGGCACGGCTGATCTGCCGGGAAGCGAGGCGAGAGCTGGCCGGGCGCCGGGACTACGGCAGGTACGGGCTGGACTCGGACATGCAGCAGGCGTGTGAACTCCTCGACACCATCGGGCGGATGACCGCCGAACCGCTCCCGGACCCTGGCCCGGCGCGCACCGCGTCCCTCGGCAAGCCGGACCAGGTCACGGTGCGCGATCTCGCGGGCGCTCCGGACGCTGTCCTCGATGACTACGTGCGGCGACACCAAGGCAACGACGCCCTCGTGGAAAAGGCCCTGCTGTCCTTCGCGTCCCGTGTCTACCACCGCGACGTGTCCTTCGCCGCCGTGCTGAACCGCCACTCAGACCCGCAGAGCGCACTGCGGGACCTCACTCAGAATCTCCGCCGACGCCTGGGCGGTGGCCCGAACCTCCGAGAGGCGTGGGTGAGCGCCGTGCTGAGCCTGCCCACCACCGATGCCGATCTGACCCGCGCTCTGCCCGCCTGGACCGCCCTCAAAGCCAGAGGCCCCCGGGGCAAGGAAGCACACCCAGCGGTCATCTCGGTCGTACGCGCCACCCTTGGCGACAACGCCGAAGCATGGCAACGGTTTGCTACAAGCCCGGCCAGCTACGCGGGGCCCACGGCATGGCTCCGCCTCGGCGACCTCCTCGACGCTGCCGCGAACGGAACGCCTTGGCCCACGCCCCCACACAAGTAGCGATGGCAGGGGTGACAGGAGTCGAACCTGCGACATCCGGTTTTGGAGACCGGCGCTCTGGCCTCTGAGCTACACCCCTTCGACGCCGCCCAGCCTGGCACGGCCGAGCACGCGATTCCACGCGTTTTCACGGTGAGCACTGCGGCTGCCGCCACCGACAGCAGGGCCGCATAGCCACGGATCACAGCGCTGGGCGAGGCACAGGACGGTTGGACGAGCGGCCGCAGCGTGACGCTGCCGGAGAAACGGAGATGCAGCGGACTACGTGATCGCTAGACGCACACCCTCTCCCTGTGTCACCGTTCGATTGCGCTATGAAGCTGCACCCACTCTTGTGAGGAGCACGATGCCCGCACCTACCGCCGAGCAGAGTACGGCCGTCGATACGTTCAAGCGCGGGGACCACATGGTCCTGCAGGCCGGAGCCGGGACCGGTAAGACAACGACGCTGGCGATGCTCGCGGCCAGCACGACGAAGCCCGGCCGGTACATAGCGTTCAACAAGTCGATCGCGAGCGACGCCGCCCGCAAGTTTCCCGGCAACGTGCGGTGCAAGACCGCACACTCGCTCGCCTTCGCAGCCGTGGGCCACAAGTACGGAGCCCGTATGAACGCGCCCCGGGTGCCTGGCTGGAAGACCGGTGCCTCACTGGGCATCTCCATCAACATGCGGGTCCGGATCGGCGAACGCAACGTCACCAACAAGGCTCTCTCCTACACCGTGCTGCGGACCGTCACCCGCTTCTGCCAGTCCGCCGACCGCACCATCAAGCGCCACCACGTGCCCCGCCTGCGAGGCGTCGAGGCCGAGGACCTGCACGCCCAACTCGTGGACATCGTCCTGCCGTACGCCGCCAAGGCATGGGACGACCTCCAGAACCCGCAGGAAGGCGTTGTCCGCTTCGATCACGACCACTACCTGAAGATCTGGGCATTGACCGAGCCGAGGATCGAAGCGGATTTCCTGCTGCTGGACGAGGCCCAGGACACCAACCCGGTCGTCGAGCAGGTCTTCAACGCCCAGCGGGACCACTCCCAGCTGGTGATGGTCGGCGACTCCGCCCAGGCCATCTACGGCTGGCGGGGGGCGCGAGACGTGATGAGCGACTTCGACGGCACCCAGCTGGCCCTGTCCCAGTCGTTCCGCTTCGGTGCCGCGCTGGCCGAGGAAGCCAACCGGTGGCTGGGCATCGTCGACTCTCCGATCCGCCTGACCGGCACTCCGGCCATCGACACCCGGCTCGCACGGCTGGAGGATCCGGACGCGATCTTGTGCCGGTCCAATGTCGGCGCGATGCTCGAGGTCATGCGCCAGCTGGAAGCCGGCCGCCGCGTCGCGCTGGTCGGCGGCGGCGACGCGCTGCGGGCCCTGGCCCGCGCCGCCCGCGACCTGAAGGCCGGCAAACGCAGCACCCACCCCGAACTCATCCTCTTCGAGAACTGGGGCGAACTCCAGGAATACGCCGAGTACGACCCGTCCGGACGGGACTTGCTGCCCCTGGTCGACCTGGTCGACGAGCACGGGGTGGACGTCATCCTGCAAGCGGTCGACCGGCTCGCAGCCGAGCAAGGGGCCGAGATCGTCGTCTCCACCGCCCACAAGTCCAAGGGTCGCGAATGGGCCTCGGTACGCATCGGCGAGGACTTCGAGGAACCGGTCGACCAGGAAGAGACCGACGAGAACGGCGAGCCGTTGCCCGGCGACATCGACGACGCCGAGGCACGCCTCGCCTACGTCGCCGTCACCCGGGCCCGCCACAACCTCGACCTGGGCGGCCTGTCCTGGATCAACCAGCACCCGGACGGCAGCCCCGGTGACAAACGCCCGCCCCAGGTCGCCGTACCGCCCTCCGGATGGGGCACGCTGGGACCCGCACCGCACTGAACCTGGCGGGAGGCGGCCCGGCGGCGATGTCAGCGCCCTCTGCCACCGTGGAGGCTGGCACGAAGTATCTGCTCGGAGAGGGATACCAGATGCCGATGATGGCGATGCACCCAGAGCACGGTCGAATCGATGCCACAGCCGAACGAAGCCCTTCCACCTTCGAGGGAACCGTCTCGAACCCCAGTGCAGCGGCCAGTTGACGGCCCGAGTGCCACCGAGGTATGCCCCGAGGTGAGCACGGCCATGATCCGCTGGTAGTCCGGCGCGAGGATCTCCGCCGCGAGCTCCTCCCCCAGGGCGGCACCACCGTCCCGCCCGGGCCAATCGAAACTCCCCACACGGTTAAGAAGCAATACGACGCCGCATCTCTGCCTCGCCAGAGAGAACTCCATCTCCACCAGCGGAAACACAGTGACCATAGTCAGCAGGACAAGAACCTCTAACACTCGAGCTCAGACTCCACCCGGTTTGGGAGCCTCCTCCAAGACCACGCTGGCCTTTGCTGCGATGTCGCGCAGGAGAGCACCCTTCAGGTCGTACAACGTCCTGCTCTCTGCCACCAGCTTCCTCGCCATCGTGTGAAGCGGATCAGCCACCTCATGAAAGCGGGCACGTGTGCTCGTATCAGGCCATACGACTTTCAGGCGCGAGAAGGCACGTGCAGAGATCTCCCGGGCGTTCTGGCCTTGCGCGACTGCTGCGAGGGCGCTGCTTCGGCTTCTCAGTTCGTGCAGCAGCCACCAGCCGTCCACGGTGTCCGAGGGGCTCACAGCTAGGACGCCTCTGGTAGGTGACGCGGGACGCTGTGTCATCGCGATGTGCGCGCCGTCCGGACGAGTGGCCAGCATGAGCGTGCCCGGAGCCCACACGCCTGAGGCATCCGCAGGGCTGCCCAGGCGGCTTCTCTCGATGTAGGGCACCGAGAGTTCGAAGAGATCCGTCGGGGTGATCCCGTCGACACCGGGTCTGTCGGCCCGGGGAAGGAGGGAGCGTGCAGAACCCTTGCCCGTCCTCGCCCTGGTAACCGCGCCGAGTTGTCGCGTTTCCCACAAGGCGCCTTCGGATGACCAATCGGCGTGGATCGCATCGGCCAACTCCAGCGCCTTGAGCGCTGCCTCTCGGTTGAGGTCGATCTTCTCCTCCATGAGGCTGACCGCTCTGTGGAGGTTGGTGATCTCCCCTGCCGGAGGGAGCGCGAAGGGCATACGGCGGAGCGAGTCGAGGCTCAGTGTCGGCTCGACGTGTGCCGTCACCTCATCGTCGATCCACGTCTTGGCTGTGGGTGTCTGAAGCCAGATCCGAAGCCATCGCACGATATGCGGGGCCGCGCGAATGATGCCGACCGACCTGGTTGCGGTCCATCCCGCATGCTGGGCAGTGACGAGCGCGGCATCGCCCGTTCGACGGACGAGTACGACGGCCAAGTCGCCCTCCTGAAGGGTCGCCCGGCTGGGGCGCGCGTCCGCTTGGCCGATCTTGCCGATCCGAGTTGAACAGATGCGTCCGTGTCTGACATGCGTCGAGCTCACGACGCCCCGCTGTTCGGGGACGTCGTCTTCGAGGATGCCGAAGGTGGTAAACATGCTCTGCCTTGGAAACTCGGCGATGGAGGCCTTCTGCCACGCTTCGGGGCCGATGCTGTCGACCGCGGTTTCCATCAGATCTCCTCTAGGGCGTCCAGTAGCTGCGGTTCGAGCGCGTGGACCTGGTCGAGCTTCTCGACCAGCTCACGCTTCAGCTCGTCGATCCGGCTACGTGTGGAGCTTTCGCGCCCAGGTGGCTCCGCCGCGTACGTAGTGGGCATGAGGTCGTAGCGACGATGGGCGATCTCGTCGGTCGAACAGCTCCGGGACCAGTCAGGTTCATCACGGTGGGGCAGGTCCGCTGAGCCGTCCGCCGGGATTCCCCTCCACGTCGCCAGCGTGGTCAAGATCCGGTCCGCGTGCCGGTCTCCCAACCGCCGCGCCGTCCTCGACTCCGGGATCCGTTCGAAGGCTCGCCGCGCGTTGATGAACAGCACCTGTCCGCGCCGGTCAGCGGTTCCCCAACCAGAACGCGAGCTTTTGTCCTGGTTCAGCACCCACAGGCAGGCGGTGGTATCGGTGTGACCGAATACGCGGGGTGGCAGCGCGATGACGCACTCGACGATGTCGTCCCGCACCAGCCGCTCCCTGAGTTTTTGTGTGGAGAGTTGAGGGCTCTTGGCCACGATGTCGGCCATCAGGAAAGCTGCCCGGCCCTGCGGAGCGAGCGCATGCGCAATGTGCAGGATCCACGCCGAGTTGGCGGAGCCCTTGGGCGGAGGCTCATCCGGCCATCGAGGATCGACGGAGGACCGGTCACGCCGGCCCTCTCGGGAGGATCGGCGTGACCGGTCCTCTGGCGCCCAGGCGGGCTGGTTGAACGGAAGGTTCGCCACGACGATGTCGTACGGGTCTGTCTCCGGCTCCGCAAGGCTGTCTCCCGGTGGGAAGATGCGCGCCTCGATGCCCCGTACGGCGAGATTCATGCGGGCGACCTCTGAGGTGTGGGCGTGCTGCTCCTTCCCCCGCAGAGACATGGTCGGGTTCAGCCCAACGCGCTCGCGCACGTAGCGGTGGCTCTCGGCCAGCAGTCCCCCCGAACCACAAACGGGGTCGAGCACCCTGTGTCCGTCCTCAGGAGCCGCGACACCGACCATGAGACGGGCGATGTCGTGAGGTGTGAAGTAGTGGCTCCCGCGTGCCTGGACGGCCGATAGGTCTCGCAGGCACTGGTCGAGCAGGCCCCCCACCTGTCGCACGGAATCGATCGCTTGGATGAGCTTCCGCAAGGGAATGTCGATATTGGGAGGCAGAGATGGCATGGCATCCCTCATGCCGATCTCGTTGCCCTCGACGTCGGTTGTGGGCAGCCAGTGCGCGAGACACTGGCTCACCGGGCGTCTGATCGGCACCGTCTCCTTCGTAGTCTGCCGTAGCAGCCACGGCCAGGTAGGGACATCGGAGAAGCGGGAATCGACGTGCGCGGTCCGGCTCAGGTAAAGGAGTCCGAGGACGAGCCGGGCGGCGTCATGGGAGTTCATCAGGCGGGACAGGTCGGCGGTCAGCTGACCGACCTCCGCCGACGCGTCCCGCGTGGCGCCCGTCGCGTGGCGGGCGTCTGAGCCAGGGGTTGTTCCGCTCTTCACGGGCCCACCACGCCAAGAGAAGCCATGACGCCGAGAACCAGCGTCAGAGCTGCGGCGAAGGCACCTACTCCGGCCTTGAAGGCGACCGTGGGTCGACCCCCTTCGACGACGGCCACGAGGCTGCCGGTGAGGGCGGCCACCAGGGCCGTGAGGACGGCGATGACCACGTACAACGACCTTTGTTCCACTGGCTTCCTTCCTGCGATCAAGGGGATCTGTAGAAGCGCGAGTGAGTCCCGCGATCCCCGGCGTCAGGTAGGACAGTAGAAGATACGGCCCACGCGCCGCTGGGAGCACGGAGTTTGGGATTTCCCTAAGAACCTTCGGGATCTCGGCAGCCGATTGGACAGAGCACCGGGTTTGGGGTTCAAAAGGAGCGCCAGCCAGCGCACGTGATCGGGTTCTGCAGTCTGGCTGGAGAATCCACCAGCTGCGTCGAGATCGCCGTCCCCGACCCAGACGGCTGGAAGCCCGGCGACCTCATGGCCTTCATCGCTCGCGGGTGCGACCAAGCCATCGCAAGGGTCCGCCCAGCTCTGCTCCACCTCGCCCATGAGACCGACCAGGACCACCTCGACTTCCGAAGTCACGCCCCGGGCGACGACAAGACCCAGCCAGACCAGCACCCGAACCTCATTCGGGACGAAGAGGTCGTGGGTTCAAATCCCGCCACTCCGACTGAAGAACACCAGGTGAGAGGCCTGATCCGCGAAAGCCGGTCGGGCCCCTGACTCGTTTCCGGTGAGCGTTATGGGGACGGCAGGGTGGCGGGCCGGGGCCTGGCGGGTTCCACAGGGGGAAGGGGTAGAAAGGGCGTATGGCTCGCCGTCCCTTAGCCTCCGCTGCCGATTCCTCCCAGTCGTCCGACGCCGAGGCGATGGTCACCGCCGTGCTGACCGCGTCTCGGCTGCTGGTGGCCGTCTCCGCGCGGTCGTTGGCCGCGGTGGAGGAGTCGCTGACGTTGCCGCAGTTCCGGATGCTGGTCGTGCTGGACGCCGGGGGGCCGCTGAGCTTGTCCGGGCTGGCCGGGGAGTTGGGAGTTCAGCCGTCGACCGCGATGCGCATGATCGACCGGCTGGTGACCGCGGGGGTGGTCGCGCGGGGCGGGTCAGCCGAGGACCGGCGTACCAGCATGATCTCGCTCACCCCGGCCGGGAGGCGGGTCGTGGCCGAGGTCACGGAGCGGCGCCGTGGGGAGATCGCGCGCATCGTCGACGTCATGCCCGCCGGGCAGCGCCGTCATCTGATCGAGGCGCTCCAGGCGTTCGCGGAGGCGGGCGGGGAACCGGCCGTCGAGGCGGGGCCGCCGCAGCCGCACGCCGCGTGGTGACTCCGCCGCCCGGTCGGATCCGGCGGCCGCACCCCCGTGACCCTGCGAGAATGATCAACTGCTCTGGGAGACCGTAAGACCGGTGGGTGGCCGGAGGGATGGGGACGTGCGATGAGGCTGCGGGACCGGCTGCGGTACTGGTTCGACGGCACGATGGACCGGGGAACGCCCGCGCTGATCGGCTGGCTCGGCCTCGCCTCGCTGGCGTTGATCGCCGTGGTCTCCACGCTGGTGGTGTCTTTCTCCCACGAGGACACCCGCAAGAGCGGCGGCTGGTCGGGCGTGGTGTGGATGAGCCTGCTGCGGACGCTTGACCCGGGCACCATGGGTGGGGACGAGGGCCGGCCGCTGTTCCTGGTGCTGATGCTCACGGTCACGATCGGCGGCATCTTCATCGTCAGCGCGCTCATCGGTGTGCTCACCACGGGCCTGGAGAACCGGATCCAGATGCTGCGCAAGGGGCGTTCGCGGCTGATCGAGCGCGGCCACACGATCGTGCTGGGCTGGTCGGACCAGGTGTTCACGGTGATCGCGGAACTGGTGGAGGCCAATCAGAGCGCCCGCCGCTCGTGTGTGGTGATCCTCGCCGACCATGACAAGGTCGACATGGAGGACCAGATCCGCGACCGGATCGGCACGACCGGCCGGACCCGGGTGGTGTGCCGTTCCGGAAGCCCGCTGGAGCGGGGCGATCTGGAGCTGGTGAGCCCCGACACCGCCAAGTCGATCATGGTGTTGCCGCCGGTCGGGGACGACACCGACACAGACGTCATCAAGGTGCTCCTGCTGCTCAACAGCCGGAAGTGGAAGGGCGCGCGGCCGAACGTCGTGGCGGCCGTGGAGAGTTCGGACAACCTGCCCGCGGCCCGCCTCGCCGCCGGTTCGAACGCGCTGATCATCGACGCCGACGACATCGCCGTACGGCTGATCGCCCAGGCGCACCGGCAGTCCGGGCTGTCCAGCGTCTTCAACGAACTGCTGAGCTTCGAGGGCAACGAGTTCTACTTCCACGCGCAGCCCGCGCTGGCGGGGTCGACGTACGCGGACACCCTGGCCCACTACGCGCTGGGCATGGCCGCCGGGCTGCGCCGGAGCGACGGTGAGGTGCTGCTCAACCCGCCGATGGACACCGTCGTCCGGGCGGACGACCAACTGCTGGTGATGGCCGAGGACGATCTGCTGATACGGCCCGCCGAGACCCGGCCCGAGATCGTCCCGTCCGCGATCACCACCGCGTCCGGACGGCCTCCGGTGCCGGACCGCACCCTGCTGATCGGCTGGAACTCCCGGGCGTCGAAGCTGATCGCGCTGCTGGACAGCTTCGTCGAACCCGGTTCGGCGGTGGACATCGCGGCGCCGCGGCGGCCGCGGGCTTCCGCGGTGCCGCAGGAGCTGAAGAACCTGACCGTCGGCCACCGGCGGTGCGAACCGACCCGCAGGTCGTCCCTGGAGTCCCTCGACCTCGGCCGCTACCAGCACATCGTGGTGCTGTCCGACGACAGCATCGACCCCCGGCGCGCGGACGACCGCACGCTGGTGACGCTGCTTCACCTGCGCGACATCGAAGTGCGGCTCGGCGACCCGTACTCGATCGTCACGGAGATGAACGACGACAGCAACCGGGAGATCGCCCAGGTCACCAAGGCCGACGACTTCATCGTCAGCACCAAGGTGATCAGCCTGCTGCTGACCCAGCTGACCGAGAACCGCGACCTCTACGCGGTGTTCGCCGATCTCTTCGACCCGGAGGGCTCGGAGATCTACCTCAAACCGGCCACCAACTACCTGGTGCCCGGCGCCGAGGCCAACTTCGCGACGGTCATCGAGGCCGCGCGGCGGCGCGGCGAGACGGCCCTCGGCTACCGGCTGGCGCGCCACGCCGACGTACCGCCCTCCTACGGTGTCTTCCTCAACCCCGACAAGGCCGAGCCGCTGGTCCTGGACGAGGGGGACGCGATCGTCGTGCTGGCGGAGGAGTAACGGTCCTGCGGGCCCTGCTACTGGCGGCTCAGGGAGCGGCTGATGCCCGCCGCGGTGGTGGTGGCCAGGACCCAGCCGGTGACGATCAGCAGGTACGAGAGCCACTGGTACCCGCCGCGCGGGGCGGAGGCGTCCTCCTGCCCGAAGCCGATGATGGGCGACGAGGCCGCCGCCCGTACCGTCCAGCTCGCCAAGCTCCGCCGACACCGCCGTACCCTTCCGCCTCGACCTGCTCCCCCCGGGGCCGAGCCCTGCGGAACCGGTCCTTCAGCTCAACCACGCCGCCGTCGGCACCGACATCTGGGCGACCGGTCTCGTCGCCCACGGGCAGATACGGTCCAACGAGGCCACCGTCACCGGCCAGGTGAACATCCGACGACAGCGAACTCCACGCCCCTGGCGGCACCGCGCTGCACGCCGAGAACCTGTCCGTCGGCAACGATCTGCGCGCCATGCGCCTGCGCGCCCAGGGGCGTGTCGACCTCAGCGGCGCCCGAGTGCCCCGCCACCTCAACCTCGCCTACGCCCGGCTGTCCCATCCCGACGGCCAGGCCCTGCGCGTCAGCAGCTGCGTGATCGGCGAGCTGTGGCTGCGCGACGCCGCCCCCCACCGACGGCGATGTGAATCTGCGCCGCGCCCAGATCGACGTGCTGCACATCCGTCCCGAGGTCTTGCCCGACCGCGTCAGGATCGACGGCCTCACCTACCGCAGCCTCGCCCCGCACCTCCCCGCCGAGCAGCGGCTACCGCTCCTCGAACGCGAGGAGGAGGGCTGTCTTCCGGCCCCCTACGAGCAGTTGACCACCGCGTACCGCGCCACGGGCGGTGCCCAGCCGCGCGCCGTCCAGGAAGAGGGCGCCGGATATTCGCGCGCCTGCGAGCCGTACGGGGCCCGCCGTACGGGAACCGGTGAGGCGCAGCGCCCCGTCCGTGCGGAGGGCCCCGGCGTCGAGCCCGGGGAGTACGGAATCACTGATCACCAGGGCACGCAGCTGCGCCCCGTGCAGGCTCGGCCGCTGCTCGAAGTGGCAGGCCCGCAGGAGGACGGGGTGCTCTGCCACCCCGAACGTGAGCCGCAGCCGCCCGGTGACGCGCGCGCCCGTGAGCCGCAGGCCCGCGATCTCACCGTCCCGCACCGGCCCGGCCAGCAGCAGCGCGCGCAGTACCTCGGCGCGTACGGTCCGCTCGGGACCCCAGGACGCCCCGCCCTCGGGGTCGTCGTCCTCGCCGTCGCGGAAATCGACGCCCTCACCCAGCGGGAAGGCCCACCAGACGCGCCGCTCCGCCGGTGTCAGATGCGTGATCTCCACCGGCGGTTCGTGTCGCGGCGGCGTTCCGGGGTGTCAACCGCGTTGCGTCTCGCGGCGCTTGGACCCGGTGTCGTCGGTTTCGGCGGAGGGGCCGGCGGAAGACTCGGTGCCGGTTTCGGTGGCCGGTTCGGCAGCGGCCTTGGGAGCGGACTTGGCGCGGATGAAACGGCGTGCCAGGGGCTCGGTCCAGCGCGCGGTCAGGGGCCCGATGATGACGAGGATCAGGACGTACGCCGTGGCCAGAGGGCCCAGCGACGGCTCGATGCCCGCGGTGACGGCGAGCCCGGCGATGACGATGGAGAACTCGCCGCGCGCCACCAGCGTGCCGCCCGCGCGCCAGCGGCCCTTGACGGAGATCCCGGCGCGCCGCGCGGCCCAGTAGCCGGTGGCGATCTTGGTGCAGGCGGTGACGACCGCCAGGGCCAGGGCGGGCAGCAGGACCGGCGGGATGCTGGCGGGGTCGGTGTGCAGGCCGAAGAAGACGAAGAAGACGGCGGCGAACAGGTCGCGCAGCGGGCTGAGCAGGTTGTGGGTGCCCTCGGCGACCTCGCCGGAGAGGGCGATGCCCACCAGGAACGCGCCCACCGCGGCGGAGACCTGGAGCTGCTGCGCCAGCCCGGCGACCAGCAGGGTCAGCCCCAGGACGACCAGCAGCAACTTCTCGGGGTCGTCGCTGGAGACGAAGCGGGAGATGTGGCGGCCGAAGCGGACGGCGACGAAGAGGACGAAGCCCGCGACGCCGAGCGCGATGGCCAGGGTGACGCTGCCCGCGGCCAGCCCGACACCGGCCAGCAGGGCGGTGACGATCGGCAGATAGACGGCCATCGCCAGGTCTTCGAGGACCAGGATGGAGAGGATGACCGGGGTCTCGCGGTTGCCGAGCCGCCCGAGGTCGCGCAGGACCTTGGCGATGACGCCGGACGAGGAGATCCAGGTGACTCCGGCCAGCACCACGGCGGCGACCGGGCCCCAGCCGAGCAGCAGCGCCATGACGGCGCCGGGCAGGGCGTTGAGCGTCGCGTCGACCAGCCCGGCCGGGTACTGGGTCTTGAGGTTGCTGACCAGATCGCTGGCCGTGTACTCCAGCCCGAGCATCAACAGCAGCAGGACGACGCCGATTTCGGCGCCGATCGCGACGAACTCCTCACTGGCGCCGAGCGGCAGCAGCCCGCCCTCGCCGAAGGCCAGCCCGGCGAGCAGATAGAGGGGTATGGGCGAGAACTGGAAGCGTCCGGCGAGGCGGCCCAGCAGTCCGAGGCCGAGGATGACCGCACCGAACTCGATCAGGAAGACGGCAGAAGAGTGCATCCGTCTGTCACTCCCGACCCAATATCGCCGCGGCGGCTTCCACGCCCTCGCGCGTGCCGATCACGATCAGGATGTCCCCGCCCGCCAGCCGGAAGTCCGGCGCCGGGGAGGGGATGGCGTCCGCGCGGCGCAGCACGGCCACGATGGAGGTGCCGGTCTCGGTACGGGTCCGCGTCTCGCCCAGCACCCGCCCGTTCCAGTACGAGTGCGAGGACAGCTCGATCCGCTCGGCGACCAGCCCCAGTTCGGTGGTGGACAGCAGCGTGGGGCTGTGGTGCGCGGGCATCAGGGCGCTGATGAGCGCCTCCGCCTCGCCCGGGGTGAGCCGGGTGGACAGGGCGCATTCGTCCGGATCCTCCCGGCGGTACGCGCTCAGCGTCCGTCCGCCGTCGCGGTGCGCGACCACCGACAGCCGCCCCTGGTCCCGCGTCGTCAGGTCGTAACGGACTCCAATGCCCGGCAACGGCGTACTGCTCAACCGCGGAACACCCACAGCCATCCCCTCATTCATGCGCGCCCTCACGCTGGGCGCGCGGCCACACAGATCGAAGTGTCGTCCGCCCACCGTAACAAATGGTAAAGAGTAAGTAATGGCGGAAAGTGATCCACGGCCCGGTGGAACAATCCGCGTTCGGGTGTCCGTACCCACGGCAGGCGCGCGAGAAAGACGGTGATCATGATCGAGTGGCGGCAGATCGGCGTCGGCATGAGGCCCGTTCCCGAGCCGGTCGCCACCCCGGTCATCTGGTCCGCGGCCTTCGCCGGGGCGCTGCTGCTGGTGGCCGTCCTCAACTCGCTCGGCGGCCATGGGCGGCCGACGCTCGCCCTGATCGCGCTGTCAGTGTTCGCCGCCGTGCTCGGGCTGTGCGCGCGGTTCGTGGCGGCGCCGGGCACGGCCGTGCTGTGCTGGCTGTTCCTCAACGCCTTCGCGATCCCGCCGGCGGGTGAGCTGACCTGGGCGGGCGACCGCGACAGCACCTGGCTCGGATGCCTGCTCGGCGCGACCGTCGTCGGCACTGCCTGCGCGCGCGTCGTCAACGCCCGGGCAGGCTACCGGCGCATCACGCCGTACGACCGCTGAACGCCACGGCTCACGGGGCCGACGCTCCGAGGGACTGAAGGGTCGATGGTCCGGCGTGGCCGGGGCACGGGCCCCGGCCACGCCGGACCGCCCTCGGGAGGGCTACTCCTCGTTGCCGTAAGGCCGGGTGATGATCTCCATGCCATGACCGGCCGGGTCCATGAAGTACAGCCCGCGGCCGCCGTAGTGGTGGTTGATCTCGCCCGGCTGCTTACCGTGCGGATCGGCGTAATACGTGATGCCCTGCTCCCGTATCCGCTGGAACGCCGCGTCGAATTCCTCGTCGGAGATGAGGAACGCGTAGTGCTGCATGGTGATCGACTCGGCAGGGATACTGGCGAAGTCCAGGGTGACCCCATTGCTGGTGGAGACCGGGATGAACGGGCCCCACTCGTCCCCCACCTCCAAGCCCAGAATATTGGCCAGGAATTCGGCGGATTCCCGCTTGTCCAGGGAATGGACGATCGTGTGGTTCAACTCGACTGACACAGTGGAATGCCTCCAATTAAGGCAATCTCACGGGCACCTCCATGCCTCACCCAGCCGGTGACCGACACGCGATGCCGTATCTCCCACCCTAGGCGCCGCCCGCCTCGCCCGTCGAGCCTCTTTGAAGCGATGCCACGCTGAAGATTCCGCCCTCGGCGTCGCGGAGCGCCGCGATGCGGCCGTAGGGGGTGTCGACGGGCGGGGAAATGACGCTCCCCCCCAGTTCCACCGTGCGTTCGGCGACCCGGTCGACGTCGTCGACCCGGAAATACGCATGCCAGCGGGGCCGCACATTCGGGTCGGGGGCGGCCTCCAGAGCGCCGCCGCGCAGCCCGGCCACCGCCTTTCCGTCGATGTGCAGGACCACCCGGTCGTACTCGAAGCGGACATCGCACCGCTCCCGCGCCTGGGCGTCCCAGCCGAAGACATGGCCGTAGAAGAGCGCCGCTTCGAATGCGTCCCGCGTACGCAATTCCAGCCACACGGGCGCGCCCGGCCTGCGCTCGCCCCACCAGGCGGAGGTGAGATCACCCTCCCAGATACCGAAGACGGCACCGTCCGGATCGGCCGCCCAGGCCACCCGGCCGTTGCCGAATTCCAGCGGCCCGACCGCGACCGTGCCCCCGCGCTCCTGGACGCGCCAGGCCACCTCGTCCGCACTGTCCGCCGCGAAGTACGTCGTCCAGGTGACGGGCAGCGTCATCCCCGCCGACGGGGCCGACGCGCCGACGCCGACCGTCGGTACGCCATCGTCGGTGCAGGCGATGGTGTAGCGGCCGTGCCCGTACCGCGTGGGCCGGAACGTCCAGCCGAAGAGATCTCCGTAGAAGGCGTGCGCGCGGTCCAGATCGGCTGCCATCAGGCTCACCCAGCACGGTGCTCCCTGGACAGCACGGAACCTCTCCCGCAAGCCGCTCACCTCGCTCCGCTCACTCCGCATCCCTCGCGCCGCACGGCCACGCCCCGCGACGCACGGCCATCCCTCGCGACGCACGTGCCATTCCGCGCGCAACCCTGCGCGCAGCCCTCATCGCTCGCGCGTCACGCCCGATATCTTCACTTTCCTCCGATCTCTCGGTCCCCGCCACCTCACTGATCGCGAAGCGGTCGGCAGAAGGGTCATGGAGCGGCCGCGGCGCGGCTGTGGCACATCACACCGGGACGCGTCCGCCAACGTGTGACGGACGGCCCGCCGCGGCAGGGCAGTATTGCGCCCATGTCGAATCTCCGCTCGAACATCGTCACGTGGCTGGGCCGCAAGTACTTCACGAAGTTTCAGAAGAACGGGTTCGATTTGTCCAAGATGTCGTTTCTTCCGGATGCCACGCTGGCACCGCTGAAGCGCGAAGGACTCGACCCCGTGGCCGATCTCTCCAAAACCCGGGCAAAGGAACCCATCAGCAAGATTTGGCTCCCTTTCGGTATAAACGGCTGGCTCGTCACCGGCTATGACGAGACCAAGGCGGTACTCGGAAAGGCGAAAGGGTTCAGCTCCGACTTCACCAACCTCGCCGAGAAGACCGTCGGCTTGGCCCAACAGCAGAATCCCGGCGGCCTCGGTTTCAGCGATCCACCGACGCATACGAGACTGCGACGGCTACTGACGCCCGAATTCACCATGCGGCGGCTCAGCAGGCTCACCCCGCGCATCCACGCCATCGTGGAGGAGCGGCTGGACGAGATGGCCGCGGCCGAGGGCCCGGTCGACCTGGTGGAGATGTTCGCGCTCCCCATTCCGGCCCTCGTCATCTGCGAACTGCTCGGCGTTCCGTACGAGGACCGCGACGACTTCCAGCGGTACAGCACGGCGCGCTTCGATCTGTTCGGCGGCGCGAACGCGTCGTTCGGCGCCATGTCGGACTCGCTGACGTATCTCCATGGAATCGTCCGCAAGCAGCGTGAATCACCGGGTGACGGGCTGCTCGGCATGCTGGTGAAGGAGCACGGCGACGAAATCGACGACCAGGAGCTGGCGGGGCTGGCCGACGGCGTGCTGACCGGCGGTCTGGAAACCACCGCGAGCATGCTGGCACTGGGCACGCTCGTACTGCTCCAGGCCCCCGAACAGTTCGCGGCGATTCGCGACCAAGAGGACGTCGTGGACCGCTTCGTGGAGGAGCTGCTGCGCTATCTCTCCGTCGTTCAGGTGGCGTTCCCGCGATTCGCGCGGGAGGACATGGAGATAGCGGGTACGAAGATATCCGCGGGCGATCTGGTGCTGTGCTCGCTGAGCGGCGCGAATCGCGACGAGAAGCTGGGCCCGGACATGGAACGGGTCGATCCGCACCGGCAGACGTCGTCTCATCTCGCCTTCGGCCACGGCATTCACCGCTGCATCGGCGCCGAACTGGCCAAGATGGAACTCCGGGCCGCCTATCCCGCACTGGTCCGGCGATTCCCGGAGATGCGGCTGGCCGTGGATGCCGACAAGCTCAAGTTCCGGAAGCTGTCCATCGTCTACGGCGTCGACGCCCTGCCGGTGACGCTGCGCTAGGCGCGGAGGAGCGGAGGGGGACGGGGAGGCAGGGGGACGGGGAGAGAAGGGGGCGGGGGGCGGGGAATCGCGGGGTGGGTAAGGGGAGTTGAGGGCCGGGGATCCGGGGGTCCTGGAATCCGTCAGAAACGCTCGGTCAGCTGCTCGCGCCCGGCCGGGGGCTCGTACGCGCCCGGCCAGAAGTCGGTGATCGTCTGGATCCTGCCGTCCGGCGCCGAGGTGAAGAAGCTGACGCCGTGCGTCTCCTGCTCCTCGTCGCTGAACCGGACCCAGGAGACCGCCTGGGTGGTGTCGGCGACCACACGCTCGACCTCCAGGCTCCACTCGCCGAGCTGCTCGGCGTTGAGACGGACCACGTCATCCCGGCCGACCACCCGCTCCCGGGTCTGTGGAAACTCGTAGCTGACGTCGTCGGCGAGGGTCGCTCCGAACGCCCTCCAGTCCCTGGCCTGGGCCGTTGCCCAATATCTCTCCACCGTCGCGGCTATGTCGCCCATCGTCGCCCCCTCCGATCCGGCCCGTCCGTCCATGCCCGCCGCGAACGTTATCCACAGGCGGGAGGGGACGCCAGCGCGGATGTCGGGGTGCGGCGCAGAATGGGGTCATGACTGAGAGCACGGAGTCCATGCCGGACTGGGAAAAGCGGTTTCGGGCACCGCGAGTGGGGTTGCCGGAGTGGGCGGAGGACGCCCCGGACCGGTCGCTGTTCGTCTCGAACGCCACGGGCACATACGAGTTGTACGCATGGGATCGCGCGACCGGCGCGCAGCGGCAGGTGACGGACCGGCCGAACGGGACGACGGACGGGGTGCTGACCCCGGACGGCCGGTGGATCTGGTGGTTCTCGGATACCGATGGCGATGAGTTCGGGGTCTGGCTGCGCCAGCCCTTCGACGGCGGTGGGTCAGGCGTCGGCGACGGGTCGGGCGGCCAGGGCGCGGGCGGGGTCCCGGGGGCGGACGAGCCCGCGGCGCCCGGTCTCGAACCCTCCTATCCGGCGGGTCTCGCGCTCGGCCGGGACGGCACGGCGGTCGTCGGCCGGTCCACGGACGAGGAGGGCTCGACGATCCATGTGGTGGCGCCGGGCGCCGAACCCCGGGAGATCTACCGGCACCGGGAGTCGGCCGGAGTGGGCGACCTGTCTCACGACGGGACGCTGATCGCGGTCGAGCACACCGAGCACGGCGACGCCATGCACTCGGCGATCCGGGTCGTCCGGCTGGACGGCACGGCGGTCGCGGAGCTGGACGACACCAAGGGCGGCACCGAGGAGCTGGGCCTGTCCGTCATGGGCTTCGCGCCGGTCGCCGGGGACACCCGGCTGCTGGTCGGGCACCAGCGGCGGGGCCGGTGGGAGCCGATGGTGTGGGACCCGCTGACCGGGGTGGAGACGGCCCTGGCCATCGACCTGCCGGGCGACGTCGGCGCGGACTGGTTCCCGGACGGCTCGGCGCTGCTCGTCTCCCACGACCACCAGGCGCGCGGCGAGCTGTGGCGGTACGAGCTGGCCTCCGGCGAGCTGACCCGCGTCGAGACCCCGCTCGGGACGATCGCGGGCGCCTCCGCGCGGCCGGACGGCGCGATCGAGTTCCTGTGGTCCTCGTCCGAGCAGCCGCCACAGGTGCGGTCGACGAGCGGACGGACCGTGCTCGACCCACCGGGGCTCAAGGCCCCCGTGTCGGTGCCGGTCGGCGACGTCTGGGTGGACGGGCCGGGCGGGCGGGTGCACGCCCTGGTGCAGAAGCCCGAGGGCGAGGGCCCCTTCCCCACCGTCTTCGACATCCACGGCGGGCCGACCTGGCACGACAGCGATGCCTTCGCGGCAGGCCCGGCGGCCTGGGTCGACCACGGCTTCGCCGTCGTCCGGGTCAACTACCGCGGCTCGACCGGGTACGGACGGGCCTGGACGGACGCGCTCAAGCACCGGGTCGGGCTGATCGAGCTGGAGGACATCGAGGCGGTCCGGGAGTGGGCTGTGACCTCGGGGCTGGCCGACCCCGAGCGGCTGGTGCTGTCCGGCGGCTCCTGGGGCGGCTATCTGACCCTGCTGGGCCTGGGCACCCAGCCCGAAGCCTGGGCGCTGGGCCTGGCCGCGGTCCCGGTCGCGGACTATGTGACGGCCTACCACGACGAGATGGAGGCTCTGAAGGCGATGGACCGCACGCTCCTCGGGGGCACCCCGGAGGAGGTTCCGGAGCGCTTCGCGGCATCCTCCCCGCTGACCTACGTGGACCAGGTGCGGGCGCCGGTCTACATCTCGGCCGGGGTGAACGACCCGCGCTGCCCGATACGGCAGATCGACAACTACGTGGAGCGGCTTCAGCAGCGCGGCGCCCCGCACGAGGTGTACCGCTACGACGCGGGGCACGGCTCGCTCGTGGTCGAGGAGCGGATCAAGCAGTTGCGCTTGGAGATCGATTTCGCTCAGCGTCATCTGGGGCAGGGTCCGGCCGCGGCCCGGGCGGAGTAGCGCCCTGCCGTGAGGCCGCGGGCTCTTCCGGAGCGAGGCCCAGCGCGAGGTCGCGGGCGGCCTCGACCTCGCGCCGGAAGAGCCGGAACCACATGAAGACCACGAAGCCCGCGAAGACGAACCACTCACCGGTGTAGCCGAGGTTCTGGAACGCCTTGAGGTCCAGTCCGGTGCCCGCCGCCGCGACGGGGGGCACCGGCCGCAGGGCCCCGGGTGCCTGGGAGGAGGTGATCCACGCGTCGTACACCGTGTACGGCACCAGATTGACCAGCGAGGCGTCGCTGATCATGCCCAGCTGGCCGCTCGGCAGAGCGCCGCTCGCGGTCACCCCGCCGCTGCCCTCGTGCTCGGTCGCCTGAAGCGCTCCGGTGACCGTCACCCGGCCGGACGGCGGCGCGGGCACCTTGGCGGTGTCGGCCTTCGAGTCGGCGTCCCCGGGCAGCCAGCCGCGGACGACGGGCAGCGCCTTGCCCCCGTCGGTGCGCAGCAGCGTCAGCACATAGAAGCCGGTACGGTCGCCGAGCCGCCGGTCGGGAACGAGGAGTTGGTGTCCGGTGTCATACCGGCCGGTGGCGGTCGCCCGCCGCCCGGAGGTCTCCGTGGTGACCGGCAGCAGGTCGCGCAGCGGCTTCGCCGCGGCCTTCTCGGCGTCGGACGCCTCGTCCTGCTGCTGCTTGTGGGTGTCGATGCGCGTCTCGAAGCGGCTGAGCTGCCAGCTGCCCATGAAGAGGCAGAACGGGATCGCCACCACGGTGAACACGTTGATCACCCACCAGCGGGGTGTCAGCAGAAACCGATACACACCCCCACGGTACGGGCCGCACGCCGGGTCCCCGGCGGCGGGCCCCGGCTTCATGCCGCCGCGGGCGGGCCCAGCAGCGGGCCCCGCGGGCTCGGAGCGCTCAGGAGGAGGCCAGCAGCCCGGTGCCGTAGACCGTCCCCGCGCAGGCGCCGCTCAGGGTCACGCTGCCCACCGCGGGCTCGCCCGCCTCCGGCGTATAGCTGACCAGGACGCTCGCTGCGGGCTGCTCGCCACCGCCGCCGCCCGGGGAGCCGCTGGGGTCGCCCGAGCCGGGCTGGTCCGCCGGGCCACCGGCGGCATCCGGGGAGGGGCTGGCGGTCGGTGTTCCGTCGCCGGAGCTGGGGCAACCGCTGGGGCCGCCGCCCGACGCCGGTATCCAGGCGAACCGGACCTCGTACGCCTGGCCCGGCTGGAGGATCAGCGTGCCCGGCTCGGTGGCCGGGTCGGGCAGCCCGGTGGCCGCGTCACCCGCCGTGTGGTCGACGTAGAAGACCTTCGCCTGGTCCGCTCCGCCCTGCGCGGACGCGCCGAAGGTGCCGCCGCCCTCGACCATGCAGGTCTGACCGGAGGTGTTCACGACGCGGAACGAGCCGTAGATCCGGCCCTCGGCGTCGGCCGTCCCGGCCGACCCGCCGCTGCCGCCGAGCTGGGTGCGGGAGCAGGTGGGCGAGGTGGCGTTCAGCGTGCTGGAGGGGTCGGGGGCGGTGCCGCCGGATTCGCCGCCCCGGGAGCCCTTGGACGGCTTGTCCTTGTCCTTCTCGCCGCCCTTGTCCTTGGAGCCGTGCTCACCCGTCCGGGCCTTGTCGGAGGGTCCGTCGGGGTCCTTGCCGCCGCTGCCCTCGCCGCGCCCGCCGCTGTCGCCCGCCTGGGGGGTGCGGTGACTGCTGGCCGCGTTGGCCGGGCGGTCGTTCGAGGTGTTGCTGGCGGACGTCACGTGCACCAGGGCGGGCAGCGCGGCGCCGCCGAGCACCACCGCCGCCACGGCCCCGACCAGGGCCTGGCGCCGCCGTGCCCGCCGGGCGGGCACGGCGCGCCGCAAGTGCTCCAGGGAGTGCGGGGTCGGCGCCAGGTCGTCGACCGCGTGGTGCAGCATCCGCCGTAGCGCCTGCTCGTCCACGTCACCCGCGCCGTGGGTGACATCCGCGCCGTGGATCTCTCCCGCGCCAGCTATGTCGCCCGCGCCGTCCTTGTCGCCCGCGCCGTCGGGAGCGGCCTCCAACTGCTCGCGGTCGTCGCTCCGGCCGCTCCGGTCGGTCCGGTCGCTCTGGTCGGTCCGGTCGGGGTCATCGGGGCCCGGCGTGCCGTTCTCGTGGTTCATGCGGGAGCCTCCATGGCGACGCGGAGCGCCGCGATGCCGCGCGAGCCGTACGCCTTGACCGAGCCGAGCGATATGCCCAGCGTCTCGGCCACCTGGGCCTCGGTCATGTCGGCGAAGTAGCGCAGCACAAGGACCTCGCGCTGGCGGCGCTGAAGCCCCTTCATCGCCTTGATCAATTGGTCGCGCTCCAGCTGGTCGTACGCGCCTTCCTCGGCACTGGCCATGTCGGGCATCGGCTTGGAGAGCAGCTTCAGCCCGAGGATGCGGCGGCGCAGCGCGGAGCGGGAGAGGTTGACGACCGTCTGCCGCAGATAGGCGAGGGTCTTCTCCGGGTCGCGGACTCTTTTGCGCGCCGAGTGCACGCGGATGAACGCCTCCTGCACCACGTCCTCGCAGGACGCGGTGTCGTCGAGGAGGAGCGCCGCGAGCCCTAGCAGCGACCGGTAGTGGGCGCGGTAGGTCTCGGTGAGGTGATCGACTGTGGTCCCCGCTGCCATCGCCATCGCGTCGTCAGCGTCCTCGCGCCCTGTCGCGAGGGGTGCAGGGCGGGCGGTCGACCATGGCGCGATCACCGGCATGCCGCCTGATGTGCGCGGAAGCGGGGGCCGCACTGCCGCGCCGCCGCTCCCTGGAACCGTTGCGATGCCGAATACCTCTGCCACGTCTGTTGGACACGCTTGCCCCTGTCAGGGTTGTACGCGCGAGGCACCGCTTTTGACGCTGCACCAGATCCCCCCATGCGCCCCAACTCTCCCCAATGCCCAGTTTTCACAGCGCCCACGGGTGGGCGACCAGAAAGACGCTCCCCGCTCGCTGTCGGTTGCAGCAAGCGGGGAGCGGTGCGTCGGACAGGCCACGGGCCCGGACCAACTGGTCCAGGCCATTAGCCAGATCACAGGATATTCACATTATCCGGGGCGTGCACCCTGGGCAGTGCGTGCACGATGCACCATGCGGGCGTGGGCACGGCGGTCAACCAGCGGTCGTGCGCTACGCGGTGGTCAGTTCCGCCGCGATGACCTCCCCGATCTGCGCGGTGTTGAGCGCCGCGCCCTTGCGGAGGTTGTCGCCGCACACGAAGAGTTCGAGCGCCCGCGGGTCGTCCATCGAACGCCGCACCCGGCCGACCCACGTCGGATCGGTGCCCACGACGTCGGCGGGCGTGGGGAACTCGCCCTCCGCCGGGTTGTCGCACAGCACCACACCCGGCGCACCGGCCAGGATCTCGTGCGCGCCCTCCACCGTGACCTCGTTCTCGAACCGCGCGTGCACGGCCAGCGAGTGCGTGGTGATCACGGGCACGCGCACACAGGTCGCGGTGACCCGCAGGTCCGGCAGCCCCAGGATCTTGCGGGACTCGTTCCGTACCTTCAGCTCCTCCGAGGACCAGCCGTCCTCCTTGAGCGAGCCCGCGAACGGCACCACGTTGAGCGCCATCGGCGCCGGGAACGGCCCGGTCTCGCCGACCGCCCGCCGTACGTCGCCCGGGTGCGTCCCCAGCTCCGTACCGGCCACCAGCGCGATCTGCTCGCGCAGCGCGTCGATGCCCTCCTTGCCCGCGCCGGAGACCGCCTGGTACGAGGAGACGATCAGCTCGCTCAGCCCGAACTCGGCGTGCAGCGCACCCATCGCGACGATCATCGACAGCGTGGTGCAGTTCGGGTTGGCGATGATGCCGCGCGGCCGGACGCGTGCGGCGTGCGCGTTCACCTCGGGCACCACCAGCGGCACATCCGGGTCCATCCGGAAGGCGCCGGAGTTGTCCACGACGACCGCGCCCTTGCTCGCCGCGACCGGCGCCCACCGGGCCGAGACCTCGTCGGGGACGTCGAACATCGCGACGTCGACGTCCTCGAAGGCCTTCTCGCCCAGCGCCACGACCTCGACCTGCTCGCCGCGGACGGTCAGCTTCCGGCCGGCCGAGCGCGGCGAGGCGATCAGCCGGATCTCGCCCCAGACGTCGGCCCGCTCGGACAGGATCGAGAGCATGACGGTGCCGACGGCACCGGTCGCACCGACGACGGCGAGCGTCGGCTTCCGGCCACCGGCACCGTCGGCCCGGGTCATCGTCCGGTCCCTCCGTACACGACCGCCTCGACGCTGTCGCTGTCCAGCCCGAACGCGCTGTGCACGGCGCGGACCGCGTCCTTCACCTCGTCGGCCCGGGTGACGACCGAGATACGGATCTCGGAGGTCGAGATCAGCTCGATGTTGACCCCGGCGTTCGACAGCGCCTCGAAGAAGGTCGCGGTCACGCCCGGGTTGGTCCGCATCCCGGCGCCGATCAGCGAGATCTTGGCGATCTGGTCGTCGTAGCGCAGCGAGTCGAAGCCGATCTGCGTCTTCGCCTTGGTCAGCGCCTCCATCGCCCGGTGGCCGTCCGTCTTGGGCAGCGTGACGGAGATGTCGGTCAGCCCGGTCGACGCGGCGGAGACGTTCTGCACCACCATGTCGATGTTGATCTCGGCGTCCGAGATCGTGCGGAAGATGGCCGCGGCCTCACCCGGCTTGTCCGGCACCCCGACGACCGTGACCTTGGCCTCGGACGTGTCGTGTGCGACCCCGGAGATGATCGCCTGTTCCATGCCTTCTTCTCCTTCTCCCGCTTCCTGCCGATTGCGCACCCAGGTGCCCTGATGGCCGGAGAACGACGACCGTACGTGGATGGGGATGTTGTAGCGGCGCGCGTATTCCACGCAGCGCAGATGCAGCACCTTGGAGCCGCTCGCGGCGAGCTCCAGCATGTCCTCGTACGGAATTTCGTTGATCTTGCGAGCCTTCTTCACCACGCGCGGATCGGAGGTGAACACTCCGTCCACGTCGGTGTAGATCTCGCACACCTCGGCATCCAGGGCTGCCGCCAGGGCCACCGCTGTGGTGTCCGAGCCGCCCCGGCCGAGGGTGGTGATGTCCTTGCTCTCCTGGGACACGCCCTGGAAGCCCGCGACGATCGCGACCGCGCCCAGCTCGAGCGCGTCGCGGATGCGCCCCGGCGTGACATCGATGATCCGCGCTTTGTTGTGGACCGCGTCGGTGATGACTCCTGCCTGGCTGCCGGTGAACGACAGCGCCTCGTGACCGAGGTCTTTGATCGCCATGGCCAGCAACGCCATGGAGATTCGCTCTCCCGCGGTCAGCAGCATGTCGAACTCGCGCCCAGTAGGAATCGGGGATACCTGCTCGGCGAGATCGATCAGCTCGTCCGTCGTGTCGCCCATCGCGGAAACCACGACGACCACCTGGTGGCCGTTCTTCTTGGCTTCGACGATTCGCTTGGCGACCCGCTTGATGCCCTCGGCATCGGCAACGGAGGAGCCTCCGTACTTCTGCACGACAAGGCCCACGTGCGCTCCTCGCAGATCTCAATAATGCGGTCGGCTCAGTTTAGCGAGCGGCCGGAAAGTGCCCTCCTGATATCAGATAGCGAGACACACGCCTCACCACCCGACCAGGACGGACCAGACGGACCTGGGCGGACCAGGGGGATCATGCGGCACAACGTCCCCGTACCGCGGATACTCCTGGCATCCCGTACCACTCGTTCAGCGACGAACCCTGCCCGCTTCCCGGCGAAGCACACGGGAACGTAACCCAGCTCACAGGGCGCGCGGGGGCCATAGCGGCGCCCGGGCGGGGGCGCGGGGGCGGGCCCGGGGACCGTCCCAGGGGCGCGGCGAACCCGGCTCAGGAGCGTGGGGGACGCGGTTCAGGGGCGCAGGGAACGCAGCCCCAGCGGCTCCGCGATCTCCGCCGCCATGACCCGGCCGGCCTCCTCCGCCAGCGCCTCGTCACCGCCCGCGTTACTGTCCGTGTCCAGCCCGTCCAGCTCGTCCAGCGGGCTGTCCAGCCGTACGTGCGCGACGAGCGACTGGAGCGCGCGCAGGGCGGCGGAGGCGGTCGTACCCCAGTTGGAGAGGTACGAGAACTGCCACCACCACATCGCCTCGTTGATCCGGCCGTCCCGGTAGTGCGCCATGCCGTGCCGCAGGTCCGTGATGATCAGGGCGAGGTCGTCGGAGATGCGGCAGGGGACGGGCTCACTGCGCGGCACGTACGGGTCGAAGACCTCCGAGTAGACGTCCACCGGCTCCAGCAGCCGGGCGAACCGCTCCCGCAGCTCGTCGACGTCCGGCTCGGGACCGGCGTCCGGCTCGTACCGCTCGTCCGGTACGAAGTCCTCGTGCGCGCCGAGCCGACCGCCGGCGAGGATCAGCTGGGAGAGCTCGAGCAGCAGGAACGGCACGGCACTGTTCGGCTCGTCCCCCTTGGCGACCTCGGTGACCGCGACGATGAAACTCTCGATCTGATCGGCGATCTGGACCGCGAAGTCGTCGGGGTCCGGGTGGGCGTCGTGCAACGTTGCGTCAGACATCGAGAAGTCTTCTCCCTTCGAAGGCACGACCCAGCGTGACCTCGTCGGCATACTCCAGATCTCCCCCGACGGGAAGACCACTGGCCAGGCGCGTGACCTTCAGCCCCATGGGCTTGATCATGCGCGCGAGGTACGTGGCGGTGGCTTCACCCTCCAGATTCGGATCGGTGGCCAGGATCAGCTCGGTGACCGTACCGTCCGCGAGCCGGGCCAGCAGCTCCCTGATCCGCAGATCGTCCGGACCCACGCCCTCGATGGGGCTGATCGCCCCGCCGAGCACGTGATAGCGGCCGCGGAATTCACGGGTCCGCTCGATCGCGACAACGTCCTTCGGCTCCTCGACCACGCAGATGACCGCGGGGTCGCGGCGCGGGTCCTGACAGACCCGGCACTGCTCGGCCTCGGCGACGTTCCCGCACACCGCGCAGAACCGCACCTTCTCCTTGACCTCGGTCAGCGCGTGAGCGAGGCGTCGGACGTCGGTGGGCTCGGACTGGAGGATGTGGAAGGCGATCCGCTGCGCGCTCTTGGGACCGACGCCGGGCAGCCTGCCCAACTCGTCGATGAGGTCCTGGACCACGCCCTCGTACACGCCTGCATCCAATCTCGCGCCGCCGCGCGGTGGCTGTACTGCATATGAATATTCGGTTGCACCGCTCGAAACGGGGCACAGGCCCCGTCGCGCGATCCATGAGCCCCTCGGCTCAGACCCTCAGTCTCAGGCCTTCGGCCTCAGAAAGGCAGCCCCGGCATCCCACCCAGTCCCTGCGCCAGCGGGCCGAGCTTCGTCTGCTGGAGCTCCTGCGCGGCGTGGTTCGCGTCGCGGACGGCCGCGACGACCAGGTCCGCGAGGGTCTCGGTGTCCTCCGGATCCACTGCCTTCGGGTCGATCACCAGACCCTGAAGCTCACCGGCACCGGTCACGGTCGCCTTCACCAGCCCACCGCCCGAGGACCCCTCGACAGGGGTACGGGCCAGCTCTTCCTGGGCCGCGGCGAGGTCCTGCTGCATCTTCTGCGCCTGCTGCAGCAACTGCTGCATGTCAGGCTGGCCACCACCGGGAATCACGAGTTCGCTCCTGGCTGTCGACTGCGGTTCTCTTCGATAGCCCGAGCCTACGTGCTCCCACGGCGCCTTGCCCTACGCCGTACGGAGGAGACGGCCGACCCCGGTGCCGGGCCCGCCCCTGGGCCATACGGCCCATTCGAGACCTATTCGACGGCCTACTCGACGGCCTGCTCGATGGCCTACTCGTTCGCGATTTCCTCGATGACCGTGGCGCCCAGCTCGCGCACGATCAGGTCGTGCCCGCTCAGCGCGGTCTCGTCCAGATCCGGGTCGTCCTCGGCCGGCATGTCGTCCTCCGGCGAGATGGGCGGAGGCTCGGGCTCCCGGTACACGGACGCCTCGGGGGGCGGCCCCGCGTCGGCGGGCGCGGGAGCGGGTGCCGGGGCCGACGGTGCGGGGGCGGAGGGGGGCGCGGGGGCGGGCTGCCGGGGCGGAGCGGGCTGACCGCCCCCTCCGCCGAAGCCGCCGCCCGCGTTTCCGCCGCCACCGAAGCCCCCGGGGCCCCCAGGACCGCCGGAAGCTCCCGGCCCGGGCCCACCGAACCCACCGGGTCCGCCACCCGGACCGCCCGGCCCACCCCCTTGTCCGCCTTGGCCCCCTTGACCACCAGACGGATCGACGATCGCCTCGATGCGCCACTGCACGCCGATCGCGTCGTGGAGGGCCTGCCGCAGGATGTCCTCGCTGCCGCCGTTGGCGAAGCTGTCGCGGGCGCCCGCGTTGGGGAACCCGATCTGGAGGGTCGTGCCGTCGAAGCCGGAGACCGAGGCGTTCTGGCTCAGCAGGATCCAGGTGAAGCGGCGACGGTTCTTGACCGCCTCCAGAATGTCCGGCCACATCTGCCGCACCTGCATGGCGCCCTGCGCCATGCCCGGAGTCGGCTGCGGCTGACCGGGCCCACCGGCCGGACGCCCCTGCCCGGCCCCGGGCGCAGGGGCAACGGGCGCAGGGGCAGCCGCGGGCGTGGAGGCTCCCGACCCGGGCGCGGAAGCCGTGGGCCAGGCCCCCGGCCGCTGCTGCCCGCCACCCGATGCGGGCGCACCACCGGACTGCTGCCCACCGCCACCCGCACCGGGCTGCGCGCTCGTGGGCCAGGCACCGGGCCGCTGCCCACCGCCCGGCGCAGGCGAGCCGCTGGGCTGCTGCGCCGTCTGTCCGCCCGCCGAAGGCCAGGCGCCGGGCCGCCGCGCCCCACTGTCCGTACCGCCGCCGCTGTCGTCGGCCGCCGGGGGTTGCGCACCCGCAACGGAAGCGTCGTCATCAGGCGCCGCGCCGCCTGCCGTCTCGTCCTGCCCCCCGGGCTGCTCCCCAGGAGCCCCAGGCGCACCAGGCCCCCCAGGCGCACCAGAAGCCCCAGGTCCATCCCCGCCCGGCCCACGACCACCGGCCATCGCCGCGCGGGCGGCCGCCGGGCCGGAGGGCCCGGCCGGGACATGGGACTCGGGCCCCGGTACGTATCCCACAGCGGGCCCCGGCCCAGGGCCACCGCCCCCACCGGAAACGCCGCCCAGGCCGCCCGCCAGGGCACCCCGCTCCAGCCGCTCCAGCCGCGACTGCACCGACCGCTCGTCGTCGAAGGCGGCGGGCAGCAGCACCCGCGCGCAGATCAGCTCCAGCTGGAGCCGCGGCGAGGTGGCGCCGCGCATCTCCGTCAGCCCCTCGTTGACGAGATCGGCCGCCCGACTCAACTCGGCGCCGCCGAAGACCGACGCCTGCGCCTGCATCCGCTCGACCACATCGGCCGGGGCGTCGATGAGCCCCTTGTCCGCCGCGTCCGGCACGGCGGCGAGGATCACCAGGTCGCGCAGCCGCTCCAGCAGGTCGGCGACGAAGCGCCGGGGGTCGTTGCCGCCCTCGATCACCCGGTTCACGACCTCGAAGGCCGCCGCGCCGTCGGTCGCCGCGAACGCGTCCACGATCGCGTCGAGCAGCGAGCCGTCCGTATAACCGAGCAGCGAGGTGGCCATGGCGTACGTCACGCCGTCGTCGCTCGCGCCCGCGAGCAGCTGGTCCATGACCGACATCGAGTCCCGGACGGATCCGGCGCCCGCCCGCACCACCAGCGGCAGCACCCCGTCCTCGACCGGAATGTCCTCGCGCCCGCAGACCTCGCCCAGATAGTCGCGGAGCGTCCCCGGCGGCACCAGCCGGAACGGATAGTGGTGCGTACGCGACCGGATGGTGCCGATGACCTTCTCCGGCTCGGTGGTCGCGAAGATGAACTTCAGATGCTCCGGCGGCTCCTCGACCACCTTCAGCAGGGCGTTGAACCCCGCCGAGGTGACCATGTGCGCCTCGTCGATGATGTAGATCTTGTAACGACTCGACGCGGGCCCGAAGAACGCCTTCTCCCTCAGCTCCCGCGCGTCGTCCACACCACCGTGCGAGGCGGCGTCGATCTCGATCACATCGATCGACCCGGGCCCGTTCCGCGCGAGGTCCTGGCAGGACTGGCACTCCCCGCACGGCGCCGGGGTGGGGCCCTTCTCACAGTTCAGACAGCGGGCCAGGATGCGCGCACTGGTCGTCTTGCCACAGCCGCGCGGACCACTGAACAGATACGCGTGGTTGACCCGGTTGTTGCGCAGCGCCTGCTGCAGCGGATCGGTGACATGCTCCTGCCCGATGACCTCCGCGAAGGTCTCGGGGCGGTAGCGGCGGTACAGCGCGAGGGACGACACGCTTACGACGATATCGGGGCCCACCGACATCCGGACGCCGCCCGGTGCCCCGCCCCCGGAACGCCCCAGGAACGCAAGGGCCCCCCACGCACCCGCCAGAGCTCACTTACCCTTGCTGCCTTCCGGCCCTGGGGGAGTTCGGTGAGATAGCGCCACGTGAGGGGCTGGCCCCCACCCTAGCGGATAGACCGGGGTGGGAACGAGTTCGCGAGCACTCCCGATCGTCTTGTAGAGTCTCCAGCGGAGGATTCGCCTAGAGGCCTAGGGCGCACGCTTGGAAAGCGTGTTGGGGGCAACCCCTCACGAGTTCGAATCTCGTATCCTCCGCCAGTGCCTTCACCGGGCACGATGTCGAAGGGCCCCACCGCTCGCGGTGGGGCCCTTCGACGTTCTCTCAGCTCTCGTTGTCCTGGTCTTCGTCCGCAGGGGGTGCTTCCGGGGGTCCCCAGACGAAGTCGGCGATCTTCCGGGCGACGTCCCGCTCTGGACTTGGTGTTCAAGCGTCTCCCCCTGCCGCAGACCAGGCGCGAGTGCCAACACCACCGGGCGCTGCTCCGGCGCTTGTTGACGGTGAGCTTGGTGACTCCTCCGCATCGGGCGGTACAGGCTCTCCAGGTACTCGGGCTCCAAGCGGTCGATGCGATGCTCTCGCATTGAACTGAGACGGCCTGCGAGCGGCCACTGCCCGCCGAGAGGGAACTTGCCCTCATCCGACGCCGACCGGTCATGAGGACACGCCGTCCTTGAACCCGGCGCCGGGCTCCGGCCCCGCTGTGACGCTCCCTGGTCTGACGAAGCGCACTCCGCGTGAAGTCCCGATCAACGCTGGCGACATGGCTGGGCGCCCTCGACGGCTCTCGTCGTGTACGCCGCTGGGCTCCTGGGCTCGGGACGGCGATCGTGTGGTCCCCACCGAGGCGTACGACGCCTGGGCGGAACAGGAACCCCCAGAGCAGTTCGCCGCACTGCTTCAGGCGTGGCGGAACCTGCCGGTCGAGTACGTCGCCACCTCGGGGAACCGGACCGTGCGCACCCTCAGCCGCCTCATGCTCGACCCGCCCTGCCTCGAAGCCTGGTGCCACCTGCGCAACGCCGAGCGCGTTTTCAGCCCCTCCCGCATCCACAGCGTCATGAGCTTCGCGCCCGACCGAGAACGAGGGGCAGTTTGGTATCGATAGCGATAGTATCCCTAACAAGACTATCGTCACCGGGAGGCTTGTCGTGCGTCGTTTCATCGGGCGGGACCGCGAGCTGAACGTGCTCCGCAACGCCTTGCAGGCGGTTCAGGATGCCGCCGGGTCGGGCAAACCGGGGCAGTGCATCCTCATGCGGGGAAGACGGCGGGTGGGTAAGTCCAGCCTCGTCGAGGAGTTCCTGCGCCGTACCGAGACGCCGTACCTCTTCTTCACCGCGGCGGGCGGCACGGCGGAGGACGAGCTGACGGAGCTGCTCGACGCCGTCGCCAGGTCCACCCTGCCGGAGCGGGGACTGTTCCACGAGGAGACCCCCGATCAGTGGAACGCAGCGCTCAGGCTGCTTGCGGAGGTCCTGCCCGACGACTCTCCCAGCGTCGTCGTCATCGACGAGGTTCCGTATCTCATGGACCGCGTCGACGCCTTCGAGGGCATGCTCCAGCGGGCATGGGACCGGCTGCTCAGCCGCAAGCCGGTACTTCTCCTCCTGGTCGGATCCGATCTGTCGATGATGGAGGCCCTGAACGACTACGACCGTCCCTTTCACCAGCGGGGCCGGGAAATGATCGTGGGACCACTGAACCCGGCCGACATCGGCGAGATGCTCGGCCTGTCACCGGCAGCCGCGTTCGACGCCACTCTGATCACGGGCGGTCTCCCCCTGGTCTGCGCCGAGTGGCGGGCCGGAGCGGATGTCTGGGAATTCCTCCGCGACTCCCTGGACAACCCGATCTCGGCTCTGCTGGTCTCCGCCGAGCGCTCACTGGCCGCGGAGTTTCCACCGCAGGCGATGAGCAGGGAGGTCCTGCGTGCCATCGGATCGGGGGAGCGAACCTTTACCAACATCGCTCGCGCGGCCGGCGGCATCGCCCACACCACTCTCACCCGAGCCACCGACGTCCTGATCGAGAAACGGGTCGTAGCCGCCGAGCTGCCGCTCTCACTGAGGCCGTCGAAGGAACGCCGCTACCGGGTGGCCGACCCCTACCTGCGCTTCTGGCTCGCGTTTCTGGATCCGCACATGGCGGAGATCGAACGGATGCGGGGAGATCTCACGCTGAGCCGGATCAAGGAGCGGTGGACGAGCTGGCGCGGCCGCGCGATCGAGCCGCTGGTCCGGGAATCCCTCGCCCGCCTTCTGCCGGACGGGCCCCTGCCCGCCACCCCGGCGATCGGCGGGCACTGGACCCGCAGCAACGACATCGAAATCGACCTGGTTGGCGCCGACCGGCAGCCGGTGGCCAAACAGTTGCTTTTCCTCGGCTCGGTCAAGTGGCTGGAGAACTCCGCGTTCGACAGCCACGACCTGGCCGCACTGCAAAAACACCGGGCAGCGATCACCGACGAGCCGGTACCGCTCGTGGCGGTCTCCCGTAGTGGGGTCGGTTGTTCCGGTCTTCAGGCGGTGTACGGCCCTGAGGAACTGCTCAGCGCTTGGCGCGGGGTGTGACGGGCCGTCGCTCAGTGACCTTGGTCAGACACGGCCCCATGGCGGACTGCGGCCTCATGCACCGGTGTTGTGACGTCTTCCTCCTGCCGTGGCGCCCGTACGGATCGCGTCGGCACGGTGAGGACCGCCAGGCAGCCGACGACGAGGGCGATGCCCACCCAGCCGAAGGCAGGGAGCCGTTCGCCGACGACCAGCACGGCGAGCACGGCCGCGACGGCCGGTTCGAGCAGGGAGAGCGTGGTCGCCGTGCTGGCGGGGACGTGCGCCAGTCCCCAGCCGAACAGGACGTAGCCCACGAACATCGGCACCAGCGCCATGTAAGCGCCCACGGCCGCGTTCGGCCAGGAGCTGATGAGCGGGGCGCCGGTGGCCAGCAGGACCGGTACGAGCAGCAGCCCGCCCAGCCCGAAGATCGTGCCCATCGCGGCGCGGGAGGGGATCCCGCGGCTGATCAGCCGGTGAGCCGCCCACGAGTACAGGGCGTACGTCACACCGGCGACCAGGCCCAGCACCACGCCGAGCACGGTGGCGCCCACGGAGACCGACCCCGGGTCGTCGTGCGCCCGCGCGGCCTCCGCCGCGCACAGCATGACCGTGCCCGCCAGGCCGAGGGCGGCGCCGAACATCCAGCGGCGGGTGAGCCGGCGCCGGTCCGCGACGCGCTCGATCACAGCCGAGGCCAGCGGGGCCGTACCGATGGATATCACCGTCCCCACCGCCACTCCGGCCAAGTGCATCGAGCTGTAGAACGCCAGCGGGTAGACCGCCACGGACACCGCGCCCAGCAACACGACGCCGCGATGCGCACGCGGCCCCGGGGCCTGATGGGCGATCCCGGGAGCGGCCAGCAGGGCCTGGAGCAGCCCGCCCAGCCCCATCGCGACAGCGCCGATCGCCAGCGGCCCCACGGCCGGGGCGAACGTCGCCGCCGTACCCGTCGTGCCCCACAGCACGGACGCCGCGAGCACGCACAACGATCCCGCGCCCACCGAACGGGCCGCGCCGCCGCCCGGCCGCCTCACAGCCGGTCCAGCAGGTCCGCCGCCAGCGCGCGGGCGTGCCGCAGACGGGTGTCCTCGCCCTCAAGACCGGCACGCGCCATCGCACCCTCCAGCAGGAACGCCAGATGCTCCGCCATCGCGCGGGCTTGATCGGGGCGCTCGGGCAGCAGCTCCTCGAGGTGACCGGTGAGCAGCGCCTCGACCTCCTCCTTGTGGCGCCGCACCACCGTCCGCCCCTCGTCCCCGGTGGGCAGCTCGGCGGCCGCGTTCAGCAGCCCGCATCCGCGAAAGCCACGTTCGTACGCGAACGCCGCGTGATCGGCGTACGCGTCGAACACCGCGAGCACGCCGCCGCGCGGATCCTGGGCCCGCTCCAGCCGCGCCCGGTACAACCCACGCCACTCCTCGTGGCGCGCCTCGAGGTAGGCACGCACGAGATCGGCCTTGGAGGCGAAGTTGTTGTACAGGCTCTTCTTCGCCACGCCCGCTTCGGTCGTGATCGTGTCGATCCCGGTCGCCGCCACGCCATCGGCGTAGAAGCGCCGCGCCGCGGCCGCCAGCAGCCGCTCCCGGGCGCCGGTTCGCCTCGCGGCTCCGGTCGGGCCCTTGCCGGTGTCGCTCATCACGCTCTCCGAAGTAGGTAGGTCGGTCTACCTACTTCTATCACGACGGGAGGGCCACGGAACGGTGCGGCGAGACCCAGAGGCGGCCCATGGACGGCCTCGCTCGCCTCGTCCATCCAGGTCGAGGCCCTCCAGCACCTCCGACCGCCCCAGGAACAGCCAGTGCGGTCTCACCCCTTGACGTGGGGTTCTCGCGTGGGCACCATCCTCCCCACCTCATGTGAGAAAACTTATCACTGTACGAGAAAAGCGAGGGTGTCGATGCGGGTAGGGATCCTTGGGCTGGGCGAGGCCGGGGCGGTTTATGCCGCTGGGTTCGCCGAAAGCGGCTGGTCCGTGACGGGGTACGACCCCGGCGACGTGGCGACGCCGCCCGGTGTCGGGCGGGCGGGGAGTGTGGCAGAGGCGGTTGCCGGGGCCGATCTGGTGCTGGGGCTGACGGGGGCCGCGGCGGCTGCGGGGGTGGCGGCGGAGGCGGCGGCGCATCTGCGGGACGGAGTCGTCTTCGCGGACATGAACGCCGGGGCGCCGGAGCTCAAGCGGACGATCGACGGCATCGTCACCGAGGGCGGGCGGGCGGTCTTCGCGGACGTGTCCGTGATCGGCTCGGTGCCCAAGTACCGCCATCGCACGGCCCTGGTGGTCAGCGGTCGGGGGGCCTCGGCGGTGGCTGAGCACTTCGGGGCGCTGGGGGCGCCGGTGGAGGATCTGGGCGGGGAGCCGGGGGCGGCGTCGGCGCGCAAGCTGCTGCGCAGCCTGTTCATGAAGGGGCTGGGCGCGGTCATCGTGCAGACCGTGGAGGCGGGCCGGGCCGCCGGGGACGAGCGGTGGGTGCGCGAGCAGATCGTGCGGGAGCTGGCCGACGGCGAGGCCGCGTTGGAACGGCTGTATGCGGGAACGTTCAAGCATGGGGTGCGGCGGGCCGGTGAGGTGGCCGCCGCGGCCGGGCTGCTGGCGGACCTCGGCCTGGACGCGGGGCTGGCGGATGGCATCAGCAGGCTGCACGCCCTTGCCGCCCGGCCGGACGGACTGCGTGCTGGACCGCTGGTGAGCGACGAACTGCTGGCTGCGTACGAGGGGCTGCCGACCGCCAACATCGGCGATGCGCGCGACCGGCTGGGGCTCGTCGACTCCGGCATCCGCCCGCTGTGGGCCGGTGCGCGTGCGGTGGGCCGGGCGGTGACGGTGCTGACGCGGGCCGGGGACAACCGGGCCCTGCACGAAGCGCTGCGGGTCGCTGGGCCCGGTGATCTGATCGTGGTCGACGGGCAGGGTGACACCTCGCGTGCCCTGATCGGTGAGCTGATCGCCGAGCGGGCGCGAGCGCGCGGAGTGGTCGGGATGGTGCTCGACGGCGCCGCGCGTGATGTGGAGGCCCTGGAGGAGATCGGCTTCCCGGTCTGGGCGCGCGCGGTCACGCCCGCCGGGCCGTACAAGGACGGTCCCGGCAAGCTGAACGTCGCCGTCGCCGTGGGCGGCGCGGTGTGCAGGCCGGGCGACCTGGTCGTCGCGGACGGCGACGGGGTCGCCGTCCTCCCCGCCGAGGAGGCAGAGTCGACACTGGTCGCGGCGCGTGCGATCGAGGCCGACGAGGCGCGCCGTCGCAGCAGCATCCGGGCCGGGCTGGCCGGGGGCGGAGCAACCGCGGGAGCCGCGGGCGGAACAGCCGCGGGAAAGACAGCCGCAGGCGGAACGGCGGGAGAGGCCGCATGATCGCTATATGGGCCCTGGTCTGCTACATGGCGGCCATCATCATCTGGAACGCCGTGCTGAAGCGGAACATCGGCGAAGCGCTCCTCGTCGGCTTCCTCGTGACCGGCGTGTTCGCGGGCGGCGACATCGGGCGCGTCATGTGGGACGGGTTCGCCGAGGCGATGCAGGAGGAGGTCACGTTCGCCGCGCTGGCCTTCGTGTTCATGAGTTACCTGCTGAGCCGTACGCCCGTCCTGGACCAGTTGCTGAACATCCTCAACTCCCTGCTCGGGCGGCTGCGGGGCGGGCCGGTGTACACCTCGACCGTCGCCGCGGGCATCTTCGGCGCCATCGCGCACGTCGGAGCGGCCGTCACCGCCGCCGTCGGCTCGGTGACCATCCCCTGGATGAAGCGCTCGAAGGTCAGCGGTGAACTCGCCGCCACCGTCGCCGCCGGGGGCGCGGGCATGGGGGTCACGTTTCCGTTCAGCTCCACCATGTTCATCCTGATGGGCTCGGCCGGGGTGGCATCGCTGGTGTCCCAGGACGACATCGTGCTGCCGCTGTTCATGGGCGGGCTGTGGTGCCTGGGCTACCGCCTGGTCGCGGCGTTCTGGATGATTCGCCGGCACAAGATCCAGCCGATGGACCGCGCCGATCTGCTGCCGCTGCGGGCCAGCCTGGGGGCGGGGTGGACCAGCCTGTTCCTGTTCGCCGGGATGATCGTTCCCCTGTTGCTGACCCGCGGTCCGACCGGCGGTGAGCTGGGCCGTTACGTCGGTGTCGTGATGTCGGACGCGATCAGCCTGATCACCTGGATTCCGGTCCTGCTCATCGCGATCGTGCTGTTCCTGGGCCGTCGCCAGCTGCCGCGCGGCGGCCGTGGGTGGTGGCAGTTGCTGGGAGGGGCGGCGCCGCAGTTCGGGGTCATCGGCGTCACGATCGTGGCCGCGTTCTCCGCCTCGAACGTCCTCGGGGAGCTGGGCCTGCCGCAGCAGCTCACCGACGTGCTGACGCAGTTGCACGCGCCGAAGTGGGCCATGACCCTGATCGTGGGGGTGCTCGTCGTCGCCGTGGCGATCCCGCTCACCGCCAGTGCCACGATGGCCGCCATCGGCCCCGTCGCCGTCTCGTCCCTGGCCGAGGCCGGGGTTCCGGCCGCCACCGCCTGCGTCGCCGTGCTGATCTTCGCCTCCACCGAGGGCGCCTCGCCGCCCTCCGGAGCGCCGATCTACGTGGCCAGCGGCATCGCCGGGGTCAATCCGGCCCGCACCTTCGTTCCCCTCATCGGCTACTACTGCCTGCCGATCCTGCTGATCGGCGCCGCGGTGGCCACCGGCGTACTGCCCGTCTGATCCGCCCCGTCACACCGAGGTCGTGCCATGCCCACCCGCCTGATCAAGATCCTCTTCCGTCTCGGCGTCCTCGCCTTCCTGCTCGGCGGCCTCTGCATCGTCGTGGGCCAGGCGCTGGGGCTGGTTCTCGGCGACGCCGCCTGGGTCAACGACGTCGCCTCCGCCGCCGGGCCCCCGACGTTCATCACCGCCGGTGTCACCGGTCTGCTCGCCTACGTCCTGACGTACGTCCGCCCCGAGGAGTCGGCAGAACCGGCCGCGGCGGCCGCACAACAGCCCGCCGCCACCGCGGCGCAGCCGGAATAAGCAGCCGGAACAGGACGTACCGCTCTGGGTGGATCTTGTGCGCACCACGCCACCGCTCGCATGCTGATAAGCCTTATCAGGAAATTACGCAGCCGAGCAGACCACCCAGGAGCCGACCCATGGCCGCCGCCACCCCCGCCTCTCCGATGCGCTCCGTCGACCGGGCCTTCGACGTGCTGTCCGTACTGGAGGACGCCCGCCACCCGCTGCGGCTGAGCGAGATCGCGCGCCGCGCCGAGCTCCACGTGGCCACCGCCCAGCGCATCCTGAACGTCCTCATCGACCGCGGGTACGCCGTCAAGGAAGAGCCCGGCTACGTCGCGGGTCCGGCGTCCGTGGCCACCGCCCACGCCTTCCTGGTCAACAACCGGCTCAGCCAGGTCGCGCTGCCCGTCCTCCAGGAACTGGCCGCGACCACCGGCATGACGTCCACCCTGTACGTACGCGTCGGCCTCACCCGGGTGCCGATCGCCCGCGTCGAGGGCCTCAACCCGCTCCGCTACCAACTGCCCATCGGCGAGAAGCTCCCCCTGCACCTGGGCGCCGGGAAATCCCTGGCCGCCTGGCTGCCCGACGAGGAACGCGACGCCTACGTCGACAGCGTCGCGCCCTTCACCCGGATCTCCGGCGAACGCGTCGACGCCGACGGCCTGCGCGACGAGCTCCGGCGCACCAAGGAGAACGGTTACGCCGTCTCCCTGAGTGAACGCGTCCTGGACGTCACCGCGATCAGCGCCGCCATCCACCGCGGTGAGCAGGTCCTCGGCGCGCTCAGCGTCGCCGGGCCCAGCGGCGACCTGCCCGCCGCCGAACACCCGCGCGTCATCACCGAGGTACGCCGGGCGGCCGCCGCCATCGCCGCCCGCTGCCCCTGAAGCCCCTGCGCAGAGAAAGAGCCACGCCCTTGCCGTACCCCACCTACGACGAACTGCTGCGGCGCACCGACGCCCCGCCCGGCTCCAGCTGGCACCTCTTCCCCGACCAGCCCGAACGCGGCATGGCCAACTTCGCGGGGCCCGAGCAGATCCGGCGCGCGGCGGGTGAGGTCCGCGACGGCCGGGCCGTCAACCTCGACTACGCCCTCGACGCCTTCGACCCGCCCATGTCCCGGGCCCGCGGCATCCCCCGCCACCGCATCACCGCCAAACACGACCAGGCCCGCGACGACGTGCTGGACGACTTCTTCCTCCAGGCCAGCACCCAGATCGACGGCCTGCGCCACCGCCGCGCCTCCGGGCACGGCTTCTACAACGCCGTACCCGACGACGCGATCGCACCGCGAAGCCCCCGCCTCGGCGTGCAGATGTGGGCCGAGACCCCGTTGGTCGGCCGCGCGCTCCTCATCGACATCGACGGGCTCCTCCGCGACCGCGGCACACCGCTCGACCACGCGACCGGCCCCGCCCTCGGCCCCGATCTGCTCGGCGCGGCGCTCGACGCCCAGCGCTGCCGCGTCGAACCCGGCGATCTGGTGCTCGTCCACACCGGCTGGGCCCACTGGTACCTCACCGCCGAACCCGGCGTACGGGCCACGGTCCGCGCCGAGCGGCGCGCCACCGGATTCGTCCAGTCCAGGGACGTCGCCGCGTGGTGCTGGGACCACCGCATCGCGCTGCTGGCCACGGACACCTTCGCCGTCGAAGTCCTCCCCGTGGTGCCCGAGAGCGACTTCCGCGACAGCGCGCCCGAGGACGACGGCATGATGCACCAGGAACTGATCGCCAAACTCGGCCTGCCGCTGGGCGAGCTGTGGAACCTGGACGGGCTCGCCGCCGACTGCCGGGCCACGAACCGCTGGACCAGCCTCCTGACCGTCAAGCCCCTGAACCTCACCGGTGGCGTCGGCTCCCCCGCCAACGCCACCGCGCTCAGATGAACCCGAGAAACACTCAGACCCTCGGCCTGATGCGGTGGGCGATCACGACGCCAACGCAGGCCAGGGTCAGGGTGAGGGCGAACGTGGCCGTCAGGGCGGTGGTGGTGTCGGCGGCGTGGGCGTGGGACAGGGCGATGGCCGCGCCGCCGAGGCCGGTGAGGGCCGCGGTGGCCAGGGTCTGGGCGAGTTGCAGCGCGCCGCTGGCCTCACCCTGGCGGTCGGCGGGGACCTGCTCCATGGCATCGGTCGTGGCGGCGTTGAACGCGATGCCCATGCCGACGCCTCCGACGGCCCAGCCGACGACGGCGACCAGGGCCGGGACCGCGTCGATCAGGATGCCCGCGGCGATGACGGCGACGCCCGCGGCCAGCACCGCGCAGCCGAGGGCGATCGGCAGCGCCCGGGAGCGCCCGCTCCAGCGGGTGTCCGCGCGGCCCTGCCAGGCCGCGCCGAGCACCCAGGCGAGCGCCCCGGCGGAGAGGCCGAGCCCGGCCTCGGTGGTGCTCAGGCCGCGCAGTTCGGTGAGGCCGAGCGGCAGGAAGGCCTCGCTGCCGAAGTAGGCGCCGCACAGCAGGAACCGGATCAGCACGCCGGTCGGTACGCCGCGACGGCCGCGCAGCGTGCCGGTCGGCAGCACCGTACGCAACCCCAGCACCGCGTCGACGGTGCCGAGCAGCGCGAGGGGCAGCAGCAGGGCGAGGTCGGTGAACTGGAGGCCGCCGAGCAGCACCGCGGTTCCGGCGCTGACCAGGATTCCGCGGGCGACCGGGCCGCGCCACCAGGCTTCACGCTCCAAGGCGGCGCCCGGCGGGTGCGGGTGGCCGCGGCGTACGAGCGGGGGCACGGCCATGGCCCAGGCGAGCCCGATCAGCGGCAGGAGCAGGACGAACACCCCGCGCCAGTGGAGGTGTTCGGCGACCAGTCCGGCGACGGCGGGTCCGGCGAGCGAGGGAACCGTCCAAGCGCCGGAGACCAGCGCGAACATCCGGGCCCTGCCGGACGCTGCCCGCGCTGATCGCGGACCTGGCGGGCGACCCCGAGTTGGACCGGTTCTTCGCCGACGCCCTCTTCCACTCCCGGCGCGCCACCACCAAAGCCGCGCTGCTCCGCGGCATCGAACGCGGTGACCTGCGCGCGGACGCCGACCTCGACCTGCTGCTCGACCTGCTGGCCGCCACCACCTGCCACCGCGTGCTGTTCGGCCATCTGCCGGTCGACGACCGGCTGGCGCACGACGTGGTGATGACCGTCCTCGACGGCGCCGCGACCCCGCGCTGGCGCGAGCACTACCGGCAGCGCCACGACGGGTGACGAGGGCTGACGGGCGACGAGGGCTACAGCCAGCCGTTGCGGCGGAAGCCCCGGTGCATGGCGAAGCAGGCAGTGGCGATGACGACGAGGACCAGCGGATAGCCGAAGCGCCAGCGCAGCTCGGGCATGTGGCCGAAGTTCATGCCGTAGACGCCGCACACCATGGTGGGGACGGCGATGATCGCGGCCCAGGCGGTGATCTTGCGCATGTCCTCGTTCTGGGCGACGGTCACCTGGGCGAGATGGGCCTGGAGTATGGAGTTCAGCAGGTCGTCGAAGGCCGCGATCTGCTCGGTGACCCGGGCCAGGTGGTCGGCGACGTCCCGGAAGTACTTCTGGATGTCGAGGTCGACCGCGGGGAGGCGCTGGGTGGAGAGCCGTTCCATCGGGCGGTCCAAGGGCGCCACCGCGCGCTTAAGCTCCAGCAGCTCCCGCTTGAGCTGGTAGATCCGGCCCGGCTCGACCCGGTAGGCGGACTCGGGGGCGAAGACCTCCGTCTCGACCTGGTCGATGTCGTCCTGCACCGAGTCGGCGACGGCGAGATAGTCCTCGACCACGTGGTCGGCGATGGCGTGCAGCACCGCGGAGGGGCCCTTGGCCAGCTGGTCAGGGTCGCCCTCCAGCTCCTCGCGCAGCGGGCCGAGCGATCCGTGGCGGCCGTGCCGTACGGTGACGACGAAATCGGGGCCGGTGAAGACCATGACCTCGCCGGTGTCCACGACCTCGCTCGTCGTGGTCAGCTCGTCGTGATCGACGTACCGGACCGTCTTGAAGACGGTGAACAGCGTGTCGCCGTAGGTCTCCAGCTTCGGCCGCTGATGGGCGTGGACGGCGTCCTCGACGGCCAGCGGGTGGAGGGCGAACAGCTCGGCGATCCCGGCGAACTCCCGCTCGGTGGGTTCGTGCAGCCCGATCCACACGAAGCCGCGCCCCGCGCGCCGTACCCGAGCGATCGCCTCCTCGACAGGGCAGTCACCGGGCTGTCGCTTTCCGTCGACGTACGCCAGGCAGTTCACGACCGACGTGCCGAGCGGTGAGCGGGCGGGGTGGTTGAGATCGACGCGGCGGCGCCGACGGGCCAGGCGCGCCACTTTCCGGAGGTTGCCGACCATCGACATGGGAACTCCTTCGGCTGAGCTACGGCCGACACCTACCCCCATCGGGGGATCGCACCGGCTGCGCCCACAGCGTACGACCCGGCTCCGAATCGGCCGAGGCGGCGCCGATGAGTTTCCGCGGCGCCCGCGGTCTGAGGGGAGGAAGGGTTCACCGCACTCGCGTGGAGGGCATCATGCGGAAGATCATCGCCAGTCTGTTCATCTCGCTCGACGGGGTCGTGGAGGCGCCCGACCAGTGGCACTTCCCCTACTTCAACGACGAGATGGGCGCCGCCGTCGACGCGACGTTCAGCGCGACCGACACGCTGCTGCTGGGGCGCGAGACGTACGACAGCTTCGCCGGGGCGTGGCCGGAGCGGGAGGCGGCCGGGGGTGAGGACGCCGACTTCGCGAAGAAGCTCGGCGACGCGCGCAAGATCGTCGTGTCGCGCCAGGACCTGTCGTTCACCTGGCGGAACACCGAGCAACTCAAGGGCGGGCTGGCCGACGCCGTCGCCGCGCTGAAGAGCGAACCGGGCAAGGACATCGCGATGAGCGGTTCGGTCTCGGTCGTCCGGCAGCTGCTGGCGCACGGGCTGCTGGACGAGTTGCACCTGCTGGTGCATCCGATCGCCGTGCGCAAGGGGATGCGGCTGTTCGACGAGAGCGAGACCTCGCTCCCGCTGCGGCTGCTGTCGTCCAAGACGTTCCGCACGGGGGTGCTGCACCTGGTCTACGCCCCGGCCGAGGCGCCCGGGGACGCGACGTACGACGACGCCAAGGCGCACCTGCCGCAGGGTGAGGAGTAGCGGCGCGCCGCACGCGTCCTCGGACCGCGATTGCCGTCAGGCGGGCGCGGCCCAGCGGGTGCAGGTGAACGGCTCGTCGAGCCAGTAGGTGTCGTGCTGCGCGTCGTAGACGATCGGGTACGCGGTGGTCGGGTCGCAGAGCGTGTCGATCTGGGACCGGTCGGCGGAGCTGATCGTGAACCAGTACTTGCTGGTGTCGTAGGCGACGCGCTCACACCGGTAGAAGAACCCCTTCACGCCGGGGCCGAACACATCGCTGCGGAAGTCGGCGGCGAGCTTCTTGTTGAGGTTGATGTTCTCGCAGTCGGCCCGCATCCCCTCGACGCCGACCGTCCTCGCCGCCTCGGTCGTGTAGCCCTTGGCGGTGTGGGTGCCCCACGCCGTCCAGGTCCGCTCCGGCAGGGAGATCTGTTCGGCGACCTCGGCGAGGAGGGGGCTGTGGGGTGCGGGTCTCTCGTGCGGGGCGGGGGAAGCGCGGACCTCCGTGAGGCCGCCGGCGGCGGCTGCCAGGCCCAGTGCCGCCAGCAGAAGGAGGGCGGCCCGGATTCCGTTCCGGGGCGAGGACGACGTGGTCATGGGGCGCTCCGTTCTGGCGTCTGACGGCCGGATCGCACGCTAACCGCAGGGGCGGGGGATCGATCGGAACGACAGGGCCGTCCGGAGTTCTTCGTCACCACGTTCGGCCGGACGGGCGAAGGGTTCGCACCGCGGCGAGCGCGCCGCCCGTGTCTGTGGGTTCGCCATGAATGCCGCCGAAATTGTTGACGATATTGCGGACGATTCATACGTTCAGCAGCCGACGGGGCCACGGACACAGAGGAGACGTCAGTGAAGCGCAGGACCATGGTCATGGGGCTCGCGGCGGCCACCGCGGTGTCGACGGCGGGGGTCAGCGCCGCCGGTACACGGGGAGCGAAGCGGCCGGACACGCTGGTCTTCGACAGCGACGCCTACACGGTCCTGACCACGACCGTCCCCACGGACGACGGCGACAAGGACGTGACGTACCACTTCTACAAGGCCATCACGTACGTCGCGAACCCGGTGGACGCCACGTACCAGTGCCTGAACGTCAGCGTCCCCGTCGAGATCGACGGCACGGCCGTCGACGCCACCCGCGCGCCGGTCCTCCTCGCCAACTCGGTGGGTGGCTACATGCCGTCGTCCGTGGCGGACGCCACCGGGGTCGGCGGTTCGCCGATGGCCCCGCCCGGGGGCGGAGGTGGCGGCATGGTCAGCAACGCCAGGCTGGCCGTGGCCGCCGGCTACGTCGTCGTGGAGCCGGGCGCGCGCGGCCGGACCCTCGTCGGCGCGGACGGTACGTACTACGGCACGGCGCCCGCCGCCATCGTGGACCTGAAGGCCGCGGTGCGGTACGTACGCTTCAACAAGGGCCGCATACCGGGGAACACCGACCGGATCGTCTCCTCCGGCACCAGCGCCGGAGGCGCGCTGTCCGCCCTGCTCGGCGCGTCCGGGGACAGCCCCCTGTACGACGGCCTCCTCGGGGAACTGGGCGCGGCGCCCGCGAGCGACGCCGTCTTCGCCAGCGGCGGCTGGTGCCCCATCGCCGACCTCGAACACGCCGACATGGCGTACGAGTGGAACTGGGGCGGCAACAAGCTGAGTTCCGGCGACACCGTCGACCCGACGGTGTCGAAGGAGTTGCGCGCCGCGTTCGCCGAGTACCAGGCCACGCTGAAACTGCGCGGGAAGGGCGGCTTCGGCCCCCTCACCGCCCGTACCTACGACGACTATTTGGTGGCCACCTACCTCGGACCGGCGGCCACCACCTACCTCAAGTCCCTTTCGGTAGAAGACCGTTCGGCCTATCTCGCCGCGAACACGTGGCTCACCTGGTCCGGCGACCGGGCCACGTTCACCTGGGCCGACTTCCTCGCCCACGTGGGGGCCCGGAAGAAGAACACCCCGGCGTTCGACCCCTTCGACCTCTCCGCGCCGGAGAACAACCTGTTCGGCGCGGGAACCACCAAGGCCCGCCACTTCACCCGGTACAGCCTGCGCCACGCCACCGGCAACGACAGCGCACGCCTCGACGGCGACCTGCCCCGCAAGCTCGACCTGATGAACCCCATGTACTTCATCGGGCAGCGCAACCCCGGCCGGGCGAAGCACTGGTGGATCCGCGTCGGCACCAAGGACACCGACACCTCGCTCACCGTCGTCGGCAACCTCGCCGCCGGTCTGGAGAACCTGGGCGACGACGTCGACGCCCTGATGTACTGGGACGCCGGGCACGGCGCCAACGAGGACGCGGCGGACTTCATGACGTGGATCGGCCGGGTGACGGGCTACGCCGGGTGATTCCGGCACGTCGCCGGCAGACCGCGCGGTGGGCTGAACTCTACGAGCGGCGGGCGGCGCGCAGATGGCCGATCGTCGAGCTGGGTCGGTACGGAGCGGTGCCCGCGTACGTGGCGCGGTAGCCCTGGTGGCGCAGGTCGTCGTAGCGGGTCCGCGAACTGGTGCGGAGGGTGGCGTCGCACCGTGCCCTGCCGCGGGAGTTCGTCACCGCGGCGCACAGCTTGTGGGCGCCGGTGATGTCGGTGAACGTGACCGTCTGCCCGGGCAGCGCGGCCCCGTCGGTGGTGCTGGTCAGGGTGGCGGACAGCCCCTTGACCCGCAGCGACGCGGGCGAGGTGTGCCGTTCCACGGTGGCCGCGCTCGCCGTGAGGCGGGTGGGCGCGGGGTGGATCGGCGGGATGGCCAGCCCGACCGGGCTGTGCAGCCCGGCGATGGGCACGGTGAGCTGGCCGCTGCCGTCCGCGGGGATCTCCACGACGCGGTCGTTGCCGAAGTCGGCGACGAAGAGGTTGCCGTACGCGTCGACCGCGAGCCCCTGCGGGGTGTTCAGGCCGGTCGCCGGGACGGTCGTCTGCGGGCCGCCGCCCCGGGGCAGCCTCACCACGCGGTCGTTGCCCGAGTCGGCGACGTACAGGTTCCCGGCCCGGTCGAACGCGAGCCCGGTGGGCTCGGACAGCCCCGCCGTGGGCACGGTGCGCTGCGGCCCGCCGTCCGCGGGCACCACGACGACGCGGTCGTTGACGAGGTCGGCGATGTAGAGGTTGCGGCGGGCGTCGAACGCGAGGCCGTCCGGGTGGAGCAGGCCGGTGGCGGGGACGGTGGTCTGCGGACCGCCGTTCAGGGGGAGCCTCACCACGCGGTTGTTGAAGCTGTCGGCGATGAACAGTTCGTCGTCGCCTTCCTCGCCTTCCACACCGTCGTCGCTCTCATCGGCCTTTCCGAGGGCCAGCCCGATCGGGCGGGAGAGGCCGGTGGCGGGGACCGTGGCCTGGCCGCTGCCGTCCGCGGGCACCGTCACCACCCGGTTGTTGCCGGTGTCGGAGATGTAGAGGTTGCTGTCGTCGTCCAGGGCGAGACCGGTGGGGCGGGTGAGGCCGGTGGTGGGGACGGTGCTCTGGCCGCTGCCGTCGGTGCCGACCTTCAGCACCGTGTTGTCGGTGTAGTCCGACACGTACAGCTGCGCGACCCGCGCGGCGGACGGCGCGGCCGTGGCGGAGACCGTGGCGGCGGCCGCCGAGGCGAGACCGGAGACGAGTCCGGCCGCACACAGCGTCAGGATTCCTGCCAGCGCGGTCAGTCGGTGCCGTACGGGGAAGCGGCTCATTCCACACCCACCTGTGGTTTCTGAACGTCGGCCCATTGCCGTGACCCCGACATTAAGAACCCACCGCCCGCCCCGGACCGCACCACGCCACCGGCCACCCGGAATCCACTCGGGTGGCAGACGCCGGAACGGGTGTATCCGATTTGCGGCGTCGGAAAACCCGCAGCTCAGAACACTGGCATCGCGGTCAGGGAGCCCAGACACGTCAGGAAGACGCGATTGCCCGCAGCGGGATACTGAGCACGACCGTACGGTTCCCGCCCGGCAGCCTGGCCGCCCTCATGACCAGTCGACCATCCCGGCGAAGATCCCGTACGGGACGATCACGGAGGGCGGAGCGAGGAAGGCGAGGAGGACGCGGCGCCTGACGTTGCGCTGGCGCCAGGGCAGGGCCCAGCCGGTGATCAGCAGTCCCAGGGGGAGGGCGAGACCGCCGAAGTAGACCGTCAACGCGGTGTGGAAGCTGGACTCGCACCGGGCCCGCGCCACCTCGCCGGGGGCGTCGCAGGCCATCGAGGAGAACCCGACCCCGACCGTGGTGTAGAAGCCCACGACGAGGGTGACGACCGTGGAGACCAGCGGCGCGAACCACTCGCCGGAGACCGGGTCGTCCGGGGCGGGGTCGGGCGGCGCGACTCCGCACCGTACGTCGTCGCACCACACGTCATGACACGGCGCGTTTGCGCACACTGCGTCCACAGCCATGCGCACAGCCAACCCGCAGGCGGGGCGGGTCGCATGAGTCCGCGTACTCAGGTCCCCCGCTCGGGCTTCACCGCCGCGAGACCGCGGTCAGTCGATGACCAGGCCCTTGGCCTTCAGGACCGGTTCGAGGCCGCAGACCTCGATGACGCTCTTGCCGGAGCGGTAGGCGGCGATGAAGGCGTCCTCGGCCTCGACGCGGGCCTGGCACTTGGCGATGACATCCGCCAGGTCCTCGTGGCGGACCACCACGACGCCGTCGGCGTCGGCGCGGACCACGTCGCCCGGGCGGATGATCTCGCCGCCGATCAGGACGGGCTCGGCCATGGGGCCGACGGTCTCCTTGACCGTGCCCTTCATGCAGACGCTGTACGAGAAGACGGGGAAGCCGAGTTCGCGCAGTTCACGGGTGTCGCGGACGCCGGTGTCGGTGACCAGGCCGCCCAGGCCCTTGGCGACGCAGGCGTTGGCCAGGACGTCGCCGAAGGAGCCCGCCTCGGCGTACTGGCCCGCGGAGACGGTGATGACGTCGCCGGGGCGGGCGTGGGCGATGGCGACCTGGAGCATGATGTTGTCGCGGGGCGCGCAGACCACGGGGAAGGCCGGGCCGCACGCGGACATCGCGGGGTCGACCGGCTTGATGGTCGAGTCGAGGGCGCCGAGGCGGCCCTGGGCTTCGTGGATGGTGGCGGCCGAGTAGGCGCCCAGCTGCTTGACCAGGTCCGGATCAGGGCGGTCGAAGGCGGTGTTGACGCGGATCATGGGGTCCCCTCAGGAGAGTTCGGCGCGGGCGCGGGCGATGGCCTCGCAGGCCGCGGTGAGGACGTCGTTCGAGGTGGCGAAGGAGATGCGGAAGTAGCCCGGTGAGCCGTAAGCGGCGCCGTGGATCACCGCGACCGACTGGGACTCCAGCAGATGGGCGGCGAAGTCCTCGTCAGTGCGGATCTCCTGGCCGGAGGGGGTGCGGGTGCCGAGGAGGCTGGTGCAGTTGACGAAGGCGTAGAAGCCGCCGTCGGGCGGGGTGCAGGACAGCCCGGGGATGTCGTTGATCAGCTTGACGACGGTGTCGCGGCGGCCGCGGTAGACGGCGACGCTGTCCTGGACGAACCCCTGGTCGCCGCTGAGCGCGGCGGTGGCGGCGGCCTGGCTGATGGAGGAGGGGCAGGAGGAGATCTGGGACTGGAGGGTGTTGATCGCCTTGATCAGCTCGGCGTTGCCCGCGCCGTAGCCGATGCGCCAGCCGGTCATGGCGTACGTCTTGGAGACGCCGTTGGTGTAGAAGACCCGGTCGGCCAGGCGCGGTTCGACGGCGGCGAGGCTGTGGACCTGGCCCGTGCCGTAGAAGATCTCGTCGTAGATCTCATCGGTGAGGACGTGGACGTGCGGGTGGGCGAGCAGCACCTCGGCGAGGGCGCGCAGCTCGCCTTCGGTGTACACGGCGCCGGTCGGGTTGCCCGGGGAGTTGAGGACGACCCAGCGGGTGCGGTCGGTGAGGGCGGAGGCCAGCCGGGCGGGGGTCAGCTTGAAGCCGTCGGTCTCCGGGCAGGCGACGATGACCGGGGTGCCGTCGTTGGCCAGCACCATGTCCGGGTACGACACCCAGTACGGGGCCGGGATGACGACCTCGTCGCCCGCGTCCAGGGTGGCCATCAGGGCGAGGAAGATGATCTGCTTCCCGCCGCCGCCCACCGCGATCCGGTCGCCGGGGTAGTCCAGTCCGTGGCGCCGCCGGAGCCGGTCGGCGATGGCGGCCCGCAGCGGCGGGGTGCCGTTGACCGGGGTGTATTTGGTGTCGCCCTGCCGGATCGCCTCGATGGCGGCGTCCTTCACGTGGGCGGGGGTGTCGAAGTCGGGTTCGCCCACCGTGAGGTCGAGGATCTCCCGGCCCTGTGATTTCAGCTCGCGGACCCGCTGGGCGGCCGCGGTGCTGGGCGAGGGTTTGATGCGGCCGACGCGCTGTGCGGTGCTCCTGCCCATGTCAGTCGGCCCTCCGCTCGAAGTTGAGCCCGCCGGGCACCTGGAAGGTGGGCAGGATCTCCACATGGCCGATGTTGACGTGGCGCGGTGAGGAGATGGCGAATTCGATGGCGTCGGCGATGTCCTCCGGCTTGAGCGATTCGTAGCCGTCGTAGAACCGGCGCTGCGCCTCTTCCATGTCGCCGAGCAGCCGCCCGAAGATTTCCGTCTCGACCCGCCCGGGACAGATTTCGGTGACCCGGATACGGCGCCCGTAGCCGTCCACCCGCAGCTGTCGGGAGAGGGTGTGCACGGCGGATTTGGTGGCGTGGTAAATGGTGTTTCCGCCGAAGTTGTAGACACCGGCGATGGAGCTGACGTTGACGATGTGGCCGAGGTCGCGCTCCACCATTCCCGGCATCACCAGCCGCACCAGGTGCAGCACGGCCTGGATGTTGACGGCGATCTGCTCGTCGACGGCGAATTCGTCGGCGGTGAGGATGTTTCCGGTGCGGGACACCCCGGCGTTGTTGACGAGGATGTCGACCTGGAGGCCCTGGAGCTCGGCGGTCAGCGCGGCGGTGTCGGTGATGTCGACGGCGTGCGGGACGCAGCCGGTGCGGCGGGCGAGGTCGTCCAGCCGCTCGGCGTTGCGGGCGACGGCGTGTACTTCGAGGCCCTGCTTGGCCAGCCGTTCGACGACCTCCGCGCCGATTCCGGTGGAGGCACCGGTCACCAGTGCGGTCTTGTAGTCGGAAAAGGGCATCGGGACTTCGCTCCTCGATTCGGGATGTTACGGGTGGGGGTCGCGGAACTACGCGTCACGCAGCGGCAGGTGCGCCCGGTCCGAAACCCGGGAGACGGCGATGAGCGTGCCGAGGGCGGTGACGACCGCGTAGAAGGCGGGCATGTTCACGTTGCCGGTGCGGTCGATGAGGTAGGTCATCAGCAGCGGCGCGGTGCCGCCGAAGAGGGCCGAGGAGATGTTGTAGCCCAGGCCGTAGGCGGAATAGCGGACCCGGGTCGGGAAGAGTTCGACCAGCAGGATGTGGATGACGCCGGTGTGGCCCGCGAAGATGACGGCCATCACGCACGCGCCGAGAATCGCGAGCCCCACGTTGCCGGTGCCGATGAGCAGGTAACAGGGAATGCCCAGGGCGGCCATGGCGATCGCGGAGCCCGACAGGACCTTCTTGCGCCCGATCCGGTCGGAGAGCCGGCCCATGTACGGAATGGCGAGGGAGATGGCCACCAGGCTGGTCGAGGTGACGAGCAGCCCCTGCACCTTGCTGAAGTGCAGTTCGGTGCTCATGAACGTGGGCATGTAGCTGAACAGCACGTAGTAGCCGGAGCCGTTCATCAGCGGGATGAACAGGGCGAGCAGCATCGCGCGGCGGTGCTCGGAGGACTTGAACGCCTCCTTGAGCGGGTTCTTCGCCAGCCCGCCCGATTCCTTCAGCCGGTTGAAGTTCGGGGTGTCGCTGATCCGCTTGCGGATGTAGAGGCCCGCGATGCCCAGCGGCACGGCGAGCAGGAACGGAACGCGCCAGCCCCAGGACTCCATGGCGTCCGAGCCGAGACCGCTGGTCATACCGGCGGCGATCAGCGTGCCGGTGAGCAGCGAGAGGAACGAGGCGATCTGGGCGTAGCTGGTGTACAGCCCGCGCTTGCCCTCGGGGGCGTGCTCGGCGAGGAAGCTCATCGCGCCGGACGCCTCACCGCCGACCGAGAAGCCCTGGAGCACCCGGAGCAGGATCAGCAGCGCGGGGGCGGCTATGCCGATGCTCGCGTACGTCGGCAGCAGGCCGATCGCCGCCGTCGCGACGCTGATCAGCATGATCACGAAGACGAGCATCCGCTGGCGGCCGATGCGGTCGCCGAGGTGGCCGCAGATGATGCCGCCGAGCGGGCGGAAGAAGAACGAGACGGCGTAGCCGAGGAAGACGAGCTGCACCTGCACCGCGTTGGACGCGTCGGGGAAGAAGACGACGCCCAGGGTGCCCGCCATGAAACCGAAGATGCCGTTGTCGTACAGCTCGGCGAAGATGCCGACGCACCCGGCGAGGGTCACTTTTCGCGCGGTTCTCGGATCGACGACGTTGGGGGTCGGTTGAGCGGCGGCGATGGCGGTCATGATGTCTCTTTTCTCCAGGCGGGGGTCAGGCAGGTGGGGACGGATCACTCACAGGGGGAAGGGGACGGAAACGCGGGGAGGGGACGGAAACGGGGACGGGAGTCAGCCGGTGGACGGGTCGGTCCTGACGGGCGGCGGGACGGGCATGCCCAGCTCGTCGAAGACGGTGCGCACCCGGGCGGCGAGCGCGCGGACGGCATGGCGCTGGGACCGGTACGCGGTCACCGCCTCGTCCAGCGTCCGGCGCCGGAACCGGACCGACTGCCCTGGCCGGGCCTGTCCGAGCGCGGACAGTCCGGTCGCGGTGACCACCGCGAGCACCGGATATCCGGCGGTGACGCCACGGCCGCGGTGCAGTACGAGCAGTTCGTCGCCCGCGGGGACCTCGACCGCGCCGACCGGCACACCGCGGGACAGCACCTCGCCGGTCACCACCCGGCGCGGTACGTCGCCGCTCATCCGCAGCCCGATGTGGTTGCTCCGCGGGGTCACGGTGAACGGCGCCCGGAACAGCCGCTCGGCGGTGTCGCCGAACTCGGCGAGGTCGGGCCCGTCCGTCACGTCGACGGTCCAGGACTCGGTGCAGTGCGCCACCGGGGCGTGCACCCGGAACAGCGGGATGCCGAACACCGGGTGGGCGACCGTCGGGCAGCCGGCCCGCAGGGCCAGTTCGTCACCGTCGCGCAGCGAGCGTCCGAAGCCGAGGATCGTGTCGGGGGCGCAGGAGCCGAGCAGGGCCGGGGTGTCCACCGAACCGAGGACGGCCAGGTAGACGCGCAGCCCCACCCGGATGCCGCTGATGGAGATGGTCTCCCCGGCCCGTACCGGCAGCGGTTCCCACTGCGGCCGCGCCACCCCGCCCACGGTGACGTCGGCGGGCGCGCCGGTGACCGCGATCAGGATGTCGGTGGAGGGGGTGCAGGCGAAGTCCAGGGCGGTGACCTCCACCAGCGGCGCGCCCTCGTCGTTCCCTGCCAGGACATTGGCGACGCGGGCGGAGTGCTGGTCGAGGGCGCCGTTGACCGGCAGGCCGTAGCGGGAGTGCCCGAACCGGCCGAGGTCCTGTACGGCGGCCAGGCCCGCCCGGTGCACGGTGAGGGCGCCGGTGAGGGTGCGGGCGTCGGTCATGGTGAGGGCCTCAGTCATGGCACGCCGCCAGGGGTGCGCCCGCGTGCTCGTCCCACTGCTCGGGGGCGATCGGTACGAACTGGAAGGTGTCCCCTGGCCGGTACGGGGTCAGCGGACGGGCATCGAGGTCGAGCACCCGCAGCGGGGTGCGGCCCAGCAGCGCCCAGCCGCCGGGGGACGGCATCGGCGAGATGACGGCCTGCCGCCCGGCCACCGCGACCGAGCCGGGGACGACGCTGGTCCGCGGCGAGGCGAGCCGCGGCACCGGGCGCGGGAACGCCGGGCCGTCCATCATCGGGGCCGCGGCCGGGGCGCCGAAGCAGCGGACGGTGAGGGGGGCGCGCGAGTGCAGCTCCACCACCTCGTCCTCGGTCAGCCCCAGCTGATCGGCGACGATGGGCAGGTCGGGACCGTACTCGCCCCCGTACACCACCGGCACGACGAACCGCCGGGGCGCGGGGCCGGAGCGCGGGCCCTCGGCGACGCGGCCGCTCTCGTACCGCAGCAGCCGCCGGAGGGTGCCGTGGTCGGTGACGGCGCAGTCGAACTCGACGAGCAGCGTGTCGTACGTGGGCACGATGCCGTACACCCCGCCGGGCCGGGCGGCCTCGACCGCGTCGGCCAGGGCATGGACGGTCTGCCAGGCCCGGTCCGGCGGGAAACCCACGGCTTTGACCACGACGGCCGAGTCGCCGCAGTCCGCGATGGTGACCTCGCCCGTCATGTCACGCGCTCCCGACGGTGGCGGCTTCGAGGTCCGCTTTGAGGTCCAGGACCTCGGTGAGCGGCGCGATCTTCACCCCGGCGGTGAGCAGTTCGGCGCGGATGCGGCGGGCGAGCGCGATGGCGCCGGGGGTGTCGCCGTGCAGCAGGACGGTGTCGCACGCGACCGGCAGATCGCGGCCGCCGACGGTGTGGATCACGCCCTCGGTGACCATCCGGACCGTCCGCTCGGCGATCTCCCCCGCGTCGTGGAGGACGGCCCCGGGCTCGCTCCGGGGTACCAGCGTGCCGTCGTCGCGGTACGCGCGGTCGGCGATGCCGACGATGCCGACCCGCAGGCCCAGGGCGCGGGCGGCGTCGGCGAGTTCGCCGTCCTGGGCGAGGACGATCAGCGACCGGTCGAACGAGGACACGGCCCCGGCCACCGCCTCCGCGTAGTCGCGGCGGGTCGCGACCAGGTTGCCGAGCCGCCCGTGCGGCGCGATGTGCCGTACGCCGGTGCCGTGCGCGGTGGCGAAGGCGTGCAGCGCGCCCAGCTGGTACAGCGTGTCGGTGCGGACCTCGTCCGCGGTCAGATCCATCGCGCGGCGGCCGAATCCGACGAGATCGGGAAAGCTGTGGTGCGCGCCCACGGCGACACCGATTTCGGCGCAGCGGCGGACGGTGGCGTCCATGATTCTCGGATCGCCCGCGTGGAATCCGCAGGCGATATTGGCCGATGTCAGCACGTCCAGCAGCGCCTCGTCGTCGCCCATGGTGTAGGCGCCGAATCCCTCGCCGAGGTCGGCCACGAGATCGACGGCATGCGTCATGACGTCCTCCGGAAATAAGAAATCGTCGCTGCTTTGCGAGAGGGACCTGTGAGAGGGGCCTGTGAGAGGGATCTTCGCGAAGAGATAAATTCGCGTTCCGGTGAACGTAATCCGCACGAGAGAAGGCGGCAAATATGCGTTGGGTGTGACGTAATCGCCTCTGGTTATGACCTGGGCCACACGCCCTGTCCGGCGGCGGTCGGCGCGGCCCCTACGATGAGGGCCCGCCCAGCCCGGAGGACCGCCCATGGACACCAGGCGTCTCTACTCGTTCGTGAAGATCGTCGACGCCGGGAGCATCACGCGCGCGGCCGACATCCTGCACATCGCGCAGCCCGCCCTCAGCCAGCAGCTCTCCATGCTGGAGACCCAGTTCAAGCAGCAGCTGCTGATCCGCAGCAAGCGCGGAGTGGCGCCGACCGAGGCGGGCCGGGCGCTGTACCGGCACGCCCAGCTCATCCTGCGCCAGGTCGAGCTGGCGCAGGCCGCGGTCGACGTGTCCGGGCGCGCCCCCGCGGGCAGCGTCTCGGTGGGCCTGGCCCCGTACAGCATGGGCGCGGCGCTCGCGCTGCCGCTGCTCACCAGCGTGCGCGAGCGCTACCCCGACATCGTGCTGCACATCAACGAGAACTTCGGCGGGGTGATCAGCGAGGCGATCATGACCGGCCGGATGGACATGGCGTTCATCTACGGGGCCGGGCCGCTGCGGGGCGTGCAGTTCGAGCCGCTGCGCACCGAGGACCTGTTCCTGATCGCCGCGCCGGGCCGGACGATGGGGTCCGGCGGGGGCACGGACGTCCCGCTGGAGGAGCTGGCGGACGTGGAGCTGCTACTGCCCAGCCGCATCCACACCATCCGCCAGGTCGTGGACGCCGCGTTCCAGCACGCCTCGCTCCAGCCGCGGGTGATCGGCGAGATCGAGTCCGTCCTGACGCTGGTCAGCGCGGTCGGCGCGGATCTGGGCGCGACGGTGCTGCCGTGGTCGGCGGCGCGCGCGATCCTCGACGTGCAGAACCTGGTGGTGCGCCGGATCGTGGACCCGGCCATCCCGGTCAAGCTCTCGCTGTGTACGTCGGACCATCAGCCGCTGTCGGAGCCCGCCCACGCCGTGCACGACCTCTTCCACGAACTGATCGCCGACTTCGGCTAGCTGTCCGTACCGGTCGGGGCACCGGTGCGGGCGGGCTCGTCGGCCGGTGCCGGCTCGGCCCGGTCCGCGGCGGGCTTGCGCAGCAGCAGGAGCGCCGCGTCGTCGTGCAGCCGCCCGCCCACGTGCGCGAGCAGTTCGTCGTGCAGCCCGGCGAGGGTACGGGACGGCTCGTCGCATACGTGCCCTGGCACCCGCTCGGCCAGCGGGAAGTACGCCCGGCCCTGGTCGCGGGCCTCGATGACCCCGTCGGTGTACAGCAGCATCTGGTCGCCGTCGGCGAACGGCACCACCTGGAGGCTCGGCGCCTCGCCGCCCAGCGAGGCCAGACCCAGCGGCGGCGCCGGGCGCACCGGCTCGACGGGCACGACCGCACCGGCCGGGCCGATCAGCAGCGGCGGCGCGTGGCCGCAGTTGACGATCTCCATGCGCCCCTCGGCGGGGTATCCGGCGACGACGGCGGTGACGAAGTCGTCCGGGGCGAGGTTGCGGGCGAGGCTGCGCTCGATGCGGCCGACCACGTCCAGCAGGTCGGGCTCGTCGTACGCGGCCTCCCGGAACACGCCCAGCACCAGCGCGGCCGTGGACACGGCGGGCAGCCCCTTGCCGCGCACATCACCGACGATCAGCCGGACCCCGTACGGGGTGGACACCAGCGCGTACAGGTCGCCGCCCACCCGGGCCTCCGCCGCGGCGGCGCTGTAGCGGACCGCCACCTGGAACCGGCCGACCCGGGCGGGCACCGGCCGCAGCAGCGCGTTCTGCGCGGCCTCGGCGACCGAGCGGACCGCGGCCAGCACCCGTTCCCGGCGCCTGCGCAACACGCTGGCCAGGCAGCTCGCCAGGGTCACCGCCACGAGCGTCGACAGCACGACCGCCTGCCCGTGGACCGGCGCGCCCAGCCACGCGCCGAGCCCCGCGCCCAGCCCGACGGCGAGGGCCCCGATCCGCAGCACCGCCCACGGGCGGCATGCGGCGGCGGCCAGCGCCGGGCCGACGGCGAGCAGCGGCAGCCAGCTCGTACCGTCGCCGGTGACGAAGGCGATGACCGCGACCGCACCCAGGGTGAGTACGGGCACTCCGGCCGCGAACGGCGCGGGGGGATAGGGCTGGTCCAGATGGGTGCGGGCCTGGATCATGTCCGGGTCGACTGCTCTCTCTCGCTCGCATGGATGTCCGTTTCATCCAGAGAACCAGTGGTTCGCGACGCGCGACAAGGGCCGGAATTTCAGATAGTGAGCGATCACACCGACCCGACGGTGAGCGAAAGGCGCCTGGTCACGCGGTCGGCCGTGGGCAGCAGCCGCTCCCGTATCCCCTCCAGCCGCGCGGTCCGCTCCGCCTGACCGGCCTGGAGCGACACCCCGAGCGAGCCGAGCTGGTCCCCGCTGTACACGGGCACCGCGAAGCACACCGTGCCCAGCGCGTACTCCTCCAGGTCGGTGACCGGCGCGTCGGCGGCCGTGGCGTCCAGCCGACGCAGCAGCTCGGCGGCGCTGGTGACGGTGCGGGGCGTGAGATCGACGAGCGGATGCCGGGACAGATAGTCGCCGCGGGCCTCGTCGTCCAGCTCGCGCAGGACGCACTTGCCGAGCGCGGTGGCGTGCCCGGCGTCCTCGAACCCCACCCATACGTCCACGCGCGGCGCTCGCGGGCTGTCGACGATCTCCGCGACCCGGATCTCGCCGTCCTCGTAGAAGGTCAGATACGCGGCCGCCGACAGCTCGTCCCGCAGCCCGGCCAGCGTCGGCCGCACCCGGTTGAGCAGCGCCTGCCCGCGGCTGCCGACCTGGAGCGTGTGCAGCTTGTCGCCGACGACGAAGCCGCCGTCGGGCAGCCGGTGCACATAGCCGTCGTGGACCAGGGTCCGCAGCAGGTGGTACGCGGTGGCCAGCGGCAGCCGCGCCTCCCGTGCCAGCTGTTTCGCCGGCGCACCGCCCTCATGTGCGCCCACGGCCTCCATCAGGCGGAAGGCTCGCTGCACGGAAGTGATGAGCGTTGGGCCTCCTGGAGTACCCATATGACCAGCTTGCGCCCGGTTTGGCGGCCGGGCAAGGGTGTATCCGCAGGCAGTACGCAGTACGAGGGCGCCGACCGACCCGGATCGTCGGCCGACGCCCTCGGACCGGGGCGAAGGCGGTCAGGCGGAGGCCATCACGCCGCGGCCGTCAGCCCGGGCTGATCCGGCCACGCCAGCCGCCCTCTTCCTGGCCCCGGTGCTCGATGAAGTCCTTGAACCGGTGCAGATCGCCCTTGATCCGGCGGTCCAGCGTCCCGGTCATGTCCGCGGCCTTCTCCGCCATGCCGGTCGGCTCGAAGACCAGGGCCAGATTGACCTCGGTGTGGTGGTCGTCCAGGGAACGGAAGGTCACCAGGCCCTGCTGCCGCACATCGCCGGAGGTCGTGCGCCAGGCGATGCGCTCGTCGGGGAGCTGATCGACGATCTCGGTGTCGAACTCACGGTGCACACCGGCGATGGATGTCGACCAGTGGTTGCGCCGGTCGTCCACCTGCGTCACCTGGTCCACGCCTTCCATGAACCGCGGGAACTCGGTGAACTGCGTCCACTGGTTGTAGGCCGTGTGCAGCGGAACCTCGACCTCGACGGACTCCCGCACGGTGCTCATCGGTGACTCCTTTCGTCGCTGTCACCGCAGCGGGTAACCGGGCCCGCGCCCGTGAAACGTCATCGCAGGGGATGCAGCGCGGCCAGTTCGGCGGGGGCGGTGCCGGTCGCGATGGCGTCGGCCAGCAACCGCCCGGTGAGGGGGCCGAGGGCCACGCCCCACATGCCGTGGCCGCCGTTCACGTACACCCGCGGCGAGGCGGTCGGGCCGACCAGCGGCAGCCCGTCGGCGGTGCACGGGCGCGAGCCGACCCACTCGTCGCGGCGGGCGTCCCAGTCGACGTCCCGCAGCAGCGGACGGGCCGCGGCGATGATCGCCTGGATGCGGCGCGGGTCGACCGGGCGCTCCGGAGGCGCCAGTTCCATCATCCCGGCGACCCGTACCCGGCCGTCGCCCAGCGGAGTGCACACCACCTTCTGCCCGGCCAGATACGTCGGGCGCGCCGGTGCCCCCTCGGCGGGCACGCTGAAGCTGTAGCCGCGCCCGGACTGCACGGGCACCCGCACCCCGAACGGGCGGACCAGCCGGTTCAGCCACGTACCCGTAGAGACGACGGCGACGTCCGCCCGCAGATCGCCCCGGGGCGTGCCGACCACGACCCCCGTGCCCAGGTCGCGGATTCCCGCCACCCCGGCCTGCTCCACGATCTTCCCGCCGCGCTCGCGCACCGCGTCCGCCAGCGACCGCACGAAGTTCCCGGGGTTCAGCCGCCGTTGCCCGTGCAGCGCGATGCCCGCGCCGACCGCGTCGCTGAGCACCGGCTCCAGCGACCGCGCACGGTCGCCGTCGACGGTCTCGTACGCGATCTCGTAACCCGCCGCGCGGGCGTGCTCCAGCTCCTTCACCATCGCCGCCCGCTCGGCCGCCGTCCCGAAGGCCATCAGCATCGGGTCCACGGGGACGGTCGGCTCCTCGACGCCGCCCGCCGCGAGGTCGTCGTACGCGGCGAGGGCGTGCCGGTTCAGCGCGGCGAACGTGGTGGCCAGCACCCGCCAGCGGCGCGGGGTGCAGTGCCGGGTGAACTCCAGCAGGAACCGCGCCAGGCGGGGATCGGCGCGCGGCGGTATGTAGACGGGCGAGGTCGGCGTGACCAGACTCCGCACCCCGTGGCGGAGCGCCGCGGGCTCGGGCAGCGGCATGGCCAGCGCCGGCGTCAGCCACCCCGCGTTCCCCCACGAGGCCCCGGCCGCCGGATGCCGCCGCTCGGCGACGGTGACCTCGACGCCCCGGCTCTGGAGCGCCCACGCGGTGGACAGCCCGACGATCCCGGCACCGACGACGACGGCGCTGCGTGGTGTGGACACGGTGGCGTTCCCCTTCCCCTGATGATGCGCACTGCGTACGCATCATCAGGGGGCCGGACCACCCATCGCACTGTCCGCGGGACCGATAGCGCGGGCGCGGGTGTTGTCGCGCGGGACAAGCGGGGCTACGGCAGGCGCAGGGCGCGGAGGCGCAGGCGGAGCTGGATCTCGAACTTGGCCGCCGGGTCGGCGAGGTCGAGGCCCGCGATCTCGTGCGCCCGCCGCAGGCGGTAACGCAGGGTGTTGGGGTGGATGTGCAGCTGACGGGCGGCCAGCCGGGCGTCCTCCCCGGCGGTCAGATAGCGGGCCAGGCTGTCCAGCAGCTCCGTACCGCGCTCGCGGTCGTACCGCTCCAGGTCGGCGATCGCGCCCAGCGGATCGTGCCCGGACTCGTCGGCCAGGTCGACGGTCTGCATCAGCAGCGCGTCCAGGTGGACATCGCGGATGTGGGCGGCGGCGCCGTCCGTACCGCCCAGCCGGGTCAGCAGCCGGACGACGAGGTCGGCGTCGGCCCGTGACCGGTCCAGTTCGGCCGGTCCCGGCACGGTACGGCCCACCCCGGCCACCATCCCGGCCCGGTCCCGGAGTTCCCGGACCACGCGCGCCAGCCGCTGTTCGTCGCGCACCGGCAGCACGGCGTAGCCCGCGCCGTCGGCCTCGGCGTGGATGCCGCCGTGCCCCGGCCCGTCGAGCCCCGCCAGCGCGCGCCGCAGCGGCTCGCCGGACGGGGCCGGGCCCGGCGCCACCGGGCGCAGCGCGACCACGGCCAGCGGCCCGGGGGCCAGCGGCAGTTCGGCGGCGGCGCCGACCGCCTCCGGTCCGCCGCCCAGGAGGGCGCGTACCGCCGCGGCCCGCCGCGCCTCCTCCCCGCGGCGCCGCGCGATCTGCCGGGCCAGCACCGGGGCGGCCAGCGCGGCCGACTGCTCCAGCGCCGCCCGCTGCTCCCGGGAGGGCGCGTCCGGCACGATCGCCCAGATGGAACCCACAGACAGGTCGTCCACCCGGATCGGCATGATCGCCCGCGGCAGCACATCGGGCACTCCGGACGCGCGGAAGTCCGCGTACAGCGGGACGGACGAGCCCGCCAGCCGCACATCCAGCCGCTCGCTGCGCAGCAGCGGCCGGTACCGGTCGGGCACCCGGCGATTGAGGATCATGGCGACGCGGGCGTCGTCCGAGTTCTCCTGGCCGGGCGAGTAGGTGATCAGCTCGGACGCGTCGTCCTCAACGGTGATGGGCGCGCCGACCAGCCCGGCGATGCTGTCCGCCAGGGCGAGGAGGCCGTCCGGGGAGTCGTCGTACATGGCTCCTCCGCTCATGAGCGCGCCACCGGTTCCGGGGGCACCTACCCGGGCCGGACCGCTTCGATGCCCCTCGATGGTCCGCAGCGGACATTACCCCTGCGGGCGCCGCCGCCCGTACCCCGTGGCCTGCTCGAAGGCATGGCCCACCTGGAGGACGGCGAAGTCCGCCCGGTGCGGTCCCACGATCTGGACCCCCACCGGCAGCCCGCCGGGCGTGAACCCGCCCGGGACGGACAGGGCGGGGCTGCCCGTCGCCGTGACCAGGTACGCCGAACGCATCCACTCCAGGTAGTCCCGCATCGCCACCCCCGCCACCTCGGTCGGGTACTCGATGCCGATGTCGAACGGCGGCACCTGGCTGACCGGGAGCAGCAGCACGTCGTAGCGCTCGAAGAAGGCGCGGACCCGGTGGAAGAGCACCGTGTGCAGCACCTCGGCCCGCGCCACCTCGGGCCCGGTGAGGCGGCGCCCCACCTCCGCGTTCTCCCGGATCGTGCGCTTCAGCCGGTCCGGGTGACGGTCCATGAGCGGGCCGAACGCCACCTCGAACAGCGCGGCCCGCTGCGTACGGAAGACCTCCTCGCCCTCCGTCAGGTCCGGGCACGCCCGCTCCACCACGCAGCCGAGGTCCTCGAAGACCCCCGCCGCCGACTCCACGACCGCCGCGACCTCCGGCTCCACCGGCACCAGCCCGCCCAGGTCCGGCGACCACGCCACCCGCAGCCCGGCCATCTCCCGGTCCAGCGGCCGGGCGAACCGGGCCCCCGGCTCCTCCAGCGCGATCGGCGACCGGGGGTCGGGGCCCGCCATCGCGGACAGCAGCAGCGCGGTGTCCGCGACCGTACGGGCCATCGGACCCTTGACCGAGAGCGTCGTCCACGCGTTCGATGCGGGCCAGGTCGGAACGCGCCCGGGCGACGGGCGCAGCCCCACCACGTTGTTGAACGACGCCGGATTGCGCAGCGACCCCCCGGTGTCGCTGCCGTCCGCGATCGGCACCATGCCGCTGGCGAGCGCGGCGGCCGCACCCCCGCTGCTGCCGCCCGCGCTGCGGTCGGGGGCGTACGGGTTGTGGGTGGCGCCGAAGATCGGGTTGAACGTGTGCGAACCGGCGGCGAACTCCGGCACGTTGGTCTTGCCCAGGGTGATCGCCCCGGCCTCCCGGATGCGCTCGATGATCAGGTCGTCCTGGTCCGGTATGCCGTCGGCCAGCGGCGAACCGTGGCTGGTGCGGATGCCCGCGGTGTTGTGGGTGTCCTTGTGCGCGATGGGCAACCCGTGCAGCACCCCCACCCTGTCGGCCCCCTCCGCCACGACCCGCTCATCGGCCGCCGCGGCGGCCTCGAGCGCGCGGTCAGCGACGAGGGTGACGATCGCGTTGACGTCGGGGTTGACCTTCTCGATCCGCCGCAGATGCGCCTGAAGCAACTCACGCGCGGACAGCTCACGCCGCCGGAGCAGGCCGCTCAGCTCCAGGGCGGTCTTGTAGCAGAGGTCGTCGTCGTGATCCGTCACGGTTGCTCGCCTTCGTAGATTGCCGAATTGTCCCCCACCCCGCCCCTCCCCGAACCAGGGGCCGGGCCCCTGGACCCCACGGGACTGCCGCCCCGAACCCCCAGCGCAAGACGCGGATGCTCCCCACCCCGCCCTCCCCGAACCGGGGCCAAGCCCCAGCCCCCCCGTTCCACGCCAGGCCGACGGCCCTTCGGCCCCACCCGCGCCCGGGAACGGCCAGCGCCGCCACGCGGCAGCGCGCCGGGCGCACACCGCAGCCATCCGCCGGGCCGGGGCAGGGTCGAGGAAAGACCAGCCGCGCCACCTCGCCCAGCCGCGCGCAGCACACGACCGGGGCAGCGCGGGCCGAACCGTCCGGCCCGAAGGCCACCGGTACGCGGCGCCCACGGGCCCCGCCCGGGAAACAGCCGTCCCATGCGGCAGCGCGCAGGGCGCCACACCACCCCGGGTCGGGGCCAGGGGCGGAGCTCCTGATTCGGGAAGGGGCGGGGTGGGGAAGAACCACCGCCCCAGGGCGCGCGGCGGGCGGGGCGAAGGCCACCCGCGCGTGGGGGTGGCCTTCGCGGGGCAGGTGGGCGGCATCGGGGCGCGGGGCGGTCAGCCGCGGGGGGAGTCGTCGGGGCTCCGCGGGACGGTGGCCGCCGGGGCGTACGGCGCGGCGGCACCATCCGGAACGGGGGCGGAGGCGCCGTGGGGGCCGGGGGCAGCGTCCGTGGTGCGGCGCGGAACGAGCAGCTGCACCAGCAGGGCCACCGCCAGGTTCACCCCCAGCCCCACCAGCCCGGCGTTGATGTGCCGTACGTCGATCTCGGCCAGGGTCAGCCACGTCACCACGGCCTCGCCCGCCGCCAGACCGGCCAGGGCGGCCGGTGCCGTGAGGAGGCGGCGGCCGCCGAGGACGGCGAGCAGCCCTGGAACGAGCTGGATGAATCCGCTGACCGTGAGGAGCTGGAGGTCGGCCAGCAGGCCGGGGCGCAGGATGCCGAGGGTGAGGGCGAGGCCGATGGCGAGGACGACGACGCTGTGGTTGACCCGCATCCGGGCCGACTCCCGCCCCGGGGGCAGCAGGTTCTGGGCGACCAGGGTGGAGATGCCGATGCACATCGCCCCGGCCGGGACCATCGCGGAGGCCGCGGCGGCGACCACGACGAGCCCGGTGGCCCAGCCCGGCAGGGCGCCCTGGGCGAGGGTGAGCAGTACCCCGTCGCCGTCGCCGTCGGCCCGTACGACGACCCCCGTCAGCCCGATCATGATCGGGATCATGAGCGCGACCTGGTACAGCGGCATGAAGACGTTGTTCGTGCGGATCGCCCGCGGCCCGCCAGCGGCCATCAGCGGCGGCCAGTGGTGCGGCGTCGCCATCATGCCGCCCGCGACGGCCGAGACGAGCACGCTCGTCGTCCACCACACCTGGTCCTGCGCCCCGCCGTGCACGGTCAGCATCTGCGGCTGCGCCTCGTGGACCCGCTGGAACACCTCGCCGACGCCGCCGCCGGCGTAGTGCAGCGGGATGACGACGGCGAGGACCGCCATGACGCCGATCGTCAGGATGTCCTTGAAGTAGGCGCTGTTCTTCAGCCCGCGGATGCCGGACCACAGCACGAAGGCCGCGGTCAGCACGGAGGCCAGCACCATGCTCAGCCGCCCCGAGGCCGTACTGCCGGTGACCAGCCCGACGACCATGCCGAGCCCGGTGAGCTGGAGCTGGATGTAGGGGAGCAGGAAGACCAGCCCGATGACGGCGACGACCTTGCCGAACAGCGGGCTGCGGTAGCGGTCGGCGAAGTAGTCGGCCTGGGTGAGGTAGCCGCGTTCCTTGCCGAGCCGCCACAGCCGCGGCTGGACGAAGTAGAGCAGCAGGAAGGCGAGCGCGAGGTAGACGACGGCGTACGTGGCGGCGTTGCCGCCGGCGTACGCGACCCCCGCGACCCCGAGGAAGCTGAAGGTCGTGAACACCTCGCCCGCCTGGAGGAACCACATGGCGGCGGTGCCGAAGTTGCGCTGCCCGACGGCCCATTCGGCGAGGTCGGCGGAGCGCCCGGTGCGGCCGAGGAAGCCGCAGAGCGCGAGGGCGCACATGCCCAGCAGCGATACGGCGAGGACGACGCTCACCGGCCCTCACCCGCCGCCGCCCGCTCACCGTGCCGGAACAGCCCCCACTCGACGGCGGCCAGCGCCGGGGTGAGCGCGAGCACCCAGCCGCCGACCCATACGTAGAGCGAGGGCATGCCGAACCACAGCCGCTCGGCGTTGACGAACGGCAGCCACACCGACGCGAGCAGGGCCAGCGCGGGGACCACGGGCAGGAGCAGGAGCAGATTGCGCCGCGACACGGTACCTCCAGGGCGCGAGGGGACTGCGCGGCATTCAACAGACCCGCCCCGCGTCCGGCATCGTCACCGGCGGCCAACATGCGGCGGTCCCGCCTTGTCCGCGGGGACAAGGCGGGACGCACAAAGGGAACCGCTACCGGACCGCGAGCCGGGCGGCCGACGTCCCCAGCCCGGTCGGGCCGAGCGGCACCCGCGGCAGCCGCGGCACCCCGGCCTCGTACAGCAGCTCCTCCTCCCGGTACCGGGCGACCTCCCGGTGCCAGGTCAGGATGCCGCTCATCCAGTCCTGGAGGTGGCGCACGTACCCCTCCAGCGCCGCCCGGCCCTCCGCCGACAGCCCGAAGTCCTCGTACAGCACCGGGAACTCATGCGCGGCGACGTGCTGGAACTGCCGCATCCGCGAGGTCATCAGGTCATGGACGATGGCCACCCCGGTCGGGTAGTCGCAGTCGAAGAAGTTCTGCACGACCAGGACCCCGTTGTGGACCTCGCCCTCGAACTCGATCTCCTTCTGGTACGAGCAGACGTCGTTGAGCAGCGTGGCGTAATCCATGGCGGCGTGCTCCAGCGAACGGACCGGCCCGCTGTCGTGGATCTCGGGCGGGACGCACTTGCCGTGGGCCAGCCGGGCCAGGCTCATGGTGAGGTGGGAGCCGAAGGTGTGGCGGCGCATCTCGATGTAGTCGACCGGGTCGGGGATCCGGTGCTGCGCCTGGTTCGCCAGCTCCCACAGCCAGCTGTCCAGCATGTCGTCCACGGTCGTACGGAACGCACGGCGCGCGCCCTCCTCCATCGGCCCCGCGGTACGCGACCACAGATCGGCGAGGGAGCGCTCAAGGCCGCTCGCCGGGACGGGGGTGGGGCCCGCGTCGAGGGGCGAGAGGGGCATGAAGGTCTTGAGCCGCTCGTTGCACGCCTTGGCGCCGGTGAGGTCCCGCTTCCGGCCGAAGACCCGCGGGTAGTAGTCGTCCGCGTACGTCCCCCAGGCGAGCCAGCCCGACGTCAGGTCCAGCTCCTCGGGAGACGCGTCCGGATGGATGCCCGCCGCGCACAGCGGCAGGTCGGCGGCGCGCAGCTTGCGCTCGTCCCAGATGTCCGAGCCGAGGATGCCCGTGCGGTGCGACCACGCGACCAGATTGCGGCGCGCCCGGTCCAGGTGCGGGCTGAGCCGGGCGGTGAACGGCATGACGAAGTCCGGCAGCCGGGAAGGCCCGACCCGCTGGTGCGGCACATGGCTGAAACGGCGCGCCCTGGCCCGCTCCGCCCGGCCGGTGGTGAGCCGTATGTCGGCGGCCGATGCGCCGAGGCCGCTGCCGTCGAGGCCGCTGACCGAGAACGGTGTCCAGGCGGGCTCGCTTCCGGCCGCCCCTCCCCCGTTCATGTAGCGGCTGGACCGCAGGTGCCACTCATGGCCGCCGGACTGCCAGTCCTGGAGCCCCCTGACGTACGTCATGACGTCCGCGCAGGCCGCCGCGTCGAGGCCGTGCTCGGCGAAGAGCGGGGCCAGCTCGGTGAACGCGGTGTTCTCGAACTGCTGGAGCCGCGAGGTGAGCAGGTCATTGACGGAGTCGGCCGCCTGCTGGGTGGTGCAGCCCAGGAAGGTCTCCAGGACCAGCACCCCGTTGCTCAGCTCGCCCTCCTCCTCGATCTCCCGCTGGTACGAGAACAGGTCGTTGCGCAGATGCACCGCGTCCGCGAACGCGTCCCGCAGCACGCGCAGCGGCCGCGACTCCGCGATGACCGCGGGCACCTCGGCCCCCACCGCGTGCTCCACGAGCCCCGCCGACCAGGGGGCGCCGCCGACCTTGCGCCGCATCTCGATGTACTCCACCGGATTGGGCGTCCGGCCCGCGTTGATGTTGGACAGCTCCCACAGCGACTCGCCCAGCAGGTTCTCCGTGGACTGACGGAACCGGGCCCGCCAGTCGGCCGACATCGCGGGCACCGTCCGCACCCACAGGTCCTTCAGCCCCGCCTCGACCGGATTGACCGGCTCCGGCATGCGGGCCGCCGCCGGGTCCATCGGCATGAACAGCGGCAGCCGGTCCAGATACGCCTTGCCGCCCGCCCGGTCCTGCGAGCGCTTGAACCGCTCCAGGAAGTGGTCGTCGAAGAAGAACACCCACACGTACCAGTCCGTGATCAGCGCCAGCTCCGCGGCGGAGCACTCGGGGTGGGTGTAGGCGCACAGCAGGGCGTAGTCATGGGCGTCGAGATCCTTCTGCTCCCAGACCCCGGAGCCCTCGAGCATGCCCATCTCGCTGGCCCACCGGCTGGAGTGCTCCCGTGCCTCCCGGACGTGGGGATTCAGCCGCGCCGGGTACGGCATGTAGAAGTCGGGGAGTTGAAAGGGCTGTGTCACGGGCGGGCCGGCACCTCTCCGTACGGCGGTTGCCCGCGCGGCCGGAAACAGTCCCCGCGAGCTGGTCGGCTCGGCCCTACCCAGGGCTCTGACGGCCTATCCGACATGCCCATTAGTCATATGAACGTGCGAGCGTTTCCGGCCCCGCCGTGGCGGTACGGCCGCGGCGGGGCCGCTGCGCGCTGCGCGCTAGCCCGGCGGTCTCGTGGCCTGGGCCGGGACGGCGGCCCGCGCCGGAACGGAACGGAAGGCCCACTCCATCCGCGGCTCCATCGCGAAGCGGAACACCCGCTGGACCGGCCGCGAGCACAGCGCGGTCACCACCACCGCGGCGACCACCGTGACCAGGACCGCGCCCCCCGGGGTGTGCAGCCAGGACGGTTCGTACCAGCCCGCGAAGTGCGAACCCTTTATGAGGAGGCCGTGCAGCAGATACCCGTACAGCGTTCCGGCGCCGAGCGCGGTGAACCACATCGTCCGACCTGGCACCCAGGCGAAGAAGCACGCGGTGAGCACCATGGAGCAGCCGAAGAGGGCGAGCGTCATCACGATGCCGCTCCACCACGGCGCCCCCAGCTCCTGGGCACTGTCCCGGTGGTAGAACCACCCGGCGTTCATGCGCGGCACCGCCCAGTACGCGAAGACCAGCGCGGCGGCCGCCACGGGTACGGCCAGCAGCCGTGCCTCCGGCCGCCGCACCATCCGGAAGTGCTCCGGCCGCATGTGCAGCCCGGCCACGAAGAAGGGCAGGAACTGGAGCACGCGCTGGAGGTCGAGGTCGTCGCCGATGTCGGGCGAGCACGAGGCGAGCGCGGCGATCGCCAGCGCGACCGGCACCGGATGGCGGACGATCCGCCACACCGGGGTGGTGAGCCGCCATACGAAGAGCGCGATCAGGAACCAGGTCAGATACCAGGGGTCGAGCAGGCTCACCGGGTACGAGAGGTCGCCGCCCGCCCAGCCCTTGAGGAGGCTGTACACGGTCTCGAAGATCACGTACGGGACGGCGACGCCGGTGATCAGGCGCTTCAGCCGATCCGGCCGGAGGTCGAAGTTCCGCGAGAAGTAGCCGGAGATGAGGATGAACGCCGGCATGTGGAACGCGTACACGAACATGTACAGGGCCGCCGCCGCTCTGCTGCCGTCCCGCAGCGGTTCCCAGGAATGCCCCATCGCGACCAGCACGATGGCCAGGTACTTGGTGTTGTCGAAGAACGCGTCACGCTGCTGGGGAGCGGCGGCGGAGGGCGGGGAGGCGGGCGGCGCGGCGGTCGTGGGGGCGGGCGTGGGGGCGGGGGCGCTTTGCGCGCGACGTAAGGACGAGATGTTCATCACATACGCCACCCCGTGGAACCGACAGCGGCGATCCCGCCTCTTTGTGGGGTTGAGGAGAGGGCTGCGGAGTGGAACATTCCACGCACAGTAGTGGCGCCGAAGCGGCCACAGGCGGAATGGCTCAGCTCTTGCGTACGTCGGGTCACGCCCCCGCCCCCGCTGTCACACTTCGCCCCCGCGCCCCACCCGCCCCCGTCGCCCCATTGGCCCGGCTGTGCGCGCGGGCCCCGGGCGTCTCGCCCATGCTGGGGCAGCAGGAGGGGGTGACCCGGCGACCCGAGGCGTGCGAAGGGCAGGGCCCCGATGAGGCTTGTCGTCGATCTCAACCGCTGCCAGGGATACGCGCAGTGCGCGTTCCTCGCCCCCGACGTCTTCACCCTCCACGGCGAGGAGGCGCTGCTCTACACCCCGCACGCGGACGAGGCGCAGCGGGAGAACGTGGCGCGCGCGGCGGCCGCCTGCCCGGTCCAGGCCATCCTGGTCGAGGGCCTGGACGACGGCCTGATCGGCGACGAGGACCTGTCCCGTGTCCGTTGACGGCGCGCCGCACACCCTGCGGCGCGAGGGGCGCATCGTGATCGTGGGCGCCTCGCTGGCCGGGCTGCGGGCCGCCGAGGCGCTGCGCGAGGAGGGCTTCTCCGGATCGCTCACGATGATCGGCGACGAGCCCCATGAGCCGTACGACCGGCCGCCGCTGTCCAAGCAGGTGCTGCTGGGCAGGTCCCCCGCCGACCACACCACGCTGCCCCGGCGCCGCCCGGTGGACGCGACCTGGCGGCTCGGCGTCGCCGCCACCGGGCTGAACATGACGGCCCGGCAGGTGCGGCTGGCCGACGGCGACGAGGTCCCCTACGACCGGCTCCTGATCACCACCGGGGTGCGCGCCCGGCCCTGGCCGCACCCGCTGGAGGCCGAGCTGGACGGCGTCTTCGTGCTCCGTACCCGCGAGGACGCCGCCGCACTGCACCGCAGGCTGTCGGCCGCGCCGCGCCGGGTGCTGGTCATCGGCGCGGGCTTCACCGGCTCGGAGATCGCCTCCGCCTGCCGGGAGCGGGGCCTGCCGGTCACCGTCGCCGAACGCGGCCCCACCCCCCTGGTCGGCGCCCTCGGCGGGGTGCTGGGCGAGGTCGCCGCCGACCTCCAGCGCGCCCACGGCGTGGACCTGCGCTGCGGCGTCATGGTCACCGGTCTGGAGGGCGACGCCGCCGGACGGCTGCGGCGGGCCCATCTGTCCGACGGCACCGCCCTCGACGCCGATGTCGCGGTGATCTCCCTCGGCATCACCCGCAACACCGAATGGCTGGCCGGTTCCGGGCTCGGGGCCGGGCCGCGCGGCATCGCCTGCGACGCGGGCTGCCGCGCCTTCGACGTGACGGGCATCGTCACCGACGACATCTTCACGGCCGGGGACGTGGCCCGCTCCCCGCATCCGCTCTTCGGCTACCAGTTCCTGTCCCTGGAGCACTGGGGCAACGCGGTCGCCCAGGCCGAGATCGCCGCCCACAACATGATCAGCGCGAGCGCCGACCGCCGACCGCACGTGTGGGTCCCGGCCTTCTGGTCCTCGCAGTTCGGGGTGAACATCAAGTCGGTCGGGGTGCCGTCGCTGGGCGAGGAGGTCCTGATCGCCCAGGGGTCGCTCGCCGAGCGCCGCTTCACCGCGGTCTACGGATACCAGGGGCGCGTCATCGCCGCCGTCACCTTCGACCAGGGCAAGTGGCTGGCGTTCTACCAGCGGCTGATCGAGACCGCCGCGCCCTTCCCGCCGCCGTTCACCACCGTCGACCGCCGCGCCGAGGGGCTGCGGCCGGTCCCCGCCGACTTCCCGGACCCCACGCTGCCCACCCACGGCCCGACCGTCACGCTCAGCGGCTACTCGCCCGCCGACCGGCGCATCGCCTTCACCCCCGCGCGCGTCTGACACCTCCGCTCCCCGTCCCCGATCTCCGTCTCTGATCACCGGAAGGACTCCGCGATGGCCCACGGCCCCCTCCTACGGAAGATCACCGACTACGCCAACCGCGCCGACCCGTACCCGATCTACGCGGAACTGCGTAAGACACCCGTGGTGCACGAGGAGGACGGCCCGTACATCGTCAGCACCTACTGGGAGATCCACGCTTTGCTGCACGACCCGCGCATCAGCTCCGACGCGCGCAACCTCGATCCCCGGGCCGCGGGGGCACCGGCCGACGACGGGGCCGAGGCCGAGGAGGACGACTCCGGGCTGCCGCCCACCTTCCTCAAGCTCGACCCGCCCGAACACGACCGGCTGCGCCGCCTGGCCATGACCTCCTTCGGCCCGCCGCACACCCCGCGGCGCATCCACGCCATGCGCGGCGAGCTGTCCCGCATCGTCACCGAGCTGATCGACGAGTTCCAGGACCGGGACCGCATCGACCTCGTCGACGACTTCGCGTACCCCTTCCCGGTCACCGTCATCTGCCGACTGCTCGGCGTGCCGCGCGAGGACGAACCCCGCTTCCACGGCTGGGCCGACACCCTCGCCGCGGGCCTCGACCCCGACCCCGAGCAGGGGGCCGGGACGCGGCGCCACGCCACCCAGCAGGCACGCACCGACCTCGGCCGCTACCTCTCCGAACTGATCGAGGAACGCCGCCGCTCCCCCGGCGACGACATGCTCTCCAACCTGGCCGCCGGTCAGGGCCCGGAGGGCGAGATGACCCACGCGGAGCTGCTGAGCACCGCCGCGCTGCTGCTGGTCGCGGGCCACGAGACCACCGTCAACCTGATCACCAACGGCATGCTCGCCCTGCTCCGCAACCCCGACGTCCTGACCCGGCTGCGCGCCAAGCCGCATCTGGCCGTGCCGCTGGTCGAGGAGTTGCTGCGCTACGACCCGCCCGTCCAGCTGCTCCCCCAGCGCACCCCGCTCGCGGACATCGACATCGCCGGGGTGACGATCCCCAAGGGCGCCTCCGTCTGGCTCGTCCTGGCCTCCGGCAACCGGGACCCGCAGCGCTTCCTCGACCCCGACCGCTTCGACCCGCAGCGCCGCGACAACCAGCACCTCGGCTTCGGCAGCGGCATCCACAGCTGCTTCGGCGCCCCGCTGGCCCGGCTGGAGGCCCAGCTGGCGCTGACCGCGCTGGCCAAGCGCCTGGACAACCCCCGCCTGGTGGAAGACCCGCCGCCCTACCGCCGCAACGCCGTCCTCCGCGGCCCCCGCCACCTCCCCATCGCCCTGGACGGCCTGCACTAGGTCGCCACGGCCGAGGCCGTCGACTCGGCCTTGGCGGCGATCTTGCGGACCATCCCGCCGAACACCAGCGCGTGGAACGGCGAGACGCCCCACCAGTAGACGTGCCCGGCCAGCCCGTGCGGGTGGAAGACGGCGCGCTGGCGGAAGACCGTACGGCCCTCCGCGTCCCGGTCCACCCGCATCTCCAGCCACGCGAGACCCGGCAGCCGCATCTCGGCCCGCAGCCGCAGCAGACGCGGCGGCAGGACCTCCTCGACCCGCCAGAAGTCGAGGCTGTCCCCGACCCGCAGCCGGGCCGCGTCGCGGCGGCCGCGCCGCAGCCCGACGCCGCCCACCAGGGTGTCGATCCAGCCGCGCAGCGCCCAGGCGAGGGGGAGCGCGTACCAGCCGTTCTCGCCGCCGATCCCCTCCACCACCCGCCACACCTCCTGCGGGGAGGCGTCCACGACGCGGCGGCGGTGGTCGGTGTAGAGGGTGCCGCCCGCCCAGTCGGGGTCGGTGGGCAGCGAGTCGCTGGGGGCGCCGGGGGTGGCGGCGGAGGACCAGCGGGTGGCGACGTCGGCCTCGCGGATGCGCCGCAGGGCCAGCTCCAGGGACCGGTCCACGCCGATGGGGCCGCCCGGCGGGTCGGGTACGTAACGCCTGATGTCGTGCTCGGCGCAGACCACCTCGTGCCGCAGCGACTCCACGAGCGGCCGCGCGAGGGTGCCGGGCACGGGGGTGATCAGGCCGACCCAGAGACTGGAGAGCTTCGGGGTGAGCACCGGCACCGGCAGGATGACGCGCCGGGGCAGCCCGGCGACGGCCGCGTACCGCAGCATCATGTCCCGGTAGGTGAGGATGTCGGGGCCGCCGATGTCGAAGGCCCGGCTCACCTCGTACGGCAGCTCCGCGCAGCCGACGAGCAGCCGGAGCACATCGCGGACGGCGATCGGCTGGGTGCGGGTGCGTACCCAACGCGGGGTGACCATGACCGGTAGCCGTTCGGTCAGATAGCGCAGCATCTCGAACGACGCCGAGCCCGACCCGATGATCACCCCGGCCCGCAGCACCGCGGTCGGCACCCCGGAGTCCAGGAGCGCCCGCCCCACTTCGGCGCGGGAGCGCAGATGGGGCGAGAGGTCGCGCTCCGGGACCCCGGCCGGGGTCAGCCCACCGAGGTAGACGATCCGCCGGACCCCCGCGGCCCGCGCCCGCTCGCCGAAGACGCGCGCCGAGCGCCGGTCGGTCTCCTCGAAGCCGGGCCCGCCGCCCAGCGCGTGCACCAGGTAGTACGCGACGTCCACGCCCTCCATGGCGGCCCGGACGGACTCCTCGTCGGTGACGTCGCCCCGTACGATCTCGACCCGCCCCGCCCAGGGGTGGTCGCGCAGCTTCGCGGGGGAGCGGACCACGCAGCGCACCAGGTGCCCCGCGGTCAGCAGCTCGGGCACGAGCCTGCCGCCGATGTAACCGGTGGCCCCGGTGACCAGACAGCGCATGCGGCCATGCTTGAACGCACGGAAAGCGCCCGCAACCGGGCGCGCGGACAGCACGCGCGGAGGGCAGCACAAAACCTGCGAGGTGGGCTCCCTTCGCCGGCATTGTCCGGATCAGGTGCTGGAGGTCGCCTTCCGGTCTCCCCGACCTTCCGGCCTCTCAGCCCGGCCATCAACGAGACGCTCCGGAGAACCAAAGTCCTCTGTCCTGAACGCCTCTCCGGTCGAGCTCCCTCGCTCGCCCCGCAGGCTGTTTTTCAGGTTACTCCTGACCCTCTTGGGCGACTAGTCCCTTTTCGAGAAAATCTCACCCTTTTGCTCCGCGCGCCCCGGAGCCCCTCCCGGGCCCCCGGCCCGGCACTCCCGCGCCTTGGCTGCGCCGGAAGCCGCTTGCCCGGTAGGCTTTCCGTGTGATCTTCAAGCGCATCGGAAACGGTCGACCCTACCCCGACCACGGCCGGGAAAGCACCCGCCAGTGGGCGGACGTCGCCCCACGCCCGGTACGTCTTGACCAGCTGGTCACGACGAAGCAGCAGCTCGATCTGGAGACGCTGCTCGCGGAGGACTCGACCTTCTACGGGGACCTGTTCGCCCACGTCGTGAAGTGGGACGGCGACCTCTATCTGGAGGACGGGCTGCACCGCGCCGTGCGCGCGGCACTCCAGCAGCGCCAGGTGCTGCACGCGCGCGTCCTGGAACTCGACTGACGCCACCCCCGTGAGGGGAGCCGCGTTGGCCCTTTCGGGTTGTACCGCACACCAACCATTGATCATTTAGTAGGCATCGTCACCAGGCCGCACTACGCTGCGCATATGAGCATGCTGACCCCTCCTGGCATGGGCGGAAAGTACCGCATCACGGGCGACCGCTACCCGCGCATGCGCCGGCCCCGGAGCCGCAGGCGCCTGGTGTTCGCCGCCCTCGGCTCGGTCGTGGCGCTCGGCCTGGTCGGCTGGGGCACGCTTCAGCTCATCGACGTCTTCTCCGGTGGCGGCGGCAAGGGAGGCGACACCGTCCGGGCGGCGCGCGGCAGCGCGGACTGCAAGCGCGAGCCCGGCAAGGGCCACGACCGGGGCACCGGGTCGTCGTCCCGTACGGCGGCGAAGGAGCTGCCGAAGCCGTCCGACATCACCGTCAACGTCTACAACGCCACCGACCGCTCCGGCCTCGCGAAGGACACCGCGAAGGACCTGGAGAAGCGCGGCTTCAAGATCGGCGACGTGGGGAACGCCCCGAAGACCTACGACAAGAAGGTCAAGGCCCCGGGGATGCTCCTGGGCGCACCGGGCTCCACGGACGGCGCCTTCCAGGTGCTCTCCACCCAGCTCACCGGGGCCCAGACGAAGAACGACGGCCGCCGCGGCAAGGACATCGATCTGATCATCGGCTCGGGCTTCAAGGACCTGGTCGAGCAGCAGGACGCCGACAAGGCGCTCACCGCGCTGACCAAGCCCTCACCCCGCCCGTCCGGCTCGCCCTGCTGAGCGGGCCGGGGCCGCGCGGTGGCTAACCCGCGGTCCCGTACATCCGGTCGCCCGCGTCGCCGAGCCCCGGCACGATGTACCCGTGCTCGTTGAGCCGCTCGTCGATGGACGCGGTGACCACCGTGACGGGCGCGCCCGCCAGCTCGCGCTCCATCACCTCGACGCCCTCGGGCGCCGCCAGCAGGCACAGCGCGGTGACGTCGTCGGCGCCCCGCGATATCAGCTCGCGGATCGCCGCGACGAGCGTCCCGCCCGTCGCCAGCATCGGGTCCAGCACGTACACCTGACGGCCGGAGAGGTCGTCGGGCATCCGGGTCGCGTACGTGGACGCCTGGAGCGTCTCCTCGTCGCGGATCATGCCCAGGAAGCCCACCTCGGCCGTCGGCAGCAGCCGCACCATGCCGTCGAGCATCCCGAGACCCGCCCGCAGGATCGGCACCACCAGGGGGCGCGGATGCGAGAGCCGCACCCCGGTCGTCGCCGTCACCGGGGTCTCGATGTCGACCTGCTCGGTCCGCACATCGCGGGTGGCCTCGTACGCGAGCAGGGTCACGAGCTCGTCGGCGAGCCGCCGGAAGGTGGGGGAATCGGTGCGCTTGTCGCGCAGCGTGGTGAGTTTGTGCGCCACCAGCGGGTGGTCGACGACATGGATCCGCATGGCAACGACACTAACGGAGCCCTCCGGCCGCGGCTCCCGCCGGTAACCCCCTGGCGCGCGCCGACAGTCTGCCGCTGTACTGGCATCAAACCGCTGATTCGGGGGAAAGTGGGCAGGAGCGCCCGGGCCCGACGCCCGGACGAAAGACCTCGGCCCGAGGGGTGAGGCCATGGCCGACACCGACGACACCGACATGCTCACCGGCAGGACGATGGGCGCCGTGTCCGCGGACGAGAGCGCCGCGGACCGCCGCCGCCGTCGCGAACACTTCCTTCGCGCGCTGAACGAGGCCCGGCAGGTCCGGGACCGCGTACGGCCGCGGCTGACCCGCGCCGCCCGCATGCGCGAGGCGATACTGCTGCGCACGTTCCGCTGGTGAACCCGAACCCGGCGCACCGCCGATGGAGCGATCAGGTCGGTCCGTTTCGTTTCACGTGAGCCACATCTCTTTGGACTGGTGCACGACGCAGCGCGGAAGACCTCTCGCGAAGCGACGGTTTCTGCCACGATTCCGATTGGGGCGGGACACTGTCCCGCCCGCCCCGGCACGCCTATGACCAGTGGGAGAGTCACGGTGTACTTCGCCGCATTGCTCGCGCGCACCGCAGAAGGGTGGGAAGCGAGCGACACAGAGCTCGATGACGTGGAGACTCTGACCGATTTGATCGATCTGGCTCGTGGGGCCGCCAAGGACGACGACACGGTTCTGGCCTTCATCGAGCACGAAGACGCGTGGTTCGGCGTCGTCCGCGTGGACGGCGAGGACGACCCGCACATCTACGTATCGGACGCGGCCGCGGCCGCCCGCACCTCGTACGGCTCGATGCTCACCGACGAGCTGCTCGGCCGGGACCCCGAGGACGACCTGGACAGCCTCGTCGACCTGGACGGCACCGAGGACGGCGAACCCGACCAGGACGACGACGCCGACCCCGACGCCCCCGTCCCGGTCGGCCCGCTCGGGGACGGCGACATCCTGACCGACCTCGGCATGGAGGAGAAGGAGCTGAAGGCCCTCGACGGGGACGCGCTCGAATCGATCGCCGACATGCTGGGGTGCAGCATGGAGGGCCTGGAGGCGGTGCGCTGATCACCGTCCCAGGCGCGCCGACCGCCGTCACACTGGTGACATGACCGATCCGCTGACCGGCATCCTGCCCGGACCCGACCCCGACCCCCTGCGTGACCCCTGGCGCGCCCCGATGCGCCTCGCGCTGGAGGAGGCCGTACGGGCACCCGAGACGGGAGACGTACCGGTCGGCGCCGTCGTGCTCGGCCCGGACGGCACGGTGCTCGGCCGCGGCCGCAACGAGCGCGAGGCCCACGGCGACCCCACAGCTCACGCCGAGGTCCTCGCCCTCCGCGCCGCGGCCCGCCGCCTCGGCGGCTGGCGGCTCACGGGGTGCACCCTGGTGGTCACCCTGGAGCCGTGCGCCATGTGCGCGGGCGCCATCGTGCTGTCCCGGCTCGACCGGGTGGTCTACGGCGCGGTCGACGAGAAGGCGGGCGCCGTCGGCTCCCTCTGGGACATCGTCCGCGACCGCCGCCTCAACCACCGCCCCGAGGTCATCCACGACGTCCTCCCCGACGAGTGCGCGGCCCCCCTCACCGCCTTCTTCCGCACCCCCTGATCCGCCCCCGCCCGGAACCGATTTTCGATCTCGGCCCTTCGTCCGCTAGGCTCTGCCTCGGTAGCGTGTCCGAGCGGCCGAAGGAGCGCGCCTCGAAAGCGCGTGAGGGGGCAACTCCTCCGTGGGTTCAAATCCCACCGCTACCGCTCTTACGCCCCTCTGACCTGCGGAAACGCAGGCAGAGGGGCGTTTTGCGTGTGGACACGTCCACCAGTTGTGTGGACGTGTCCCGGCACGTGAGCCCACATAACCCAGCTGACCTGCCGAAACGGCTGTCGATGACGGGGCCTTCCGTGGGATCCGGCCCCGCCGGTCCCACCGCAGGTGTCTTCTCCGAAGCCTGACCGCAAGCGGGGCCCATCAGATTTAATCGGCAGCGCGTGCACTTGCCCAAGATCACGGTGGCCGAGTTCGCTAGGACCGAACCTGTGATGCATACCGCGATAACGCGGTCGTCCCGGCCGACGCCGTCGACCGCGAATCTGGGGGTCTGAGGCGGGGGCGAGGAGAAGAGTCAGGGGCCGGGCGGGCTGTCGGATTGGCGGTTGAGTGTGCGGAGGCGGTCGCGGGTGCACACGCTTTGGGGGTCTTCGAAGTCTGCCAGCAGTTCGAAGGCCTCGGCCCGGCAGGTGGTGGCCCGCTCAGATTGGCCGGTGTCGTGGTAGGCGTCGGCGAGGTGGTCGAGAACGTGGGCGAGGTTCCAGGGGGCGTGGGGCTGGCGGTGGATGCGGACGGCCAAGAGGTAGAAGTCGATGGCTTCGGTATGCCGTCCGAGGGCGTGCATGGTCTGGCCGATGCCGTCGTAGGCGACGGCCTCGTCGGCGCGGCTGCGGCGGGCGCGTTGGATGGTCACGCATCGCCAGTAGGCCTCCAGTGCGGTGGTGTGAAAGCCCAAGGCCCGGCACGTCTCGGCGAGTTCGAGGTGTGCGTCGTAGTCCAGGGTGGGGAAGTCGATGGTCTGCGCGATGTCGAGGGCAGCCTGCACGTGGGGAGTGGCCTGGTTCGGTCGTCCGGCTTCGCGGTGGGCACGCGCGAGAAGCAGCAGCGGGCTGATGCGAAGGCGCCGGTCGGTACCCAGTGCCTGGTGAAGATCGATGGACTGTTCAGCGAGTTGTGCAGCTTGTTCAAGGTGGCCGAGGTGGAGGCTGGTGCGGGCGAGGTTGCCCAGCAGCACCGCCGTCCATTTGCGGTCGTCGCTGTTTTGGGCGAGGGCTAGTGCCTGCTCGCAGCAGGCGTGGGCTTCAACAGGCCGGTGCCGTTCGAGGTGGACGAAGCCCAGGGCGGTGATCGCGTCGGCCATGGCGGGGGTATCGGCTTGAGCGGTGAGGCTGGTTAGGGCGGCCTGGAGGTGTGCGGCAGCTTCATCGAACTTGCGTCCGACGACGCAGGCGACACCGAGGCTCTGGCGGAGAGTTGCTTGGGCTTTCTCGTTTTGCAGGCGCTGGGCGGCTTGCAGGCCGAGGAGGCTCATGGCCTGCCAGTCGTCGAGGGGGCTGCGGGCCACGTGCAGGCCATAGAGGGTGGCGGGCAGTTGCCAGGCGATTTCGTCCAGACCGGCCTCGGTGGCCGCACGGGCGGTGCTGAGCAGGTTGGCCTGTTCCGTCCGGTACCAGAGCATGGCGGTGTCGTGCTCTTCGAACGTCAGAGGGTGGATGCCGTCGGCCGGGGGCTGAGTGAGGACTGGGGGGTAGAAGCTCTGTACGGCGCGGGTGGCGGCGTCGGCGGTGTGGAGGTACCAGGTGGCGATGCGTTCGATGGCCGCGGTGCGGTCCTGTAGGGCTTCGTCCTGGTGGGCCTGTGTGGTGGCGTAGGCGCGGAGTAGGTCGTGGAATTGGTAGCGGTCCGGGCCGGTCTGTTCTAGGAGGTGGGCGCCGACCAGGGTGTCCAGCAGGCCCCGCAGACGAGGGAGGGGTTCTTGGGTGAGGGCTGCGGCGGCCAGAATGCCGAACTCGGGTCCGGGGTGGAGTCCGAGCAGGCGGAAGGTTCTGGCGACGGGGGGCGGCAGGGCTCGGTAGGACCAGGCGAACACGCTGCGTACGGCGTCGGCTTCTTCTCCGTCCTCGGTGGACAGGGCGTCCCACAGTGAGGATTCCTGGCGCAGGTCGTTTATGAGTTCGGGCAGCGGCATCCATGGGCGGGCGGCGGCGCGTTCTGCGGCGATGCGTAACGCCAGGGGCAGGTGCGCGCACAGTCGGGCGAGTTCGGTCCTCTGCGTTCGAGCATCACCGGTGCGGTGCTCGGCGGTGGCGGCGGTGACCAGTTCCACGGACTCGGCCTCGCTGAGCATGCCCAGGGTCAGGCGGTGGGCGCCGTCGCGGGCGGCAAGGGCGGTGAGACGGTTGCGGCTGGTGATGAGCAGAAGGCACTGGGCGTTGCCGGGCGTCAGAGGGCGGACCTGTGCAGCGGTGGCGGCATTGTCGAGTATCACCAGGATCCGTTTGTCCGCCAGCAGTGAGCGGTACAGGTCGGCTCTGGCTTCCAGGTCCGCGGGGATCGCCTGCGGGGGCATGTCCAGGGCGCGCAGGAAGCGGTCCAACGCGGCCTGGGGACCCATCAGAGGTCCGGCGTCGTAGCCGCGCAGGTTCACGAACAGCTGGCCGTCGGGGAATCGGTCACGCAGCCGGTGGGCCCAGTGGACGGCGAGGGCGGTCTTACCCGCTCCCGCTGTCCCAGCGATGATGATCGTCGCGGCTTGTTCGGGCCGGTTCTCCTCCGTCAGCGCGTCCAGGCGGCCGAGTTCTCGTGTCCGTCCGATAAAGCCGTGCACATCGGCCGGTAGTTGCCGCGGGACGGGCACGGCCGGCAGTGGGGGTAGGTTCGAGGCGTGGAAGTGCACCCCACCGTGCACATCCCTGGCCTGGACCACATCGCGCGCCGCACCCGACACACGCGAGTGAGTCCCCCCGGACACCGGTCCGTGCGCAGGCGGCTCTTCCCCCATGTTGCCCCTCCGGTATCAGCGGCTCCCGTCGAGCAGCCCTTTGGGCACTTTACGTTCGCCACCAGTACCTCTTGAAGACGGGACGTCGCCGGCGCTGAGTGAACGAGCCATGGAAGCAACCACGAACGGTCGTGTCCGCGATCCCGGCGGGAGACAAAGAGGAGAGGGCTGGCATGCCTGGCGGGGCTTCTCCAGGCATGCCAGCTCTTTCTCACCCCTTTTAGCGCTGCGGGATGTTGAATTCCCCGTTCCAGGCGCCGAGCAGGAAGGCTTCCCACTCGGCGTGGTCGAACGTCAGTTCCGGAACATCCAGGAAACGGTTGTTCCGAACGCGAACGCTGTCACCCACGAAGCGGACTTCGACGCAAGTGGAGCTGGTCGGCTGGCTGAAGCTGCTCTTGAACCAGTCGGCGTCGTCCTGGGGGAACGTCAGGCTGACCATCATCTTGGGGTCTCCTCCCGTTCGGGCCGCGCCCTTGTCGGCGGCCACGGGGATAAGCACACCGTTGAGGGGTAACCTGAGGTCAGGCTGAGCCGTTGTCATTCATGGTTCACTCATGACTTACGTCCGGCATTGCAGGGGGCTTGCATGGGCGAGCGCGACGAAACGCGCCACAGCAGGGACGGAGAATTAGCCCGCGAACAACTGTGCGGGAAATCCGTCCCTGAACCCGGAAGCCGGACCGATCTTGACCGGCAGCACAAACCTCAGGCTGAGGAAGCGGATGCGGCACTGCCCGGGGACAGGGATGCAGTAGCGCTGGCCGGAGCGGCCTTCGCCGCCGAACTCGCCCACCGAAGGCTCACCCAAGGCCTGTCACAGCAGAAGCTGGCCAGATCAATGGGCTTCCACCCCTCCTACATCAGCCACCTCGAGTCCTGCCGCCACGCCCCCACCGAGGATGTCGCGCGCCTGGCTGAACAGATCCTGGACGCGGGCCAAGCCATCTGGGACCGCTGGCTGGACTACACCGCCGCCCGCGCCCTCGCACGACCACCCCGCCCCATACCTCCGCCTCGATCAACAGCGACGCCGATCGAGGGCCAGGCCGCCGCGCCAGACTCTGGTGGCCTGGCCCCGGCAGAAGGCGACGACCAGGGCAACGCTGAACGACAAGGGATGGACCTGCGCGGCGCCAAAGGCATCCAGTTCGGCGACAACAGCACTCAGCACAACCACTTCTGACGTGCAGACCCGCCCGGCCAGCAACTTGAGACGGGCGCGGCTGGCCGACAGCCGGGGTAAGGCAAAGGAGCCGCGTATGGACCTGCGAGGCGCCAAAGGTGTACAGACCGGCCCAGGGTCCCACCAGTACAACTACTTCTCATCCACCGCACCGGTCTCCTGGCCGGTACGAGTGGGCGCGGTGCCCACGCTGGCCTCCGCCTTCCAGCCCCGCATCGCCCTGAGACAAGCCGTGGACACCGCACGGGCCGACCACACCACCGTCGTCCTGACCCAAGTCCTCACCGGCGGCGGCGGAGTCGGCAAAACCCAGCTCGCAGCCTCCTACGCCGCGCAAGCCCTCGCCGACCGCACCGACCTGGTGATCTGGGCGAACGCCATCGAAACAGAACAGGTTGTCGACCTCTACGCCCAAGCCGCACGACGCCTCCAGGCCCCCGGCGCGACGGGGGAAGACGCGGAAACGGATGCACGAGCGTTGCTGGACTGGCTGGCCACCACCCCCCGCACCTGGCTGATCGTCCTCGACGACATCACCGACCCCAAGAGCCTCAGCCCTTGGTGGCCCGTCCCTTCCCCTAATGGCAGCGGCCACGTCCTGGCCACCACCCGACGCCGCGAAGCAGCCATGTCCGGGGGCGGCCGCACCGTGATCGAAGTCGACACCTATACCCCTGCCGAAGCTGATGCGTATCTGAAGATGAGGCTTACCGCAGCCGATGCGGCCCACCTCCTCGACACACGGACCAGCGACGTGGCCGACGAACTGGGACGCCTGCCACTCGCCCTGTCCCACGCCGCGGCATACATGATCAACGAAGACGTCTCCTGTACCGATTACCTGCAACGCTTCGCTGACCACCAGTCCCGCCTGACCGACCTGCTCCCCGAAGAGGCCGATACCGAAGGCTACGGACGACAGGTGACCACAGCTCTGCTCCTGGCCTTGGATGCCGCCCAGCAGTGCAAACCTCTCGGCCTAGCGGTGCCCGCAATGCGACTGGTCGCCTACCTCGACCCCGCCGGCCACCCCCAAACCCTCTGGGCCACCACGCCCGTCATCAACTACCTGACCGCGCACCGCATACCGCACCCGAAATACCAACCAAGCTCAAGACCACAGCGAACAGGACCAAGAGGTCAGCCCAGACCAGGCCCGCGCAGTCCTACGCCTCCTCCACCGCTATGCCCTGATCACCTGCAATCCGGCCAACGGCCCCCGGGCCGTACGCATTCACGCCCTCACAGCCCGCGCCACCCGTGAGGCCACCCCCATACACCTCCCCCTCACAACCGCCCTAGCAGACGCGTTGTACGAAGCCTGGCCAGAGAGCCACCTCGACCACACGGATCCGGAACTGTGCGCGGCTCTGAGAGCGAACACCGACACCCTGGCTGCCCACAGCGGAGACCACCTGTGGCAGACCGAAACCCCAGAGGCACTTGTCCGAGTAGGCGCAAACCTGACCAACACAGGTCTGTACGCTGCCGCAATCGCCCACTGGAAGCGCCTATCCGTCGATGCTGAGCGGATTCTCGGCCCCGAACACCCCGACACCCTCACCACCTGGAACAACCTGGCCCTCACCTATCAAAGGGCTGACCGTACCAACGACGCCACCACCATCCACGAACGCCTCACCACCGACTACGAACGCATCCTCGGCCCCGAACACCCCGACACCCTCCATTCGTGGGGTGGCCTAGCCGACTCCTACCTGAACGCGGGTCGATACAACGACGCCACCACCATCCGCGAACGCCTCACCACCGACTACGAACGCATCCTCGGCCCCAAACACCCCAACACCCTCACCGCCTGGAACAACCTGGCCAACTCCTACGAGCAGGCAGGCCGCAACCGCGACGCCATCACCATCCACGAACGCGTCACCACCGACTACGAACGCATCCTCGGCCCCAAACACCCCAACACCCTCACCGCCTGGAACAACCTGGCCAACTCCTACCTACAAGCGGGCCGCACCAACGACGCTATCCCCATCCAGGAGCGCGTCACCGCAGACTGCGAACGCATTCTCGGCCCCAAACACCCCAACACCCTCACCGCCTGGAACAACCTGGCCAACTCCTACCTACAAGCGGGCCGCACCAACGACGCCACCACCATCCACGAACACATCACCACCGACCGCGAACGCATTCTCGGCCCCGAACACCCCGACACCCTCACCGCCTGGAACCACCTAGCCAACTCCTACAGACAGGCGGGCCGCACCAACGACGCTATCTCCATCCACGAACGCGTCGCCGCAGACCGCGAACGCATCCTCGGCCCCAAACACCCCGACACCCTCACGGTCTGGAACAACCTGGCCCTCTCTTACAAACAGGCAGAACACACCAGTAAGGCATTGAGCCTGATGAAGAAGGTCGTTGCCCAGCGCAAGCGACTGCTCGGCCCACAGCATCCCGAAACCATCAAGTCAGTGGAATCGCTACAAGAGTGGATGCACAAGCCGCCGCCTTAACCATCCAGTCACAAAACAATACTCTTGGCCCTGTACCCGACGTAGATGAGCGTCAAGTACTTCGCCATGCTTGTACCGGTGAGATCCCGCTCGACCGTCACTGCGTACGTTCGAGAATGGGGTAGATAAGAACGGCACAGGCCCTCGTTCCCATGGCACCATCCGCCGTCCAGGCGCGCCCTTTCCGTCCACTTGAATGAGCACGTCGCGGCAATAGCTACTCCGTTGCCTTCTCGTCGAGTACTACTGGGACCTGTCAGGGGAGCCAACACGCGGGGAGTGGCTTCCGGCCAGGCCCGGTGTCCTCGCTGCGCCCACCGCACACCGACTCGCATGTCCTTGGCGGTGATCGCGTTCCGCAGCACCTCAGCAGTACGGACAGCGGTATCGTCCACACCGCAACTTGTCACTCTCTGTCCATTCCTCAATCATTGGCTTGCGCGTGGCCGAGCTAGGGCGCGCCAGAGCACGGAGCGCCAAACGCGACTCTCCACCTCGCTGCCGGGACGTGCCCTCATAGCCCTCGAGAAGCCGTGTGGACACGTCCACACCGACCCCGGACGCAACCGGGTTGAGCAGCATCCAGGAGGATCGAAGAGGGACCCTTTGTCCCGATCTCCAGAAAAACCGCAGGTGAAACGGGTCACGTGGATGGGTTCAAATCCCACCGCTACCGCTCTTACGCCCCTCTGACCTGCGGAAACGCAGGCAGAGGGGTGTTTTGCGTGTGGACACGTCCACCAGTTGTGTGGACGTGTCCCGGCACGTGAGCCCACATAACCCAGCTGACCTGCCGAAACGGCTGTCGCTGACGGGGCCTTCCGTGGGATCCGGCCCCGCGGCAAGCCCCTCCGTACACAGACGTTTCGGCAGTAGCGGAGGATCTTCCAGGCCTTGATGCGGGCGAAGACGTGCTCGACGCGGGCGCTCCCGTACCTTGCAGCCGCTGCGTTGCCCGCGACGGGCTGGCCTTCTTGGACTGCTCAGCGACCGTATGGTCACGCGTGGGCACCAGGGTGCCGTCCACGATCAGCACCGTGTCGCGCCGGTACCGGCGCCGGTGTTGCAGCGCCAGGCGCGGACTGATGTCGTCGATGATTCGGCCCGCGGCGGACTTCGCGACACCGAACAGCGGCGCCAGCTGCCGCAAGGTCAAGTTCGTGCGCCAGGCACACGGCCGCTAGCGGCAGCTGGTCCGTCAGCGGACGGCTCCGACGCCGTGGTCACACCAGCCCCATCCGGAGCATCCCAGCTCGCCGGTTGGCCTGCGGACTCCCGAGGGCCGGTGCAGCGCGTCCTCACGGCTGCCGGAATACGACCTCGGGATGCGCGGCAGTCGGACCGGTGAGGATCGGCTGCGGAATGTCCCGCAGGTGAAGGTCGAAGAATGCGGTCACATAGTCGCGGGTTATGTCCCAACCTCGTTCCCCGGAGAGCGGCACGGCGGGATCCGACAGGCCCAACTGGCCGGCGAGATAAGGCACGTCCGTGAAGGAGAAATGCCCGGCGCCGGTCACCGTCAGCCAGCGTTTCCAGCCGCTCAGGTGCTTCCATGCCTCAGGCCAGTCGGTGTCCTTGCTGTCGGGGCTGTGCGTGGACTCGGCGCCGAGTATGAGGAATGGACGTCGGCCGAGCCCCGAAGCAGCAGGGTTCAGGAAGAAGTCACCGTCCAGGTCAACCCCGGCACGCACGCGACGGTCGGCGGCCATGGTTGCCGCGGCGGCCGCGCCCCCGATCGAATGCCCCGCGATTCCGATCCGGCTCGGGTCGATCGCGCGGGACAGCGCCCCCGCCTGTCGGGCCTTCGTCAGCTCGTCGATCACGAAGGACATGTCCTTGGCCCGGCCGCGCGCGAGGGCTGCCTTCTCCTCGGACGTTTCGACCTGCCCGCAGGCCACACAGGTCAGCATTCGGCCCCCAGGAAAGGCCGTACCAACGGATTCGTATGCGTGGTCCACGGAGGCAACGACGTAGCCGCGACTCGCGAGATCATCGGCGACCGACGTGAGTGTGGTGCGCGGCATCGAGAATCCCGGAGAAAGCAGCACCAAGGGGAAACGCCCCGGCGCCGGGAGAACACTTTCCTCAGCGTGAGTACGCGCCCCTGCAACCGTTGCGGCAGGCACCACTCCGCCGAGACCTCGGGCCTCCAGCAGGAGCTGCGCCTCGTCATCGGTCATGTATGCCGCTGGCGAACCGCCCGCCCCACGCGACGGATAGGACACCGACACCATCAGCTCCCGGTTCCCCGCCCTTGGCACCCACGGGTCAGTGCGGTCCCTGTCGACCAAGTGCAGGGCGCGGCGGCCCACCATGTACGGACCGGTGGGAAGCGGCAACGCCAACCCGCTCGCGTACGGAACCCGGGAGGGAGGAGTCTGCACGCCCTGGGCGGAGGCGGGGCGGTGCGGCGTCCAGGAGCGGGGCGGACAGGGCGAGGGTGAGCAGGCTGGCTGCAACGGCTCTTCGACGTCTGGTGGTCATACAGTCGACGCTAGACCTCCGATTGCCTCCAACACGTCGCTCTACAGGCCTACTTGAGCTACCTCTGTGGTCGGATCTTGTTCAGGCCAGGTTTCCCGACAGCGTGAGAGCGGATCCGCTGCTTCGGAGACGGCCGGTCAACGTTCGATGCGATCGGTCAACCTTCAGTGAGACGAGACACCTCGAGACCGCTCTCGGAACCCCGCCCGCACGGCCTACACATTCCGTCACCCGGGGAGCCGTACTTCGTCGGTTCCCCGAGTGCTGGGCAAGCCGTTCGTAGTCCCGGGCATGCCGACGGGCATGCATCATCCACGCAAGACTGCGTCCGACGACCCAGGGCGCCCCGTCTCTGGCCGGGCGCCCCTCCTGGTGGTCAGGACGAGACGACGAGATCGAGGGTGGATTCGATGGAGTTGAGCTGGGCGCCTCCAGCGAAGCCGGACATCCGCCGCGCCACGTTCCCGGCTCCGCGGTGAACGGGTGGATCTTGCCGTGCTCGATGCTCCCCTCACGTAGGCAGCCCAACCATCAGCTCGTGCGCCTGACAGCCTTCGCTTGCCCGCGCGCCCAGCCCGCAAGGCCCGCGCCGATGGCCGCGGCGACAACGTGGACGGTGATGCCGACCGCGAATCCGCCTGGCAGCCAACCGAGCAGGCCGGCGTTGTCGTGGTCGACGAGCTGGCGGATCGCTCCCTGCCCCCCGAGGACGAGGAGAGCCATACCGAGGATTTGAAGGATGTCGTACTTCACGTGATGCCCTCCCGTGCTCAAGACGTCGCTGCCACGGCAGAAGAACCGTGGAGGGCGGTGGTGAACCAGGTGTACACGGGGGCGAGAGTCGGGGATGTGGGCCAGCCGTTGATCGTCGCCAGGAGCTGCCAGTAGCGCGCGGCGCATGGATCGGTGGTCATCTGCAGGCGGGCTAGGAGCCAGCGGCGCAGATCGCCGTCGCCGGCTCGCTCGAACGCGTGGCCGTAGAGGCTGCCCAGTGAGTCGGCGAGGGGTGCTTGGGCGGAGGCCGGAAGGAGGCCGACGGATACGGCTTCGTCGATTCGTTCGCGCATCGCTTGGTTGAGACCGTCGTGCAGACTGCCGACGTCCTGCGGGGAAGGGTCTTCCGCCTGCTCCTCGGCGATGTGCCGCACCACCGTACGGAAGTCCGCGTCCTGGCACAGTTCGGCGAGTTCCACCCAGGCCCCCACCTGATCAGGGGATGGGTCGTCGGGCAGCTCGGGCATGGCGGATCGCATCAGGGTCACGAACTCGGGGTTGGCATCGAGGTCCCTGAAGGTGTCGTCGATGAAGTCGGCTACCAGTCGGCGCCGTTCGGCCTGGGAGAGCGTGGCGAGTCGGTGCATGAGGTCCATCTCCATGGGGGTGGGGCCGCGTCTGGCGACTGCGCGCAGCACTGCCCGGCGCAGGCGGAGCGTTCGGATCTGCACGTCCAAGGCGTTGGCATGTGCTTCCGCGACTTCCGGTATGGACGCCTCCCGGTCCAGCACCTTGCGCACGGTCGCCAGGTCGAGCCCGAGATCGCGCAGCGTGCGGACCAGGTCCAGGCGCGCGAGCGCGTCGGGGCCGTAGAGCCGGTAGCCTGCCGGGCTCCGGCCGGTCGGCGGGACGATGCCCTGGTCGGAGTAGAACCGGATGGTCTTCACCGTCAGGCCGGTTCGGCGGGATAATTCTCCGATGGAATAGAGGCCGTCGCTGTCCATACAGCTCAGCTTGAGGTCTCCCCCCACAGGAGACTCAACCAATGCCGGACATTGCCGCAGAGGCTCCTCGCGTGATGCGGCCTCAGCACCCTCCGGTCGCGCAGCTCTCCCTCGCCTCATCGATCAACGGAGTGTGTGGACACGTCCACACCAACCCGGGATACAACCGGATTCAGCAGCACCCAGGAGGACCGAAGAGGGATACTTTGTCCCGATCTCTAGAAAAACCGCAGGTGAAACGGGTCACGTGGATAGGTTCAAATCCCACCGCTACCGCTCGAATCACCCCCCTGAACTGCGGAAACGCAGGGCAGGGGGGTGTTTTGCGTGTGGACACGTCCACCAATTGTGTGGACGCATCTCGGCACGTGAGCCCACACAACCCAGCTGACCTGCCGATACGGCCGTCGATGACGGAGCATTCTGTGGGATCCGGCCCCGCGGGTCCCACAGCAAGCCCGGCAGACCCGCTGTGCTGATGTCGCGCATGAACGGTCCCGGGCGGTGGCTCTGGCCGAGCGCAGGCGCGGGAGTGCAGCCGAATCGATGCCGGCCAGCAGACGCCAGGCGGTCGGAGTGGCGGCGACAGGGCCGAAAACCTCGTCCTGGTCGCGCAGCAGGGCCAGGTCCGCTATCGCCTCGCCGCCGTCGGCGAGCATGATCGCGAGATCTACCTCGATCCAGCCGGGTCGTGCCCGGTGCCACGCGGTCGCAGTGCGTCCGTGAAGGCGCTGGTCAGGCTGGTGACATCGGAGAGTGCGCACCGAGGGACAGAGCAATGCCCGTGCAACCACAGGGAGTTGAGGGACCGCACAACGGACCCCCGGAACGCAACCCGAACCCGATCCGGAGTCGGCCCGGGGTCGGCCCGAACTCAGACAGTCCCGGGTATCACAAGCCCCGACTCGTACGCCACGATCACCAGCTGTGCCCGGTCCCGCGCCCCCAGCTTGCCCATGATCCGGCTGACATGGGTCTTCGCGGTCAGCGGGCTGAGTCCCAACGCGTCGGCGATCTCGGAGTTGTTGAGACCGCGGGCGACCAGCGCGAGCACCTGCCGTTCCCGTTCGGACAGCCCGCTCGGCCCGCCCACCGCGGATGTCGTCGCGGTGTCCGGCGCGCGCAGAAAGCGGGCGATCAGCCGCGAGGTGGGACCGGGCGAGAGGAGGGACTCCCCCGCGGCCACCGTCCGGATGGCGTCGAGGAGTTCGGCCGGCCTGATGTCCTTCACGAGGAAGCCGGACGCCCCGGCCCGCAGTGCCTCGACGATGTGCTCGTCGGTCTCGTACGTCGTCAGGACGAGCACCTTCACCCCCGCGAGATCCTCGTCGGCGGCGATGAGCCGGGTCGCCTCGATCCCGTCGAGGTCGGGCATGCGGATGTCCATCACGATGAGATCGGCCCGCGCCGACCGGGCCAGCGCCACGGCCTCCCGCCCGGTGCCCGCCTCGGCGACGACCTCCATGTCCCCGGCCGACGAAACGAGCATCGCGAAGGAAGCCCGTACGAGGTTCTGGTCGTCGGCCAGCAGTACGCGGATGGTCATCGAACCTCGTCCTCCCGGGACAGCGGCAGTGTGGCGGTCACCTCGAAGCCCTCGGCGGGCCCCGGACCGGCGTCCAGTGTGCCGCCCACGCTCCGGGCCCGCTCCCGCATTCCGACGAGCCCGAACCCCGGCGTGCCGCCGGACGGGCCCACTCCGCCGCCCGAACCGTCGTCCCCGCCCGTCCCGTCGTCCCTGACACTCACCCGCAGTGCGCCGTCCGCGGTCCACAGACCCACCCGCACGGTGAGGTCCTCGCGGCCACCGTGCCGTACGGCGTTGGTGAGCGCCTCCTGCACGATCCGGTACGCGGCGGCGCCCACGGAGGGCGGTATGCCGTCCGCACGGACGGACAGTTCGACCTTGGCCCCGGCCACCCGGCCTGCCTCCGCGAGACCGGCCAGTCCGTCGATCCCGGGCAGCGGCCCCCGCATGTCCTCGGCCCCGGAAACAGAACCGGACAAGGAACCGGCCCCCGCTCCCAGGTCCGCGCCCACTCCCATGACCGTGTCATGCGCCCGCAGCACCTCCAGCGTCGTACGCAGTTCCCCCCGGGCGGTCCGGCAGGTCCCCGCGATGTCGTCCAGTGCCTGGGCGACGGCCTTGCGGTCGAGGCGCTCGGGGTCGGCGGTGAGGATGTGGGCCGCCACGGACGTCTGCACGCCGATGAGCGTGATGCTGTGGGCGAGCAGGTCGTGCAGGTCACGGGCCATCCGCAGCCGTTCCTCGGCGACGCGGCGCCTGGCCTCCTCCTCCCGGGTGCGTTCGGCCCGTTCGGCCCGCTCGACGATGGAGGCGACGTACAAGCGGTAGTAGCGGACGGCGATACCGACGAACAGGACCGCGATGATCCAGCCGGAGATCTCCAGGGACTCCAGCGCCCCGTCCTGGTTGGTGAGGCCGTTGCTGATCACTGTCGGGCCGAGGACGGCGACACCGGTGAGCAGCGTGCGGCGTACGGCGCCGGTCGCCGCGACGGTGTAGAGCGCCAGGACGGTCGCGGGGACGGGCAGGGCGGGGTTGTAGTCGAGGGCGTAGTACGGAGCCATGCAGGCCACCACCCCGAGCAGGGCCAATAACGGACTGCGGCGCCGCCATACGAGAGGCACGTACCCGGCGAGCAGCAGCTTCCAGCTGAGATGGCCGGGCCGGATCCCTTCGCCGCCCGTCAGGGCGATGGCTACGGCGAGCACGGCGACGCCCAGCGCGAGGACCGCGTCGTTGCGGGTGCGGTGCGGCGCGGTCAGCGGCTCGCGGTTGATGGCGGACATGATGCGCTCGACGCGACGGGACCGCCCGCCGCCACCGGCCGCCGTCTCCGCCGCCGACCGGTCGCGTAGCCCTGTGGTCGTTCCCCGTTCTTCCACGGCTCCATCTTCCGGTACTCGTGCGGGAACCCGGGCGCCCCTCCGGAAGGAGAGGCACCCGGGCGGGCCCGCCGGATCAAGGTGCACGATCAGCGTGCTCAGGGTGCACTGACGGTTTCCGGCTGCCGGGGCGGCTCGGTCGGTCCGGCCGGTCCGGTCCGTTCGGCCGGCTCGGGCTCCCGTGAGAGCCCTCCAGGCCACCACACCTTCCGGCGCAGGGCGACGCTGGCGCTGGTCACCAGGTACGTCCGTACGAGGAAGGTGTCGAGCAGGACGCCGACGGCGATCACGAAGCCGAGCTGGACCAGCTGTACCAGGCCCATGTTCATCAGCACGGCGAAGGTCGCGGCGAGGACCAGTCCGGCGGAGGCGATGACGCCGCCGGTGGTGCGCAGTGCGGTGAGTGCCGCCGCGGCCGGTTCCGCTCCCGCCAGGGACTCCTCCCTCATCCGGTGCATGAGGAAGATGCCGTAATCGACGCCGAGGGCGACCAGGAACACGAAGGACAGCAGTCCGAGCCCCGGATCGGTGCCCTCGAAGCCGAGGATCGATTCGAAGACCAGTCCGCCGATCCCGAGGGAGGCACCCCACACCGCGACGACCGCGACCACCAGGAGCAGCGGTGCGACCAGACTCCGCAGCAGTCCGATCAGGATGAGCATCACGGAGACGAGGACGAGCGGCACGACGATCTTCGTGTCCCGGGCGTTGGTGTCCTCCAGGTCGATCTGCTGGGCGCTGTCCCCGCCGACGTAGGAGCCCTTCAGTTCGTCCCGCAGGGACTTGATGGTGGCGATCTCCCCCGCCGACTGGGGTGCGCTCTTCGCGAAGACGGAGATCTCGGTCCAGCCGTCTCCCGTACGCCCCTTCTCCGCGCTGCCGACTCCCGGGGTGCCGCGGACGGCCGCGAGGGTCTCGTCGGCGCGGCCCTGCGGGGTGATCACGTCGATGGGCTGGCTGCCCTGCTCGGGATAGGCCTTGGCAAGGGTCTTCATCGCGACGACGGACTCCGGCTTGTCGACGAAGGAGTCCTCCTGCTTGACCGGTCCCGGCAGGTTGAGCGAGCCCAGGGCGAGGGCGCCGAGCAGTACGGCACCGCTCGCGAGTACGGTCAGCGGCCTGCGTCCGGCAGAGCTGCCCATCGCCGAGAACAGGCTCCGCCGCTGCTTGGGCGTGCTCCCGAAGGCGGGCACGAGCGGCCAGAACACACGCCGTCCGAGCAGTACGAGGATGGCGGGGAGCAGGGTGATCATCGCGATCAGCGCGCACAGCACGCCGACGGTGCCGAGCGGGCCCATGCCCCGGCTGCTGTTGAGGTCGGCGGCGAGCAGGCACAGCAGTCCGGCGGCGACGGTGCCGGAGGACGCGAGCACGGCGGGCCCGCAGCCGCGCAGGGCGGCGACCATGGCCTCGTACGGTCGCTCGATGCGCCGCAGCTCCTCCCGGTAGCGCGAGACGAGCAGCAGCGCGTAGTCCGTGCCCGCCCCGAACACGAGGATCGTCATCACAGCCGAACTCTGCCCCGAGACGGTCGTGCCGAAGGCCTGGTTGAGGCCGTAGGCGATACCCATCGACACGTAGTCGGCGATCCCGGCGACGACGAGAGGCACGAGCCACAGCACGGGGCTGCGGTAGATCAGGATCAGCAGTACGGCGACGACGGCGATGGTGGTGTAGAGCAGCGGTCCGCCGAGCGAGTCGTAGACCGCGCCGGAGTCGATGTCCAGCGGGCCGGCGCCGCCCACATCGACGCTCAACCCGCCTTCGCCCTGGGCGACTTCGCGGACGTCGTTGACGAGCTTGTCCCGCTGCTCCTCGTTCGCCCCGGGCTCGTTGCTGGCGACCGGGTACATCAGGGTCGTGCCGTCCTTGGACGGAATCCCCTTGGGAGCACCGCCGATCAGCTCGTGCCGCCGGGTGATCTCCGCGACCTGCCCGGCCGCGGTCTCCCGGTCGGCGGCGCTGAGCCCGCCGTCCCGGTGGTAGACGAGCACCATCTCGGTGGTCTCGCCCCCGGGCAACTTGTCCTCGATCTTCGCCGCTTGCGTCGAGTCAGCGCTCGCCGGCAGGTAGTCGGTGACCCGGTCCTGCTGGACGTCGGCGAGCTTCGCCGCGAACGGCCCGACGAGCGCGAGCACGGCAATCCACAGCCCGAGCACCGCCCATGGAACGGCTCGCCCGCGTCCCGTCCTCGTCGTGGTTGTCTCTCCGGCCCCCATTGGCCGATCTCCCTCCGGGTGACGTCTGCTTCGGTCCCCAGACTTCCGGTGAGAACCACGGCTTTCGTCGGGCGGGAGGGCGAGGTGACGCGTACTGCCGGGGGCGACGGCGGGTGCGGATTACTCCCCGGGGAGTAATCGGCGGACGGCGCGCCGCCCCGGAAGGGGCGCGGGACTGTTTCGATCTGCGGCTACCGCCGCGTGTGCGCGACCAGCCCTCACCGACCCGCAGCAGAATTCAATCCCCCGCCGGGAGGGCGCGAGGGGCCCGGGCCCACCCGGGGCCCACGACGACGTCCGCGCCGCCGTGAGCAATCGCGTCACATCATCCGCACAGATCATCAGGGCAGTGCCCACCGTAGCGAGGGTCTCCCGTTCGGCAGGCGTTTACGGCCCGTCGGCAAGAGCGATACGGGCGCCCTGGAGGAGGATGGCCTCCCGGCCGGCGGGGGCCAGGTGGGGGCCAGCGGGTCCAGGGCCTCGTGGAGCTCTATGGCCAGCCCGGGCCCGCAGGGTTCGCCGAAGATCCGGCCGGTGTCGGCCGCGAGCGCCTCGACGAGGGCCATGCAGCAGTGTCCGCGTTCATACAACAGCCCCCAGCCCTCATCGGCGTGATCATCGGAGCCCTCGGCCCGTACCTGGCCGTTTTGCACGGCGATCAGACCCGTTTCCGTCGTAAGCAGGAAGCTCGTTGGGAGGAGCGGCGATGGGCGGCCTACACCGACTACGCGTTGTCGCTGAGGAAGACCGTCACCCTGACCCGCCGAGTATCGGCCCACCTCGGCAACGACCCTCACCCGAGGCCCTTGCCTCCACCAGAAGCGGCTTCCCAACTGGCAGCAGCCACTGATGTGCGATCCCGCTTCCGGAGAAGCGCTGTTGATACTCGGCATCCCTGAGGTGGCACAGGAGGCGGACGGCTGGGCAGTAACGGTCGCGGACTTGGAACACACCCTGCATGCCCAGAGCTGCACCTCCGAATCTTGGTCCGCCCTGCTGGAGAAGCAGCGAACCGCACGAGAGAGGTACTACGTAGCGATTTGGCATGACCTGGGCCTCCAGCCCGGCCACTCGGGGCGCTGGGAATTCCCGCCGACCCAACCCGCTGGAAGGGTTGGACACAACCCAACTCCGGCAGCGGCGCCACATGCGCTCCACCTCTGCCGCGTCACGCCCTCAGGGCACTGCTGTCGCGTGGACACGTCCACACGACACCGGCTCGATCCGGATTCAGCAGCATCCAGGAGGATCGAAGAGGGGCATTTTGTCCCGATCCCCAGAAAAACCGCAGGTGAAACGGGTCACGTGGATGGGTTCAAATCCCACCGCTACCGCTCGAATCACCCCCCTTCCCTGCGGAAACGCAGGGAAGGGGGGTGTTCTGCGTGTGGACGTGTTCCACACCGGCGTGTGGACACGTCCAGGTACGTGAGCCCGCCTGGCCCCAACTGACCTGCCGAAACGGCCGTCGATGACGGGGCCTACCGTGGGATCCGGCCCCGCGGATCCCACAGCGAGCCCCTCCACCCACGCCAACATCAGGCAGCGCCTACGAAGGTCGTCGAACGGCTGCCTCTCGGCTACGGCTCGTTCTCTATTGAATCGGCGTGTTGAAGCCGATCTGTCAGGGCGGCGCGACGAGGAAGTGGCGTGTCTTCTGGGTGCTGGTCGCCTCACCGCGCGTACCCATGCTGGCGGGATGGGCAGACGTGGTGGAGCACGAAGCGTCAACCGGGATTCGCTCCGGTGATCCGATCCTGCTGGCGCCGGACTACCGCATCGGCAAACTCCTCAGCCTGTACGCGCAGTCAGGACCGCATCAGCAGTCTGCGCTACTCGACGGCCTTCACGCGCGCCTCCCGCCGTCCACCGACAGCGCGATCCCGGTGACGTAGCCCGCGGCGTCCGAGCAGAGCCAGACCGCGGCTGCGGCCGCCTCCTCCGATGTGGCCAACCGGCCGAGCGGGGTGATCGCCGCCTGCATCGCGATCATGTCGGTGCCGGCCGCGACCCTTTCGAAACCGGGTGTGCGGGTCGGACCGGGGCAGATGGCATTGACGCGGATGTTGTGCGGCGCGTAGTCCACGGCGGCGACCTTGGTGAGGCCGACGATGCCGTGCTTGGCGGCCACGTAGGCGGGGGCGGTCGGGATCGCGTACAGGCCGCCGTTGGAGGCGACGTTGACGATCGCGCCGCCGCCGCGGCTGCGCAGGGCGGGCAGCTCGTACTTCATGCAGAGGAAGGTCCCGCTCAGGTTGACGTGGGTGACTCGCTCGAACTCCTCCAGACTCATGTGGTCGAGCTGTCGGTGGTGCGAGTCGAGGCCCGCGTTGTTCACGGCGAAGTCGAGGCCGCCGTACGTCTTGATCGTGCGTTCGACGGCGGTCCGCACCGCGTCCTCGTCGCTGATGTCGACGCGGAGAGCCAGTGCCTCTCCGCCGTCCTTCCTGATCATTTCGGTGGTCTCGCCCGCTGTGGCCTCGTCGATGTCGGTGACGGCGACGATGGCGCCCTGCCGAGCCAGCTCGATCGCCGCCGCGCGGCCGATGCCGCTTCCGGCGCCCGTCACGAGTCCGATTTTGTCGGCGAAGTTGCTCATGGTGTCCTTTCGGCGCGGTTCCTCGCGCCGGGCGACAGCTGATTCGCCCGGGCGGTCTTGTTCCGAATGTCGTGTCAGCCGAGGGCTACTGACTTGTAATGCGTGATGTCGTGGGGTGCTGACAGGTCGTGATCGTCGCGGTACACCACGGTCATGAGGTATGCGCAGGGTGGCGGGCTGACTGCCGAGCGGAGGGCTTTTCGCGAGCAGATCCGTCTGGATGCGGGCGAGATGTTCACGGCCGGCAGTGACAACGTCGAGGTGGCGAAGATGCTGCGGGTGCATGTGCGCTCGGTGCAGCGCTGGCGGCACGAGTGGGCCGAGCGGGGTGAGGCGGGACTGGTCTCGAAGGGGCCGGCGTCCCTGCCCAAGCTCAGCGACGAGCTGTTCGTGAAGCTGGAGGCGGCGCTGGCGTTGGGGGCGGTGGCGCACGGCTGGCCCGACGAGCGCTGGACGCTCGCGCGGATCCGGACACTGATCGGGCGGATGTTCCACAAGAGCTACACCGGGCCCGGGGTATGCCTGTTGCTGCACCGGCACGGCTGGTCGCCCCAGGTTCCGGCTCGCAGGGCGGTGCAGCGCGACGACAAGGCGGTCGCGACGTGGGTGAAGGAGACCTGGTCGGCCGTGGAACCACCGCGGCGGCGCTCGGCGCCTGGACCGTCTTCGCCGACGAGGCCGGGTTCTCGATGACGCCGCACACCGCCCGCACCTGGTCCCGCAGAGGCGTCACCCCGGTGATCCGGGTCAACGGCGGCAGCAGACGCCACCTGTCGGTGGCCGCTCTGTGCTGCTACAAGCCCGGCGAGCGGCCGCGATTGGTCTTCCGGCACACCGGTGACCGGCGGGCCGACGGTCGTAAGGGCTTCTCCTGGAAGGACTTACGGGACCTGCTCACAGCCGCCCACACCCAGCTCGGCGCACCGATCGTGCTGGTCTGGGACAACGTCGGCCTGCACCTCAGTCGCGCGATGCGCGCCTGGACCACGGCTCGGGACTGGCTCACGGTGTTCCAGTTGCCGGCCTATGCACCGGACCTCAACCCCGTGGAGGGGATCTGGTCCAGCCTGCGGCGCACCAGCCTGGCCAACATCGCCTTCACCGATTACACGCACCTGGTCACCGCAGTCCGCCGGGGCCTACGCCAGATCCAGTACCGGCCCACCATCATCACCGGCTGCCTCATCGGCACCGGCCTCGCCACAGGCCCTGGCGACATCACGCATTAATCCTCAGTAGCTGAGGGGTACGGCGATTCCGCTGCCGTGCTTGTCCGTCTCCGCCTCGTCCAGCAGCAGGGAGGCCAGCGTGGCCCGGGAGATCCGGGGCGGGAGCAGGGGACGCCGCAGTTCCGCCAAAGGCACGATGCGGCCGGTGGAACTGAGGGGGCCCTCGGTGACGTCCGGGGCGTGGAAGACCGTGGCGCCGGCGGCGAGCGCGATCTGGTCGGCCTCGGCCTTCTCGGCCAGTTCCGAGCCGACGAACATCCGCATCACCCCCGCGTAGATCAGCCCGCCCGACCGGCTCGACACGCCCGAGCCCAGTGCGCCGAGCCACACCGTGCGGACGCCGACCGCCGCGAGCACCCTGGCTCCGGCGACCAGTGCGCCCGGACCGTCGCCCTTGGCGATGCCGATGGCGGAGACGATCACGTCGATGTCGGCCAGGTCGGGGAAGCTCCGCGGGTCGGTGACATCCGCCTTGCGGACCTCGACCTGCCGCGGCGCGGGCACGGCGAACGCGGCCGGCGTCCGGACCAGGGCCACGACGTCGTGCCCCCTCTCCAGCGCTTGACCCACGAGCGTGCCGCCGGTCCGCCCCGACGCCCCCAGTATGGCGATGCGCATGATGATCCACCCCTTGACTGAACAACTGTTGGTGACATGACTAAACAACTGTTGGTTAGCGATGTCAAGGCGAGACCCGGCTGTACGGTGAACCTCTGCTGCTCAACCGTTCAGCCTGGTCAGAAGGGAGCCAAGGTGTCGCCGCAGGAGCAGTCCGCTCCCCGTCGCCGTAATCCGCGCGGGCAGGGACAGGTACTCAAGGCCCAACTCGTGGACGCCGCGGCAAAGCTGCTGTCCACCCTCGACCAGCCGGAGACGCTGACCCTGCGGCAGGTCGCACGCGAGGTCGGGGTGGCGCCGGCCAGCATCTACAGCCACTTCCCCGACCTGAGTGCGCTGGTCCAGCACGTGCTGCGACTGCGCTACGCGGAGTTGGCGCGCCTGATGGACCAAGCCGCGCAGTCCGCCCCGAACCCGCTGGCCGACCTCGCCGCCCGGTGCGCCGCCTACGTACGCTGGGGAGTCGGCCAACCCGGCCACTACCGCACCCTTTTCGGCGGGCGCATGCCGGACGACCTGATCCCGGGGTCAGCGCACGGCGCCGGAGCCGAACCACTCGAGGCCGTCACGGCCTCCCTGGCAGCGGCCGCCGAGGGGGCACGCAGGCCGTCCTCGACGGAGCAGCAATGGCAGGCGGGCCTCCTACTCTGGACCGGGCTGCACGGCCTGGTCAGCCTCTACAACGACCACGGGGACCTTCCCTGGCCGCCCCTGGACGACCTGATCGCCGATCTGCTCAGCCTGCACACAGCCCGCCCGGCGGCCGAGATCGTGCCCCTCCTGCCTCCCGCAGGGGGATGACCCTGGTTTGGGTCGAGGCCTGAGCCGCGAGAGCGGGCGAAGCGACGCACAGACGACATGACGCCCGGGCGAGATCGTGCCCGAGAGCATGACCCGGGAGTGTGCCTGCGGTGCAGGCCACCACTGGAGCACGGACGTGAAGGGGCACCGCTTCCCGCCCTTCCCGGGCCGCCCGGGTAGCACTGTTCTGGCGGGACCGTCATACGGGGCCAGCGGCACACTGCCTCGCCGGAGCAGCATTTACCGGCACTGAATGAACGACCGCCGCTACGACCGCGGACCTGTCCCGCACGCTTTCCAGCCTGTGCTGTAGCTGTTCGGGATGTCCGTGGTTCCTCTGACCACAGACATCCAGTGCTCGTTTGCCGACCAGCGTCGTGGTGTTCGCCATGTTCAAGCAGGCCGGCCCGGTCGCGGCGCGCGAGCCCCGCACGGCCTCAACTGGCCTGCCGTCGCCGTCGCGACCGCCCGTGCCGCTCGCGACGCCCGAACCTCAGCCGGGTCGCCTGGCCATGATGACCACGCCCGGCCCGGTTTGCTCCTCCGCGGGGAGCCGCAGTTCGGCGACCGGGCGCAGTCCAGCCTGCTCGATCAGCTCCACGAGCTGTTCCGGCCGCCATTTGTGTGTCGTCCAACGGACGGGTACGCCTCCGTAGGCCTCGGTGCGCACCGCGTCCTCGTCGCCGACGTGTGTCGCGGTGATGAAATGTCCGCCCGGCTTCAGGGCGCGTGCGAACAGGGCGAGAACCTGAGGCAGGACGTCCCGGGGGAGGTTGAACAGCGACCACCACCCCAGCACGCCGCCCAGGGACGCTTCACCGAGGTCGAGGTCGGTGGCGGAGGCGACGCTGAAGCGGCATCGCGGATGAAGACGGCGCGCGTTCTCGATCATCCGGGGGGAGAGATCGACCCCGGACACGTCGAGTCCGCGTTCGGCGAGGTAGGCGGTCACCGTTCCGGGTCCGCAGCCGACGTCGAGGACCGGCCCGAGCCCGCTCACGGTGTCGGCGAAGGCGTCGATCGACGCCTTGAGCCACGGATGGCTGCGGATGTCGCCGACTCCCGTGGTCAGGACCATGTGGACGTAGTTGTCGGCCACCCGGTCATAGGACTCACGGACCACGTCGAGATCGGCTGGACGGCCGACATGGGGTGTGCGCACCGGCCAACGATAGGGCTGTGCGGCGGCCTGCCGGTGGGCTCGTTCAACTGTGGCCGGATAGGGGCCCTCCGGCCTCGGCGGCCGACTTGGCAGGGTGACCCGGTGGTGGGGATGCCGAGGTCGTCGCAGCGACTGAGGTCGTCGCAGCGACGATGGAGGTCCGACCGTTCGATCCGGAGGACCACACGTGACCTTGGACATCGCCGCGTTCACCACCCCCAGCCCCGAACGGCCGCCCGCGCCGGTCCCCGTCGACTGGGCGGCGGTCGAGGCATGGCTGGGGGTGCCGCTGCCGGGCGACTACAAGCGGCTGGCCGACGCCCACGGGCCGCTGGACTTCGGCGAGTTCGTTTGGATCCATGTGCCCTGCGTCCAGGAGGGCCGCTTCGACTACGGGGACTGGCTGCGCGACACCCACCGCGAGGCCCGGATCGAGAGCCGCGCGCTGCCGGAGCCGGAGCGGCCTGCCCTCCACCCGGCCCCCGGCGGGCTCCTCGCCTGGGGCGAAACCCGCGGCAGCGACGTGCTGTTCTGGGACACGTCCGTCTCGGAGGATCCCGACGAGTGGACCGTGGTCGTCCGCCACACGGGCCCCGTCCCCGGCAGCGGGCTCCTCCCCTGGCACCGGTACGACCTCACGCTCACCGGCTACCTGCGGCACATGGTCCGCGAGACCTGGGAACTCCCCACCCCGCCCGGCCCCCTGATGGGCCCGCTGCCCGGCACCGTCGCCCGTACCGCCTTTCTGTCGGAGGCCGGGCCCTGGACGCCGCCGGAGCCCACCGTTCCACGCCTCACCGACGCCGAACGACGCGTCGCCCTGGAAACCGGCACGGGGCTGGACGCCCTGCGCCTGCTGTCCCCGCCGCCCGGAGCGCCGTATCTGGGCGGCGGCAGCTGGGACGGGCTCTTCGAGGAGCTGGGCACGCGGCTGCCACGGGAGTACGTGACCCTCCTGGACCTGTACGGCGCCGGGTGCTGGAGCGGCTGGCTGCGCTTCCACACCCCGCTGCGCCCGGCCGGTCAGGGCTTCGTCCAGCACGTCGAGTCGACCCTGGACGGCTACCGGCAGCTCAAGGAGAAGTTCCCGGAGGACTTTCCGCTCGCGATGTGGCCCGAGCCCGGCGGCTTCCTGCCGTTCGCCAACTCCATCGACGGCGACTACCTGGGCTGGCTCACCGAGGGCGAGGATCCCGACGCCTGGCCCCTGATCGTCTGGCCCCGCCACGCCCGGCAGGGCGAGCCATGGGATCGCGGTCTCGTGGACGGACTCCTCGCCTGGCAGCGCGGCGCCTTCGCCACCGAGGGGCTGGCGGCGCTGGACGAGGACGACGACCCCGTCGAGCACGCGGAGTTCGAGCCCTGGGACGACCGCGCCTACTGGTGAGCCGCCCCGGCCGGGGGACCGGGCCGGGGGCGGTTCCGGGTGCGGGGGCGCATGATGAGCGCGGCGACGTGGTACGTGCACGGCACGTCCGCGGGGTTGGCGTAGGCATGCGTGAGGTCGGCGGCGAAGTGCCCGGAGTCCCCCGCCCTGAGGTCCACGGTCCGGTCCGCCACGGTCAGCCGCAGGGTGCCCGATTCCACGGCGATGAACTCATGCGAGCCGGGGGCGTACGCGGGGAACTCACCCGCGTCGCAGCCCGGTGGCAGGGTGGTGCGGATCCATTCGAAGTTCACGCCGGGCACCACGGGGGTGAGGATCGTCCGCCGCCACCCTCCGGGCTCTTCGACGGTGTCCTGGTCGGCGGCCCGGCGCACGATGATCCGGCGGTCCTCCGGGCGGGCGACCAGTTCGGCGAGGGGGACGCCGAGGCCGTCGGCGATGCGGGCGAGGACGACGACGGTGGGGGCCTTCTGACCGCGCTCGACCGACGACAGCATGCTCACGCTCACCTCGGCCGCGTCGGCCAGGTGCTGAAGGGTCAGCCCCCGGTCGTGCCGGAGTTCCTGGACGCACCTGCCCAGAGCCACGAGATCCATTACTCTATAATAGATGTAGTTTTCTCTATAGTGAAATGAGTCCGCGCATGGCGCTTCCTGGAACGGTCATCCGGCCCGCGGGTCACGACGATCTGAAGGCTGTGGCCGACATCTACGCGCACTACGTCCGCCACAGTGTGATCACCTTCGACGAGACGCCCCGCTCCGCCGCCGACTGGGAGCGGCTACTGGGCGATCTCGCCGTCCGGGGGCTGCCCTTCCTGGTCGCCGAGGTGTCGGGCGCCGTCGTCGGGTTCGCGTACGCCGCTCCGTGGCGTCCCAAGCCCGCCTACCGGTACACGGTGGAGGACACGATCTACCTCGCCCCCGACGTCACCGGCCGGGGGCTGGGCGCCGCCCTGCTGGACCGTCTGATCACCGAGGCCGGACGGGCCGGGACGCGGCGGATGATCGCGGTCATCGCGGACACCGGCGGGGACGGCTCCGCCGGTGACGGACCCGGCGGTGAAGCCCCCGGCGGTGAAGGCCCCGGCAGCGACGCGTCGACCGCGCTGCACCGGCGCTTCGGCTTCACCGACGCCGGACGGCTGACCGCCGTCGGGCACAAGCACGGGCGGTGGGTCGACACGGTGCTCCTGCAACGGTCCTTGCAGGAGGAGGGGGAGCGGGAGTCCGGATGAGCCGCGCCACCCGCCGTCGACGCCGCCTACGGTGCGGCCATGGCCGTCCTGCGTGAGCTGCGTACCGTCGGCGATGTCCACAGCGCGTCGGGCGGCGACGCGCTGCTGCTGTGGGCCGCCGCCGGTCTGGCCCGCGGCGCCCGCGCCTTCGCGGGTGGCCTCACCGCCCGCGCCTTCGCGGCCGGTGAGGCCACGGCCGTGGCGGCGCCCGCGCTGTCCTGCCGCGACCGGCTTGCCGTCACCGGTCCTGCCGACGACGCCGCGGCGCTGGTCCGCGCGGTGCTGCCGCGGATCGGTCCCACGTTCCGCCCCCTCGGCGACGAGGAGCTGATCCGCGGCCTCGTGAGCGGCGTACCGGAGCTGGAGTTCGCCGACGCCTTCGGATGGATGCAGACCGAGACCGCCGTCGGCGGCCGTGGCGGTGGCGGTGGCGGTGGCGGTGGCGGTGGCGCCGCGTGGCTGACCGCAGCGGATCATGCCGACATCAGCGCACTGCTGGACGAGGCGTTCCCGCGCTCCTACGCCCGTCCCGGCTGCCCGGGCGCCCACCGCTGGGCGGGGGCGCGCGACGCGTCCGGAGCGCTGCTGGCGTGCGCCGCGGACGCTTGGAGCGCGCCCCACGTCGGATTCCTCGCCGGGGTCGCCACCGCCGAACAGGCGCGTGGGCGCGGGATCGGCAGGGCCGTGTGCGGCCTCGCCCTGGACGGCCTCGTCGCCGACTACGGCAGGGCCGCGCTGATGGTCGACGGCTGGAACACCGCGGCCGTCCGCCTCTACCGCGGTCTCGGCCTCTCATGGCGCCCCTTGGCCGCCGCCCGGGTCGCGGTGTCGTGAGGCCGCGGTGCCCGCGTCACGAAGCGGCGCGGGAAGGACGGGCCTTGTGCGACAAGCGGGCACGGGCGACCGGCGGTGCGGTCGGCATGTGACCGTGCGGGGTGGGTACTCGGCCGACACGCCTTACGGAGGAGTACTTCGTCATGATCTTCGCCATCGTCGGCGTCTGCGTCGTTCTGGCCGTGCTGGCCTTCTTGGTCCCGCGGCTGTCCCGCCACCCCGAACGCGGCACCCAGCGCACCCTGGGCGTCGGAACGCGCGCGGGCAGCAAGGCCCCCGGTGTCCTGGGCCGGATCTTCAGCAAGCCCTTCCGCAGCAGCTCCAAGGCGGTTGCCCGCAGCGGCTCCGCGGGGCGGCGGGCTCGCGGCCGCATGCCGTTCTAGAAGGCCTTCCGGACGGTCGTACCGGGGACTGCCCGTGCCTCGTGCTGTTCCGTTCCCCTGACGGATACGGCGTCCTCCGGAGGACGCCGTCGCCTCGCCCGACGACGGCAACCCTCCGGCCGCGCTGCGCGAACTCCGGGCGATGCGCCGGGAGCCCACCACCTGAGACGGTTCGAAACGGTCAGGAGGACGGGGACGGGTCCGCGGCGTCCAGCTTCTCCAGGATCCCCTGGAGCCAGCCACGGGCGCCGCCCATGTGCAGCGCGAAGCGCGCATGGGAGAGGGGACGGGTCAGGGGATTGCGGCGGTGGGCACGCGCCGCCTTCTCCGCGGCCCTGATGGCCTTGACGGCGAAGGAGAGCCGCACTTGGAGATTCTCGGGCTCCGTGACGTCGACCAGTTCGGCGGCACAGGCGACGACCTTGTCCGCGGCGCCCTCCAGTTCGTCGGCGGCGCGGCGGATGCTGGAGGGTTCGTCGAAGGTCGTCAGCAGGTCGTGGACCTCGCGTAAGACGGCTATGGCTTCTGAGGACATGCGCACAGCATGCCGCCATCGGGCGGCCGGGGGATGGTGATCAGGGGTATGTCCCGCACCGCACCGTCCCTGGCCCGGGAGGCCGGGCCAGGGACGGCTTGCTTCTTCGTGCGCGCTCCCGAGGGCTATTGCGGGGGCGGTGGAGGCTGCTGCTGCGGGGGCTGTTGGGGCGGAGGCTGCTGGGGCGGGGGCTGCTGAGGCGGAGGCTGCTGGGGCGGAGGCTGCTGGGGCGGGGGTTGCTGCGGAGGAGGTTGCTGGGGCGGGGGTTGCTGCTGCTGGTTCTGCTGGTTCGGGTCCGTCGGCTGCTGCGGCGGGGGTTGCTGCTGGGGCTGCTGACCCGGGTCGGACGGCTGCTGCTGAGCGGGATCGGACGGCTGTTGCTGCCCGGGATCCGACGGCTGCTGGCCCGGGTCCGTGGGCTGCTGACCAGGGTCCGTCGGCTGCTCGGACGGGTCCGCCGACGGGGTCTCGGACGGAGGGATGGTCTCCAGTCCCAACGGCGAGTGGCGCTTGATCCGCTTCGGCGCCTCCGCCAGGTTCGGGGCGTTCTGCTCGCCCGGCATCGCCAGGTACTTCGGGTAGTGGGCGGGGGACAGCACCGCGTCCCGCCCCTTCTTGCCCTTGATCTCACCGATCACCCGCCGGAACAGCTCCGACTTGCCGACCGTCACCACGGTGATCCGCTTGACCGCGTCGGGGGCCGGGCGGATGACGGTGACCGCGTTACGGGAGAAGCCGGACCACTGGGGACCGGTGAACGTCAGCTCGGCGCCCTTCGCCGGGGCCGCCGCACGGATGGGGTTGCCGGAGGCGCACTTCACGACCGGCAGGCCCCGCTTGTCGACGAACACCGCGGTGCCCGCCTGGAGCACGGTGGCCGCGGGTTTCACCCGGCCCTGGTAGCCGTACGTCCTGGCGTAGGTGTCCGACCGCAGGACGACGCCGGAGAGCCGGTGGACGTAGGCCCGTATGCGCTCCGGCCGGATGTGCTGGACCTTGCTCCAGGCGGCGGCCTTCTTGGGGGACGCCGAGAGGTCGCGGATCAGCTCCCGCCGGTCGCAGGGCTGCCGCCCCGGGACCCCGGCGTAGAGCCCGGGGGTGTCGCCCTGGAAGGCCCGGCCCCCGTTGGAGGGCGACACCACATGTTTGCGGTCCTGGCCGATGGCCTGGGTGAACGCCGGTACCGAGGTCTTCCCGACCGGTTCGCGGCGGTATTCCGCCGCCGCGGCGCGCCCGGAGGGGGTGACCGTCCCCAGGACCGCCACAGCGGACACGACGACGACGGATCCGGCGGCAAGTCCTGATCGGCGCGAGGTGCGATGCCATGAGATCGAGCGCATGTCCGTTTCCCTTCCCTCGCCCTCATCCTGCGCTCGCCCCTCCTGCCGCCGCGTCCCCCGAAGTTCCGGGATCCGCCCCCACCTTCGGGGGAGTTGTCCGCCACCCCCGTCCGGCACGCCCACCCCGCAGGCCCATCGGAGAAGGCCCCCGCATACGCAGAACCGCTCCCGATCCGGTGGCCCGGACCGGGAGCGGCCGCTGCCCCTCGCGGTTCTGTGGAGGGGACTCTCCGAACATCGCGGATATTTCCCTCGTATCTAGACTAAACGCAAAACCCCATCCGCGCTCCGGGAGGGAGAAGGCGATGACCGGCCCTGTCGGCGCTGTCGGCCCTGTCGTCGCGGGCGTCGACGGCTCAGAGCGCAGCCTGGTGGCGGCGGAATGGGCCGCGCGGGAGGCCCTGCGCCGCGGGGTCGGGCTGCTGCTGGCGCACGCGTGTCCGCCGCTGCCGCGCAGGGTCTCCCCGCTGCCCGGGGTGGACGCCTGGCAGCACGTGGGCGAGCAGATGCTGCGGCAGACGGCCGACGCGTTCCGGGACCGCCACCCCGGCCTCGACGTCGAGGGGGCGCACACCGACACCGAACCCGAGCAGGCCCTGCTCGCCGCCGCGGCGGACGCCGGACTGCTGGTCGTCGGGGCCCGCGGCTGGGGCGGCTTCGACGGCCTCGCGGTCGGGTCGGTGGCGCTGCGCGTGGCGGCAACCGCGGACTGCCCCGTCGTGACCGTGCCCGACACGGCGCCGCGCGACGCGGCGGCGCGGTCGGCGGACGGGGACGAGGTGGTGGCCGGGGACGAGGTGGTGGCCGGTGTCAACGCGCACGCCCCGGCGGACGAGACGATCGGCTTCGCCTTCCGCGCCGCCCGGGAGCGGGACGCCCTGCTGCGGGTCGTGCACGCCTGGGCGCTGCCCCCGGCCTCGCCCTCCGCCTGGATGCTGACCGTGCTGGAGGAGGACCGGGGCCTGTGGGAGGACCAGGAGGGGCAGGTCGTCTCCGACGCGCTGCGGGCGTGGCGGGAGAAGTGCCCGCAGGTCGCGGTGGTGCCGGATGTGGTGCTGCTGGGCCCGGCGCAGGCGCTGGTACGGGCGTCCGAACGGGCCCGGCTGCTGGTCGTCGGGCGCCGTACGAGCCCGCGGGCGGCCGAGCGCCGCCTGGGCCCGGTCGCGCACGCGGTGCTGCACCACGCCCACTGCCCGGTGGCCGTCGTCCCGCACCCCGCCTGACCCCGGACCACCCCGCACGGCTCCGCACCGCACCGCACCGCACGGCACCGGCAATCCGCCCCCGCCCCTCAGCCGAAGAACACGCCGAACTCGGCGTAGAGCGCGGGATCGACAGTCCTGATCCCGGCCGCGGCCTCGGACAGCGGCACGCGCACGATGTCCGTACCGCGCAGCGCGACCATGACGCCGAACTCCCGCTCCATCACCGCGTCGACCGCGCGCAGCCCGAATCGGGTGGCCAGCCAGCGGTCGAAGGCGCTCGGCGTGCCGCCGCGCTGTATGTGCCCGAGCACGGTGGTGCGGGCTTCCTTGCCGGTGCGGTCGGCTATCTCGCGGGCCAGCCACTCCCCGACGCCGGACAGCCGCACATGGCCGAACGCGTCCAGCGCCGAGTCCTTGACCACCATCTGCCCCTCCTTCGGCACGGCCCCCTCCGCCACCACCACGATCGGCGCGTACCTGATCTTGAAGCGGTTCTCCACCCAGCCGCAGACCTGGTCGACGTCGAAGGGCTGCTCGGGTATGAGGATGACGTTGGCGCCGCCCGCGATGCCCGAGTACAGGGCGATCCAGCCCGCATGGCGGCCCATCACCTCGACGACCAGGGTGCGGGTGTGGGACTCGGCGGTGGTGTGCAGCCGGTCGATGGCCTCCGTGGCGATGTTGACCGCGGTGTCGAAGCCGAAGGTGCTGTCGGTGCCCGCGACGTCGTTGTCGATGGTCTTGGGCACGCCGACCACGGCGATCCCCTCGTCCGCGAGGGCCGCGGCGACCCCGAGCGTGTCCTCGCCGCCGATGGCGATCAACGCGTCCACCTCGAAATCGGTGAGCGTCTCCCGGACCCGGCGCACCCCGTCCTCACTGGCCAGCGGATTGGTGCGGGAGGAGCCGAGGATGGTCCCGCCTCGGGGCAGGATGCCGCGCACGGCCTGCACGTCCAGCGGCACGATCCCGCCGTCGAGGGCGCCGCGCCAGCCGTCCCGCACCCCGACGAAGTCGATGCCGTGCACCTCGACGCCCTTACGGACGATGCCGCGGATCGCCGCGTTCAGCCCCGGGCAGTCGCCGCCGCCGGTCAGCACCCCGACACGCATCTCCGCCTCCCTCATGAGGTCCCCCATGACCTTCGCCACCCCGCCCCTCTCCAGAGTCCACCCATCGTCGCCCGGGCGCCCACTCCACAGCTTCCGCACCTGTGGATGACCTGCCAGATGATCGGACTGGTAAGACTGATGTTCTTGCGGTGTGGATAGACTCCGCCGCGATTGCCCCAGGGGACACGGCGGGAGAGGCAGTACGAGATGGTTCAGGCGAAGAAAGTCGCGCTCTACATGCTGATCGTCTTCGTGCTGTACACGATCATCAACAGCCCGGCACGAGCGGCCGACCTCGTGCAGGTGGGGTTCGAGGGCATATCGGAGGCCGCGAAGAGCGTCGGTGACTTCATGAGCGAACTGGTCAACTGACCCGCCGCCCGGGCCGGGCACCCGGGTGACCGTCGGCTCGCCCTTCCGAGTACCGACCCGGGTACCGACGGAAGCGCCTGCCCCACTATGGGGCAATTTCGCCACCAACACGTAGTAAAGCGGTGCTTGCACACAGTGCACATGTCTTGTGATGCTATGACCGCTTTGCCGGGTGAGTACATCGTGAAGGGGTGGCGTGACCGTGTCGGCCCGTACCGCGCCCAGAACCCCGCCCCGAGGCGATGGCGGCAGAGGTGACGGCGGCAGCGAGAGCGGCAGAAGCCGCGGGGCTGACGCCAGAGCCCTCACCCAGGTGCTCTTCGCCGAGCTGTCCGGCCTCACCCCCGGCACCCCCGAGCACAACCGGGTGCGCGATGCGCTGATCGAGGCCAATCTGCCGCTGGTCCGCTACGCCGCCGCCCGCTTCCGCAGCCGCAACGAGCCCATGGAGGACGTGATCCAGGTCGGCACGATCGGCCTGATCAACGCGATCGACCGGTTCGACCCGCAGCGCGGCGTCCAGTTCCCGACCTTCGCGATGCCGACCGTCGTCGGCGAGATCAAGCGCTACTTCCGGGACAACGTCCGCACCGTGCACGTACCGCGCCGGCTGCACGAGCTGTGGGTGCAGGTGAACGGCGCGACCGAGGACCTGACGGTGCTGCACGGCCGCTCGCCCACCACCGCCGAGATCGCCGAACGGCTGGGCCTGGGCGAGGACGAGGTGCTGGCCTGCATCGAGGCCGGGCGCTCGTACCACGCCACCTCCCTGGAAGCCGCCCAGGAGGGCGACGGGCTGCCGGGACTGGTCGACCGGCTCGGCTACGAGGACCCTGCGCTCGCCGGAGTCGAGCACCGCGACTTGGTGCGCCACCTCCTCGTACAACTGCCCGAGCGCGAGCAGCGTATCCTTTTGCTCCGTTACTACAGCAATCTGACTCAATCTCAGATCAGCGCGGAGTTGGGTGTCTCGCAGATGCATGTGTCCCGGCTGCTGTCCCGCAGCTTCGCCCGGCTGCGATCCGCAAATCGGATCGAACCGTCGTCGTGACGAGGGACCCCCGCCCCGCCCCTTCGGCGCTGTAATGTCGACATGGCGCTACAGCGTGTTGCCGACATGTGACATTCTGCTGGAGTCGCGTTTGCCGCGGCCCGACCTCCGGTATTGAGGGGGAGGCTGCGCTGAACGCTTCAGAGCGCAACTGGGATCCGTCCGCGACCTCAAGGGGGTGGCATGTCCGTAGAACTGGGCAGCTCGAAGGTGCTCACCAACGACGCACCGCACGTGCTTGACGACTGCGACGCCATCGACACCCGCACCCTCTCCCGCTCCCTCTTTCTGCGGCTCGCCGCACTCGACCGGGACAGCGAGGAAGCGGGCTACGTACGGGACACCCTCATCGAGCTGAACCTTCCGCTGGTGCGCTACGCGGCGGCCCGGTTCCGCAGCCGCAACGAGCCGATGGAGGACATCGTCCAGGTCGGCACGATCGGCCTGATCAAGGCGATCGACCGTTTCGACTGCGAACGGGGCGTGGAGTTCCCGACCTTCGCGATGCCGACCGTCGTCGGCGAGATCAAGCGCTTCTTCCGCGACACCAGCTGGTCGGTGCGCGTCCCGCGGCGGCTCCAGGAGCTGCGGCTGGCGCTGACGAAGGCCAGCGACGAGCTGTCCCAGAGCCTCGACCGCTCCCCGACCGTCACCGAGCTGGCCACGGCGCTCGGCGTCTCCGAGGAGGACGTGGTCGACGGGCTCGCGGTCGGCAACGCCTACACCGCGTCCTCGCTGGACTCCCCCTCCCCGGAGGACGAGGGCGGCGAAGGCTCCCTAGCCGACCGGCTCGGGTACGAGGACAGCGCCCTGGAGGGCGTGGAGTACCGCGAGTCGCTGAAGCCGCTCCTCGCCAAACTGCCCCCGCGCGAGCGCCAGATCATCATGCTCCGCTTCTTCGCCAACATGACGCAGTCCCAGATCGGCGAGGAGGTCGGGATCTCTCAGATGCACGTCTCCCGGCTGCTCACCCGGACCCTGGCCCAGCTGCGCGAGGGACTCATCGCGGACTGACCCTGTACTCCTGACGGGCCGTCAGCCACACTGGCCCGATGCGACCCGCAGGGAGCCGGACAACGGGCCGCCGAGGCACGGCGATCGCCGCCTCGGCGGCCGCGCTGTGCCTGGGTGCGCTGCTCAGCGGCTGCGCCGGGAGCGGCGAGGGCCATGTCGCGACCGGAGCGGCCGGACCGGGTGACGGGCGGGCCCCGACGAAGGCCGTCCCCCCGAAGGGCGGCGTGGACCTGGTGCCGCTGGACCAGCCCGGCCAGGACAGCCCCTCCGGCGAGCCACGCGGCACGGACGGAAAGAGCGGGACCCCGGGGACACCCGGCGCGGACGACGCGGACGGCACGTCCCCCGCGCCCGGACCCGGCACGGGGTCCGGCGCCGCATCCGGTACGTACGCGCCCGCACCATCGGCGTCATCGCGTCCCCCGGCCTCCGGCGCAGCGGGCACGGGCGAACAGGACGGAAGCGGCGACACGGGCCCCGGTGACGGACGTACGAACGGCGAGCCCGCCCCCTCGACCACGCCCGGCGGCGCGTCCCCCTCGCCCACCACGCCCAGCGGACCGGCCGCCCTGAAGGTCGGCGACCCCGAGCGCACGGCGACCGACGAGCGCTGGTGCGAGAAGGTGACCGTCGAGTTCCGCAACACCGGCGGCCTGCCCGTCATATCGGGCACGGTGACGCTGTCGACGCATGTCATCGACGCGCTCGGGCTCGACTGGGCGACGCTGGAATCGAAGCGGAAGCTGCCCGCGCCGATCGGCGCGGGTCAGAAGCGGGTGCGGACCTGGAACGTGTGCGTGGACGCCTGGCGGGTACCCCTGGGCATGTACATCGAGACCAGGGACGTCTCGGTCGACTGGAAGCCGTGGAAGCCTCCGAAGCCGAAGCCGAAACCTTCGAAGACTCCGAAGGCCCCGAACTCCGGGACCCCCGAGGTGTCGTGAAGGTCTGACAGGTCCCGGGGCAGATCCCGGGGATCGACGGATCAGCCCAGGGCCAGCCAGGCCACCGCCGCGACGATGACGATCGCGGCGACCACGCCGACGATCACACCGACCCGCGAGCCGCCGCTGGATGGAGCGGCGGCCTGCGGCTGCCGTCCGCCCTCGTCGACGAACGCGCGGAACATCTGGGTGGAGCCGGCCGGATCGTGGTTGCCGTTGGGGCTCTGCGGGTTGTTCGCCATGGGCCCAGACCCTAGCGAACGCGCGGATTCCCGCCCACCCCTGGGTCACTCGAGGCACCTCACACCTCAGCGGCCCCATTTGACCGATAAGAGGACAAGCCTTTAAGGGGAATTTACTACTCAACCCACCCCATCATTTGCCTGTAGCAACTAACTTCTTCTATGGTTGCCTTAAGCAACCTAAAGTCAAGAACGTCAAGGAGGTGTGCGATGGCAGCGCAGAGTCAGTACGAAGAGCTGGCCCGCCAGCTCAGCGCCATCGGCACCGTCAAGCGCGGCCTGGGGCGGGCGCTGCCCGCCGACTGCCAAGCCGGCTCGGCCGTCGTCCTCATGCTCCTCGACCGCTACGGCGAGATGCGCATGAGCAAACTCGCCGAGCTGCTGGACATCGACATGTCGGTCACCAGCCGCCATGTGGCCCATGTCGCCGAGCGCGGCTGGGTGGACCGCAAGCCCGATCCGCTCGACCGGCGCTCGCGGCTGCTGAGCATCAACGCGAGCGGGCTGAAGCTGCTCAGCCAGGTCTCCGAGCGCTACACGGAGGCACTCGCGAGCTGTCTGAGCGACTGGTCGGACGACGACATCGGCCGCCTCAATGAACTTCTCGCCCGGCTGCGGACGAGCTTCGGTGACACCCGGCACCGGACCCCGTCGCACCAGGCCGAGTGCACCACCCGTACACCTTCGCAAAGTTAAGGACATTCATGGCATCGACCACACCGGACGGCGGTGTGCGGGGACCCGCGGGGCACCCCGCCCACGCCAAGCACGACGGAGGAGGACACGGCCGCCACGGCCACGGCTCCGACGGCGCGGCACCGATGACGCATCGGCAGATCATGGAGGCGCTGTCCGGGCTGCTGCTCGGCATGTTCGTCGCGATCCTGTCGTCGACCATCGTCTCCGCCGCACTACCCAAGATCATCGCCGATCTCAACGGCAGCCAGTCCTCCTACACCTGGGTGGTCACCGCGACGCTGCTGGCCATGACGGCCACCACCCCGCTGTGGGGCAAGCTCGCCGACCTCTTCAGCAAGAAGCTGCTGGTCCAGATAGCCCTGCTGATCTATGTCGCGGGCTCGGTGGTCGCCGGTCTGTCGCAGAACACCGGCATGCTGATCGCCTGCCGCGTGGTCCAGGGCGTCGGCGTCGGCGGTCTGTCCGCACTGGCCCAGATCGTCATGGCCGCGATGATCTCCCCGCGCGAGCGCGGCCGCTACAGCGGCTACCTCGGCGCGACGTTCGCCGTCGCGACCGTCGGCGGTCCGCTGCTGGGCGGCGTGATCACCGACACCGACTGGCTGGGCTGGCGCTGGTGCTTCTACGTCGGCGTGCCGTTCGCGGTCATCGCGCTGATCGTGCTCCAGAAGACCCTGAAGCTCCCGGTCGTGAAGCGGGACGTCAAGGTCGACTGGGGAGGCGCGTTCTTCATCAGCGCCGCGGTCTCGCTGCTGCTGATCTGGGTGACCTTCGCCGGTGACAAGTACGACTGGCTCTCCTGGCAGACCTACGCGATGGTCGGCGGCGCGGTCGTGCTCGGCCTGCTCTTCGTCCTGATCGAGTCCAAGGCGAGCGAACCGATCATTCCGCTGCGGCTCTTCCGCAACAAGACGATCACTCTCGCCTCGCTGGCGTCCCTCTTCGTCGGTATCTCGATGTTCGTCGGCACCGTCTTCTTCAGCCAGTACTTCCAGCTGGCGCGCGGTAAGACGCCGACGATGTCCGGCCTCATGACCATCCCGATGATCGGTGGCCTGTTCGTCTCCTCGACCATCTCCGGTCAGATCATCACCAAGACAGGTCGCTGGAAGGCATGGCTGGTCACCGGCGGTGCGCTGGTGACCGCGGGCCTCGGGCTGCTGGGCACCATCCGGTACGACACCCCGTACTGGCACATGTCGATCTACATGGCGCTCATGGGCCTCGGCATCGGCATGATGATGCAGAACCTGGTCCTGGCCACGCAGAACCAGGTGGCCCCGCAGGACCTCGGCGCGGCCAGCTCCGTCGTCACCTTCTTCCGCTCCCTCGGCGGTGCGGTCGGCGTCTCGGCGCTCGGCGCGGTGCTCGCCAACCGGGTCACCCACTACGTCAAGGACGGCCTCGCCGAGCTGGGCCCCAAGGGCCAGGCGATGGGCCACGGCGGCACCGGCGGCGGGGGCATCCCCGATGTGCAGGCACTGCCGCAGCCGATGCGCACGATCATGGAGAGCGCCTACGGGCACGGCATCGGGGACGTCTTCCTGTACGCCGCTCCGGCCGCGCTGCTCGCCTTCCTGCTCACCCTCTTCATCAAGGAGGTCGCGCTGCGCACCAACACCGGCTCGGCGCCGTCCGCCGAGACCGCCGCGCCGGAGACCGCCCCCGCGGCGGCCGCCGCGGAGACCGGCCCCGACCGGACCGAGGAGCGGGAGCCCGCCCTGGTGGGCGCCCCGGCCGCCGATCTGTCCACCTCGGACTCCGGCCGCGCCCCGGCCGCCGCGGTCCCCGCGCAGCGCCTGGCGGCGTACGCCTCGGCCGCTGACGGCGGAGCCGGACACCAGCCCCGGCAGGGCGTGCACGGTTTCGTGCGGAACGCGGAGGGCGGCGCCGTGCCGCGCGCCGCGGTGACGCTGATCTCGCTCTCGGGGCGGCAGCTCGGCCGCTCGGTGGCGCACACCGACGGCTCGTACGCCCTGGACGCCCCGGGCTCCGGCTCGTACGTGCTGATCGCGGCCGCCGACGGGCACCAGCCGCAGGCCTCCACGGTCGTCGTCGGCGACGAACCGCTCGGCTTCGACATCGTGCTGTCGGCCACCAGCGGTCTTGTGGGCACCGTGCGCGGCGCCGAGGACGGGCAGCCGGTGGATGCGGCGATGGTCGTGGTCACCGATGTCCGCGGTGAGGTGCTGGCCACCGGCAAGACCGGTGAGCGGGGCGAGTTCAGCTTCGAGGAGCTGGTCGCCGGAACCTTCACGGTCGCGGTGAACGCGCCCGGCCACCGGCCCGCCGCGCTGCCCGTCGAGGTCGGCTCCCAGGGCCTGACCCGGCTGGAGATCGCGCTCCAGGCCGGTGCCCGGGTGCAGGGCACCGTACGGGCCGGGGCCGACAGGCGCCCGCTGCCCGACGCGCGGGTCACGCTGGTCGACGCGGCCGGGAACGTGGTCGCCACCGCCACCACCGGGGAGGACGGCGCGTACGCCTTCACCGACCTGGACGCGGGCGACTACACGGTCATCGCGAGCGGCTACCCGCCGGTCGCGGGCAGCCTGACGGTCGCCGGGCAGGGGATCGACGGACACGACGTCGAGCTCGCCCACCCCGGCGACTGAGAACCCCGGGACCGGGGGCGTGCGCAGAGCGGAGACGCGCCCCCGGCCCCGGCCCGGGCGGCGCATTCCGCCGGACCCGGAACCCGGCGCCGGGCAGCGGTGTACATCAGGCAGGGGACGGCCTCACATCGCTGCCCGGTCCGGGCGCGAAGACCACAGCACCACGCACGGGAGCAGGAGACGACGGACGGCATGACGACCACTGGGGCAGGAGCAGGCGGGGGAGCGGGGCTGCGCGCCCGGATCCTCACCCGCGACGGATGGGCGGTGCAGCACGCGGTGCTGACCGTCACCGACATGACGGGCGGGCAGGTGCTGCGCGCCCAGGCCGGCGAGGACGGTTCGGTGCGCGGCGAGGAGCCGCTGCCGCCCGGTCCGTACACGGTGATCGCCACCGCGGTGGGGTACGCACCGGTGGCGTCGACCGCGATCGTCACGGCGGCCGGGCGCGCCGATGTGGGCACGCTGGTGCTGGCCCGGCAGGGCGGGGTGGAGCTGCCGCCGCCCGGGGCGTGGACGCTGGATCCCGCGCATTCGACCGTGGGGGCCGTCGCGCAGCATCTGGGGATCTCCAGCGTGCACGGGCGGTTCACCGACTTCGGCGGCCGGATCGAGATCGCCGAGGACATCGAGAAGTCCAGGGTCGAGGCGGTGATCCAGGCGGCCAGCATCGACACCGGGAACGAGATGCGGGACGGCCACCTGAAGTCGCCGGACTTCCTGAACGTGGAGCAGTTCCCCGTCCTCACCTACCAGAGCACGCATCTGAGCGCGGCCGGTCCTGACCGGTGGACGGTGCACGGTGAGCTGTCCATGCACGGTGTCGTGCGGGACGTGGATCTGGAGCTGACCTATCTGGGCACCGGCCCCGACCCCTGGGGCGGGGTGCGGGCGGCCTTCAGGGCGACCGCGGAGCTGCGCCGCGAGGACTTCGCGATGAACTACAACCAGGTGGTCGCGGCGGGCATCGCGGCAATCGGTACCACCTTGCGGGTGGAGCTGGACATACAGGCCGTCCAGGGCGAGGAGCTTCCGGCGGCGGCATGACCGCCGTGGCGCCCGCTCGCGGGCTAGGGGGCGTCCCGCAGGGCCTCGATACCGGCGATCGCGAAGTCCAGAGCGGTGGTGAACTCCCGCTCGCGCATCTCCTCGACGATCTGTCCGCGGCTGGCTTCCATGGTCCTGCGCGACTCGTCGAACTCGGGGCGGTCCTCGACCGAGCTCATCACCTCCTGGAACAGCTCGTCCTGGGTGACCCCCAGCGTCCGGCAAAGGGCGGAGAAGCGGCCCTCGATGGTGCTGAAGCCGTAGACGAACTGGTAGACGAGGGCGAGCGCGCTGGTGATCTTCTCGTCCGGCAGCCCGCTGGTGCGCATCACCCGCTGGGCGGCGGTGGAGAAGGCCATCGCGTTCGGCCCGATGTTGAAGTACTCCCCCATCAGCGGGGACAGCCAGGGGTGGCGCACCAGCACGTCGCGGTATTCGGACGTGAGTTGGCGCAGCTGCTCGCGCCAGTCCCGGGGCTCGGTGGGCAGCTGGTCCGGCTCCCCGGCGGCCTGGACGGCCTCCCCGGGGAGGGCGACCTCCCCTATGGCTGCGTCGAGGGCGAGTTCGAGCAGATGGTCCTTGGTCTCCACGTACCAGTAGACCGACATGGCGGTGACGCCCAGCTCCGCCGCCAGCCGGCGCATGGAGAAGCCCGCCAGCCCCTCGGCGTCCAGCAGCCGGACGGTCGCCGCGATGATCTTCACATGGTCGAGACCGACCGGCTGCTGGTCGCCCTTGCGCTTGGGGGCCTTGCGCTCGGAGAGCCAGACGCTGGACCGCGGGCGGGTGACACGGCTGCCGGTTGCCATGGCGGCTCTCCTTCTGCGCTGCGCTGCTGCCGCGTATCAGGCGGACAGGATGCGCGACGGGTCATACACGTCCGATGCTATGCCGCCGGAGCCGCCTCTGAAGATCGTTCGGCCCGGCGGAGCAGCACCGCGGCCAGCACCCCACCGGCGAGCACGGCCGCCGCGCCGACCAGCTGGCTGCTCTCCACCCCGGAGGTGAAGGCGTCCAGGACGGCCGCCCGGTCCTCGGGGGTACGGGCCGCGCCGAGGGCGGCCGGAAGCGAACCGGCTCCGGCGGCGGCCGCGGGCAGCAGTGAGCCGAAGCGGGAGTTCAGCACCGCGCCCAGGACCGCGACGCCGAGCCCGTTGCCGCATTCGGTGAGGGTGCCGTTGACGCCCGCGCCCACCCCGGCCTTCTCCGGCGGGATCGCCGACATGATGGCGTTAGCCATGGCGGGCATGGCCAGCGCGATACCGGCCCCCATCACCACCAGGCCCAGCAGCATCCCGCCGTAGCCGTCCGCGCCGAGGACCGCGATCAGCGCGAGGCCGAGCGCGAGCATCCCCATCCCGGTGACGATCGTCAGCGGCGTGCCGAGCTTCGGCAGCAGCCGGGCCCCGGCACCGGTGAGGTTGAGCGCCACGATCACCAGGGCGAGCGGCGCGGTGCGCAGCCCCGCGTCCAGCGCGTCGTAGCCGAGCACGAACTGGAGGTGCTGGGTGAGCAGGAAGAGCGAGCCGCCCATGCCGAAGGCGACGAGGATGCCGCCGGCCACGGCGCCGACGAAGCGGCGGTCCCGGAAGAAGTGCATGTCCAGCATGGGATACGGAATATGACGCTCCCACAGTGCGAAGCCGGTCAGCACCACCACCCCGACGAAGGCGGACAACAGCACCCGCAGCGAGGTCCAGCCGTGCTCGGGCCCCGCGATGATCGCGTAGACGACGCCGGTCATGCCGACCGTGGAGAGCAGCGCGCCCAGCAGATCGGGCCGGTCGCCGACGGGATTCTTGGACTCGGGCACGAGCCAGACCACGGCGACCAGGCCCAGCAGCGCGACGGGGATGTTGATCAGGAAGATCGAACCCCACCAGAAGTGGTTCAGCAGGCTGCCGCCGATGAGCGGTCCCGCGGCGAAGCCGAGCGAGCTGACCCCGCCCCATACGCCGATCGCCTTGGTGCGCTCGGTGTCGTCGAAGATCTGCACCACGACCGCGAGCGTGGTGGTCATGAGCAGCGCGCCGCCGATCCCCATCCCGGCACGGGCGGCGATCAGCTGACCCGCCCCCTGCGCCAGCGACGCGATCAGCGAGCCCACGCCGAACAGAGCGAGCCCCGCGACCAGCATCTTCTTCCGGCCGTAGCGGTCGGCGGCGTTGCCCGCGCTCAGCAGCAGCCCGGACTGGACCAGGGAGTAGGCGCTGATCATCCACTGGATGTCGGCGGTGCTCGCGTCCATCTCCCGGGCCAGGGAGGGGACCGCCACATTGAGGATCGTGTTGTCCAGCAGCACGGTGAGCTGCGCGAGGCAGATCACGGCGAGGATCAGCCAGCGCTGTGGATGGCCACCGGTGGTGGTGCCGGGCGGCGCGGCGGGTCCGGTATCGGCGGTCGGGGCCGTCATGGGCACTCCAGGGAGACGTTTGTACGGTGCGGGGCCGGGTGTTTGCCTTACACCGTACGAGAACCGCTCTACGCCGTACAGCTAATTTCCGTGTCCGTACGCCCATACGAGTACGGGCCGGCGGCCGCGGGGGGAACCCGGCCACCGGCCCGTACGGACGGGACTGAAGGCGTCAGCTGGAGGACTTCTTCTGCGTCAGGTCATAGAGCGTGGTGCTGCCCACGGTGACCTTCTTGTAGTTCGCCTCGACCCAGGTGGTGATCTTGGAGGAGGTGCCGTTGCTGCCACCGCCCGGACCGCCGCCCATGCCGGTGCCCGAGGACAGGAAGTAGTGGATCTTCCCCTGCTTCACATACTCCTTGAACTGGGCGAGGGTCGGCGACGGGTCGCTGCCGTTGAAGCCGCCGATGGCCATCACCGGGTCCTGGGTGGCGAGCTGGTAGCTCGCGGCGTTCTGCGAGCCGATGGCCGCCGCGACCCAGGTGTAGTCACCGGCGTTCTTCTCCAGCTTCGCCTTCACCTTGGCGTTGACCTGCTGGCCGTTGAGCAGCCCGCCCATGCCGCCGCCGCCCATACCGCGTCGGCCGCCTTCGGCCGTGCCGCCGGGCATCATGCCGGGCTGACCGTTCCGGCTCTGGCTCCGGCCGTTGCCCTGGCCCTGCTGGCCCTGCTGGCCCTGGCCTTGGGCCTGGGCGTTGCCGTTGCGGTTGGTGTTGCCGTTGCCGTTCTGCTGCGGCTGGCCGCCGCCGGGACCGCCGCCCGGCATGCCCTGCCCCTGCTGGCCTTGGCCTTGCTGACCCTGCTGACCGCCTTGCATTCCCGGCGGGCCGCCCATGCGTCCGCCGCCGGGGCGGCCGCCGCCCGGGCCGCCCATGCCGCCCGACACCGTCGGACCGGCCGTGATGATCGAGCCGCTCTTCGGCGTCTCCACCGTGTTCAGCGTGTACGCCACCGGCCCGGCCAGCGACGCCGCGAGACCGAGCGCGGCCACGCCCAGCGCGAGCGCCCGCCCCAGCCGCGCCGCGAACAGCAGCCCGGCCGCGGCCGCGAGACCGGCGATCAGCACCGCCCAGCGCAGCCACGGGTGCCAGTCCGCGGACCGGCCCAGCAGCACGTACGACCAGTAGGCCGTGACCGCGACCGTGACGGCGAGCACCACCGAGGCCACGGTGCCGACGCGGCCCTCGGCCTGCCGCCGCCGCTCCCACAGCATCGTCGCGCCCATGCCCACGATCGCCGCGATGTAGGGCGCGAGGGCGATGTTGTAGTACTGGTGGAAGATCCCGGACATGAAGCTGAACGTCGCGAACGTCATCAGCAGCGCCCCGCCCCAGACCAGGAACGCCGCGCGCTGGGTGTCCGTCCGCTTGGCCCGCCAGGTCAGCCAGAGCCCCGCCACCAGCAGGATGAACGCCGCGGGCAGCAGCCAGGCGATCTGACCGCCCATGTCGGAGCCGAAGAGCCGGTCGATGCCGGTCTCGCCCCACATCCCGCCGCCACCGCCACCGCCGCCGCGCGCACCACCGCCGCCGACGCTGCCGGTCTCGTTGCCGTTGATCCGGCCCAGGCCGTTGTAGCCGAAGGTCAGCTCCAGGAAGCTGTTGTTCTGCGAGCCGCCGATGTACGGCCGGGACGACGCGGGCCACAGCTCGACGATCGCGACCCACCAGCCGCCGGAGACCACCATCGCGAGCCCGGCGAGCAGCAGTTGCCCGATGCGGCGGCCGAGCTTCGCCGGGGCGCACACCGCGTACACCACGGCGAGCGGCGGCAGGATCAGCCACGCCTGGAGCGTCTTGGTGAGGAAGCCCAGGCCGAAGCAGACTCCGGCCAGCACCAGCCACTTCGTCCGGGCGTCCTCCAGCGCGCGCAGCACGCAGTAGACGGCCGCGGCCATGAGCAGGCACAGCAGCGCGTCGGGGTTGTTGAAGCGGAACATCAGCGCCGCGACCGGGGTCACCGCGAGCGCGCCGCCCGCGATAAGCCCGGCGGCCGCGCTGAACCTGCGGCGCACCGCCGCGTAGAGCACGCCGACCGTCGCGACGCCCATCAGCGCCTCGGGGACGAGGATCGCCCAGGAGGAGAGGCCGAAGAGGCGCACCGAGAGGGCCATCGGCCACAGCGCGGCCGGGGGCTTGTCGACGGTGATGGAGTTCGCGGCGTCCGAGGAGCCGAAGAAGAACGCCTTCCAGCTTTCGCTGCCCGCCTGCACGGCGGCCGAGTAGAACTGGTTCGCATAGCCGGAGGCGCCCAGGCTCCACACGTAGAGCACGGTGGTCACGGCGAGCAGGGCCCACAGCGCGGGCCGCGCCCAGCGCGGGTCCTCGGGGCGGCCCCGCCAGGCCCGTGCCAGGCGCGAGCCGCCGGGAGCGGCGGGCGCGACGCGGGGAGCGGTGGCGGGCGGGGTGGCGGGCGGGGGACCGGCTTCCCGGGTGCCGTAGTCGTACGTCGTCATCGGTTGGTCCTCGGGTCGTGGTCGGTGGTGGCTCCGCTGTCCGACGGGAAGACCCAGGCCCGGAAGAGCAGGAAGCGCAGTACGGTCGCGGCCAGGTTGGCCGCGATGAGCACGGCCAGTTCGGTGCCGTGCGAGGGGGATCCGGGGGCGGCGTCGAGGGCGGCCAGGGAGCCGCTGGTCAGCACGAGGCCGATACCGAAGACGACGAGCCCCTGGGCCTGGTGGCGGATGGCCCGATCCCGGCCGCGGACGCCGAAGGTGAGCCTCCGGTTGGCCGCGGTGTTGCCGAGCGCGGACAGCAGAAGCGCCAGCGCGTTGGCCACCTGGGGGCCCGTACCGAGCCGGAAGAGCGTGTACAGCGCGAGATAGACGAGCGTGGACAGCCCGCCCACCACGCAGAACCCGACGAGCTGGCGGGCCAGTCCGCCCGGCACGCCGCTCAGTTCCCGGTCCCGCGGATCGTCACCGAACGGGCGGCGCAGCCGGTCCAGCGGGAGCCCGCCGGTGGCCAGCGCGCGCCCCACCCGCCAGACGCCCTTCAGGTCGTCGGTGGCCGTCTTCACGATGTGCACCGTGCTGTTCGGGTCGTCGACCCAGTCCACCGGCACCTCGTGGATGCGCAGCCCCGCCCGCTCGGCGAGCACCAGCATCTCGGTGTCGAAGAACCACCCGGTGTCCTCGACCATCGGCAGCAGCCGCTCCGCGACGTCCTTGCGGATCGCCTTGAAGCCGCACTGGGCATCGGAGAACCGGGCCGCCAGACTGCCGCGCAGGATCAGGTTGTACGCGCGCGAGATGAACTCCCGCTTGGTGCCGCGTACGACGCGCGAGCTGCGCGCGAGACGCGACCCGATCGCCAGGTCCGAGTGGCCGGAGATCAGCGGGGCCACCAGCGGAAACAGCGCGTTGAGGTCGGTGGACAGATCGACGTCCATATAGGCGAGCACCGGCGCCTCGGACAGCGTCCATACGGTGCGCAGCGCCCGCCCGCGGCCCTTCTGCTCCAGCCGGACCGCCGTCACCGCCTCGATCGTGTCGTCCAGATAGGCCGCCACATGGGGCGTGCGGTCCGTACTGGCGTTGTCCGCGATGGTGATCCGGAAGGGGTAGGGGAAGGTGCGCGTCAGATGGTCGTGCAGCCGTCGCACACACCGCTCGAGGTCCGCCTCCTCGTTGTAGACGGGGATCACGACGTCGAGCGCCGGACGGCTGCGGTCGACCACGATGTGCCGCCGCGCGGGCAAGGTCTGGAGGGGTGTCTCGGGCGGCGCCTCGAGAGGGGTGTCGGTTCGCATGGAACGACATTCGCGAGCCGCGCTGTCACGGCTGTGTGGTCAGCCTGTGGCCTGGCTGTGAGTGCGTTACGCCCTGGTGAACAGGGAGATGGACGCCGAACACGGTCCGCCCCGGCACGCTGTCCACCGTCACCTGACCGTCGTGCGCGGCGACCACCGCGTGCACGATGGCCAGCCCCAGACCGGTGCTGCCCGCGGTGCGCGAACGCGAGGCGTCGCCGCGCGCGAAGCGCTCGAAGACGTGCGGCAGCAGATCGGGCGGAATGCCGGGGCCGTCGTCCTCGATCTGGAGCGAGAGGTACGAGGGCGGCTGCGGCGGCCCGAAGGTGCCGGGGTGCGCGGCCGCCCGCGCCCTGGCGTACGGGGATCCGTACGGCGCCGCGTAGGGCGAGCCGGACGCGCTGCCGCCGGAGGGCGCACCGGTACCGTGCCCTGGGCCATGGCCGAAGGCGTACGGCGACTCGGGCCCGAAGCCGTTGGCGTTGCCGTTGCCGTTGCCGTTGCCGTTGGCGTTGGCGTTGGCGTTGCCGTTGCCGTTGCCCGGATCGTGGTGGGCGCCGTACGACGGGCCGTGCACCATCCCGTACGGCGCCAGGTACGGCGACGGACGCGGCGAGGTGTGCGGGCCGCCCCACAGCACGCGCGCGGTGACGGTCGTCCCGGCCGGGGTGTGGTTACGGGCGTTGCCCAGCAGGTTGACCAGGACCTGGTGCAGCCGCGCCGAGTCGCCGTAGACGAGCGCGGGTTCGTCGGGCAGCTCCAGCCGCCACCCGTGGTCGGAGCCGAGCGCCCGCGCGTCGCTGACCGCGTCCACCACCAGCGGGGACAGATCCACCTCGGCGCACTCCAGCGGCCGCCCCGCGTCCAGCCGGGCGAGCAGCAGCAGGTCCTCCACCAGACCGGTCATCCGCCCGGCCTCGGACTCCACCCGGCCCAGCGCGTGCCGGGTGTCGGGCCCGATCTCCTCGCGGCCGCGCCGGGTCAGCTCGGCGTAGCCGCGGATCGAGGCGAGCGGGGTCCGCAGTTCATGGCTGGCGTCGGCGACGAACTGCCGTACCCGCGTCTCGCTCTCCTGGCGGGCCGCCAGCGCCGATTCGATGTGCCCCAGCATGCGGTTGAGCGCCGCCCCGACCTGGCCGACCTCGGTCCGCGGATCGGCCTCGGAGGCCGGGACCCGCTCCCGCAGCGCCACCTCGCCGCTGTGCAGCGGCAGCTCCGAGACCCGGGTCGCGGTCGCGGCCACCCGGCGCAGCGGGCGCAGCGAGATGCCGACCATGGTGGCCCCGGCGAGCCCGGCCGCGACCAGCCCGGCGGCGGCGACGCAGACCTCGACCAGGATGAGGGTGTTGACGGTGTCCTGGGTCTGGTTCAGCGGGAAGGCCATGATGATCCCGCCGTCCCTCGGGTTCCACTTCGCCACGGCCCGGTAGCTGCCGAGGCCGGGGAGGTCGACGGCGTGCACCTTGTCGTCGAGGGGGATGGAGGTGAGCGCCTTCTCCTGGCTGCTGGTCAGCTTGTCCACGCGCTGCGCGGCGTTCGAGAAGTCCGGCAGCATGGCCTCGTCGTTGCTCTTGCCGGACTTGATCGCCTTGCCGTCCGTCCCGAGGCGCGCCCCGGCCGTGCCGATGGGCTGCCCGGGCCCGTTGAGGAAGAAGATGCTCTCCGGGCCGCGTGGGTCGATCGAGTTCGGCTGCTCGCTCGCCTTGCGCATCGCGCCGCCCGCGGAGGAGCGCAGGTTGTTGTCGACCTGGCCCTCCAGATACGACTTCAGGGCGATCGTCGTGACCGTGCCGATCACGGCGCAGACCACGGCGATCAGCGACACCGCCGAAACGACCAGACGGGTGCGCAGCGACCAGGGCCGCCGGGCGGCGGCCCGGGTGTTCTTCCTGCCGCGCGGGCTCGGGTGCGCCACGGTGCCTACTCCCCGGGCTTGATCAGATACCCGGCGCCGCGCCGGGTGTGGATCATCGGGCTGCGGCCCGCGTCGATCTTGCGCCGCAGATACGAGATGTACAGCTCGACGACGTTGGCCTGGCCGCCGAAGTCGTAACTCCACACCCGGTCCAGGATCTGCGCCTTGCTGAGCACCCGGCGCGGGTTGCGCATCAGATACCGCAGCAGCTCGAACTCGGTCGCGGTGAGATGGATCTCCTGACCCGCCCGCGACACCTCGTGGCTGTCCTCGTCCAGCACCAGATCGCCGACCGCCAGCACCGATTCGCTGCGCGCGGCCGCCGCCCCCGACCTGCGCAGCAGCCCGCGCAGCCGGGCGACGACCTCCTCCAGGCTGAACGGCTTGGTGACGTAGTCGTCGCCGCCCGCCGTCAGCCCGGCGATCCGGTCCTCGACCGCGTCCCGCGCGGTCAGGAACAGCACCGGCACCTCCGGCAGCTCGCGGCGCAGCCGCCCCAGGACGGTGAGCCCGTCCATGTCGGGCAGCATGACGTCGAGCACGACCGCGTCGGGGCGCAGCTCACGGGTCGTACGGATCGCCTCGGCGCCGTCGCCCGCTGTCCGCACCTCCCAGCCCTCGTAGCGCAGTGCCATCGACAGCAGGTCGGCGAGGGCCGACTCGTCGTCCACAACCAGCACCCGGACGGGGCTCCCGTCCGGTCGCAGCAGCTCGGTACGCCCATGGGGCGAGGTCGCCATCATGAACCTCAGCTTCCGGTGAGGGTCTGAGAGCTTCCTTTCGGCTACCTGTGAATAACCTGAGAATCCTATGGGCCTGGAATCGCCCGGTCTCCGGGCCCGGGAATAGTGCGGAGCTCCCCTCCGGTTACCAGGGGTATGGCTACTCAACCCGCCCTCGGCAAGATCGGCATCTGGACCGCGTCCCTGCGGGGCACGGACTCCTCCCCGGCGCCGCAGGTCAGCGAGGCGGCGGCCGAGCTGGACGCGCTCGGCTACGGCACCCTCTGGCTCGGCGGCAGCCCCGGCCCCGACCTGGCCGCGCCCCTCCTGGAAGCCACCGAGCGGATCACCGTCGCGACCGGCATCCTCAGCATCTGGGATCACGACCCGGCGTTCGTGGCCGAGCGGTACGCCGCCCTCGACGCGGCCCACGGCGGGCGCTTCGTCCTCGGCCTCGGGGTGAGCCACAGCGCGCTCGCCGGCGAGCGGTACAAGCGCCCGTACTCGGCGATGCGGGAGTACCTGGCGGCGCTGGACTCCGCCCCCGCCCCGGTCCCCGCCTCCGGGCGCGTCCTGGCCGCCCTCGGCCCGAAGATGCTGGAGCTGTCCCGCGACCGCGCGGCCGGAGCCCATCCGTACCTGGTCACCCCGGAGTTCACGGCGCAGGCGCGGCAGATCCTGGGCGACGGGGCGCTGCTCGCCCCGGACCTCAAGGTCGTCCTCGAACCCGACCCCGAGCGGGCCCGCACCATCGCCCGCGACTACCTCTCCCGCTATCTGGCCCTGCCGAACTACACCAACAACCTGCTGCGGCTCGGCTTCGAGGAGAAGGACTTCACGGACGGCGGCAGCGAGCGCCTGCTGACCTCCGTCTTCGCCCTGGGCGACGCGGAGGCGATCCGGCGCGGCGTGGACAGGTTCCTGGCGGCGGGCGCGGACCACGTCGCGGTGCAGGTGGTGACCTCCGACCTGGCCACCCGCCTCCCCCGCGAGGAGTGGCGCGCCCTGGCCGAGGCCCTGCCCCTCGGCGGCCGCTGACGCCCCGAGCGGCGGGGGGTGTCACAGACCGAACAACCGGGCCGCGTTCCCGTAACACACCCCCCGCAACCAGTCGTCGTCCTGGTCCAGCCGGGTCAGCGCCTCCAGGGCGTGCGCGTAGCCGTACGGGATGTTGGGGAAGTCGCTCCCGAACAGCACCCGGTCGCCCAGCGCCCCCAGCCGCCCCCGCTCCTCCGGCGGGAACGGCCAGTGGGTCTCGGAGAAGTCGGTGAACGCCATCGTCGTATCCAGGCGCACTTCCTCGTACCGCTCCGCGAGCCCCAGGAAGTCCGCGTACTCCGGCAGCCCCATGTGCGCGACGACCAGCCGCAGCCGAGGATGCCGGGCCAGCAGCCGGGCCACCGGCTCGGGCCCGGTGTGCTTGCCGGGTGCCGGGCCCGAACCGCAGTGGGTGACGATGGGCGTACCGGCGTCGGCGAGCATCCCCCACACCGGGTCCAGCAGCGCGTCCCCCGGGTCGTACGCCCCCACCTGCACATGCGCCTTGAACACCCGCGCCCCGCCGTCCAGCGCCGCGCGCACGTACTCCTCGACGCCCGGCTCCGGGAAGAACGTCGCGGTGTGCAGACAGTCCGGCGTACGGGCGGCGAACCCGGCCGCCCACTCGTTCAGCCACGCCGCCATGCCGGGCTTGTGCGGATAGACCATCGACGTGAAGGCCCGCACCCCGAAGTCCCGGATGAGCGCGAGCCGTTCGTCCTCGTCCTCGCGATACGTGATGGGCCACTCGAGCCCGACCAGCGGCTCGACGGCGTCGAAGTACGCCCAGACCTTGTCCAGGACGTTCTTCGGCATGAAGTGGGTGTGCACATCGATGAGTCCGGGCAGCCCGAGCCCTTCCCAGAAACGACGGACCGTGGCGGCGGCGGCAGGATCAGTCATACGGATCACGGTACGACTCGCCCCACGCCCCCGGGACCACGTACCCGACACCACCCGGCACGCACGAGGGCCCGGCACCTATCAGGTGCCGGGCCCTCGATCTCAAGTAGCGGGGACAGGATTTGAACCTGCGACCTCTGGGTTATGAGCCCAGCGAGCTACCGAGCTGCTCCACCCCGCGTCGGTGAATGCAACACTACGTCATTCGCTCCGCAGAGGGAAATCGGCCCCCTGCTCGCTTCCCTCCTCGCCCCTCTCCGCCATCGCGACGATGCGGCGCAGCGCGGCGAGGTGCCCGGCGACGGCCTGCCGCCCGTCGGCGGTGAGGGAGATCCACGTACGCGGATAGGAGCCGCCGCGCACCTTCTTCACCTCGACGTACGACGCCCCCTGCAACACCTTGAGGTGCTTGCTGAGCACCGAGTCACTCACGTCCAGCGCATCGCGGACCGCCGAGAACTCCATGGCATCGACCGCCGCGAGCATGCCGCAGATCTGGAGCCGGTTCGGCGCGTGGATCACTTCGTCGAAGGCCGGGGCGGTCATCGTGAGGCTTTGAGGTCTTCGCGTGCCACGGCATCGAGGCGATAGCCGATCGCGATGGTGAGCGCCCCGATCACCAGCCCGGCCGCGGCGATGGCGAAGCGCAGGTCCAGCCCCCATTCGAGCCACATGCCGACCGCGGCGAGCAGCACCAGGACCGCGCAGTACGCCCCGTAGAGCTGCCTGGTGCCCTGCGTGGCCGCGTGGCGCTCGAACGCGACCCCGGTCGACCTGCGGATCGCCCACTCGAGCCCGAGGACCACGGCGGGGACCATCGGCACCACCCAGGACGCCAGTCGCAGGCTCATCGAGGCGAACGCGAGCATGAGCATGCACCCCATCCCCCAGTGGTACCACCAGGGTGCGGAGACACGAGCCGCCAGTCGGGCGCGCGAGGCGTCGACGGCATCCAGGGAGGCACGTGCCGAACCGGCGTCCATCTCACCCGAGTTGCGCGAACTACTTTCCATACCGGAAAGAATGACAGACCACTTTCCGCTACGGCAAGTAGATGCGCTCCGGGGCTCCGCCGCCCCGTTCGCCGCTGTCTACGCACCGGCCCCGGACGTGACAGCCGTGACGGTGAACTCGTCCCCGCACACCCGCAGCCCCGAGGCGACCCGAGCGGTCATGGCCTCCTTCGACCCCGGCGGGTAGGCCTTCACCAGCGAGGCGCTCTTCCAGCACGGCTTGTCCGAGAGGCCGTCGTTGATCGTGTGCAGCACGGCGTGCGCGCTGCCCCCGGCGGGCACCGTGACGGGCTTCCCCGTGGCGCCCTCCCGCTCGGCGGGCTTCCCGATCGTCTGGCCGTCCCCGGCCAGCAGCGACACCCCGGGGAAGCCGTTCAGCGTGCAGGCGCTCTTGCCCTTGTTGGTGAACACCAGCGAGTAGTGGATGTTGCCCGCCCCGACGTCCGCGCGCCCCAGGCGCAGGCCCATCGCCGAGGACTCGCACCGCCCGCCGCCGGCGCTTCCGGCCTTCGACCCGATCTCCTCGCCGCCCGCCGAACCGGTCGCCGAACCGGTCGCCGAGCCCCCGGTCGCCGACCCCTTCGCCGCGCCGCCGTCCTGCGAGGCGGCGGCCGCGGGCGCGGGGCCCTTGCCCTCGGGCTTCGGCTCGGTGCCCTGACAAGCCGTCACTCCCATGGCCGCCACCGCCGCCATGGTGGTGACGACGACCTTGCCCCGGCTGGTGAGCGTGATGTGCGACATGGGAACCCCCTCGCTGATACGAACGTCTCTCGCATCAACAACCCTGCCGATCCGCGCTAGTGCCCTGTTAACACGCCAGTGGCACCCCACTAACGCATCACTAACGCCCCGCCCCCGCCCTGGTCCCGGGGCCGTCCGCAACGATCGCCCGATCGTGGCCGACGCCCAGCCGGCCTTGGTCGCGGCCCCCCGACGCGGCCCCCGAGGCACCGGCGCGACGGCCCGCACGGCCCGCACGGCCCTGGAGCCGGGCTACCGGGTGGTCATGCCCCACGACGCCAGATCATTCCGCGGGCTGCGCCCGGTACACCAGCAGATACCGCCAGAACAGCAGACGCCGCACCGTCGAACCGGGCAGCAGCCGGGCGGATTCCGCACGAGTCCGGTCGTACGACAGCGGCGGCGGCCAGACGATCGGGACCTGAACGGACGGCGCAGGGCGGCCCCTGTTCAGCAGGCGGTCCGCCTTGAGGAGGGCCCACGCCGGGAGGGCCCACACGAAGTCGGTCACCGTCCTGACCGGACAGAGCCCCAGCACCACCAGCACCCCGCCCGGAGCGAGGGCCCGCCGCAGCGTCAGCACCGTCTCGAACGGCATGTGATGGAGGCTCGCGATGCACGAGATGACGTCGTAGTGCCCGTCCGGAAGGTCCGCGTCGCGCACATCGGCCTGCCGGTACCGAGGCCCGCCCCCGGCCGCCCGCGCCGCCGCGATGACGTCCGCATCGGCGTCCATCCCGTCGACGTCCAGCCCCCGCCCCGCGAGCAGCCGCGCGAACCGCCCCGTGCCGCACCCGACCTCCAGCGCGGTCCGCGCCCCGTCCGGCACCTGCCTCAGCAGAAGCGAGTGGTAGTGATCGTTGAAGTTCACTCCCATGCGTCCGGACCCTACCCAGCCCCCGCCACCGCCGCCACGGTGACCGGCCCGCCATGCAGGCAGCGCCATACGGCTGAACCGCACCCGACACGACACCCGTCACCCCAGCGGTGCGCGGACGAGGTGAATAACTAGGTTTTCCAAACAATCATATGAGTCACCCGCCCTCATGTTGTGGCCTCGACACGTGCCCGGCGTGCCCGGGTCGCGGGGAGGTCGCGACAGCCCCGCACGCGAGTGGGGGTTTGTCTCGGACACCGCCGTCACCAGGCTGCCGAACGGGTCGGCTCACCGACCCGTTCGGAGGTTCGATGCACGTATCCCGTGCCCTGCGTTCGATCGTTGCCGCCACCTCAGTGGGAGCGGCGTTGCTGGCCTCCCCGGCGTGGTCCGCCATGCCCGCCGCCAGAGCGGTACTCAAGACGGTCGACCACACGAAGGCCACTCGGTCCCCTGACTCGGGCCCCGCGGTGCACCATGACACCTCGCCACCGCTGCGCAAGCTGGCGCAAAGATCCGGACAGCTCCGGCGCGCTTCCGACCCCATGCCCCCCAGCGAGCGGTCGCGCCCGTCCTCCGCCAAGGCCACCGGTCACGACCGGGTGGTGCAGAACCGCGACGGCAGCCGGGGGCGGATCCGGCTGGGCGTCAATTTCGAGGGCATCCGCGAAGGCGGGGGCACCCCTCCTGACCCCAACGCCTCGGTAGGCTCCCGCCAGGTCGTAGAGATCACCAACTTCAAACTCGCGGTGTACTCCAAGTCCGGCGCCACGCTTCTGAGGCCGCTGACGACCCAGACCCTGTTCCGCGGGTTCGGCGGACCGTGCGAGACCGCTCAGAACGACTTCCTCGGGGACCCCGAAGTCCGATGGGACTCCCTGGCCCACCGCTGGATCATCAACCAGTTCGCCAGCGACCCCGTGACCAACACGAATCGACTGTGCGTGGCCGTCTCCCGCACCGCGGACGCCACCGGCGCGTACTACCGCTACGACTTCGGGTATCGGACCCTCCCCGACCACCCGAAGTTCGCGGTGTGGCCGGACGCCTACTACGTGATCGCCACCGCCGCTGATTCGCTCTTCGTGGCGTGCGCCTGGGACCGGCACAGGATGCTGCGCGGAGCCGACGCCGACCAGCAGTGCTACACCGTCCCGGCAGCGACCATCCCGATCGGCTCGGACCTCGACGGCACGACCCCACCCCCGCGGGGCGAGCCCAACCTGCTGATCAACCTCGGCCCCACCGACGACAGGCTGCAGTACTGGCGGTTCCACGTGGACTGGACGAACCCGGCCCGCACCACCCTCGCGGGCCCGCGGGAGCTGAAGGTGGCCCGCTACACCCGGGCCTGCGAGAGTGCCGATCCCACCCAGTGCGTCCCCCAGGCCGGCACCACCCAGAAACTGGACTCGCTCTCCTACTCACCCATGTACCGGTTCGCCTACCGCAACTTCGGCGACCACCAGTCCCTGGTCGTCAACCACGCGGTCGATGCCCGCGGCGGCGTGGGCGTGCGCTGGTACGAACTGCGGCTGCGCCACGGCCGGCCGGTCGTCCGCCAGCAGAGCACCTATGCCCCGGACCCCACGTACCGGTGGATGGGCTCCGCGGCCATGAACAAGAACGGCGACATCGCCCTGGGATACTCGCAGTCGTCCTCCCGGACCCACCCCTCGATCCGCGTCACCGGACGCCTGGCGCACGACCCGCCGAACCTGATGACGTTCCGCGAAACCACCGTGTGGACCGGCGCAGGCTCCCAGACCGGCAGCAACCGCTGGGGTGACTACACCTCCATGGCGATCGACCCGGTGGACGACTGTACGTTCTGGTACACCAACCAGTACCAACCGACCGATGGCACCGGAAACTGGAACACGCGCATCGCCTCCTTCCAGCTCTCCGACTGCCACGCCCACCCTCACCACCATGGCCACCATGGCCACAACCGTCAGCACGGCCACCACCGTCACGGGTGACCCCCCGGCGGACGACGCTCCGGGCCCGCCATACCCCGAAGCGCGAGACAGGGTTGCCGCACCTGCGCGTCCCTGCTCCACGAGCAGGGAGCCGACGCCCGGATGATCATTGAATCCTCGGGCACAGCTCGATCCGCGTGACCATCACGACCGCCGTCAACGCACAACGCAAGAGGCCCCTTCCATCTCTGGAAGGGGCCTCTGAGCTGCTGCGCGCTCGGCAGGATTCGAACCTGCAACCTCTTGATCCGTAGTCAAGTGCTCTATCCGTTAAGCTACGAGCGCTTGGCTTCCCGGCGGTTTTTCTTGCCGGTCGGCGTTGCGGGAACAACATTACATGACCTGCGCCGTCACGCGAAATCCGTTTCCCTCACCCCCTCTGACCTGGGCAGATACCAGTTTTGAGGTCGGTGGGACCGGTGATGGCGGCAGGGTGAGAAGGGCCGGGTGGCGCGGCTCGGGGGCGCTCCGGAGGGGTGACGCTACGGAGGGAGATCGTCACCCGGAGGGCGTACGCACAAGAGCCCCGATCGCGATCGACCGGGGCTCTCAAGAAGCGGAGGCTGAGGGATTTGAACCCTCGATGGGCTTTAGGGCCCAAACCGCATTAGCAGTGCGGCGCCATAGACCAGACTAGGCGAAGCCTCCAGCACACCGTGTCGGCTCACGCGAGCGCGATGTGGTGTGTGCAGATGATGTCACAGCCCAGTGGGATGTCACCAATCGCGGCCTACGGTACTCGGCTGGCGGGCAGGACCGCAAAGCTCTTCGGGGGCGCAATGCCCGGATGGCGGCGCAACGCGCGCGGCGGAGGCGCGTTAGCAGGGGCAGGGGCAGCGTGCCCCGGTCCGATCACACCAGGAGTACTGACATGCCCCTGCTGCATCGCCTCGCCGTCACCACCGCCGCCGCTGTCGCCGCCACCGTGGCCGCACTGAGCCCCGCGGCGGCCACGCCGCTGCCGCTGCCCGTGTCGTACGACGGGGAGAGCTCGGACCGTCTCGTCATCAGGGTGAGCGAGACGGGCCAGCCCTTCGACACCGTGCGGTACGTACTGGCGTGCCACCCGACGGGTGGCACCCACCCCCGGGCGCGGGCGGCCTGCCGTCAGTTGGACGCGCAGACCGAGTGGGGCCGGGACCCGTTCGCGCCGGTGCCGCCCGGGGCGATGTGCACGGGGCAGTACGGCGGGGAGGCAACGGCGACGGTGCGGGGGCACTGGGCGGGCCGCCCCGTCAACGCTCGCTTCACGCGTACGAACGGATGCGAAATCGCCCGGTGGAATCGGTTCTCGATCGTTTTGCGTCTGCCTGGGAGCTGACCTGGGGATTGGGCCGGGAGTGGGCGGCGGAGAGGCCCGCGAGGTTTGTCCGGGGGTGCGCCGAGACGTGCACGTCGTGCTGCGACCTCGCTCTCATCTACCGCCGCGCCCGCCCTTGGTGCCCGTAGACTCCCCTGAGACACTCCACGGACGGGCGGCACAATGACCGCGGGTGTCAGCAAGGTGCGGTAAGTCAGGGAGGAAGCGTCGTCGTGAGCAGCAGGCCATCCCGAGGCGCTGCTCGCCTCGCAGCGATACTCGACGCCCTTCCCGACGCACTGGTGCTGGTCAACTGCAACGGCACGATCGTCAACGCCAACCACATCGCGCTGGAGTCGTTCGAGGCGCCGGGCACCGCTTTGGTGGGCCGTGGTCTGCTCGATCTTCTTCCCTCCTTCGATCCCAATCGGATCCCCGGGTCGATGCGCAGGCCCGGGGACGCGGAACAGACTGTCAGCACCAAGCCGACCCGGATGATCGCGCGGCGCACCGACGGGGCCCAGATCCCCGTGGAGGTGACCAGCGCGAACGTCGAGGACGGCCGGACCCCGTACGCCGATCAGTACAGCTACACCGGCGACGAGCTGCTGATGCTCATCGTGCGGGACCTGACCGGGACGCTCGACACCGAGGCCGAACTCGCCCGCCAGCAGCGCCAGACCGAGATGATTCTGCGCGCGGCGGCGGAGGGCGTGGTCGGCGTGGACACCGAGGGCAAGGTGGTCCTCGTCAACCCGTCCGCGGCACAGATCCTCGGCTTCCGGGCCAGTGACCTGGGCGGTCAGGAACTTCACTCTCTTGTACACCACTCGCGCCCGGATGGTTCCCCCTTCCCGTACGAGGAGTCCCCGCTCGCCGACACCCTGCGCTCCGGCCGCAAGCACCGGGTGCGCGGCCAGGTGCTGTGGGCCAAGGACGGGAGCGCGGTACCGGTCGATCTGACGACCGCGCCCGTACGGGACGGCGAGCAACTCGTCGGCGCCGTCATGACCTTCACCGACCGGCGCGCCGAGGAAGCCCTCGTCTCGACCCACGCCGAGGAGGTGGAAAGCCTCACCTCGCGGCACGGCAAGGAGCTGGAGGAGCTTCGCGACGAACACGCCAAGGCGCTGGAGGAGCTGCACGCGCAGCTCGACCGGGAGCGGCAGACGTACGCGGAGCGGCTGGACGCCCTCGCCGCCCGCAACGGCCAGCTGCTCGCGGTGCTCGACCAGTCGCTGCGCGGTCCGCTCCAGGAGCTGCGCAGCGAACTCGGCGTGCTGGCCGACGACCCGGCCGGGCAGCTGTGGCCCGAGGCCAACCAGATCCTGCACCACCTGGCCGCCGGGTACACCCGGATGACCACGCTCGTCGACAACGTCCTGAGCTATCAGCGGCTCGACGCGGACGGCGAGGAGCTGGTCCGGTGCGCGGTCTCGATGGACGAGGTCGTGGCCGCCGGTGTGGAGGGCGCGGTCGAGCTGATCGGCCCGGGGCGAGCACAGTTCGCCGTGCACGCCCCGCCGATCGAGGCCGAAGTGGACCCGCAGCGGGTGGCCCAGGCGCTCGCCCATCTGATCGCGGACGTGGCCGGGGTCGACTCGACCGGCAAGGCCGCCTCGGGCGGCGGCGCGTCCGGGGACTCGACGATCGTGGTCGCGGCGGCGCAGCGCGGCAACGTCGTACGGATCGAGGTCCGCGGGCCGTACGCGGGCGGCGACCCGGTGCACGAGCCGATCGTGCGCGGGATCGTGCGCCGGCACGGTGGTGTCCTCCAGACGCATGAGATGCCGGGCATGGGCGGGCACGCCTATGTCCTGGAGGTGCCGATCTCGGCGGCGGCCGCGGACCAGGAGCGCGCGAAGGCCGACGCTCAGGGGGCGTCCGGTGGCGCGGACGGTACGCAGGGTGCGCAGGGTCAGGGCACCTCCGGCGGCGGAACGGGCGCGGCTGCGGACACGTCCGGTGGTAGCGCGGACGGTGCGCCGAACGGCGCTCCCGATTCGGGCAGTTCCGGCGGTTCCGGCGACCCGCAGGGCGCTCCGGGGACGGAGACGAGCGGCGCGCAGAACCGTTCCGTATCCACGGCGCTCCCCGCGGAGGCCGGTACCGCCGATCCGCAGCAGAACCAGCCGGGCGAGCAGGACCAGCCGCGGCCGACCGGGCGGCGCCGGGCGCGCCCGCGCCCCGAGGAGGACCCGGCTGCGGCCGCGGGCGACGGTTCGGACGGCCAGGGCGCCGGTGCCGGTCCGCAGGATCAGCAGGGGCAGCCCGGTCCGCAGCCGGTCGGCCCCGCCGGGATGGGCGTCGTACCGCCGCAGGGCATGGCCGCTCAGCCGCAGCCCCCGGCCCCGGGCGGCCGTCGGCGTGGCGCCCCGGCGCAGGAGTCCGGCGCTCCGTATCCGGCCCAGCAGGGCGGCCAGGGCGGAGGCGGCCGTTCCCCCTTCGCGCTGCCTCCGGCGGCGGCCGACGCGAACGGCCCCGCCGCGACCGGTCCGGGCGAGTCCGCCCTGCCCGCGCTACCCGCCGCCCGCACCCCCGAACAGCAGCCCCCCGGGTGGGACGACGACTCCACCGACGGCGAGCAGGGGGCCCAGCCCTCCGGCCGCCGCCGCGCCCGCCGACCGCTGTCCGAGACGCCGAGCCGGCCGGTGCCGGAGCCGGGCCAGCACCCGGGACAGCCCCAACCGCAGCAGCCGCAGCAGCCCGCGGGGGAATCCGGCGTGGCCCGGTCTCCGTTCGCGCTGCCGCCCGCGGCGGCCGACCGGGCACAGCCCGGTGCGCTGCCGCCCGAGCTGGGCCCGGCGGGTCCCGCAGGGCTGGTTCCCGCGCAGCCCGGCGGCCGGGACCCGCGCATCGGCGCCCCGCAGGCGCAGGGCCAGCCGCAGGGCGGCGGCCTGGCCGTACGGGGCGAGCCCGTGCCCCCGGGCGGCACCGCGCGTAACGGAGCCTGGCCGTCCGGTCCCGGTCAGGCGCCGCAGCAGCCCCAGCAGACACCGGCCCAGCAGGGCCGGAACCAGGGACAGGGCGGGCCCCAGGCCCCGCGCCCGGGCACAGCCGGGCCGGGCGCCGGTACGGGTCAGTCCGCGATGCCCGCACTCCCCGCCGCCCGCACCCCCGAACAGCAGCAGCCCGCGTGGGGCGAGGCGCCGCAGGACTCGCTCGGCGGCCAGCAGGCGGCCCAGCCCACCGGGCGGCGCCGCGCCCGGCGCCCCCTCGCCGAGGAGCAGCCGGAGCCCGCGTCCGGAGCGCAGCCCCCCGCGCAGCAGATGCCTCCGCAGCAGCTGCCTCCCGAGGTGCCGCGCACCGCGCAGCCCCAGGGCGCGCCCCAGAACGCACGCCAGAACCCGCAGCAGGCCACACCCCAAAGCCCACCGCAGGGCGCACCGCAAGGCGCGGACACTACCCAGGGGCGCGCGTTCAGCGTGCGCACGCTGGGCCAGGGGGTGCCGTTCGCGCAGCAGGTCAGCGAACACCAGCGCACGCCTCAGCCACAGCAGCCCCAGACGCCCTCCGGGGGCACGGCCACGGCAGGGTCCGGCAGGCGGCGCAAGCTGGCCGCCCGGCCCGATATGGCCGAGCAGAACACCTCGGCGGAGCTGGAACCCGCGGGCACCCGTGCCCATCCCCAGGCCCCGGCGCAGGCCCCCGGCCAGGCCGGGCCCCCGCCCGGAGCACAGCCGCGGCCCCAGCCCGGCCCGGGTCCGCAGCCGCCGCGCCCGGCCTCGCCGCAGAGTTCGGGGCGCGCCTTCGCGATCGGCGCGCCTGACGAAGGAGCGGAGGGGCCGGAGCCGCTGGACGGGCCCAATGGGGCCATCGAGATCGTCGACGACCGCACCCCGCCGCCGGACGACGAACTGCCCCCGGAGCCGCTGGACAACCCGCGCCGCCTCCTGGTGTGGCCCGCGCCGGACATGTCCACGCAGCAGGCGCTGAGCGACCGCGGCTACCGCCCGGTGATCGTGAACTCCCGTGAGGAGGTGGACGCGCAGATCGCCGCGTATCCGGCGGCGCTGTTCGTCGACCCGCTGACCGGGCCGATCACCCGCACGGCGCTCCAGTCACTGCGGACGGCGGCGGTCGCCGCCGAGGTGCCGGTGCTGGTGACGGCGGGGCTCGGCCAGGCGACGCGGGAGGCGGCGTACGGGGCCGACCCGGCCGTCCTGCTCAAGGCGCTCGCCCCGCGCGACAGCGAACAGCATCCGCCGCGCGTCCTGCTGATCGAGGAGCACGAGCCGATCGCGGCGGCGCTGACGGCGGCCCTGGAGCGGCGCGGCATGCAGGTCGCCAGGGCCGCGACGGACGCGGACGCGGTGGCGCTCGCGGGGCGCATGCGGCCGAACCTGGTGGTGATGGACCTGATGCAGGTACGCCGCCGCCGGGCCGGGATCGTCGACTGGCTGCGCGGCAACGGGCTGCTCAACCGCACCCCGCTGGTCGTCTACACCTCCGCGGACATCGACCCGGCGAACCTGTCGCGGCTCAGCTCGGGCGAGACGGTGCTGTTCCTCGCGGAGCGCTCGACGAGCGCGGAGGTGCAGGCCCGGATCGTCGACCTGCTGGCGAAGATCGGCACCAACTGAGGGCTCGTCCCCCAGCGGTATCGGCGCCGGTCGAGCGGGGCGGCCTCAGTGGAGCGTGGTCACCTCCAGCTCCCCGTCCGCGTACCGCTTCCGGATGACCTTCTTGTCGAACTTCCCCACGCTCGTCTTCGGCACCTCCGGGATCAGCGCCCAGCGCTCCGGCAGCTGCCAGCGCGCGACCCGTCCGGCGAGGAACTCCCGCAGCCCCGCGTAGTCGACGGTGGCGCCCTCCTTCAGCACCACCGTGGCGAGCGGGCGCTCGTCCCACTTCTCGTCGGGCACCGCCACCACCGCCGCCTCGGCGACGTCAGGGTGGCCCATGAGGTGGTTCTCCAGCTCGACCGACGAGATCCATTCGCCGCCCGACTTGATGACGTCCTTCGCCCGGTCGGTCAGGGTCAGATAGCCGTCCGGGGAGATCGTGCCGACGTCGCCGGTCTTCAGCCAGCCGTCCTCGGTGAACTTGTCCTCCGGCCGCATGGGCTCGCCCGCCGCCCCGCCGTAGTACGCGGCCGCGATCCACGGTCCGCGCACCTCCAGTTCGCCGACCGCCCTTCCGTCCGCGGGCACGACCGCGCCGTCGGGCGCGATCAGCCGGTACTCCACGGAGGCCGGGAACTGGCCCTGTGTCACCCGGTACGGCCACTCCTCCTCCGGGGTGAGCCCGGCGGGCGGATGGGCCATGGAGCCGAGCGGCGACAGCTCCGTCATGCCCCATGCGTGCACGACCCGGATGCCGTGCCGCTCCTCGAACGCCTTCATCAGGGACGGCGGGCAGGCCGATCCTCCTATGTAGACGTGGGTGAGGCTCGATACGTCCCGTGGCGTGGCGTCGAGTTCGGCGAGCAGTCCCTGCCAGATGGTGGGAACGGCGGCTGCGAGGGTGGGCCGGGCGGCCTCGATCATCTCGGCGAGCGGCCCGGGCTGGAGGAAGCGGTCGGGCATCACCATCGAGGCGCCCGCCATGAACGCGGCGTGCGGGGTGCCCCACGCGTTCGCATGGAACATCGGGACGACGGGCAGCAGCGTGTCCTTCGCGGACATGCCGAACGCCTCGGCGCTGTTGACCTGCATCGAGTGCAGATAGATGGAACGGTGGCTGTAGGCCACGCCCTTGGGATCGCCGGTCGTGCCGGAGGTGTAGCACAGGGCCGCGGCCTGGCGCTCGTCGGTCACCGGCCAGGGAAAGCTCTCCGGACGGCCCGCGATCAGTTCCTCGTAGTCGTGCACGGTGGCCCGGCACCCGTCCAGCACGGAACGGTCGCCCGGCCCCGTGACGACGATGTGCTCCACGGAGCCCAGGCCGGGCAGCAGCGGGGCGAGCAGCGGCAGCAACGAGCCGTTCACCACGATCACGCGGTCCGCGGCGTGGTTGACGATCCAGGTCAGCTGCCCGGCGGGCATCCGGAGATTGAGGGTGTGCAGGACGGCGCCCATGGAGGGGACCGCGAGATACGCCTCCAGATGCTCGCAGTTGTTCCAAAGAAGCGTGCCGACGGTCTGCCCCTGCCCGACCCCCAGCTCGTCGCGCAGCGCGTTCGCCAGCCGGGTGGCGCGCAGGCCCACATCGTGGAAACTACGGCGCTGCGGCTCCCCGCCACCGGTCCAGGTGACCACCTGAGCCTTGCCGTGGGCCAGCGCTCCATGCTCGAGGATGCGGGTCACGGTCAGCGGTACGTCCTGCATCGTGCTGAGCACCGTGGCCTCCAGGGTTTTACGGTTACGCGCGGGTAGTCCGCCGATTGTGCAAGCGACCGGCCGGTATGTCACTACCCCGCTCGCCCCTGGGAACCCCTCCGTCTCGCAGAGCCCGTTTGCGCCCCGGAGCCTTCCGCCGTCAGGCGGCGCGGCCCACCTCCGGGTCCTCGCGGAGCTTGACGAGGGCGCGCGAGACGGCGCTCTTGACCGTGCCGATGGACACCCCGAGGACCTCCGCCGTCTGGGCCTCGCTCAGGTCCTCGTAGTACCTGAGGACGACCATGGCCCGCTGGCGGTCCGGCAGCCGCAGCACCGCGCGCCACATCATGTCGCGCAGAACCTGCTGCTCGGCGGGGTCGGGAGCCGGGACCGGGTCCGGCTCGGGCAGCTCCTCGCACACGAACTCGTCGACCTTGCGCTTGCGCCACTGGGAGGTGCGCGTGTTGACCAGCGCCCGGCGCACGTAGCCGTCCAGCGCCTTGTGGTCCTCTATCCGCTCCCACGCGATGTAGGTCTTGGTCAGCGCGGTCTGGAGCAGATCCTCGGCGTCACAGACGTTGGGTGTCAGCGAGCGGGCGGTGCGCAGCAGCATCGGCCCTCGTGCCCGTACGTACGAGGTGAACGACGGGAACGCGGCGGGGGAAGCCCCTGTGCACACGGTCGTGGTCATGCCCCAACGCTAGGGAGTGAGCGGCTCACCGCGGATCGGCCACAAGTGCCGAAGCCGAATCAACCTGAGGTTGTAGGGGTAGGGCTGGCAACACCTCCTGCGGATGGAGGGGGTGGGGCTCCGCTCAGGGCTCTGCCGGAGAGGGTCTCCCCCTTGCGGACGACGGCTCCGACCACGGCTCAGCCGATGATCGCGACCGGCGCGTCCACCTTGTTGCGGTCGATCTGGAGGGTCCGGCCGCCGTGCTTCTCGCTCACATTGCCCACGTACTGATGGATGCGGCGGTGCGGTTGCCAGGCCTTCTCGGCCAGGACCGGCTCACCGGCCAGCGCCGCCTTCCCGTTCCAGCGCGCGAACCACATCACGGAGGGGAGGTCATGGATCCCCGCCTTCCGGGCACTCTCCAGATGGCGCACGCCGGACTCGGCGCTGCTGTAGAAGCCGGGGAAGAAGCCATGCGACCGCACCTCGCGGTTCCAGCCGCGGATGAAGGACAGCGTGGTGGCCGCGCAGCTCGCCTTCCCCTGGTCGTATGCCTCCATGTCCAGATAGAGCGCGCTGCGCTTCTTCATCGCCAGCGCCTTCGCGCGGGCCACCGCGTCCTTCCCCTCCGCGCGCCCCTGGGACCAGGGCGTGCTGCCGATGGGGACATGCCTCTTGTTCTTGTTGCGGACGCAGGGAGACTGGGACCCCACGAAGATGGGCAGCACTTGCCATCCCATGCTCTTCACTCCGCGCATCCAGGAGACGCTGAGGTTGGGCTGGCTCGGGCAGGCCCGGCCGCGGCCCGCGTAGTAGATGCCGACGGCGCGATACTGGGAGACGTTCCACGCGCGCAGGGCGGTGAGCGAGGGCGTGTGGCAGGTGTCGAAGCCCCAGCCCTGGAAGACCTTGGCGCCCAGGGGCCGTGGGTCGGGGAGTGCTTCCGCCGAGGCGGAGGCGGGGCCGGTGAGCGCGGTGGCCAGCACCGCGATCAGACTGGCGGCCCAGCCCATGAACATCCATCTGTTCTTCTTTCCTCGGTTCATATGAGGAGTGAATGGGGACACCGGACGGCCGGTGCCGCAGACACGCGCGTGGTTCAGCCGTCTGCGCCGAGGAGGAGCCCGGATGTCGGTACTCCGGTGCCCGCGGTGACCAGCGCACGGGAGGCGTGCGACACCTGGTTGACGGAGGTGCCGCGTATCTGACGGACGGCCTCCGCTATCCCGTTCATCCCGTGCAGATAGGCCTCACCGAGCTGCCCGCCGTGGGTGTTGAGCGGCAGCGCGCCCTCGGCGACGCACTCGGCCGCCTCGCCCCGCTTGCAGAAGCCGAACTCCTCCAGCTGCATCAGCACGAACGGCGTGAAGTGGTCATAGAGGATGGCCACATCGATGTCGGCGGGGGTCAGCCCACTGCCGCTCCACAGCTGCCGGGCGACCACCCCCATCTCCGGCAGTCCCGAGAGGTCGTCCCGGTAGAAGCTCGTCATCTGCTCCTGCGCCCGGCCCGAGCCCTGCGCCGCCGCCGTGATCACGACGGGCGGACGGGGGAGGTCGCGGGCCCGCTCGACGCTGGTGACCACGACCGCCTGGCCGCCGTCCGTCTCCTGACAGCAGTCGAGCAGCCGCAGCGGCTCCACGATCCAGCGGGAGGCGGCATGCTCGGCGAGGGTGATCGGCTTGCCATGGAAATACGCGGCCGGGTTGGTGGCGGCATGGCGGCGGTCGACGACGGCCACCTGGCCGAAGACCTCGGGCGTCAGGCCGTAGGTGTGCAGATAGCGCTGCGCGGCCATGGCGACCCAGGAGGCGGGGGTCAGCAGACCGAAGGGCAGCGACCAGCCGAGCGCCGCCCCCTCTGCCGACGGCTCGCGGTGCTGCACCCCGGATCCGAAGCGGCGTCCGGAGCGCTCATTGAACGCGCGGTAGCAGACGACGACCTCGGCGACACCGGTGGAGACGGCCAGCGCGGCTTGCTGCACGGTGGCGCACGCGGCGCCCCCGCCGTAGTGCACCCGGGAGAAGAACGTCAGCTCACCGATGCCGCACGCCTGGGCCACGGTGATCTCCGGGCTGGTGTCCATCGTGAACGTGACCAGCCCGTCGACCTCGGCCGGGGCGATCCCCGCATCGTCCAGCGCCGCCCGGACGGCCTCGGCCGCGAGCGTCAGCTCGCTGCGCCCGGAGTCCTTGGAGAACTCGGTGGCGCCGATGCCCACGACGGCGGCCCGCCCCCCGAGCCGGTCCGGCCGGCGGGCGCTCATCGGACCGCTCCGGTCGGTGAGCCGGTGGGTGAGCCGGTGGGCAGCTCCACCGTGACCGTGCCGGTCACATGGCGGCCGATCCCGTTCCTCCCGGTCACCGCGACCTCCGCCGTACCGTCGGCGACCGAGGTGACCTCGCCGGTCAGCACCATCTCGTCCCCGGGGTAGTTGGGAGCACCGAGCCGGACGGCGACCTTCCGGAGACGGGCCCGCGGCCCGAAGTGGTCGGTGATATACCTCCCGACCAGGCCATTGGTGGTCAGGATGTTCATGAAGATGTCCGGAGAGCCCTTCTCTCTGGCCGTCTCGGCGTCGTGGTGCACATCCTGGAAGTCCCGGGAGGCGAGAGCTCCGGCGACGATGAGCGTCCGGGTGATGGGGATGTGCAGCGGGGGCAGCGCCTCGCCCGCACGGACCGTGACCGTCATGCGGCCGCCGCCTCCTCCGTGAGCAGGGTGCCCAGCTCGGCCAGCAGGGCGGGGGCGGGGCCCAGATACGCGTCCACCTGCCGCCCCCACAGGAAGTGCCGGTGCACCGGGTGCTCCACATCGGCGCCGACGCCGCCGTGCAGATGCTGCCCCGCGTGGACCACCCGTCTGCCCGCCTCACAGGCCCACCAGGCGGTGGTGAGCGCATGGGTGGCCGCGGGCAGACGCTGGTCGTAGCGCCAGGACGCCTCGTAGGCGGTCACCCGGATCGCCTCCGTGTCCATATGGGCATCCGCCGCGCGCAGCAGTACGCCCTGCTGGGCGGAGAGCGGGCGCCCGAACTGCTCCCGGACGGAGGTGTGATGGACCACCCGCGCCACCGATCCCTGGCAGACGCCCGCTTGCAATCCGGCGAAGGCGGTGCGGGCCCTGCCGAGCACATCGGCCCAGGCGCCGTCGTCACCGAGCGGCTCGGCGGGTGCGTCATGGAGCGTCAACCGCCCTGCCGCCCAGGGCGCGGTGGTCTCGACGGGCTCGGTCACGATGGGCACGGCGGGGGTGCTCCGGGCGGGGGCTGACGGGCCGGGAGCCGCCTGGGGCTCGATCAGGAAGCAGCGGGTGTGCCCCTCCTCCGTGAGCGCCGGGACCAGCACATGGGTCGCGGCCCGCAACCAGGGGACCACCGGGAACGTGCCGGTCAGCGCCCACCCCTCGGCGGTCCGGCGGGCCGAAGCCGCCGGATGGGTACCGAGTGGACCGGAAGCGGCCCGGTAGGCGGCCGTCGCCACCGCCGAACCGTCCCGCAGAGCGGGCAGCAGCCGCGCGCGCTGCTCCGCCGTGCCATGGGCGGCGACCGGCAGCAGGCCATAGGCGCAGCTCACCGCGAACGGCACCTGGGCCGTCACCCGCCCCTGCTCCTCCAGCATCAGCACCAGACCGACCAGGCCGATCTCCTCCACCGCGGCGGGCAGCCCGGCCGCGCAGAGCGCCTTCCACAGCTCGCCGTCCACACCGGTGCCGAGGGCCGACAGCCGCTCATGGGTGGACAGATCGCCGAAGATCTCCGCCGCCAGGTCCCGGGCGGCCTGCTGCTCCATGGTGGGTGTGAAGTCCATCAGGCCACCGCCGCTCGGAAGACGGGCAGCTCCAGCTCGTCGTCGGCCCGCAGGAACTCCAGCTCGACGGGCATCCCGATGCGCACCTTGTCGTACGGCACCCCCGTGATGTTGCTGACGATGCGGACCCCCTCGGCCAGCTCGATCAGGCCCACCGCATACGGCGGGTCGAAGGCGGGGAAGGGCGGATGGTGCATGACCACATAGCTGAACACCGTGCCCGCGCCGGAGGCCGCGACCGTGTCCCACTCCGGCGAACCGCAGCCGCCGCACCCCGGCAGCCAGGGGAAGCGGAGGGTGCCGCAGCCGGTGCAGCGCTGGATGAGCAGCCGGTGGGCGGCGACTCCCTCCCAGAATCCCGCGTTGTCCCGGTTGATGACGGGACGCGGGCGCCTGGCCCTGGGCTCCTGCTCCGGCTTCTGATCCGGCTCCCGCTGCGGTTTCTGCTCCTTCGGCCGCTGCCGCACCGGCGCGTACTTGAGGATGCGGAAGCGATGCGTCCCGACCAGCTCGGCGCCCACCCGAATGTCCATCCGCGTGGTGACGAAGTGCCCCGTGCCCAGCTTGGTGGTCTTGCGCGGTGACACCGACTCGATCACCGCGTCGAAAGTGATCCGGTCTCCCGGGCGCAGCGGCCGTGGATACTCCTGCTCGCAGTCCGTGGCGACGACCGAGGTGCAGCCCGCCTCGTCGAGCAGCGCCAGCAGCTCGTCGTACGCCTCCGACCGGGCCGAACCGCCGGGATGTCCGCCCAGCCCGCCCATCGTCCATGCCTGGAGCATCGTCGGCGGTGCGATGCCCGGATAGGCGGGGTTGGTGTCGCCCATCGCCTCACACCAGTGCCTGATCATGGGCTCGTTGACCGGGTCCCTGCCCTGGCCGCCGCTCGCCGCCACCCGGCCCTCGTACGCCCGCAGCCTCTCGTACAACTCGCTCGCCTCAGCGGTCATCGCCGCCCCCGCCGCATGCCGAGCCGCATCGTCGCCACGATTTCCCTCTGCACCTCACTCGCCCCGCCCCCAAAGGTGTTGATCTGCGCGGCCCTGTTCATCCGCTCCAGCTCGCCGTCCCCGAACGCTCCCGGCGATCCCGACCGGATCAGCCCCGCCTCTCCCGCGATTTCCTGACACAGGTGATACACCGCGACCGCGCTTTCGGTTCCCGCGAACTTGACGCCGCTCGCGTCGCCCGGGCTCAGCGTCCCCGACCCCACGTCCCCGACCAGCCGCCAGTTGAGCAGCCGGGTCGCCGCCAGCCGGGCGTGCGCCTCCGCCAGCCGGGCCCGTACCCAGTCCTGGTCGCCGGGGCGGGCCCCGGTGTCCGGGTCGGGGGTGCGGGCCTGGGCGAGGACGGTCTCGTAGAAGTCCTCGGCCTGCATGCCGATGGCGGCGAGCGCGACCCGCTCGTGGTTGAGCTGGGTGGTGATCAGTCCCCAGCCGCCGTTCTCCTCGCCGACGAGGTGGGAGGCCGGGACGCGGACCGCGTCGTAGTAGGTCGCGGTCGTGGTCAGGCCCGCGACCGTCTCGATCGGCGTCCAGGAGAAGCCGGGGGCGTCGGTCGGCACGAGGATGATCGAGATGCCCTTGTGCTTGGGCGCCTCCGGGTCGGTGCGGCAGGCGAGCCAGATCCAGTCGGCGTTCTGGGCGTTGCTGGTGAAGGTCTTGGCGCCGTCGATCCGCCATCCGGTACCGGGCCCGGACCCGGTACCGGCGCCGAACCAGGCCCTGTGCTCCCCGTTCCCGGCCTCCCCTTCTTCCTCGCGCACGGCCCTCGTGCGCAGCGAGGCGAGGTCGGTCCCTGCCTCCGGTTCCGAGTAGCCGATGGCGAAGACGATCTCACCGCTGAGGATGCGCGGCAGGAAGAACCGCTTCTGCTCCTCGGTGCCGTACCGCATCAGGGTCGGGCCGACCGTGTTGAGCGTGACCATGGAGACCGGGGCGCCCGCCCGGTACGCCTCGTCGAAGAACACGAACTGCTCGTCCGGGCCGCGCCCCTGGCCGCCGTACTCGGTCGGCCAGCCGAGCCCGAGCAGTCCGTCGGCGCCGATCCGCCGCAACAGCCGTCGCTGGCCTGCCGGATCGCCCGGCAGGGACGCACGGACCTCAGGCGTGATCAGCTCGCGGAAGTAGGAGCGGAGTTCCTCGCGCAGCTGCCGCTGGCGGGGCGTGGGGGCGAGGTGCATGAGCAGCGGACTCCCCTGGGCTCGACATCGTCGTACGACCGCACGGAAAGCTTTCTGACTATCCGTCAGATAAATTGACGCTGTCAAGCACCGGCAAGCGCTGGCGAATGCCGGTGAACACTGGCGAACACGACCGCGCGGCGGCACCGAAGCGCCGCCGCGCGGTCGTAAACGACCTCACCCGTCCCGTTTCACTCAATGAATCACCACTACTCACTCGCCTCGGTCATGCGCGAACACCTGCCATGACGGAAAGTTGCCCATCGATCGGCCGACGAACCGCACCGAACGACGTATTACCACGCAAGCATGATGAACTCCGTTCAAACCTTCGACGCGCCCCCGCGCCCCGTAACGCCACGACGCGCCGCCACGCCCTTCCCTTTATCAAACACTTGTCCGAAAATGGAGGACATGGCGAACACTCCACTCGCCCATGCCCTCACCGCCGCGGCCCATGGCTTCCGCGTGATCCCACTGACCCGCGCGAAGCTGCCCGCAGTGCGCTCCCCTCACCACCACGCCCCCGTCCCCCTTCCCTGCCGCGGCGCCTGCGGGCGGCTCGGCCACGGCATCCACGACGCGTCCGCCGAGCCGGAGACGATCCGGGCGCTGTTCGCCGCCGCCCCCTGGGCCACCGGCTACGGCATCGCCTGCGGCTGCGCCCCGCACCACCTCATCGGCGTCGACCTCGACCTCAAGCACGAACCGCGCATCGACGGCGCCGCCGCCTTCGCCCTGCTGGCCCGCCGGTATGCCTTCGCCGTCCCCCGCACCGTCACCGTGCTCACCCCCGGCGGCGGGCGGCACCTGTGGCTGTGCGGGCCGCCCGGGCTCGCGGTCCCCAACTCCGCCGGCCGGATCGCCCCCGGCATCGACATCCGCGGGGCGGGCGGCTACCTCGTCGGCCCCGGCTCGGCCACCGCGCGCGGCCACTACCGCCTCGCGCCCGGCTCCCCCGCCTGGTGCCCCGCCCCCGCCCCAGCCGCGCTCCTCAGCCTGCTGCGACCTCCGGCGCGCACGCCGGTGCGCACGCCTGTGCGTACGCTGCCGGACAGCGATCCGCCGATCCGTACGTCGCCAGGCCCCGACGCCGCCCTCGTACGGTTCGTCCGTGCGTCCCAGGAGGGGCGGCGCAACGACCGGCTGTTCTGGGCCGCCTGCCGGGCGTACGAGACGGGCGCGGGGGACGAACTGGCCCCGGCCCTCGTCGAAGCCGCGCTCCACACGGGCCTGACCCGGCGCGAAGCGGAGGCCACGGTCGCCTCAGCGGCCCGCAGCACCACCGGCCGCCCCCTGCCGCCGGTCGCGTGACCGACCGGGGCCGGGGCGAGATGTGCGTACGGCTAGCGCGGCGCGGCCGCGGCCCTGAGGTCATCGAGACAGTCCCGGGTGATGTCGGTCAGCGCCCGCCCGTCGGGTTCGCCGATCCAGCGCTCGTACGCGACCTTGAAGACCACGACCCCGGTCTCGGCGATCAGACTGGCCGTCGGCTCCGTGACGCCACGTCGGCGTAGCGCGTCGGCCGTCGCGGAGGCGAGCGCGGCGAGCTTCAGCAGTTCGCGCTCCTGGAGCCCGGCGTTCGCGGCGATCACGGCCTGGCGCTGCCGGGAGTGTTCGCGGCGCTCTTGCACACCGGCGGAGATCACGTGCAGGCCCTCGGCCACCGCCTCAAGGGGAGCCGCGGCTTCGGGCGCCCCGGCGATGGCGTTCACGCAGGCGCCGAGCAGCTCGGTCTGGCCGGAGAACAGCACTTCGCGCTTGTCGGCGAAATGACGGAAGAACGTCCGTTCGGTGAGGCCCGCCCGATCGGTGATGTCCACGACCGTCGTCTGCTCGAAGCCCCGTTCGACGTAGAGCTCCAATGCCGCCCGTTCGAGCCGCTCACGCGCGCCCGGCTCCCATCGACCCATGACCGCGATCCTACGCGATGACAGTCACTGACATCGCGGTGGTACGCTTCGATGACAGCGACTGACATCGGCTGGTCCGGGATGCGCCCTGCGCGCCCGGCACGGCCCACCATCCGGAGGTCTCACTGATGCGTTTGTTCGTCACCGGCGCGTCCGGCTTCATCGGCTCCGCCGTCGTTCCCGAACTTCTCCGCGCGGGCCATCAGGTCCTCGGCCTCGCCCGCTCGAACGCCTCGGCCGAGGCCATCGCCGCAGCCGGTGCCGAGGTGCACCGCGGCTCCCTCGACGACCCCGACAGCCTGCACGCGGGCGCCTCCGCCGCCGACGGGGTCGTGCACCTGGCGTTCATCCACGACTTCTCCGACTACGAGAACTCCGTCAAGACCGATCTGCGCGCCGTCGAGACCTTCGGCGCCGCGCTCGAGGAAACCGACCGCCCCCTCGTCGTCGCCTCCGGGCTGCTCGGCGGCACCCCGGGACCGGTGGCCACCGAGCGGGACCGGCCCGACCCCTCGGCCGCGGGCCCCCGGGAGGCCAGCGCGCAGGCGACGCTGGCCCTCGCCGAACGCGGCGTCCGTGCGTCCATCGTGCGTCTCGCGGCGTCCGTCCACGACGAGGGCGACCACGGCTTCGTCCCGATGCTGATCGACATCGCCCGCCAGAAGGGCGTCTCCGGCTACGTCGGCGACGGCTCCAGCCGCTGGCCCGCGGTCCACCGCCTCGATGCCGCACGGCTGTTCAGGCTGGCCGTGGAGAAGGCCCCGGCCGGATCCGTGCTGCACGGCACCGCGGAAGAGGGCGTACCGCTCCGCACCATCGCGGAGGTGATCGGCCGTCACCTCGACCTGCCGGTGGTCTCCGTCCCCGCCGAGCAGGCGGGCGACCACTTCGGCTGGCTGGCCCGCTTCCTCGCCGTCGACGCCCGGGCGTCCAACGCCCTGACCAGCGACCTGCTGGACTGGCACCCCACCGGCCCGACCCTCATCGACGACCTCGAACGCGGCCACTACTTCGGCACCCCGGCTGCCTGAGCCGACGCCTCCGCCACGGCGCCGGGTGGGTGGGGCTCCAGAGGTCCAGAGCTCCGGAGCTCCGCCCACCCCCACTGTTCCTACGGGGCCGCCGTCGCCCGCAGTCCCGCTGGGCCATCGGGCTCAGGTCGGGGCCCTGGCCGAGAAGCCGCGTTCGAGCAGGGCCGCCGGGGTCCCTCTTTGTCCCGAACTCCGCCTCAAACTAACGAGGCCGACGAAACCCCCGATCAGATACGCACCGACGATATGCCGCAGCTATGGAATGGTCCCTACGGCCGGAGACCCTGAGCGCATTCGGTGGAACACCCGAATGACAGCTGGCGCACACGGGCTGCCGTTGGGGAAGATCGGCCAAGCACACGTCCTGGGCGCCCCGGCCTGCTTCCTCGCCCCTGAGCAGGCCGCCTTTGCCACGGGAACCATGTTGTCGGCAGACGGCCGCGGAGTGGGCTGACGGAGGCGGATGTGAGCGACGAAGAATTACCCGCGACGCAAAGCGCACCAGCTGAGGATTCTGCCCGGAATAGTGCCAAGGCCGACTGGGGACGCACCTTCGCTGGCGTGGCCACGGCATTGTTCTGTACTTTCACTTCCTTCGGACTGGTCATTCCCGTCATTCCCTGGCTGGTCACCGAGGAACTGAACGGATCCGCGTTCCAAGTCGGGACGGCCTTCACCCTCTCGGGCGTGGTCGCCCTGCTGGTGCGTCCGTACGCAGGACAGCTGGCCCAACGCAGGGGCAGCAGGCCGGTGATGCTGCTCGGTGCCACCGTCATCATCGTCGTCGCCGGGCTCTACGCCCTGCCGCTGGGACTGCCGGGACTCTTCGCGGCGCGACTGGTAATGGGCGTGGGGGAAGCACTGCTCTTCACCGCGGGCTCCGTCTGGACCGTGTGCTTGACGCCGGCGGAACGCCGCGGACAGATCGTCGGGTTCTACGGGCTGGCCATGTGGACCGGCCTGGCCGTCGGACCGGTGTTGGGGGAAGCGGTCTTCCGAAGCGGCTCGTTCGTCGCGGTGTGGGTCACGGCCGCGGTGCTGCCCGCCGCGTCCGTCGGTGTGCTGTCGTTCCTGCCCAACAGCGCGCGCCTGGGGACCGCCGTGTCCACCCGTCTGCTGCCGCCCTCCTCCGTGCTGCCCGGGCTCTCCCTCGGCTGCGGTGCCTTCGGCTATGCGTCGGTCGCCAGCTTCGGAGCTCTCGCCCTCGCATCGCGCGGTATCGGCAACGGGTCTTTGCTGATCAGCCTGTTCAGCGCGGCGTACGTGAGCGTGCGCCTGCTCGCGGGCCGGGTTCCGGACCGTATCGGCCCACTGCCCGTGATCGTCGTCTCCGCCTCGGTGGAGGCGATCGGCATGGTGCTCATCGCTTTCGCTCCCGTCTTGTGGGTCGCGGCCGTCGGGGCGCTGATCGCGGGGGGCGGATTCACGCTGCTCTACCCGGCCCTCGCCCTCATCACCATCGACACCGCGCCGGAGGAAGAGCGAGGCGCCGCACTCGGGGCCGTCACGTCCTTCTTCGACGTCGCCGTGGGCGCCGCAGGGCTGCTCGGGGGCGCCCTCGCCGAAGTGAGCTACACGGCGACCTTCCTGCTCTCCGCCGTGGCCGTACTCGGCTCACTGCTCACCGGCACCGCCGCGGCACGCCGACGCGGCGAATACCCCGGCGTCTCCGTCTCCTGACGGCTGGGCCTGGTCCACACGCGCAGGTCGAACGGCGGCCAGGGGCCCCGAGGGAACTCTCCGGGGGCGACCGGCGAAGGAGAGATGAAAGCCCAAGCCTTCAGAGCGTTCCCCAGAACGAGAGGAGCCCCGATGACCGTCGAACCAGGCGTCCGCAGGGGGGCGGAGAGCGATGCCTCGGTCATTGCGCGGTCCCGGGATGAGCCCGAGGCATTCGCCGTGCTCTTCGACCGGCACGCGGATGCGGTACACCGTTATCTGGCCCGTAGGCTCGGCGGCGAGTCGGCCGACGACCTCGTGGCGGAGACCTTCACCACCGCTTTCCAGCAGCGGCACCGGTACAACCCCGCGCGGGCCACGGGCAACGACGCCCGGCCCTGGCTGTTCGGCATAGCGACCAACCTGGTCGGCCGGCAGCGGCGGGCCGAGGCCCGCCGGTTCAAGGCCCTGGCCCGTATCCCGGCCCCCGCCGACCACGAGGAGCCGCTGGCCGACCGGGCTGCGGCCCGGGTAGGGGCACAGGCCGTACGCCGCGAGCTGGCAGCGGCACTGGCCGGGCTGCCCGCGCGGCACCGGGACGTGCTGCTGCTGGTGGCGTGGGGCGATCTCGGCTACGAGGAGGTGGCCCAGGCCCTCGGTGTCCCCATCGGCACGGTCAGATCACGGCTGCACCGGGCTCGCAGCAAACTACGCGAAGCGTTGGGCGGATCCGATCCGACGACACTGCGAGAGGCATCCGACCATGACTGACGAACTCGAACTCCTGCGGGACTGGAACGCGGACGCGGCCCCGCTCACCGAACCGGCCCGGGCGCGGGCCCGCCACCGACTGCTCAACACGATGACAGGTACGGAGCGGCACCCCGACACCACACCCAGCCGCCGCCACGCGCTGCGCCTCGCAACAGCCGCAGTGGTCACCATGGCGGTTACGGGCACGGCAGTACTGATCGCCGCGGACGGCGCCGACGAGGGCGGCCGCACCGCCCGCGCGGGCACGAACGCCCCGCAGATGCGCAACGCCGCCGCCGTGACGGTGCTGAACGGGGCGGCGGCGCGGGCGAGTAAGCACGAGAAGCCCGTGGCGCCGCGCGACGACCAGTTCATCTACTGGAAGCGGATCATCAAGGAGACGGAGCGGAAGACCGGCGCGGTCAAGACCTATGTGGACGTGAACTGGGACTCGGTGGACGGCTCCAAGCGATCTTTGACCATGGAGCTCGGCCGGGTGATCTGGGAGAAGCCCATGGGGAAGAACGAGGGCGTGTGGCCGCCTCGGGAGTGGAGCAAGCTGAAGAAGCTGCCCACCGACCCGGAGAAGCTCATCCGGGCCATCATCGGCGTCGGCACGTCCGGCAAGCCGATCGGCGACTTCACCGCGTGGGACTGGTACGACGCCTACTTCATGCTCGGCGAGCTCCTGAAGTGGCCGGTGCTGCCCGAGGGACTGCGTCCCGCCGCGTACGAGGCGCTGGCCCTGGTGCCGGGGGTCAAGGCGACCCCGGGAATGAAGGACTCCGCCGGGCGCACCGGAGTGGGGATCTCCTACCCCAAGCGCCCGTCCGAGAAGGGCAAATACCTCATCTTCGACCCGGAGTCCTATGACTTCCTGGGCTTCCGCGACGAGCGAACCTCGCGTTCCGGGAAGAAGACGTACATCCAGCTGTCGCACGTGGCGGACTGGGCGATCGTCGACCGCTTGAAGCAGCGCCCCTAGGCCCCCTGAGCACTCCAGAACGCGTATCCGGCTGATGGCCGGTCAGGGGCGGTCTCGTGGAGACCGCCCCTCTCACGTGGGACTGGCAGGAGGCCCGGCGCGGGGCTCTTCCCGCCGCCGAGGTCCATACGCCGCTCGCCGAGGTGCCGTACGCGGCGCGGCACGCGGGCATCTCGCTGTGGATCAAGGCGGGCGTGCATCCGGTGGATGTCGCCCGGCGGGCCGGGCACAGCATCGCTCTGGAAGTTCTAGGCGAAGCTGCTGCGCGGGCAGCAGCACCGGGTGAACCAACTGATCGATGACGCCGACTACGTCACAGCACTGAAGGTGCTCCGGCAGATGATGCGGAACACCGGCAGCACCCTGGTCTAGCCATCCGGACATCGGTACTCGATCTGGCCGCAGGTTGGCCGCGCACGCTGGTCAACGCTGGGATTCAGGCGGGAGAGGCTGAGACAGGAAGCGCGTGAGAGGGGGCCCCGGATTCTCCGGGCCCCCCTCTCACCTGCGCTTTTCCTACCTGCGCGGAGGCTGTGGGATTTGAACCCACGGTGACATCGCTGCCACGACGGTTTTCAAGATCTCTCGACGATTTGCCCGGCGGGGCGCTCCGCCGCAGGTCAGACGGGTGCGAGCGCCCCAGAGGAGCCGTCGTCATCGTCATCGTGCCCGCTACGTGCCCCAAGGGCGTGGTCGTGCCCGCTGAGCCAGGAGTCCGCCGCTTCGGCCACCTGGTCATCACGACCGGCGACCGGCCGGGCGTAGTGCCGGGTCGTGACGCTCGCGTTCGAGTGGCCGAGCCGGTGAGCGGCGGTCATCACGCCGTACTGATCGGCGACCCACGTTCCATGTGAGGCGCGCAGATCATGTGGGGTCACGTCGGTCAGCCCGGCTGCCGACACGGCGGGGTCGAAGTACGCCTTGCGCCACTGGTTGTAGCGGAGCGGCTTGCCACCGGGAGTCGTGAACAGGAGCGCGTCGTCCCCGCCGGGCAGGGCGTCCAGGTGTCCGCCGAGCCGCTTCGCGAGCGACGGGCCGACTCGCAGGAGCCGCTTCTGGTGGGACTTCGGTGTGTCGAAGACCAAGGCACCGTTGGCCTCCGCCAGGTTCTCGTCGACCAGGACGAAGCCGCCGGGCACATCGATGTCCACGCGGCGGAGGGCGAACGCCTCGCCGACGCGCAGTCCCGCGTACGCAAGGAGCGCGATCAACAAGTCATGCGGCTTCTCCGCACTCCGTACGATCCGGGAGGCTTCGAGCGGCGTGAGGATGTGTGGCTCGGTCTGCGGCATCCGAGGCAGCTTCACGCCCCGGCACGGCGTCTGCGGGATCATGTCGTTGTCGACAGCCGCCCGCATGATCTGCGACAGGACCCGGTACGCCTGCCGGATGCGGGAAGCGCTGAGCCCCTTGGTCTTCATGGCACCGACCCACTCAGCGATCGTGATCGGCCGGAGGGTCGACAGTTCGCGGTCCCCGAGCGCCGGATTGATCAGCGAGTTGATCAGCGAGCGGTACGAAGCCTGAGTCTTGTGCTTGAGCTGCGGCGAGACGGCAGCGAGCCAGCGGGCCGCCCAGTCACGCACGGTCGTCTGCCCCTCGACCGGATCGAGCCAGCGTCCCTCTTCGATCTCAATGCGCTTCCGTATCAGCCAGCGATCAGCGTCCGTCGAGGTCGCGAAGGTTCGATCCGCCGGACGCAGGACACCGTCAGGTCCTGGATACCGAGCCTGGAACCGGCCGGAGGGCAGCTTGCGGACTCGTCCGAAATCCCGGCGGGACTTGCGCTTGCCAGCCATCAGGCAGCCCTCCTGAGCCCGGTAGGCCGAAGGGCGATCGGTTCCACGGTGTTGGCACCCACGAACGCCTCCACGGCGCTTTCAGGTATGCGGACGTGCCGACCGACCTTCACGAAGGTGATGCGGCGTTCCTCGATGAGTCGGCGGGGGAAACGGACGCCCGTACCCAGCCGCTCGGCGACCTCGTACACGGTGAGGAGCCGGTCCATGGTCACCACTCCCCCTCGTTCGCCAGTGCGTCACGAGCTGTCTCGCGGTTGAGTTGCAGGCCGCGGTGGATGGTGGCGGCGAGGGCTTCTTCGCCGGGGGTGTGGCCGTGCCCGGCGTACTGCCAGTCGGCCAGGACGAGGACGGTGTCCGGCTCGACGTCGTCCAGGCCGAGGGCTGCGGCCTCTTGGGCGGCCCGGAAGTCGGCGCGTGCCTGGCGCAGGGCGCCCAGGGTGGTGGAGTAGCGGCGGGACTTGGAGGAGAAGTGGCCTCGGAAGCCAAGCATGTGCGCCCAGGCCCACAGGCGGCGGTCAGGGTAGAGCGGGTCGAGCCACTTGCAGGCTTCGATCAGGCGACGAGCGTGGTCGGGGACCTGGTGGCGGTCGAGTTCGGAGAGTTCGGCAATGCGGCGGTCCAGGGTGCCGGTGGTCTCGGCGGCTTTGGTGGCGTACTTGGCGACGTAGGAGGCGACGGCCTGTTCGGTGATGTCGGAGTCGTCGCCAAACGCCTTGACGGGGCGGACGTCGAGCTGGGTGCCCCAACGAAAGGTGCGCGCGGGCTGGTCCTCGACGGCCGGGACCGAGACGGAGGTGTAGGCGTGCGTGGCGGCGGCGTGGATGGCGTCGGTGAGGAGCCGCACGGTGGCCCAGGACGGTGGCTCGGTGTTGGGCCCGCCGGGGCCGTCGAGGCGGATGACGGCGTGGAAGTGGATGGCGCCGCGCTTCTGGAACTCGGCGACCTTGCCGTACGAGAGGCGGGCGCACCCCTTCAGCTCTCGCTGGGTGATGCCAGCACGGGCGGCGATCTCGCGGCGTAGCCGGTTGGTGAAGCGCTGCCAGAGCTGCCCGGCGTGGTTGTTGAACAGCACGGCGCCCGCGTAGTCGTAGGTGGCCGGATCGAGGGCAGTGCTCAGCTCAGGTGCGTCCGGAGCGTGGTGGGTACCGCAGCGGCAAGCGCCACGGTCCGGGCGGTTGTGGACCGGGCCGAAGGAGGGAGCGGTGAGGGTGGCAAAGACGCGGGGGTGGTTGCGGACGGTGGCGCGGATGTCTCGGCGGTCGTCCCCGGCCAGACCAGCACGGATGAGGTGGTAGGTGTCGCCCGCGTAGGTCCAGGCGCAGGCCGGGCATCGGGAGGCGCGACGGTTGCCGCAGGCGACGCGGAGCCGTCCGCCCGGCTCGTTAGCGGTGGTGTAGTGGTGCAGGGTGGCACCGGTTGTCTTGTCCTTTTGGGTCACCCAGCCGCGCAGGTGGATGGGGTCGGCGCAGCCGCCGGTACGGCGGATCTGGTCTTCCCAGCGGGTGTAGTCAGGGGCCGAAGCCACCCTCAGCAGGTCGCCGAGGGTGGTCGGGTCGAGCACGTCAGACACGGGCGCCCTCCTGGTCACGACGGACGATGCGGTTGCCGGTGCCGTGGCAGGCCGGGCAGTCGGCGGTGATGGTGTGGAGGTGGCCGCACTGGTCGCGTCCGCCGGTGGTGATGGCGACGGAGGCGAAGCCGTCGCAGCTCGGGCAGGTGCGAGGCGTCGGGCTGGTGCGCTGCGGCATGCTGGGACTTCCTTCCGGTTCAGTGGATCGGGTAGGGACGGCGCCCGGGCGGCGGATGCTTGGCGGTATCGGAGCCGCCCGGGCGCCGGTCAGCGACGCTTGGTGTCGGAGGCGAGCAGGGAGCGCAGGACGACGGAGCAGACGGCGACCGAAACACCGGTCACGGCGACGGCCAGGAGCATGGAGACCAGCACGGCGCCCACGACCAGGACCACGGCCGTACCACCACCGACGAGGGCTATGGCGGTGCCGGGCGTGAGCTGCACGACCGGTCGGGTAGAGGCCGGGGCGTTGGGTATCGGCGGCGGGACTGGAGTTCCAGGGGTGATGGTGGTCGGCTGGATGCCAGTCGACGTCTGCGGAGTGACCAGGCCGGTGGGCTGGGGCATGGTCGGGTGCTTGGGCCGGAGCATGGGCTGTTCCCCTTCCTGGGGTTACTTGACGGCGGTGTCGATGACGGGGGCCAACAGGCTGTCGGCGAGGAGGTAGCCGCCGAGGAGGAGTACGGCGATGAGCCACCAGGGCGGACGGATGAGCTTGACGCCGAGCCAGCCGACGACGATCAGGGCGAGCCAGAGCGGGACGTCCATGGCAGAACCTCCGGTCAGTTGATGCGGCAGCGGTGGGTGCGGGCGGCGAGCTGGGCGGCGGACCGGCTGGAGTAGTCGGCGGACCAGCCGCAGCGGTCGTTGGTGCACACGGCGGCGTGCACAGTGCGGCCGTGCCGGTCGCGGTGGGTGCCGATCTGCACCGGGCCGATCCGCATCACCGAGTGGAAGTGGTCGCGTGCGGGCATCTCAGTCGGTCTCCGTTCGTGTGGCCGTCGGGTCGGGGAAGCTGGCGCGGATACCGGCGGCGGTGGCCGGGTCAGTGGTGCGCTGGGCGGCTTCCTCGGCGAGCAGGTGGGCGAGGAAGGGCCGGTCGGCGGCGGCCATCTCGCGGGCGCCGTCGAGGTAGTCGGCAGCGGTCAAGTCAGCCGGGTCGCGGGTCATGGGACGTCGCTTCCTTTCGGGGTCAGGCGAGCTGGGCGGCGATGGCGTCGGCGAGATGGGGCGGGACGCCGAGACGGGCGCGGAGGGTGTCGGTGTCGATCGGGCCCCCGGTGCGGGCGTGGTGGTCGTCGGCGACTTTGCGGGCGTGGTCGACCAGCGCGACCGGGACCGGCGCGGCGGGAGCAGCGGGCGGTGCGGGGGCGGGCTGGGGCTCGGAGGCGGGAGGCGCGGCGGGTTCCTCGACGTCGGCCACCGGCCCGAGTGCGGGTTCGGCCTTTGGGCCGTCCTCGACGGCCGGGGGCTGAGTTGCCGATTCAGGGTCCGCAGACGCTTCCGGCTCCTCGTGAGCGGTCGTGTGGGCGAGGAGAGTGCCGCCCATGAAGGCGAGGGCGGGCCAGGCGGCGACGAGGATGCGCAGCCAGGCAGGGACGTGGTGCATGTCGAGGAGTCCGGCGGTGGCGACGTTGGCGCCGAGGGAGGCGGCCAGGGCGATGAGGAACCAGCACCAGGCCAGCCGGGTGGGTCCGCCGGTGCGCAGTCGTCGCCAGGCGGCGACCAGGAGCAGGTCGACGCTGATCGGGTAGGCCCAGGCTTTCCAGCCGTCCTGTCCGGCAGCAGCGGCCAGATCGTGCAGGTGGGCGAAGGACAGCGCCCCGGCAATGACCGCCTGGACCAGGACGGCGTCGACACGCGGGCGGGCCATCACGGGTTCCTTCCTGTCGTCAGGCATGGGAGGGGTAGGGACCTGGCGCGAAGACGGTCACGCCGACCGGAAGAGAGGTGAGGGTCAGGCGGAAGCGGGGGCTGTCTTGGACAACCGGACCCGGGCCGAGGGCACCGCTGCGGTGGTGGGACGGAAGGCCGCCAAGGCGGGCACGTCAGGGGTGTGGTGGGCGTGCTTGTTGCAGATGTTCACGGCCTCGCGCAGCGAGGTGTGCGGGGCCCGGACGCGGTGCCAGCCGCCGATCGAATCGGCCGCGATGGCCAGGCCGCGCGTCTCGGCCGGAATCTGGATCGCGGCCAGCACGGCATCGGGGGCGATGTCGCCGAAGGCCATGTTGGCGGACGTTTCGTCGTTGACACGGTGGGCGGTGCGGCCGGTGAGCTGGGCGCGGAGCATGGTGATGCCCTTGCCGAGTTCGGAGCCGAAGCGCTGCCCGCAGATCTCCAGGTAGATGCCGGACGCGCGGCCGAGCTGGGCGAGGCGGATGAGGGCGGTGATGATCCGGTCCCGGCGCTTCTCCTCATCCTTGGTGGCGTACAAGGCGAGTTCGGCGACCTCGTCGACCAGGACCACGACCGGTACCGGCCGGATGTCCTCGGGCAGGTCCCAGATGTCGGCGGCGATCTCCGCGTCCGGCACGGCGACGCTGATCCTCTGCTCGGCCCGGATGAGCTGGTACACCTCCTCCATGTGCATCACCAGCGCCTCCAGCAACTCCAGCGCGGTGTCGGGGTTGTCGGCAAGGGCGGAGAACCGGCGGGCCAGGGGGAACAGCTCCACGCCCTGCTTGCAGTCGATGCCGACCAGGGCGACATGGTGCGGGGCGAGCCCGGCGACCAGGTTGCGCTGGTAGACGGACTTGCCGGACTCCGTAGCCCCGAGGGTCAGCCCGTGTGGGACGGCGCGGTAGTCGCGGTAGTGCACCGAGCCGTCCTCTCGCAGGGCGACCGGGACGCGCATCGGCCGGGTATCGAGCCGGGCGGGCATCTGCACCCGCTTGAGCACGTCGTAGCCGGTCATCCGCACCTCCACCACACCCGAGCGGATCTCACGGGAGGTGACCCCGTACAGGCCGAAGGAGTGGCGGAGCCGGTCGGTGGCGGCGGCGACGTCGAAGGCGTCCTGTCCGGGCTTGAGCTTGAGCCGCAGCACCAGGCCGGTGCGGGTCGGGCGCAGACGCAGGATGCGCGGCGGGCGGGACTCCGGCGCCTCCCGACCAGCCATCCGAGCCAGGGCCAGGCGCCACCGGGCGGGCGGGACGGTCAGCCCGCAGGCGTCCATGACCGAGGCGTAGCGGACCAGGACCCGCACGGTGGCGAAGGTGACGCCGAGGGAAAGCCAGTACCAGGCGGGGCGCCGCCACCGCAGGAGACCCGCAGCAGCGACGACCACCACAGCGACCATGAGCCAGGTCATGATCAGGCCGCCTGCGCGCCCGAGGCGGCGAGCGAGGTGACCGCGACGGCGCGGAAAGCGATCCCGTGCCGCTTCTGACCGTTGAACTCGTTCTCCCATGGCCGGGCGATCAGGCCCGTGAGCGCGACCGGGGTGCCCATGGCCAGGTCACCGGAGATGCCGGTCTCCGGGACGGCGACGGACAGGATCTCGACGTCGTCGTTTGCCGCGAACATCACGTCCACGGTCATCAGCTTCACACCGTCCGCGTCCAAGGCGATCTCACCGGTACGGCGGTCACGGATCTTCGGCTGGGCGGGCTTGGCGACCATCACGGTCGCGGCGGACGTGTCGACGGGAATCTGACGCATGATGGAGGTCCCTTCAGGGGCGGGAGCGGCGTACTTGCTTGGCGGTGGGTCGCCGCTCCTGAACGTTGATGAAATGCCGCAGCAAACCTGCGGAGTGTTCGCGCTTCCAACTGGTGCGCACCAGAAGGTTGCATCTGGTGCGCACCAGATGTCAAGCATCGTCGTTGATCCGGCGTCCCAACTCGCCTGACTGCGACAGTTCCAGGGAAGCGCGCCGAGCAACGTCTGGGTAGACAACAGGGGTTAACAGCAGACCCGTTAACCCCTGCCGACCTGGGCCGATGTAAGGCATGCTGCTGTTACGGCTCAACACCCCCGACGCGGAGCGGCAGTACGCGATGAGTGGACTCAAAGCAGCGAGGACGGCACGAGCGTGGTCACAAGAGCGTCTTGTGCGGGAGATCGAACGTCATGCGCGCCAGCACATGATCACCGTCGCCTCAACCGCGAGTTTGCGAGTGTACGTATCCGAGTGGGAGAACGGCCGACGGACGATCTCCAACCACTACGCCAAGATCCTCCGCGCGCTGCTCGGGATCACCGACGACGAGCTGGCGGGCGGATCACAGTCGCCTCTGGCGCTCGCCACGGCTGACGGGTACGACGAGCTGATTGGCCGGATCGACGAGGCCAAGAACGTCAGCCTGACGATGGTCGAGACGTTCATGGACCAGACCGAACTGCTCCGGACCATCGACCGGCAGATGGGCGCCGCCAGCCTGGTCGACCAGATGACTTCACACCTGACACGGCTGGAAGACGCCCTCACCTTCGCGGTACTCCCGGACACCCGACGCCCGGTCGCCCTGGCTCTGGCCGGAGCAGCCACCTTGGCGGCTTGGCAGGCCCTCGACGTCGGAGCCGTGGAACGAGCCTGGCGTCACTACGAGCTGGGGAAGCGCGCCGCCCAGGAGGCCGAGGAGCCCATGTACCTCGCGCACGCCACCGCCGAGCAGGCATACGTGCTGTGTGACGCCGGACGTCCTGAGATGGCGGTGCATCTGGTTCGAGACGCACAACGGCTCGGTGGAAAGGGCATGTCTCCACGCCTCAGGGCTTGGCTGTACGCAGCCGAGGCGGAAATCTGCGCCCGAGCTGGGCTTCAGGCCGAGTGTCAGCAAGCTCTTGAACTCGCGACGCGACACCTGCCCGCAGGAGAGGACGCCCGCGACCCGGACATGCTGAGCATCTTCCTGAACGAAGGCCACCTCACCAGGTGGCGCGGGAGTGCTCTCGCCCTGATCGGCGACGCGGAAGCAGTGGGCAACCTGTACGCCGCACTGGAGACGACCGACCCCACGTTCATCAGGGCATCGGCGGGACTCCACTGCGACTTGACCCAGGCCCACCTGGCCCGCGGCGAGCACGACCAGGCGCAGAAGCACTTGCGGCAAGCCCAACTGGTGGCAAGCCGAACCCGGTCAGTACGTCACAGGCGCCGGATCGAGCAGCTCACTCAGCGGTTGTAGGCGACGCGCCGACACCCCGCGAAGCGAGCACATGCAGGAGGGCGACCAAGGTGCCGGACCCCATCAGCTCACCACGAGCCATCAGCCCGGGAATGTCGGACAGAGGCACCCAAGCGATGTGCCCGGCCTCTTCCAGATCGGTCGGCTCACCAACGAGCTTCGCCCCATGACCGACGAAGATTTCATGCGGCGAGTCGACCATGCCGACCATGGGTTGGTAGGTGACCACATGCTGCAAGGCGTCCGGCCGCCAGCCGGTCTCTTCCTCGACTTCGCGCAAGGCGGTCTGAAGAGGTTCCTCCCCCGGATCGACAATGCCGCCCGGCAGCTCCCAGCCGAAGGAGTCAGGGACGAAGCGGTACCGCCACATCATGAGCACCCGGTCCTGGTCATCGATCACGGCGGCGATGGCCACATGGTGCAGCTTGACGACATGGTGCTCGAAGCGCTGCACGCCGGGCGGTTCCACGTCAACGAGGTTCAGCTTCACCCATCGGTTGTCGTACACCGTCCGCTCACCGTGGATCTTCCAGGGCTCGACGTCCGTCGGCGCTTCGGTGGTCACTGACCGATCCGGCACCCGGTAGGAGCTACGGCCGTGCACCTCGACGACGCCTTCAGCAACGAGCTTGGCCAGCACCTGGCGCAGGGCTGTACGGCCGATCTCCAGATCCTCCGACAGGGTCCGCTCGGACGGGAGCTTGGAACCTGGCAAGTACTTGCCCGCAGCGATCCACTCGCGAATCGTGAGGTAGACCCGCTCCGACTTCGGTCCCATCCGGTCAGCACACTCCTGCCGTCGCTGATTTTAGTTGCGCACGTACCTAAAACCAGAGTATCCGTGTGCCTACTCACGTGAGTAGGCACCGATCGACCAAGACGACCCGCCGGAGCGCGGTAGAACTTTCCCTACTCGATCAAGGCGGCTCGCTCCGCTCCCCGCGCGCGGCACGGCCCCCGGCCGGGCCTGCGCTCCTGTCTCCGCCCCGCTCCAGCCCGGCCGCCGCCCGTGCCGCGCGCACAGCGATCAACCGCCTGATGTCAGAGAAGGGGGTACGTCGTGGCTGGGGCCGGTCGGCTCCACGGCTTTAGGCAGCCACTTTGGGGCGAGCCTCTAAGATCATGGCCCCAACGTCGTGCTTTAACGGGCAGGTCCACAGACTGCCCGACGCGCCGGAAGCTTACGGGGCCATGATCTCTCACCCCAAAGCAGCTCCAGCCCAAAGCCGCTCCACCGACCTCTCTGGCCAACTACTCAGGAGTCGATGGACGTTCTACACCCGCCCAAGCAGCCAACAAAGCCGCAGGGGTTGCGCTTGAGAAAGAAAGCGCTGCGCGAAGTTGCGGCGCCAGTGCAGCGCTCGCAATCTCGGTCACGATTCCTTCAATCCCGGCCTTGAGGCTATCTAGTCCCTCAATGAATTTAATGCCCCCATCTCCAACCGGGTCTTCCGTCGCGTATCTCCTGGCTCGCCGGTCAGCAACAGCCGATCTTGCAAAGTGGTCCCGCGCATCGGCCCCGACTTTCTCTGTAGTGACAATTACGGGTACATCCGGCCTAAAAATCCCGACCTTAGCGCCGAAGGAATAGGCATTCCCTAGATTGAACTCCTTATCTTTGAGCTCGAACAGCACAAGGCGACCATAAATCTCTGCCACACAGTCCACTTCCTCCCCGGAATACTCCTGCTCCATTCGAACACTCTGGATAGGCACGCCAAAGTCGAGCAAGTGTTGCAGCACCAAAATGGAAAGCCAGGCACTGCCGTCAAGCATGGACCGAGCGAAGTCAGTTACACTGAGCGCTTTTTCGTGCTTTTCTTCTGATAGTGGACGCCCGCAGGCACACCGAATACCCTGCTCATCTAGGCCATTCAACACATCGGCCGTCGCAACGCGATTTACCTGAGCAGAAGAGTCTCGACAAATCACAACAATTTCAGTGCCAACCAGCCCCTTATCGATGAGCAGCTGAACGATAGTGTCAATGCGTCCCCGCTCCCTGGTTGGGATCTGCTTCGGCGCATCGCCCAGCAGCAGGCCGCTAGACGACTTGATCGCTATAGCCAGCCTGCGCACGGACTTGTCTGACAATGCATCAGCCGCGTCCAGCTCTTCGTCGGTAGGTAGCCGAGTGGTATTCGACTTACCTTGTGCCATTTCTCGCAGCCGCCGACTCCGCGACGGCGGTTCCCGGAACTCAATCTCGCCCCAAACCTCAGCAATAACCCTTTCGAATTCTGCGACGTCAGGGTCATCAACGAAGGGAACTGCATAGGTAACGCGAAGCGTGGAGTTCTTTTCCTCAGTAGTTACGATCTCGCCTTCGCTATTACGCTCACGACTGAGGCGCAATGACTCGGAAACGCACAGAATAATTAGAACACTGCCGAACGCGTAAATCTCAGCATCGATCACGTCTTCCTCGGCAGAAAAAGACGAGTGGGCATACGAGCTAGCACCACCACCAGTGAAGGCTGACTGCGGCACCCCGAACAATTCAGACTGGCGCTGAATGAGCGGTCGAATGATCGGCTGATAAGTCGCGGGCAGTTTACTGGTGAGGACTTGCACCGCATCGACCGGGTGCGACTTTACTCGTGCCCATCTGTTGATTCTACGCAGCATTCACACACGATGGCACACACAGCTTGATCTCCGCTACGTGTTTGCATGAGTTGCCATTTCTCTTGGTAGAGGAGAGACCCGGAAGACCACCCACACGCCCAGCCACGGGCCCTCACCCCGCGCTCAGCGGCACCGAGGCAACCAGCAATCGAACTGTTAAGCGGATGTCGGAGAAGGGAGGCCTCGAAGGGCGTCCGAGGCCTCCCTTCTCCGCTGAACACGGGTTGCCAGGCAGAGGCCGTCGCGGAAGCGACCGGTCTTTCCTCGCAGCACTAATCGGGCGTTGCCAGACGGCTTCCACGACTGGTCGCCACGCGCAGCACGTCCCGCAACGCGCCTACCAACTGCCCGGAGACGAGCCTTAGTTTCTCCAGATCTTCGGTCTCATCGTCGAGTACCTGAACTGTCTGCCCGAGCAGTTCGGCAGCCATCCCGAGTTGCACCGCCTCGATATGGTCCGCCAAGCGGGACATGTAGCCCTCCCGGTCGTCGGTGTCCAGGTAACACGGCTTGCCCTCTGGCCCAACCCACGGGAGAAGCCTCAGTTCGTTCTGCGCAGTCATCCCCGCGTCTGCCTCTCGGTGGATCTCGCTACTGGATGTCGGTGCACCGCCGGGTGCCCAGTCGCTCATTGCTTCGCCTCTGGCTGGCCCGGCCTGGCCGGACGCCGAGTGACACGGGCAGCCACAGGCCTCGTAGATCAGCGGCACGTCGACCGGCGCCGAAGCCGGGGAGGACTCCGTGCAGGCGCCGTGCGTGCCGATCCGGCAGGCGGGCGAGCGGTAGGGGACAGCCGAGGGGGCCGGGCTGTGGGTCTGCCGTCGAGAGGGCATCAGTAGGCCCCCAGAAGGGCCGACCGGGCCTCGGTCGACAGATGGGGAGCGACGACAACCGTCGGGTGCTGTCGTGCGCGCCTTTCCCAGGCCAGCACGTACGGGCGGACGAGCGCGGTTTCCTCGCCTGCGAGCGAGTAGCGGTGCCTCGGCCAGTCGGAGACGCGCGGCAGGGTGAGCGTCGGTTCGTCAGCTACCGGCGGTCGGGAGGGCGTTAAGGGGCGGCGGTGCCTGCCCTTGGAGAAGTGCCGCGCCCTGGTGAGGGAGACGGCACGGCGGATACGGTTGAGCACGCTGAATCAGCTCCTATCGCTGATGGCTCGGTCCCCCGACATCGCCCGTCGTGGGGACCGGTTTGTTTACGACCGCCCGGAGAGTGCGGCCGTTCCGGCAGGTGGCGAGGAGCCCGAACCGATCGGCCTCAGCCAGCGCCGCCAGGACCTCCTTCCATGACTCGGCGGAGAGTGATTCCGGCACCTCCGCTTCGACCGATGTGAATCGGGCGTGCTCCTCCATGCGTGTGGGGAGCCCGACGGCGGACAGCCGGGCGGCGATGGCCGCCGCGCTAACTCCCGAAGCGGGCACAGGGCAGCCTCCGTCAACTGGCGATCACTTTCAGTGAAGTTAGTTAACTAGATTAGAGCTAGTGGACTAGATTTTCCATATGCCTGAGCAGCCGCCCTATCTCCGCGTCGCCGACGAACTCCGGCGGCGGATCGCGGAGCACGTATGGGAGCCAGGGGACCGCCTGCCGTCCCGCGCCCAGATCGGCCAGGAGTGCGGGGTGGGCGAGAACGTGGTCCGCCGGGCGCAGGAGTTGCTGATCTCCCAGGGTGTGCTGGAGGGCCGAGCCGGATCGGGCACCTACGTCGCCGAGCCCCGGCAGCGGGTGCGCGTTGTCCGGTCGTCAGCGCGTGAGCAGCCCGAGGGGTCGCCGTTCCGCGCGGACATGAGAGCCGTCGGCAAGCACGGCGACTGGGAGAGCCGGACCGACGCCAAGGTGTCGGCCCCGGCGGACATCGCAGCGCGACTCGGTATCGCCGAGGGCGAGTTGTGCGTCCGGACGTCGTACGAGTTCCTGGCCGACGGCAGGCCGGTGCAGGTGTCGACGAGTTGGGAGCCGTATGACCTCACCGCAGGCACCCTCGTCGTCCTTCCTGAGGGAGGGCCGCACGCCGGGGCGGGAGTCGTGAACCGCATGGCCGCTATCGGAATCACCGTCAGCCATGCCGTAGAGCAGCCGGAGCCCAGGCAGGCGACCGCTGAGGAGGCATCACTTCTCGGCATCCAGAAGGCCGCGCTCGTCACGCACATCCGGCGGACGTACTACAGCGACCAGGGGCGGCCCGTGGAGACGGCGGACATCGTCGTACCCGCCGCTCACTGCGAAATCGTGTACGAGATTCCGATCAATCGGTAGTCGGCGAGGGCCCTCTCAGCCGGGGCGCGACCGTGCCCCTTCCGTGCCCGACCGGTCGGGGAATCATGGGGAACGGCGGCGCTTGGTGGGGAGCACGCATGGCGACGGCCCCCGACCGTCTTGCCTGGTCAGGGGCCGTTCACTTGCGGAGGCTGTGGGATTTGAACCCACGGTGACATCGCTGCCACGACGGTTTTCAAGACCGTTCCCTTAGGCCGCTCGGGCAAGCCTCCCCGCGCCCCGTTGGGGGCGCGGGGATCAGCCTAGCGTGTCAGTTGTCTCCCTTGCGCTGCCCCAGGGTGACGTCGACCGTTGAGGTCTTGCCGTCGCGCTTGTAAGTGAGGGTGACCTTGTCGCCGGGCTTGTGCGTCCAGATCTCGCTGATCAGGGTCGGGCCGCTGTCGATCGCGGTGTCGTCGAGCTTGGTGATGACGTCGCCGGACTTGAGGCCCGCCTTGGCGGCCGGGCCGCCGGGGACGACGGCGGGGCTGCCGCCGCTGCCGTTGGCGGCGATCGTGGCGCCGGCGGTGGAGTCCTTCATGCTGACCGTGGCCTCGATCACCGGGTAGACCGGCTGGCCGGTCTTGATCAGCTGCTGGGCGACGGTCTTCGCCGTGTTGATCGGGATGGCGAAGCCGAGGCCGATGCTGCCGGACTGCTGGGATTCGCCGAGGCCGCTGCCGCTGCCCGCGGACTGGATGGCGGAGTTGATGCCGATGACGCCGCCGTCCGCGTTGAGCAGGGGGCCGCCGGAGTTGCCGGGGTTGATGGAGGCGTCGGTCTGCAGGGCGCTCATGTAGGAGGCATTGCCACCGCCGCCGTCGCTGGAGGCTACCGGCCGGTTCTTGGCGCTCACGATGCCGGTGGTGACGGTGCCGGAGAGGCCGAAGGGGGCGCCGATGGCGACCGTGGCGTCGCCGACGACGACCTTGTCGGAGTTGCCGAGCGGCAGCGGGTCGAGCTTGGCGCCGGCGGCGTTCTTGAGCTTGATGACGGCGACGTCGTAGCCCTGGGCCTTGCCGACGACCTCGGCGGTGTACCGCTTGCCGTTGGAGAAGGTGGCGGTGAGCTTGCCGTTGTCGGCGGCGGAGGCGACGACGTGGTTGTTGGTGAGGATGTGGCCCTGCTTGTCGTAGACGAAGCCGGTGCCGGTGCCGCCCTCACCGTTGTTGCCCTGCGCCTCGATGGTGACGACGCTGGGCAGGGTCTTGCCCGCGATGTTGGACACGGAGCCGGGTGCGCGGCTCTCCGCCTTCGGGTTGCCGACGGCGGAGACGGTGGTGGTGTCGCCGCTGTTGTTCTCCCGGTCGGCGGCCCAGAAGCCCACGCCGCCGCCGATGCCGCCCGCGACCAGCACGGCGGCCAGGACGGCGGCCACGAGCCCGCGCGGCTTGCGCTCCGGCGTCCCGGGAGGGGGCGGCGGTACGGGGGCGGTTCCCCACGGGTCGCCCGGGCCGCCGCCCTGGGCACCGGCGCCCGGGGCGCCCGGCGCTCCGCCGTCGGCGGGCCACTGCCCGGCGCCGTAGCCGGGGGCGCCGTAGCCGGGGGCACCGCCGGGCTCGCCCGCGCCGGTCGACGCGAACGCAGCCGGGGGCTGGGCGGGGGCGGCCGGGGGCTGGGCCGGAGGGGTGGGGGAGGACGGCCCGGGGGACGACGGCGCGGGGGCGTCCGCCTTCGCCGTGTGGTCGGGGCTCGGCGCCGTCTGGCCCGGGGCCGGTGGCGTCTGGTCCGGGGTCTGGCCTATCGGCGCTTCCGGTGCGGCCGGCTTCGCGCCCGCGGTGGGCTCGAAGTCCGGCGCGGGCGGCACCGCGGGGTTCGGGTGCGGCGCCGGAGGGGCCGGTTGCGGCCCGGCCGCAGGCGGTACGGCAGCGCCCTCGTTCTCGGTGCTCACAGCTGTCTCCTCAGGTGCACGACAGTTTTTCCATGACGGCCCACGCGTACGTATTACCGTTGTCAGCTTTTCCCACGGCGCGTCAGACCGCCGTAAGGAGCGGCGGCCGTGTGGACTACCACCCTTTATCCCGGACAATTCGCCCTACCGCCATTCCGGGCAACGGCCGGAAGAGGGACCTGCCACCGATGGACACCGGGCGGTGGCACCATAACGCGGTGACCTATGCGCGTTCTGACCGGGACATCCGCCCGGGTCCGCACACCGTGTCCGTCGTGGCTCACCGAGGGGCCTCCGAGGACGCGCCGGAGCACACCCTGGCCGCGTACCGCAGGGCGATCGAGGACGGCGCCGACGCGCTCGAATGCGATGTCCGGCTGACCGCCGACGGCCATCTCGTCTGCGTCCACGACCGGCGCATCGACCGCACGTCCAACGGCCGGGGCGCGGTCTCCGGGCTGGAGCTGGCCGATCTGGCGGCGCTCGACTTCGGGTCGTGGAAGGGGCAGGCCACCGACAGGGAGGCGCCGGACCGGAACGGCCGCGACAGTACGTCCGTCCTCACCCTGGAACGGCTGCTGGGCCTGATCGCCGACGCCGGACGCCACGTCGAACTGGCTGTCGAGACCAAGCACCCCACCCGGTGGGCGGGTCAGGTCGAGGACCGGCTGATCCAGCTGCTGCGCCGGTACGGGCTCGACGCGCCGCGGCCCGGCGAGCCGCCGCCCGTGCGCGTCATGAGCTTCTCGGCGCGTTCGCTCCACCGGGTGCGGCTCGCGGCGCCCGCCATCCCCACCGTCTATCTGATGCAGTTCGTCCTGCCGCGCCACCGGGACGGGCACCTTCCGCCGGGGGTGCGCATCGCGGGGCCCAGCATCCGGATCGTGCGCAACCACCCGACGTACGTGGCGCGGCTCCAGCGCGCGGGGCACCGAGTGCACGTGTGGACGGTCGACGAACCGGCCGATGTCGAGCTGTGCGTGCGGCTGGGGGTCGACGCGCTGATCACGAATCGCCCCAAACAGGTACTGTCCCAACTCGGGCGCTCATAGTGGGCATTACAAGGCGTGCACCGGCGCGTTCGTTACGTATTCGATCGTGACGAGTGCGTCACACGATGCCACTTGGCCGGTTTCCGCTCCAGTCCCATGGGGCATCCATCCCCTGGCGTGGGGCTAAGGAGGTCTCGGGGGTGGCGTTGGTGGTGGCACACAAGGTGCCGACGTCGTCGACCATGGCCGTACCCCATGGTCCTGCGGGCGTCCGCGCGGCAAGACAGTGGATGCGCGGCGATTTGAGCAGGACTGGGGTATCGGATTCGGTCATAGACGACGCAGTGTTGATCCTTTCGGAACTGCTCAGCAATGCGTGGCGGCATGGCAGCCCATGGCGCTCCGCCCCTGGCGGCGGGACGGTTCGCGCGGCGTGGAGCGTCGATGAAGACGATCGGGTGATGGTCGAAGTCACCGATGGCGGTGGCCCCACAAGGCCACTTCCGGCCAAACCTTCCGTCACGGCTCGCGGCGGTCGCGGGCTGAACATCATCAGGTCCCTGGCCGACGACTGGGGCGTACGGGACGGCACGGGCGAGGTCACCGTATGGGCCCTCCTCCCGGCCGACACCGGCTTCACCGGCCGGGTCATGCTGCCCAGCGTCGGGGCGAGTGTGGGCCCGGGTATCGGCCCGGGTGTCGGCACCGGCCTCGGGGCGAACATCGACGCGACCGTCGACACGAACATCGATCCCGATTTCGACCGCGAGCTGGGCTTCGCCGATCTGGACGAGCTGGCGTGACCGACGCGGCGCATCTGGCCGACGAGGTTCGGCCGACGGGCTAGGCTCCCGCCCGTACGCGTAGCCGTACGAGTACGAGGACGTACGCGCCGACAACGGCGTTACGCACCAGCCCTGAGCCGCCACGATCGGGAGACAGCCACATCATGGCCAAGAAGCGCCGCCCCCAGACGAAGGCCGCAGGACCCCGGGGCGCCACGGGCGACATCCCCGTGGTGGGTGCGCGGGAGCCCTGCCCGTGCGGTTCGGGCCGCCGCTACAAGGCCTGCCACGGCCGCGAGGCCGCCCACGCCGTCACCGAGCTGGTGCAGCGGCCCTTCGAGGGGCTGCCCGGCGAATGCGACTGGGTGGCGCTGCGCGAGCTGGTGCCCGCCGCGACCGTCCGGCTGCCGCTCGCCGAGGGGCTGCCCGAGGGCGTGCCGTCGGTCACCCTGGCGACGGTGCTGCCGATGGCCTGGCCCGCGCTGCGCCGGGACAGCGGCGCCGTGCTGCTCGGCCTCCAGAACGACACGGCCTCCGGCGACCTCAGCCGCGACCTGGCCGACACCCTGCGGCGCGCGCTGACCGCCGAGCCGGGCACGCCGGTGTCGGCCGAGCGGGCGCCCGGCGACGGTCCGCGCCTCCAGGATCTGCTCGACCCGAACGGCGCTTTCACGCCGACCCTGCACGAGGGGTTCGAGTTCTGGCTGGAGGACGCCGCGAACGCCAGCGGGGAGGTCGCCGCGTCCCTCGAACGGGCCAACGCCGCCGCGATCCCCACCGCCCGGCTCACCGGCGTGGAGGCCGCCTACTGGTGCGAGACGCCGGAGAAGAACCACCTGCGCTGGGTGATGTCCCACCCGGAGGAGAAGCTGCTCGACGCGCTCGCGCGGCTGCATGCGTCGGGGGCCTCCTCGCTGGGCGAGGACACCCGCCTGGTGGGCTCTTTCCGGGCCCACGGGCTCACCGTGCCGGTGTGGGACCTGCCCCGCGGCATGGGGGCTGAGGAGACCGAGAAGCCGGCCGCGGAGCTGGCGGAACGGCTGGGCGAGGCGCTCGCCTCGGACGAGCCGCTGACCGCCGAACAGCGCCGCGCCCGGGGCGGTCTCACCAACCGTCAGGTGACGCTCAGCTGAGCGTTCCGAGGGGTCGAGCGAGCGGCCGAACCCGCGTGACGCCGCTCACAACTCACAGTTACGCCCTGGAAGTCCGCGTCCGGAAATCCGCGATCGAATTTGCTTAGGGCCGATCTCTTGTTACGGTTCTAAAAGCCCGGTCGCTGGTGCATCCCCCGTCGCCAGCGACCGGGCGCTTCCATGTCCGGCACCGGAACGGATGACTCCGGTACGTAGCCGACACGGCAGCCGGCACGCAGTCGGCGTGGCCCAACTGACCGCCGCATCGCGGAAGTTGCCCCCGAACGCATCACACGCGGCGAGGCCGTGGGCCGCACCGCGTGTGCCGTGGGGGTCGAACGTCAGTACGCGAGCCGACTGCCTCCGTCGGGCGCGCTGCTGCTCGCCTCGACGAGCGCGTCCACCACGGTGGCCACCTCCGGCAGCCAGGGCCGCCCGCGGCGGCGCTGCGGCGCCCGCTCCCAGCGCACCCGGCCGAGCCCCGTCTGCGACGGCGGCAGCACCAGATAGCCGCCCTCGCCGTGGAACCGGAGCGAGCTGGGCACCCAGTCCTGGCGGTTGAGCAGCTCGCCCAGCTCTTCGAGCGAGTACGGAGCCACCAGCAGCGACCAGCGGGTGGGCGTGGCGACCACCGGGCCGAGCCGGACGCCCGCCCGGTCGAACGCGGCCAGCGCCCTGGCCCCGGCGACCGCGGGCAGGCTGAGCGCGCACGGGGCCGTGCCGCCGGTGGCCAGGAGGAGCGGCGCATCGGGGCGGTTGGTCCACCACCAGCGGATCATGCGCGGATCGGTGGTGGCGGCGAGGAGAACGGGGTCGAAGGGGTGGCCGCCCGGCACCGCGCAGTCCGGGTCGGGACAGCCGCACACCCGCAGGCGTCCGCCGCCGGGCCGGAGGCCGACACCCGGCAGGACGGGCCACTGCCACTCGGTGGCGCAGGTGAGCGCCGCGCGGAGCTGCGGCGAGCGTGCGCCACGCCGCAGCGAGAACTTGCGTCGCCTTCCGAGGATCTCGCGCATGAGCGCTCGTTCCTTTCCGTTAACGCCGAGGGCTGTATCCGTTCGCACTACATGGCACTTCACATGGCACTACGTGCCGCTGTCGGGCGTCGTTCGGCCACTCACAGCACGTGGATCACAAGTCACTGCGCGTACAAGGCAGCGCATCACGCCGCGGGCCGAGCGTGGAACGTGGCGAGGGGTGGCGCGCGCATGGCGCTTGCCGTCCTGGGTGGTGCGTTTCCTCGCCCTTCGGGGAGGGGCGCGGCCGTTGTGGTCTATGACGCCTGGACCGGCCGCGGGGTTCCGGGGCGGTCCGAACTGCCCCAGTCCCTCTCCGAATGTGTACCCGCCGCGTTGGAGACGACGCGCTGTCGAATGACGTCAGTCGACCTCAAATTGACAGCGTAACGACTTTTTTTCAGCCAAGTTCAATTCCCCACAGACACTAACAAGAGCACCGGGACAATGCTGGACATCGCCTCTCCCGTGCGTGTACATCTGGAGACAGTAGCGGCACAGTAGCGGCGCAGCACGACAGGGGGTTTGCGATGCTATTGAGCAAGCTGGGCGCGACGGGTGAAGGCAGCGGTCCATGAACTCGCCCCATCCGCCGAAAGTGGCTGGAATCGATTCTTCCCTCCCCGTACCCACGCAAACTGCCGATCCCCTCGGCCCGCCCCTCGCCGCGCCCGAACCCGGTGTTCAGGACCGGCTCGCCGGGTGGGTCTCGGATCTCACGGCGCTTCACGAGCTGACCGAGCGGCTGGTCCACACCAGCGGCCTCGACGACGCGCTGCGGGAGCTGCTGCGCGCGGGCGCCGCGCTCGTGGGCGCGCAGCGCGGGCTGGTCGCGCTCGAACCGGCGGACGGGCAGGGCCCGGTGACCACCGTCGGCCTCGGCCTCGGCCGCGCCGACCTCGGCCAGATCGAGACGATCCCGGGCAGCTCGGCGCCCGGTGGCCATCTCCTGGACGGGCTGCCCGAGCCGGGCGGCAAGCGGCGCGCCGACGTCGCCCACCCCGACATCGCGGGCGAGCCCGGTCTCGCGCCCCGCCATCGCGAGGTCGCCGCCCGCCTCGGCTTCGCCGCCAGCTACGCGGTCCCGCTGGACCCGTTCCCCGGGTCCGGTCCCGGCCCCGGCTCCGGGCTCGCCGTCGTCCCCGCCCCCACCCCCGCCGCCGAGGACGCGTCCCCCGCCGCGGGCGACCGTACGGCGCGTACGGCACCGGGCGCGGTGCCGGGCGCGGTGCCGGGCGCCGCCGCCCCGGTCTCCGCGCAGGTCTCCGCCCCGGCCGGTCCCCCCGGGGTGGCCGCCGTGCCGGAGGGGCGGCTCGGCGCGGTCGCCTGGCTCTACGACGAACCGGCCGAGCCCGAGGAGCACCAGCGCCATCTGGTCGCGCTGTACTGCCGTTACGCCGCTGCCCACATCACCCGGCTGATCGAGCTGTCCCGCGCCCGCGCCACCGTGGCGACCGTCCGGGAGGAGCTGCTGCCCACCCGGCTGCCGCGGCTTCCCGGGGTGCGCCTGGCCGTCCGCCACCGGCCGGCCCCGAGGGGCGGCGGGGACTGGTACGACGCGCTGCCGCTGCCGGACGGCGCTCTCGGCCTCTCGGTCGGCACGGTCACCGGTTCCGGGCCGAGCACGATCGTCGCGATGGGGCGGCTGCGGGCCTCGCTGCGCGCGTACGCCGTGATGGAGGGCGAGGATCCGGTCGCCGTGCTCTCCGATCTGGAGCTGCTGCTGCGGCTCACCGAGCCCGCCCGCTCCGCGACCGCCCTGTTCGCCTACTGCGAGCCCGGGGTGCGCCGGGTGCTGCTGGCCGGGGCGGGGCACTGCCCGCCGCTGATCACCGGGGAGAGGCGCACGGAGTTCGTGGAGACCACACTGTCCGCGCCACTGGGCATGCTGTCCTGCTGGGAGGCGCCGAGCGTGGAGATCGAGCCCGCCTGCGGTGAGACGCTCATGTTCTACAGCGACGGGCTGCTCCGCCGCACCGGTGAGCCGATGGACCGGGCCTACGCCCGGCTGCACGCGGCCGCGGCCGGAGCCCCCAGGGCGGTGCGCGCCGATCCGGACGCCTTCGCGGACCATGTGCTGCTGGCGATGCTCCCCGGTGAGAGCGGCGGGGGCCAGGACGCCGACGCGGGAGACGACGCGGAGGACGTCGTCCTGCTCGTCGCCCACTTCGACTGCCCGGCTGCCGACAGGCGGCCGGTCGAGGGCTGATCGTGCGGCCTCCGTGACGTCTCCCGGGGGCCGTACACCCCGATCTACCATGGGAGAGGTCCAGTTCGAGGAGGATGACGTGACCGAGGAGCCCACTCCTGACGCCCTGGAGACCCCGGAGGCCGAGGAGCAGCCCATCAAGCAGCGGAAGAACGGCCTCTACCCGGGCGTGTCCGACGAGCTTGCCGAGAACATGAGGTCCGGCTGGGCGGACACCGAGCTGCACGATCTGAGCCCCATCGAACAGGCACCGGACACCGCCCGCCGCCGCGCCGCGCTCTCCGCGCGCTTCCCCGGCGAGCGCCTGGTCGTCCCGGCGGGCAACCTCCGCACCCGCTCCAACGACACGGAGTACGGCTTCCGCGCCGCGACCGAGTACGCGTACCTCACCGGCGACCAGACGGAGAACGGCGTCCTGGTGCTGGAGCCGGACGCGGGCGGGGCGCACCGGGCGACCGTCTACCTGCTGCCGCGCTCCGACCGGGAGAACGGCGAGTTCTGGCTGGACGGCCAGGGCGAGCTGTGGGTCGGGCGGCGGCACAGCCTCGGCGAGGCCGAGCAGCGCCTGGGCCTGCCCGCGAAGGACGTGCGCGAGCTGGCCGACCAGCTCCGGGCCGCGACCGGCCCTGTGCGCGTCGTACGCGGCCATGACGCGGGCCTGGAGGCGGCGCTGACCGACAAGGTCACCGCCGAGCGCGACGAGGAGCTGCGGGTCTTCCTCAGCGAGCAGCGCCTGGTCAAGGACGAGTTCGAGATCGGCCAGCTCCAGCGTGCCGTCGACTCGACCGTGCGGGGCTTCGAGGACGTCGTGAAGGTCCTCGACAAGGCGGAGGCGACCTCGGAGCGCTACATCGAGGGGACGTTCTTCCTGCGCGCCCGCGTCGAGGGGAACGACGTCGGTTACGGCTCGATCTGCGCCTCAGGGCCGCACGCCACCACGCTCCACTGGGTGCGCAACGACGGCCCGGTCCGCTCCGGCGATCTGCTCCTCCTCGACGCCGGGGTCGAGACCACCACCCTCTACACCGCGGACGTCACCCGCACCCTGCCGGTCAACGGCAGCTACACCGCGCTCCAGCGGAAGATCTACGACGCGGTCTACGAGGCGCAGGAGGCGGGCATCGCGGCGGTCAAGCCGGGCGCGAAGTACCGCGACTTCCACGACGCCGCCCAGCGCGTCCTGGCCACCAAGCTGGTCGAGTGGGGCCTGGTCGAGGGCCCGGTGGAGCGCGTTCTGGAGCTGGGTCTCCAGCGCCGCTGGACGCTGCACGGCACCGGCCACATGCTCGGCCTGGACGTGCACGACTGCGCCGTGGCCCGCACCGAGACGTATGTGGAGGGCACGCTGGAGCCCGGCATGTGCCTCACCGTCGAGCCCGGCCTCTACTTCCAGCCGGACGACCTGACCGTGCCCGAGGAGTACCGGGGCATCGGCGTCCGGATCGAGGACGACATCCTGGTGACGGAGGACGGCAACCGCAATCTGTCGGCGGGGCTGCCGCGGTCCGCGGACGACGTCGAGGCGTGGATGGTCCGGCTCACCGCCCAGCGGAGCTGAGGCGGAATCCTCACAGGTCCATGGCGGGGGAGCGGCGGTCGCCGCTCCCCCGCCGTCGTTGAACATCCGCGATTGACCGCCGATAAGGTGCGTGCCCATGGCGGAATCGTGGGTCAATGCGGCGGAGGCCCTGGGCAGTGATCTGCATCTGGAGCTGGCCGGGGCGGGCGGCCGGCGGGCCGCCCTGACGCACGCGCTGCGCGACGCCGTACGGAGCGGGCGGCTCGCCCCCGGCACCCGGCTGCCGCCCTACCGCTCGCTCGCCGCCGACCTCGGCATCGCCCGCAACACGGTCGCCGGGGCGTACGCGGAACTGATCGCCGAGGGCTGGCTCACCGCCCGCCAGGGCTCGGGGACGCGCGTGGCGCCCCGGGCCGACCCGCCCCCGGCGCGGCGTACCGGACCCGCTGCCGCACGGGCCGAAGGACACCGGGGGAGCGCCCCGCGCACCGTCCACAGTCTGCTCCAGGGGCAGCCCGACGCCGCCGCCTTCCCGCGCACCGCCTGGCTGACCTCGGCCCGGCGCGCGCTGACCGCCGCGCCCAGCGAGGCGTTCGGCCCCGGCGATCCGCACGGCCGCCCCGAGCTGCGCCGCGCCCTGGCCGACTACCTCGCCCGGGCCCGTGGCGTACGCACCGATCCGGAGCGGATCGTGATCTGCTCGGGCTTCGCACACGCCCTGCGGCTGCTGAGCGGTACGAGCGCGCTGCGCGGCAGGGTGGCCGTCGAGGAGTACGGCCTGGGCTTTCACCGTTCGCTGCTGGCCGCCGCCGGAATCCGGACGGTGCCGCTCCCGCTGGACGAGCACGGCGCCCGCACCGAGGAGCTGGCCGCCCGCCGGGACCTGCGGGGCGTGACGACCGTGCTGCTCACGCCCGCCCATCAGTTCCCGACCGGCGGGCCGCTGCATCCGGAGCGGCGCGCCACCGCCGTCGACTGGGCACGGGCGGGCGGCGGGCTGATCGTGGAGGACGACTACGACGGGGAGTTCCGCTACGACCGGCGGCCGGTCGGCGCCGTCCAGGGCCTCGACCCCGACCGGGTGCTGTACGTCGGCTCGGTCAGCAAGAGCCTGTCGCCCGCGCTGCGTCTCGGCTGGATGGTCCTGCCGGACGCGCTGGTGGACGAGGCGCTGGCCGCGAAGGGCGAGCGCGAGGGTTGGGTGAGCGCGCTCGATCAGCTGACGCTCGCGGACTTCCTGGAGTCCGGCGGCTACGACCGCCATGTGCGCCGGATGCGCCAGCGCTACCGGCGGCGCCGCGACCAGCTGGTGGCCGCACTCGCCGAGCGCGCCCCGCACATCCGGGTCTCCGGCATCGCCGCCGGGCTGCACGCGGTCCTCGCGCTGCCGCCCGGAACGGAGTCCTCCGCCGTACGGGCAGCCGCCGCGCGGGGGCTGGCCCTCGACGGGCTGGCCGACTACCGCCACCCCGACGCCCCGGGACCGGCCCACGACGGCCTGGTCGTGGGCTATGCGACCCCGCCCGATCACGCGTTCGCGGGGGCGCTGGACGCGCTGTGCCGGGCGCTGCCGCCCGGTGAAGAGGACGCGATCACGACGCTCTGAGCAGGGAGTCCTCGCGCCACTTGAGGATCTTGTCGAAGCTCACCACCACCCCGCCGCGACCCGGGCGGTCGCGGTAGCGGACGTGATCGGTGAGCGCCTCGATGAGAAAGAGCCCCCGCCCGTGCTCCGCGTGTGCGGGAGCCGGACTGTGCGGGTGCTGCGGCCTCGGCGCCACTGCCGGACGCCGCTCGCTCCGGGTGCGCGTCTCACGGCGCACGGTGCCACGGCCGGTAAAGCCGGGGCCCGAGTCGGTGACCTCGATACGGCAGGTGTCGCCGTCGATGAAGGCCGTGACGCGGTAGTCCCCGCCCGTACCGTCGCTGCCGCCGTGCTCCACCGCGTTCGCGCATGCCTCGGAAAGGGCGACCGACAGATCGTAGGAGATCTCCGGATCGACTCCGGCCGTCTCCATGGTGCCGAGGAGCAGTCGCCGTGCGAGCGGAACGCTCGCCGCCTCGCGGGGCAAATGGAGTGACCACCAGATGCTCATGCTCCAGCCTCCCGGCCGCGGCTCGACATACCGTTACGTATTGCCTGGGTCCATGGTCCGTAAGCGTCCGATTGGCGTGACTCCGCTCATTCGGCGGACGCGCGCGGTAGGCGCATCGGTGTATAGGCCTGTCCCGGTGTGCGCCGGTACGCCCTACCCGCCGTAGGGAACGCGTTTACCCAGTGGGATGATGGCGCGGCCATGGCTTCCCCTGTCGCCCGTGCGGGTGCCGATCTGCGCATGCTGCGGGCCGCGGTGTTCACCGCGGTCTGCGTCGTGCTGTCCGCGGCGGGGCATGTGCTGGCGTCCTGCGCGACGGTGCCGCTGTGGACGCTCGGCGTGGGGGCCGCGGCGATGTTCGCGGTGGCGCTGCCGCTGGCCGGGCGGGAGCGGTCGCTGCCCGGGATCGCGTCGGTGCTGGCCCTGGGGCAGCTCGCGCTGCACAGCCTGTTCGGATACGGGCAGCAGCAGGCGGCCGCCGCCACGGCTGGCGCCCACCGCGCGGCCGAGGCCGACGGACATGTCATCGGCATGGCGGCGAAGCTGCTGTGCACCACGCTCCCCCGCCGCCTCGACGCGGCCACGGCGCACCGGATCGTCGCCCGGTCGGGCATCGACCCGTCGTCGCTGCACCCCGCGCCGTCCACCGCTGCACCCGAGTCCGCGCACCCGATGGGCCTCACGGCCCTGTTGCCGTCGCTGCCGATGACCCTGGGCCATCTGCTGGCCGCTGTGGCCGTCGGCTGGCTGCTGCGGCACGGCGAGCGGGCCGTGTGGCGGGCGGTACGGCTGTCGCTGGAGGGGGCGCGCGGGGTTGCGGAGGCCGCGCTCGTACGGTCGCTGCGCGCCGCGCTGGGCCTCGTACGGACCCTGCTCACCGGGCTCATGGACGCCGCGTCGGACGCCGCACCGCCGCGCCCGCGCACGGACGGGGCCGACGAGCGCGGGACGACGGCCGTCGTCCTGCAGCACAGCGTGATCCGGCGGGGACCACCGGCCTGCGACCTCGCGGCCTGACGACGCGACACGCCTCCAGGGGGATCGGAGGGCGGTCGCGCCGGGGCCGCCTGCGCGCCGACCCACCGATCACTCCTCATCTGGAGCGTTTGCATGAACGCCATGCGTCTTCGCCGTCCGCCGGTTCTCGGCGGCCTCACCGCGGGCGCCCTGGTGCTGCTCGCCGCTGGCCCCGCCTTCGCGCACGTCAGCGTGCAGCCGGGGCAGGCCGAGAAGGGCGGCTACAGCACCGTCGACTTCAAGGTGCCCAACGAGCGGGACGACTCCTCGACCGTCAAGCTCGAGGTCAACCTGCCCACCGACCATCCGCTCGCCTCCGTGATGCCGCAGCCGGTGCCCGGCTGGGACGTGAAGGTCACCAAGTCCAAGCTGGACAAGCCCATCGAGACCGACGACGGCAAGGTGACCGAGGCGGTCACCAAGATCACCTGGACCGGCGGCAAGATCGAGCCGGGCATGTTCCAGCAGTTCCCGGTCTCGGTCGGCCCGCTGCCCGAGGACGCCGACCAGCTCGCCTTCAAGGCCCTCCAGACGTACGACGACAAGCAGGTCGTGCGCTGGATCGAGGAGCCCAAGGAGGGCGCGCCGGAGCCCGAGAACCCGGCGCCGGTCCTCAAGCTCACCGACGCCGCCGAAAGCTCGGACGGGCACGGCTCCGCGGGCGCGGGCGACGCCAAGGGCACCAAGGCCGCGGCGTCCGGCGGCACGGCGAAGACCGCCGCCGCGTCGGACGACGACAGCACCGACACCACCGCACGGGTGCTGGGCACCGCGGGCATCGTCATCGGCGCCGCCGGAGTCATCTTCGGGGTGCTCGCGGGCCGTCGCCGCTCCGCCTGACCAGCCGGCGGCGGGCCCCGGGCCCGCCGCCGCCACGCACCACCGATCCCACCGAATACCTGGAGAACAGCTCCATGCGCACCAAGATCCTGGGCTCCGCCCTCGTCGCCGCCGCCGCGCTCACCCTCACCGCCTGCGGCGGCTCCGACGACGGCGGGGACAAGGGGGGCAGCGCCGCCAGCGTCTCGGGCGGCCAGAAGACGGGCCAGGCGATCGTCCTGAACGGCGACGCCAAGGCCAAGCCCGACCTCGTCCTCACCGACACCGAGGGCAAGAAGTACGACCTGCTCAAGGAGACCAAGGGCCACCCGACCCTGGTCTTCTTCGGCTACACCCACTGCCCGGACGTCTGCCCCCTGACCATGAGCAACCTCGGCATCGCCGTCTCCAAGCTGTCCAAGGCCGAACGGGAGAAGCTGCGGGTCGTGTTCGTCACCACCGACCCGGAGCGCGACACCCCGCAGCGGATGCGCAAGTGGCTGGACGCCCAGGGCGGCAAGGACTTCGTCGGACTGACCGGCGACTTCGACACGATCCAGGCCGGGGCCAAGCCGCTCGGCATCTTCATCGAGAAGCCGAAGAAGGAGAAGGACGGCAGCGTCACCGTCAACCACGGCGCCCAGGTGCTGGGCTTCTCGCCCAAGGACGACAAGGGGCACTGGATCTACACCACGTCGACCTCCCCGCAGCAGTACGCCAAGGACCTCCCGAAGATCATCAAGGGGGAGAACCCGTGACCTCCCGGCACCGGGCCGCCGCGGCGGCCGCCCTCGCCCTCGGACTGGCCGGCGCGCTCACCGCCTGCGGCGGCGACGACGGCGGCAGCGGGGACCGCCCGAAGCTTTCCGTCAGCGGCGCGTACATCCCGCGGCCCGCGATGGCCGACATGGCGGCGGCCTTCCTGACCGTGACGAACAAGGGGGGCGGCGCGGACAAGCTGACGTCCGTCACCACCCCGCTCGCCCCCGACGTCACGATGCACACCACCAAGGGCACCCAGATGAAGCAGGTCAGCTCGCTCGACGTGCCCGCGGACGGCGAACTCCGGCTGACCAGCGGCGGCGATCATCTGATGCTGACAAAACTGGCCCACAAGCCGAAGCTCGGTGAGAAGGTCGAATTCACCCTGCACTTCGCCACCTCCGACCCCGTGAAGATCAAAGTCCCGGTCGAGCCGATGACGTACCGTCCCAAGGACTGACAGCCGATGCCCTCGCTGACCTCCCCGACCGCCCGCCCCCGGACCGGCGCCCGGACCTCCGTGACCGCCCGGCGGCTGCTGTCGGTCCTCGGCGCGCTGCTCGCCGCGCTGCTGTGCGCGCTGAGCTTCGGCGCCGGGCCCGCGTCCGCGCACGCCGCGCTCACCTCCACCAGCCCCGGCGAGGGCGCGGTGGTGAAGTCCGCGCCGCAGGAGGTCACGCTCACCTTCACGGAGGGCGTGCTGCTCGGCCGGGACGCGGTGCGGGTCCTCGACCCCAAGGGCAAGCGCGTGGACTCGGGGAAGGCGGCACACGTCGGCGGCAAGTCGTCGACCGCGTCGGTCGCGCTGCGCTCCGGGCTGCCGGACGGCACCTACACCGTGGCGTGGAAGGCGGTCTCGGAGGACAGCCACCCGGTGAGCGGCGCGTTCACCTTCTCCATCGGCGCGCCGTCCAAGACCTCGGTCAAGGCGCCGACCGGCGGGAGCGGCGACACCACGGTCACCACGCTGTACGGCATCGGGCGGTACGCCGCCTACGGCGGATTCGCGGCCCTGGTCGGCGCCTGCGTGTTCGCCGGGGTGTGCCGGTCCTCCCGGCCGGTGCGGAAGATCGCCGTCGGCGGCTGGGCGACGCTCTTCGGGGCCACCGTGCTGCTGTTGCTGCTGCGCGGGCCGTACGCCAACGAGGAAGGGCTCGGCAAGGTCGCCGACCTCGGCGCGCTCGGCGACGTCCTCGACACCAAGCCGGGCGCAGCGCTGCTGTCCCGGCTGCTGCTGCTCGGCGTGGCGGCGGTCTTCCTGGCCGTGCTCTTCGGCTCGTACACCCGCCATACCGAGGCGGCGGAGGAGGACGCCAAGCGGCGCCAGGACCTCGCCTTCGGGCTCGGCTTCGGCGGCGTCGTCGTCACCGTGGGCCTCGCCGCGACCTGGGCGATGGCCGAGCACGCCTCAGTCGGCATCCAGCCGCAGCTGGCCATGCCGGTCGACGTGATCCACCTGGTCGCGGTCGGGGTGTGGCTGGGCGGTCTGGCCTCGCTCGCGGTGACGCTCCGCGCGGGCGTGCCGATCGAGCGGGCGGCCGTGGTCCGCTTCTCCCGGCTGGCCTTCGGCTCCGTCATCGCCCTGGTCCTCACCGGGCTGTACCAGGCATGGCGGCAGGTCGGCTCCTGGAAGGCGCTGACCGGCACCGACTACGGGCGCTGGCTGCTGATCAAGGTGGCGTTGGTGGCGGTGCTGGTCGGCATCGCCGCCTTCTCGCGCCGCTGGACGAGCCGCCTCGACGACGCCACGGCCTCGGCCGAGGTCTCAGACGAAGCCGGGAGCGTGGAGAAGGCACAGGTGGCGGCGGGGGCAGAGGCCAAGGCAGTGGTGAAGGCCGGGCAGCCGGTCCGTACCGGCGCCGCCGGGTCCGACTCCGATGCCGACTCCGAGTCCGACTCCGACTCCGACAGCGCAGACTCCGGCGAGGGCTCAGGGGCCGACGACGACCCCGTACGCGCCGCACAGCTCGCCCGTCAGCGGGCGGCCAAGGACAAGACGGCCGCCCGGCGCGAGCGCGACGCCGACCCGCAGCGCACCGGACTGCGCCGCTCCGTGATCGCCGAGACCGTCGTCGCCGCCGTGCTGCTCGCGGTGACCACCGTGCTGAGCGGCACCCAGCCGGGCCGGGCGGAGACCGGGAAGCCCGCGGCGGCGCCCGCCGCGGACCCCGGTGCGCTGAACGTCGATCCGATCAGCGTGGAGATCCCGTACAACACCGGCCCCAAGAGCGGCCGCGGCAAGGCCATCGTCATGGTCGACCCGGCGCTGCCCGGCGACAACACCGTCAACGTCTTCATCAGCGACTTCGCCGACCGGCCCATCGACGTGCCGGAGGTCAAGGTCTCCCTGACCCTCAAGGAGAAGGGCCTCGGCCCGCTGACGATCCCCCTTGAGCACCGGTCCACCGGGCACTGGAACGGCCAGGGCGTGCAGCTCCCCATGGCCGGGAAGTGGCAGCTCTCCCTGACCGTACGCACCTCCGACATCGACCAGGTGACGGAGACCAGGAACGTGAAGATCGCGCAATGAGCACTCAGCAGGCCCCGAATGCCCCCGAAACACCGCAGGACCAGCACACCGAACCCGCCGGGGTGTCCCGGCGCCGACTGCTCGGCACGGCCGGCGCCGCGGGCGCGGCCGGGCTCGTCGTCGGCGGCGCGGCCGGTGCGTACGCCGCGGAGGCGACGCGGACCACGCCCCGGCCGCTCAGCTCGGTCGGTTCGACGGCCGTCCCCTTCAACGGCACGCATCAGGCGGGGATCACCACCCCGCTCCAGGCCCATGGCCATCTCGCCGCCTTCGACCTGGCGCCCGGCGCGGACCGCAGACAAGCCGCCGCACTGCTGCGCCGGTGGTCGAGGACGGCGCGCGAGCTGACCGAGGGGAGGACGCCGCCGGACGACACGGGCATCGCGCTCGACGCCGGACCGTCGTCCCTCACGGTCACCTTCGGCTTCGGCCGTTCCTTCTTCGGCCGGGCGGGGCTGAAGGACCGGCTGCCGGAGGCGCTGGCCCCGCTGCCCGACTTCGCCTCCGACGCGCTCGACGCGAAGCGCAGCAACGGCGACCTGTGGATCCAGATCGGCGCCAATGACGGGCTGGTCGCCTTCCACGCGCTGCGCGCGCTCCAGCGCGAGGCCGGGGGCACCGCCCGGCTGCGCTGGCAGATGAACGGCTTCAACCGCACCCCCGGGGCCACCGGCCACCCCATGACCGCGCGCAATCTGATGGGCCAGGTCGATGGCACGAACAACCCCAAGCCGGAGGAGCCCGACTTTGACCGGCGGATCTTCGTACCGGAGAAGGGGGACCCGGCCTGGATGGCGGGCGGTTCGTACGCCGTGGTGCGCCGCGTCCGGATGCTGCTCGACTCCTGGGACAACCTCTCCCTGGAGCGGCAGGAGAAGGTCATCGGCCGCCGCAAGTCGGACGGGGCCCCGCTGTCCGGCGGCACCGAGTCGACCCCGGTGCGGCTCGACAAGGTGAACGGGGACGGGGCGCTGGCCATCGGGGGCGCCGCCCACGTACGGGTGGCGGCGCCCGAGTCGAACCAGGGCGCGGCGATGCTGCGCCGCCCTTTCTCGTACCACGACGGCTTCCGCGACGACGGGGCGCCGGACGCGGGGCTGCTGTTCATCGCGTGGCAGGCGGATCCGATGAAGGGGTTCGTGCCGGTGCAGCGGAAGCTGGACCTCGGGGACGATCTGTCCCGGTTCCTGCGGCACGAGGCCAGCGCGCTCTTCGCGGTGCCGGGCGGCTGCGCCCCGGACGCGTACGTGGGTCAGGCACTCTTGGAAGGGTGAGCGAGGAATGAACCGCTTCGCCCCCGGCCGCCGCTGGGTATCGTGGCGGCTCTCATACGATCACAGGGAGCCATCGTGATGTCGGCCAGCCACTATGTCTACCTCGGCCCCGAGGGCACCTTCACCGAGGCCGCGCTGCGGTCCTTGCCGGAGGCGGCCACACGCGAGCTGGTCCCGATGGTCTCGGTCCCGGCGGCGCTGGACGCCGTGCGCAGCGGCACGGCGGCGGCCGCCCTGGTGCCCATCGAGAACTCGGTCGAGGGCGGGGTCACCGCGACCCTCGACGAGCTGGCCACCGGCGAACCGCTGACGATCTACCGCGAGGTGCTGCTGCCGATCAGCTTCGCGCTGCTGGCGCGGCCGGGCACCACGCTCGCGGACGTCAAGACGGTGACCGGGCACCCGGTGTCCCAGCCGCAGGTCCGCAACTGGCTCGCGGCGAACCTGCCGGACGCCCTGTGGGAGTCGGCCGCCTCGAACGCGGACGGCGCGCGGCTGGTGCAGGAGGGGCGCTACGACGCGGCGTTCGCGGGCGCGTTCGCCGGGCCGAAGTACGGGCTGGAGCCCTTGGTGAGCGACATCCACGACGCGGAGAACGCGATGACCCGCTTCGTGCTGGCGGGACGCCCGGCCCGGCCCGCCGCCCGGACCGGCGCGGACAAGACGTCCGTGGTGATCTGGCTGGGCGACGACCACCCGGGCGCGCTGCTGGAGCTGCTCCAGGAGTTCTCGGCGCGCGGCGTCAACATGATGCGGATCGAGTCGCGCCCGACCGGCGAGGGCATCGGCCGCTACTGCTTCTCCGTGGACTGTGAGGGGCACATCACGGACCGGCGGGTGGGGTCGGCCCTGATGGGGCTGAAGCGGATCTGCCCGAAGGTGCGCTTCCTGGGCTCGTACCCGCGCGCGGGGGTGGACGCGGCGGACCTGGGCCCGCTGCGCCAGGGCACCTCGGACGAGGCGTTCGCGGAGGCGGCGGAGTGGCTGGCCCGCTGCCAGGACGGGCGGGACTGAGCGCGTCCGGGCGGAGCTGAGCACGGTCGGGAACGACGCCCCGGAGCCGGGTCAACGCCCGTCCCGGCCGTTGTGGTGGAAAAGTTATCCACAGGCTCGCCTCGGCGCTGGGGACAAGTCGACATCACCAAACCGGCAATGTCGACACATCACCACAGTCACCTCATCGGCTCACAACACCGGACATTGCGTATCCGTCACCGCAATTCCATAGATCCGCTCTTTGGAGTGAGGGATTCCTCTCTCAAAGAGTGTGTGAACGCGATTCGAGAGGGGAATCCATCGCCGAGCACTCGGCGGGCCAAACGATCACCGCGACATCCACAGATCTCACACACAGGCTGTGGATAACTCACCGGTATCCCAACAGCCCTGTGGACAACACACGGCCAACTCACCCCGCACACGCGGGAAGCCGGTCATCTCTTTGCCCCTTTTCAGGGAATGCGCATACATTCCTTGACGGCCGTCCACACGAGAATTCCCAGGTTTTCCCACAGCCCTAAATAGGGGCAAAAAGGGGCACAACGGAATATCGCGTCGAGCCCCCGAGGTCACACCGGTAACCTGGGGGCGTGATTGACCTTCGCCTGCTCCGTGAGGACCCCGACCGTGTGCGCGCCTCCCAGCGCGCCCGTGGAGAAGACGTCGGCATCGTCGACGCGCTCCTGGCCGCCGACGAACGGCGCAGGTCCTCCAGTGTCCGCTTCGACGAGCTGCGCTCCGAACAGAAGGGGCTCGGCAAGCTCATCCCCAAGGCGTCCGGGGACGAGAAGGCCGAGCTGCTGAAGAAGGCCGGTGAGCTGTCCGCCGCGGTCAAGGCGGCCGACGCCGAGCAGGACGCGGCGGCCGAGGAGACCCAGACCCTGCTGCGCCAGCTGGGCAACCTGGTCCACCCGGACGTCCCGGTGGGCGGCGAGGACGACTTCACCGTCCTGGAGACGGTCGGCACCCCGCGCGACTTCGCGGCCGAGGGAATCGCCCCCAAGGACCACCTGGAGCTCGGCGAGCTGCTCGGCGCGATCGACACCGAGCGCGGCGCCAAGGTCTCCGGATCGCGCTTCTACTACCTCACCGGCGTCGGCGCGCTGCTGGAGCTCGCGCTGGTGAACGCGGCGATGGCGCAGGCCACCGCGGCGGGCTTCACCCCGGTGCTCACCCCCGCGCTGGTCAAGCCGAAGGCCATGGAGGGCACCGGCTTCCTGGGCCAGGCCGCCGAGGACGTCTACCACCTGGACAAGGACGACCTCTACCTGGTCGGCACCTCCGAGGTCCCGCTGGCCGCGTACCACATGGACGAGATCCTGGAGGCGGAGCAGTTGCCCCGGCGCTACGCGGGCTTCTCCTCCTGCTTCCGCCGCGAGGCCGGGTCGTACGGCAAGGACACCCGGGGCATCTTCCGGGTGCACCAGTTCGACAAGGTCGAGATGTTCGTCTACACGACCCCGGAGGACGCCGAGGCCGAGCACCAGCGGCTGCTGGAGTGGGAGAAGCAGTGGCTGACCTCCCTGGAGCTGCCGTTCCGGGTCGTCGACCTGGCCTCGGGTGACCTGGGCTCGTCCGCGACGCGCAAGTTCGACTGCGAGGCGTGGATCCCGACCCAGGGCAAGTACCGCGAGCTGACGTCGACGTCCAACACCACCGAGTTCCAGTCGCGGCGGCTGTCGATCCGGATGCGCGAGGGCAAGAAGGTGCGCCCGCTGGCCACGCTGAACGGCACGCTGTGCGCGGTCACCCGGACCATCGTCGCGATCCTGGAGAACCACCAGCAGGCCGACGGCTCGGTGCGGGTGCCCGAGGTGCTGCGGCCGTTCCTGGGCGGGCGCGAGGTCCTGGCACCGGTCGCCCGGTGAGCGGCGGGACCTTTCCGTACCGCCTGGTCGCGACGGATCTGGACGGGACGCTGCTGCGTCCCGACCACACCGTCTCGGCCCGTACCCGCGCCGCGCTCGCCGCGGCCACCGCGACCGGGGCCGCCCACATCGTCGTCACCGGCCGCACCGTGCCGGTGGCCCGGCACATACTGGACGACCTCGGCTACGACGGGCTCGCGGTGTGCGGCCAGGGCGCGCAGCTCTACCACGCGGGCGAGCACCGGCTGCTGACCTCCGTCACGCTGGACCGCCAGGTGGCGTCGCTGGCACTGGAGAAGATCGCGGCAGAGACCGGTCCGCTGCTGCTGGCCGCGGCCCGCGACGGGCTCGACGGCAAGGTGCTGTTCGGCCCGGGCTACCGGGTGGGGCACGGGGACATGCCCGTCAGTTCCTTCGACGACCCGGACGAGGTGTGGTCCGCGCCCATCAGCAAGCTCTACATCCAGCACGCCGAGCTCGGCGACGACGCGCTCGCGGACGCCGCGCGGAGCGCCGCCGGGGGTCTGGTCGGGGTGACGATGGCGGGCGCGGGGCTGGTGGAGTTGCTGCCGCTGGGGCTGACCAAGGCCACGGGCCTCTCGCTGGCCGCCCGCAGGCTGAAGGTGACGGCCGCGGACACCATCGCGTTCGGCGACATGCCCAATGACATCCCGATGTTCGGCTGGGCGAAGCACGGGGTCGCGATGGCCAACGCCCACGACGAGCTGAAGGGCGTCGCCGACGAGATCACCGCCTCCAACGAGGAGGACGGCATCGCCGTGGTGCTGGAGCGGCTCCTCGGCTGAACGGTTCCGCGGACGACGCGTGATGACGCATGGCGACGGGCGGCCCATGGCGGGCCGCCCGTCGCCATGCGGGGGTCCGGGGCTCAGCCGAGGTTCTTCACGGCCTGGTAGTAGGTCCACGCGGTGCCGTCGCAGGCGGTCTTCTGCGCACCGGAGTAGGCGGCGCACACCCGCTTGAGGTCCTCGTAGAAGGCGCTGTCGATACGGGCCTTGTTGGCGTCGAAGATGCCGAGCGCCTTGTGGTTGCGGTAGCCGAAGTCATGGCGGGCGCAGGAGGTCTGGAAGGGGAAGCCGAAAGGGTTGTCGGGCGAGGAGCTGCAGTAGTCGGTGGACCAGTCGAACGCGTACGCGGCCCAGGCGGCCTGGTTGTTGCGGGCCGCGAGCCAGGTGTTGTAGCTGGCGGCGCTGGTCTGGGTCCAGCTCGCGAGCACCTGTGCCTTGTCGGCGGGGACGGCCTGGGCCGGAGCGGCCAGGGCGACGGTGGCGGCCGCGGTGACGGCGGTGGCGGCAAGACTCGTGGCGAGACGACGCATTTCGGGTTCCCTCCGTTGGTCGCTGACGGCAGCTCAAACCGCCCGCAGGGGTGCGGGTTGCGGGTCGGTGTGAGGTGGCGCACATCCAGAGTTCGGCAGGTTCCTGACAAACGTCAAGATCTGGACGGGCGTGTGGATGAACAGAGTTCAACCAACGGAGGTTCGGAGATTCCTCCAAGTGAACTGGGGAAAAGGCAAGTTCAGATGAGGGTTCAGTAGGGAAGGCGCGACGGATCGTGCGGTGTGGGCGGCAGCGGCCCCGGCCCCTTGATCCGACGGATGATCGGCGACGTCTCCATGTGCCGTACGGCGGACAGGGCGGCGATCCGCGTCGTCAGATAGGTGTACAGCGCGGCGACGTCCTCGCACACCACGGTCGCCATCAGGTTGTTGGGCCCGGTGGTCGCGCACGCGAACGCGACCTCGGGGTGGCCCGCGAGCGCCTGCCCCGTGGCCTCCAGATCGGAGGGCGGCACCGACAGCCAGAGCACGGCCGTCATGCCGAGCCCGAAGATGCGCTGACGCTGATCCACGTCGAAGTACAGCGTGCCGTCGGCGCGCAGGGCCGCGAGCCTGCGGCGTACCGTCGACTGCGACCAGCCGGTGGCGGCGGCGAGTTCGGCCAGCGGCGCCCGCCCGTCGCGCGCGAGGACCGCCAGCAGCTTCCGGTCCTCGGCGGTCAGGGGCCCGGCGGACCCCGCGGGACGGTCCGCCCCGGGGGCGGCGAGCCGCGCCGCCTGATCGGGGTCCAGCACCCCGGACTTGCTCACCAGGGCCAGCGCACCACCGAAGAACTGATGCAGGACACAGCGCGCGCTGACCCCCACCACCCGGGGCGTATGCGGCAGTTTGCGCAGCAGCAGCGCGTCGCTGTCCTGGCCGGACGCCGCCCGCGTCGTCGCGACGACCTCCGTGCCGTCGGACATCACATGCACCCAGGAGGTGTCGGTGCGGCGGGCCAGTGCCTCGGCGACCGGCACCGCGGCGTCCGGCAGGCACTGCACCCGCACCATCCACACCACCTCGCCGACCGCCGCCGGGTCGGTGAGGCCCAGCACCCGGACCGCCCCCGTCGTCCGCAGCCGGGTGTAGCGGCGCGCCACGGTCTGGTCGGAGACGCCCAGCACCTCGGCGATCCGGCTGAAGGGGGCCCGGCTGTCGAGCTGGAGGGCGCACACCAGCGCCCGGTCCAGATCGTCGTACTCATCGGCGTCGGATTTCACCGCTCAAAGCTAACCGGTGTCGGATAACGCCACCAGGAAGGGCGCTGGCTGGAGGTGAAGCCGGTGTGATGGCGACTGTGAGGGCCCACGGGGCAGCGGCGTCGGGCCGGCCCCCTCCTTTTTTGGAGACACCCCATGCGCAGCACATGGTGGCCGCTGGCCGCCATCACGCTCGGCAACTTCATGCTGCTGATAGACGTGACCATCGTGAACACCGCGCTGCCCCAGGTGGCGCACGGGCTGGACGCCTCCTTCACCTCCCTCCAGTGGGTGATGGACATCTACGCGCTGGCGCTCGCCGCGCTGCTCATGGTGGCCGGATCGGCGGCGGACCTCTTCGGCCGCCGCCGGCTGTATCTGCTCGGCCTCGCCGTCTTCGCGCTGTCCTCGCTGGTCTGCGGCCTCGCCCCCGACGCCGGGGTGCTGATCGCCGCCCGCGCGGTCCAGGGCGTCGGCGCGGCGGCCATGTTCGCCACCAACACCCCGCTGCTGATGGCCACCTACTCCGGACGCGCCCGCGGCGTCGCCTTCGGGGTGTGGGGCGGTACGAGCGGGGCGGCCGCGGCGGTCGGCCCGGTGCTGGGCGGGGTGCTCACCGAGTACGTCGACTGGCGGGCCATCTTCCTGGTCAACCTGCCGCTGACGGCGATCGCGGTGTGGATCACGCTCCGCACGGTCGGCGAATCGCGCGGCGCGCCGGGAGGGCGCATCGACTGGCCGGGCGCCGTGTTGTTCACCGCGTGCGCCGGTGCGCTGACGTACGGGCTGATGCGGGGCGGCGAGGAGGGCTGGTCCGACACCGGCGCCGTCGTCGCCCTGACCGGCGCCGCGCTCGCGCTGATCCTCTTCATCGCGGTGGAACGCGGGGCCCGGCAGCCGCTGCTCGACCTGCGGCTCATGCGCCGCCCGTCCTTCGCGGTACTGATGGCGGCGGCCCTGCTGCTCCAGGCCGCGGCCTTCCCGTACCTCACCTACGCCGGGCTGTGGCTGCAGTCCGTGCTCGGCCTGAGCCCGGTGCGGGCGGGGCTCGCGGTGCTGCCCATGGCGGGCGTCTCGCTGATCGTCGGCGCGGCGGGCGGGCGCCTGATGGAGAAGGTCGCGCCGGGGCGCGCACTCGGCGGCGGACTGCTGCTGGTGGGCGCGGGCGCACTCGTCAACGGCACGCTGGTGGACGCCTCGTCGGACTGGACGGCCCTCGCCCCGGGCCTGGCCCTGGCGGGTCTCGGCATCGGCCTCGCCATGCCCGTCCTGGTGTCGGCGGCCCTCGGTGCCGCCCCGCCGAAGCGGGCGGGCATGGCCAGCGGTGCGGTGAACACCTTCCGCCAGCTGGGATACGCGCTGGGCATCGCGGTCCTGGGCACGGTCTTCTCCTCCCGGGTACGGGACGTGGTCACCGACAGCGGCGCCGTCCCGCCCCGGGCCTCCGGCCCGGCGGCCGACGCGATCTCCGGCGGCCACGCCGACGCCGTCATCGCCGCCACCCCACCGGACCACGCGGCCGCGGCCCGCACGCTGGTGCACGAGTCGTTCGCCTCCGGCCTCGACCGGATCTGCGCGATCTCCGGCATCACGGCCCTCGCGGCGGGCCTCCTCGTCCTCGCCGTCGTCCGCGGCCGCCCGAAGCCCCCGACCCCGGAGCGCCAGGGCGAACCGTCCCCGACGGAGCCGGTCGCGGCGTGAAGGTCAACCCGGCGGAACCGCGTAACCCTCCGACAGTCGGATCGTTGTTCTAGATACGCGTTATGCGCGGAGGCAACGCGGGCTTGAAGCTCCGGCCGGGCGACGGATCGACGGACAGCGATGTCACGGCGGTTGGGTCCGAAGGGGGTAGGCAGCCTCCGCTCCTGGTCCCTGGATAAGGGCGGCCTGGCCCCGGGCAGTTGGGGCGTCATGGCCCCATGCCTTTGGGGCGCAACACCACCCGTATCCACACCGGAGGCACACGTATGCCTATGCCACCCGAGACCGCGCTGCTGGAATCGCGCGCGCTGCGCGACAGCGTGATCGAACGAACCGACGTCCTCGACAAGGTCAAGATCCTCGCCATGCTCCCCGATGGGGTCCACGTCACCACACGAATCGTCGCGGCGTACTTCGAGGTTGGGGAAGAAGCCATCAAGAGCCTGGCCAAGCGACACCGGGAGGAGTTCCACAGCAACGGAATGCACACGCTGCGCGGCCCTGACCTGCAAGTCTTTGAAAGGTCCAACTTGGACCTTTCAGATTCGAGTTATCCACAGGGGCGCGCCCACCTCACCCTCTACCCCCGTCGCGCGGTGCTCAACGTGGCCATGCTGCTGCGTGACAGTGATATCGCCAGGCGGGTACGGACCTATCTGCTCGACGTCGAGGAACGCACCCGCGCGGGGCGGCAATCCGGCGCGGGCCGGGTCCCGCTCGAACAGATCCTGACCGAGCGGCTGCTGGAGGGGCCGATCGGTACCCGGCTCGACGCCGTCGAATCGCGGCTCACCGATGTCGGTTCCGCACTGCGGGAGCTGACCCCGTGGCTGGCCAGGGTGTCGGCCCGGCTGGACGGCATGGATCGGCGGCTCGACGCGCAGGGGCGGGTGATCTGTGCCATGAGCGAGCGGCTGTGCGACCTCGGTGAGGACATGAAGGAGGTCCGCCGGGATGTCGCCCGGCTCCAGGCCTCGGCGGGGACGGGCGCGGCCCGGGGCAAGGGGCGGCGTCGGCGGTAGCGGCCCGGGGCGGGTGGGCGTCTGCCTGCCCGCCCCCGGGGTTTAGATGGCATACGCAACTAGGTTGTAGGATGACTGGGCAACCGGTCGAGTCGAGGACGTTGAGTCGAAGGAGAACCATGGCCTTGCGTGCCGCCGGGCGGCAGTCGCTCGTCGACACCGTCGTGGAGCAGCTGCGCGCGCAACTCGCCGAGGGCGAGTGGCGGGTCGGCGACCGCGTCCCGACCGAGCATGCGCTCGCCGAGCAGCTCCAGGTCGGACGGAACACGGTCCGTGAGGCGGTCCGCGTCCTCGTCCACGCCGGAATGCTTCAGTCCAGGCAGGGCGAGGGCACCTTCGTGGTCTCCACCACCGACCCGGCCGAGGTCATGCGGGACGTACGGCGCGCGGGGATCCGGGATGTGCTGGAGCTGCGCATCGCGCTGGAGGCCGAGGGCGCCCGGCTCGCCGCGCTGCGGCACCAGCCGGACGACCTGGCGCGGATGCGCGCGGCGCTGGCCTCGCAGGCGGCGTTCGAGGATGCGGCGGGACAGCCGGAGTCCGGCAGCCACGAGCTGTACGCGGCGCATGACGTCGCGTTCCACACCGCCGTGGTCGACGCCGCGCACAACGCCGCGCTGAGCGCCACGTACGGCTGGTTCAGCAGCTCGGTGCGCGAGGCGCTGGTGGCCTCGCTCGGCGACCGCGAGATGCCGCGCATCGTGCCCGGCGACCACCACGCCCTCGTCGACGCCATCGCGTCCGGCGACCCCGTGGCCGCCGAGGAAGCGGCCCGGGCCCTGCTGGAGACGCCGAAACGCGCCGTCGAGACACTGCTCGACGCGGGCTGACCCCCCAACCCCCCACCACCAAAAACCCGCACCACCGAACGGAGTTGTCCTTGTCACGCCCGCATGCCCCCGGACCCGAGGCCGAGCAGCTGCTCGTCGACGCCGAGACGGATCTGCGGCCGACCCCGGAGGTGACCGCCGCCCGGCGGACGCTGCGCGCCCATCCGGCCCTCGTCCTGGTCGGCATCGTGCTGGCGTCGCTCAACATGCGCGCCTCGCTCGCCGGGGTCTCCCCGCTGCTCGGCGAGATCAGCGGCGACTTCGGGCTGAGCGCGACCACGGGCAGCCTGGTGACCACGATTCCGCTGATCTTCATGGGGCTGGCCTCGCCGCTCGCGCCCCGACTGGCCCGGCGCTGGGGCACCGAGACCGTGCTGCTGGCGGCGCTGGTGCTGCTGGGCGGCGGGGTTCTGCTGCGCGTCGCGCCGCCGCTGGTCGCGCTGTTCACCGGCTGCGCCCTGGTCGGCAGCGGGATCGCGCTGCTCAATGTGCTGATGCCGGGCCTGATCAAGCGGGACTTCCCGGACCGGGCGGCGGCGATGACCGCCCTCTACACGACCGCGATGATCGCCGGAGCGACCACCTCCGCCGCGGCCGCCGTCCCGCTGGAGAACGCGCTCGGCGGCTGGCGCGGCTCGCTCGCCTCCTGGTCGCTGCTGGCCGCGGTCGCCGCACTGCTGTGGCTTCCGCAGGCGGTGCTCGCCCGGCGCGGTACGCCCCACGGCCGGGCCGCGGCGACGCCGGTTCCCGGCAGGGACGCCAAGAGGGACGCCAAGGGGGACGGCCGGACGCTGTCGCGTTCGCCGCTGGCCTGGCAGGTGACGCTGTTCATGGGGCTCCAGTCGCTGGTCGCGTACGTCACCATCGCCTGGATGCCGACGATCCTCACCGACCACGGCATGGACAAGGCCACCGCCGGTCTGGTCTTCGCCTTCAGCACGCTGGTGCAGATGAGCGGGTCGTTCGTGGTGCCGCTGCTGGCGGGGCGGATGCGGTCGCAGCGGCTGCTCGCGGTCGTGGTGGCCGGGCTGATGGCGTCCGGGATGGCCGGGCTGCTGGTGGCGCCGGTGGCCGGGGCCTGGGCGTGGGCGGCGCTGATCGGCGTGGGCCAGGGCGGCACGGTGGGGCTCGCGCTCACCATGATGGTGCTGCGGACCGGGGATGCCCACACCTCGGCGCGGCTGTCGGGGATGGCGCAGACCTGGGGCTATCTGCTGGCCGCTGCGGGCCCGCTGGCGCTCGGCGCGGTGCACCAGGCCACCGGCGGCTGGACGCTGCCGCTGGTGCTGATGCTCGCGGTGTGCGCGGCGCTGGCCCTGTTGGGGCTGGGCGCGGGACGCGACCGCAAGATCACCGCCTGAGGCAAAAGCCCCGCCCGTCCTGCCGCGTTCACAGCTCCTCCGCAGGCGGCGGAGGGGAAACGGACAACTCCGGCCGTCACGCTCGCTGTCATCGGGCACCGGCGAGGATCGGAGGACGAGATGAGCAGCGTGAGCAAGGTGAGCACGAAGTGGCGGCGGATGCTGCGGGCGCCATGGATCGTGGCCGGTGTGGTCGCGACCGTGACGCTCGGCTCCTCCACGACCGTGGCCTCGGCCCTCGACCGGGCCAACGCCGCCCCCGGACACGGCGTGGCGGCGGTCGTCACGACGACCGCCGCCACGGGGGACACCGGCCGTTTCGTCAACCGCTGGCGTCCGTAGCGTCCGTAGGGGACGTGTCGCTCACTCCTCCCCGGCGAGGGTCAGGGAGCGCATCTTGTGCCCGGCGTACCAGGTGGCGGCGCCGGTCACGACGATCAGCAGGATGACGCCGGTCGTCAGGCCCACGTCCGAGGTGACCGCCTCGTCCGTGATCTTCTGGGCGATCGCCAGCGACCACTGCTGGACGCTGAGGGTCTTGGCACCGGCCACCAGGCTGCCGAAGAAGGCCTCCCAGACCAGGGCGTAGACCAGGCCGAACACCACCGCGTGCCGGGTGATGGTGCCCAGCAGCAGGAAGATGGCGCTGTAGGCGACGGACGCCACGGCGGCGGCGACGGCGTAGCCGACCGCCATGCTGTGCGCGTTGCCGTTGAGGATGAAGCCCGCCAGCAGCGTGGGCACGGCCGAGAAGACGACCGTGACGCCGATCGCGACGATCAGCTTGGTGACGATGATCGTGGGCCGCTTCACCGGCTTGGCCAGCAGATAGATGACCGAGCCGTCGTCGATCTCCGGGCCGATCGCCCCGGTCCCGGCGATCACGCCGATCAGCGGGACCATGGTGGCGATCGCGAAGCCGCCCAGGAGGGAGTTGGCGGTGGAGTCGTCGACGCCGGTGAGCATCCGTACGGCGAGCGAGATGACCACCAGCAGCGCGGGCAGCAGGAACAGGATCATCGCGCGGCGGCGGCCGAGCAGGGCTCGGTAGGTGAGCCGGGCGACGGTGGGATGGTAGAGCGCGGGCATCGCAGGGGCTCCTTTCAGGCCGCGACGAGGTAGGAGAACACGCTCTCCAGGGACTCGTCGGAGGGCGAGACCGTGAGGAGCCGGATGCCCTGTTCACGGGCGACGCGGGGCAGCAGTTCGGTGAAGCGTGTGAAGTCGACGGCCTGGATGTGCAGTCCGCCGTCGGCGCCGCCGCTCGCGTCCACCTCGATCCCGGTGGTCGACGGGTCGGCGATGAGGGCGGCGGCGAGCGCGCGGTCGTCGCTGGACCGTACGAGATAGCGGTGCGGACGGTCCGTCATCAAGCGGCGGATCTTGCGGAAGTCGCCGGAGGCGGCGTGCCGCCCCGCGACGATCACCTCGATGTGCGCGGCCAGTTGCTCGACCTCCTCCAGGATGTGCGAGGAGAACAGCACGGTGCGGCCCTCCGCGCCCATCCGCCGCAGCAGCTCCATCAGCTGCATCCGCTGACGCGGGTCCATGCCGTTGAACGGCTCGTCGAGGAGCAGCACCGACGGCTCGTGGACCAGGGCGGAGGCCATCTTCACGCGCTGGCGCATGCCCTTGCTGTACGTGGAGATCTTGCGCGACCCGGCGTAGTCCATCTCGACGGTGTCGAGCGCCTTGCGGGCGGCGGCCCGGGGGTCGGGCAGCCCGTGCAGCTCGGCGTTGGCGATGACGAACTCGCGGCCGGTGAGGAAGTCGTACATCCCCTCGCGCTCGGGGACGATGCCGATGTGGCGGTACGCCTGCTCGTTGCGCCAGATCGCGGCGCCGTCGAGGGTGACGCTCCCGGTGGAGGGGGCCAGGAAGCCGCCCATCATGTTGATGAGGGTGGACTTCCCCGCGCCGTTGGGGCCGAGCAGCCCGGTGACCCCGGGGCCGATGGTCATGGTCACGTCGTTGACGGCCACGACGTTCCCGAACCAGCGCGAGACGTTGTCGATGGCGATCGTGGTCACAGCCCGACCTTTCGGTAGCGGCGCAGCAGCAGCCCGAACGAGCCGGCGATCAGGCCGAGGAGGACGAGGACGTAGACGGCGCCGGGCCCGGCCCCCGGGCCGAAGCCGCCGGGGAACGAGGAGTTGGCGCCGAGGAACGCCGTCTGCACCCCGTCGATGATCGTGATCGGCGAGAACAGCCCGAGCCAGCGCACCGCGGCGGTGGAGTCCTGGGCGAACGCGATGGCCTGGACGGTGGACACCGCGCCGTAGGAGATGGTCAGCACGGCGATGACGGCGGCGACGCCGAAGCCGCGCCGCGGGGTGGCCGCGGCGATGACCAGGCTGATACCGGCGAAGAGGAGCGAGAGCAGACCCACGGAGACCAGTCCTTGCGCGAAGCCCTTCGTCTGGTCGGCGAAATCGAGCTTGGCGAGCAGGGCCCCGGCGTACAGGATCACCAGGGGCGAGGCGGTGAGCAGGAAGAGGGCGGAGGCCATGGCGCCGAACTTGGCCACCACGTAGTCCGCCGTCCCGATGGGACGCGAGAAGTACAGCGGGATCGTCTTGAAGCGCAGATCGCGGGAGACGGCCTGGGGCGCCTGGGCGGCGATGTAGAGGCCGATGACCGCCTGGAGCATGATCGCGTATCGGGTGTACTGGACCGGGAGCTTGTTGAGGTCGGTGGCGATGGCGACCGAGACGATGATCGCGGCGGGCAGGCACATCACGGCGAGCAGCAGCATCGGCGCGACCTTGGACTTCGCGGAGCGGCCGAGGCCGTAGGCGCCGCGCAGGCTCTGCACGAAGAGCGAACGGCGCGCGTAGGCGCGGCCGAGCCGGGGGCCGTCGTAGTGGCGGTAGCCGATGTTGTGAATGACGTCGGCGCGCTGCTGGGGCACGGTCTCAGACGGCATCGACGGCACCTCCGTTTCCCTTGCTGGTCCCGTCTCCGGCGCCCTCGTGGCCGTCGTCGGTGCTGAAGATCTCCGCGATGCGGTGGCGGCGCTGTTCCATGCGGACCAGGCCGAGGCCGAGACCGGCGATGGCGTCCCGGACCGCGTCGTACGTCTCCTCGCCCGCGACGTCCACGAGCAGCAGATGGTCCGAGGCCGGTGCCCCGTCCGCGCCGCGGCGCGCGGGCGAGGCGGTGAGCCCGGCCCGGTCGAGGGCGGCACGCAGCGCCGCGGTGCCGTCCGGGTGCTCGTCGGTGTCGGTGACCTCGACCGCGAGGGAGGCCGTCACCTGGGTGAAGTCGCTGGTGGAGCTGGACCGCAGCAGCTTGCCGCCGTCGATGACGACCACGTGGTCGCAGGTGCGCTCCAGTTCACCCAGCAGATGCGAGGTGACCAGGACCGAGATGCCGAAGTCGGTGTGGATGCGGCGGATCAGGCCGAGCATGTCGTCGCGGCCGACCGGGTCGAGGCCGTTCGTCGGCTCGTCCAGCAGGACCAGCTTCGGGTCGTGCACCAGCGCCTGGGCGAGCTTCACCCGCTGCTTCATGCCGGTCGAGTAGCCGCCGATGGGGCGATATCGCTCCTCGTAAAGACCGACGTGGCGCAGCGTGTCGGCGGTGCGCTCGCGGGCGGCGGACGGCGGCAGCCCGGACATGCGCGCCATGTGGACGACGAACTCCGTCGCCGACACGTCGGGCGGCAGGCAGTCGTGCTCGGGCATGTAGCCCACGCTCTCGCGGATGGCGCTGCCCTCGGTGGCCACATCGAGGCCGAGCACGGCGGCGCGGCCCTCGCTGGCGGGGGACAGCCCGAGCAGGATCTTGATCAGAGTCGACTTCCCGGCCCCGTTGGCACCCACCAGGCCGGTGACGCCCGGCGTGATGTCGACGGACAGCCGGTCGAGCGCGGTGACCCTGGGGAACCGCTTGCTCAGGCTTTCGGTGGCGATCACAGTCACGTGTTCGACCGTAGTGGTGTGAGCCACAGTCCACGTCACCCCAGACGGCTGGATTTCCCTACTCCTCGGGTCTGACACGCCCGTAAGGGGACCACCTCCGGGACCGTCGGGGCCATGGGGCCGCGTGTCGTCACGCCCGCGCGGCGTCCGGGGTGAGCCGGGCCCGGACGCGCTCCGGGTAGCGGGCGGTGAACAGGACGGGCAGGACGAACCCGGCGGCCTGCACCGCCAGCGGCACCCAGCTGCCGAGCCCGGCCGCGACCGAGGCGGCCAGCGCCGCGGCGGTCAGGGTGAAGGCGACCGCCCAGACCGAGGAGACCACCACGTTGATCCGCCGGAACACCGCGGTGTGCCACACCTCGCGCGGCGCCTGCCGCCGGGCGATACCGGTGGTGAAGGGGTGCCCGACCGCCAGCGTCGCCCAGGCGGTGACGGCCAGCCACCCCATGGAAAGACCGCCGCCGTAGTCCTTGAGACCGCTGTCGGGGCGGGCGAAGGCCCAGGCGGTCAGCGCCGCGAAGAACAGCACCGTGCTGGCCTCCAGGATCAGGGCGTCCGCGGCCACCCCCTCCCTGCGGTACTGGACCAGCAGCCAGCCGGCCAGCACCAGCCCGGCCAGCGCGCCCCACTGCCAGTTCAGCAGCGAAACGAAAGCGAAGGCGATCCATGGGGCAAAGCCACGCAGGTAGTTCATGTCCGCTCCCCCGTGATCGATCGGGCCGGTGGGTCCGCCGTCGTACGGCTGTCAGCCCGCGTGCCCCTCGACCGGCCCGGAAAAACCCGCCGCTTCCCGGCTGAGCGCCCGTCACTGGAGTCCGGGCGCGCCCCAGACCGGGAACCAGCGGCTCAGGTCCTCCTCGATCCGCAGATCGTCCCCGAGCAGCGCCCGCACCTGGAGTTCCAGCGCGTTGTCCCGCTTCTCGGCGGCGCCCGGCAGCGGTGCGAAGGGGTAGAACGTACCGCGCTTGTAGAGGTAGACGAGCGCGAGCGAACGCCCCGCCGCCTCATGGAACCCGAGCAGCGAGCACAGCAGCTGCGGGCCGAAACCGCCGTCCTGGAGGAGGGTGTTGACCGCGTGCAGGTCGTTCACCAGGGCCGCCACGTCGTCCGGCGGCTGCCGGGCCAGCAGCCAGGTGTAGCCGTATCCGTCCCGGCTGAACTCCACGGGCACGCCGCCCCGGTCGGTGTCCGCGTCCAGCAGGTCCGTGACGTCCCGCTGGAGCTGGCCGAAGGCGCCGCCCTCGACGCTCGCGAAGCAGACCGACCCGAGCCCGGTCGGGGTGAACCCGGCCCCGGCCTCCAGGGTGACGGCGGCCGACGGCAGGCCGAAGAGCTGGTCGAGGTCGGGCCGTACGGGCTTGCTGCGGCCGAGGATGATGTCGAGGAGTCCCATGCGCCCTCAGCTCCTGCCCGGCTGGCCCAGCTGAGCGGAGATGCGCCCGAGCTGCCCGAGCCGCTGCTCCAGCGTCGGGTGCGAGGCGAACAGCCGGCTGAAGCTCTCCCCCGAGAGCGCCGGGGCGAAGAAGAAGGCGTTGAACGGCTCTGCCTTGCGCAGATCGCGGGTCGGGATGCGGGCCATCTGCCCGGTCACCTTGGTGAGGGCCGCGGCGAGCGCCGAGGGGCGGCCGGTCAGCAGGGCGCCGGCCCGGTCGGCTGACAGCTCGCGGTAGCGGGACAGCAGCCGGGTCAGCAGAAAGCTGATCACGTACACCACGGCGCTGACCAGCGGGATCAGCAGGACCGCGATGCCCACGTTGTTGTTGCGGCTGCTGCGGGACAGCCCGCCCCACAGGGCGGCCCTGGTCATGATGCCCGCCAGCACGCCGAGGAACGACGCGATGGTCATGACCGCCACATCGCGGTGCGCGACATGGGACAGCTCATGGGCGAGGACGCCCTCCAGCTCATCCGGCTCCAGCCGCCGCAGCAGCCCCGTCGTCGCGCACACCAGCGCGTTCTTCTGGCTGCGGCCGGTCGCGAACGCGTTCGGCACATCGGTGTCGGCGATCGCCACCCGCGGCTTCGGCATGTCGGCCAGCGCGCACAGCCGGTCCACCGCACCGTGCAGCTCGGGCGCCTGCTGCGGGGTGACCTCGCGGGCGCCCATGCTGAACGCCGCGATCCGGTCGCTGAACCAGAACTGCGCGACGAACAGCCCGCCCGCGATGAGCAGGATCAGCGGCCAGGCACCGCGCAGCAGCGCGATCAGCACACCGACGAAGACCACATAGAGCAGGCCGATGAAGAACATGGTCATGACCATGCGGGTGGTCAGCCCACGGTCGGGGGCATAACGGGTATGCGGCATGGGTGCCTCCACAGTCACTGCGGCAGCGGGAGCCTCTCTACCCGATTCTGCTCCTCATTCCGGCTTTTGCGGCATGTGAGGTGTTTGCGGCTGCGTCAGACAGGCGGGGTCACAGAGCGGCGACCCGCTCCACGCCCTCCGTGGCGATCTTCTCGAAGACCCCGGGGTCGGCCGCGAAGACCGAATCGGCGATCGGCCAGTGCAGCACGATCTCGTCGATGCCCAGCCGCGCGTGCGCGCCGGCGAAGTCGACGAAGGCGTCCACCGAGCTGAGCGGACGGGTCCCGTCCGGGGTGAAGCCGGTGAGCAGGATCTTGTCCGGCCCGTCCGCCTCCCGCCCGGCGTCCGCGCAGGCCTTGTCCAGCCGCTCGATCTGGCGGCCGATGGCGGCCAGCGAATCGGCGGGCGTTCCCGTCTCGAAGATCTTCGGATCGCCCGTGGTCACCCACGCCTGCCCGTACCGCGCCGCGAGCCGCATCCCGCGCGGGCCGGTGGCAGCGACCGCGAACGGCAGCCGGGGGCGCTGCGCACAGCCGGGGATGTTGCGGACCTCGTACGCGCTGTAGTGCTCGCCCTCGTAGGTCACCACGTCGTGCGTCAGCAGCCGGTCGAGCAGCTCGACGAACTCGCCGAACCGGTCCGCCCGCTCCCGCGGCGTCCACGCCTCCTCGCCGCCGCGCAGCAGCGCCGTCGCGTCGAAGCCGGAGCCGCCCGCGCCGATGCCGAGCGTGATGCGGCCGCCGGAGATGTCGTCCAGCGAGATCAGCTCCTTGGCGAGCGTCACCGGGTGCCGGAAGTTGGGGGAGGTGACCAGCGTGCCCAGACGCAGCCGGGACGTCGCCGCGGCGGCCGCCGTCAGCGTCGGCACCGCCCCGAACCAGGGCCCGTCGCGGAAACTGCGCCAGGACAGGTGGTCATAGGTGTACGCCGCGTGGAAACCCAGCTCCTCGGCGCGCTGCCATAGCTCCCTGCCGCCGTCGGCCCAGCGGTGGACGGGCAGGATCACGGTGCTCACTCGCATGACGTCGAGCCTAAGCCGTCCCACTGACAGCGGGCGTACGGTGCGTACGGTGCGCGATCGAGCGCCCTTCCCGCACCGGTGAGCGGCCCATGCGGGAGGATGGTTGCCGTGACCCCAGCCATCGAGCAGCCCGAGAACCCGGCCCCTGACCGTTCGGCCTCCGCGACACCCCGCCCCCGGCTGATCGCCACCGACCTCGACGGCACCCTGCTGCGGGACGACAAGACGGTCTCGGACCGCACCGTCGCGGCCCTCGCCGCGGCCGAGGAGGCGGGCATCGACGTGTTCTTCGTCACCGGCCGCCCGTCCCGCTGGATGGACGTCGTCAGCGCCCATGTGCACGGACACGGCCTGGCGATCTGCGCGAACGGCGCGGCCGTGGTCGACCTGCACCAGGGCGGGCTGCTGGTCGAGGTCCGCCCGCTGGCCGCCGACCGGGCCCTGTCCGTCGTGGAGGCGCTGCGCCGGGCCGCCCCCGGCACGTCCTTCGCGGTCGAGCGCAGCGGCGGCATCTTCTACGAGCCGGAGTACCCGCCCTTCCACCTCGACCCGGGCGCGATCATCGCCCCCGCCGAGAAGCTGCTCGACGACGGTTTCCCGCACGCCGACACCCCGGTTCTGAAGCTGCTCGCGCACCACAAGGAGCAGGCGCCGGACTCCTTCCTCCAGCTGGCCCGCACCGTCGCCGGCGAGCACGGCGACTTCACCCGCTCCAGCCCGTCCGCCCTGCTGGAGGTCAGCGGGCTGGGGGTCAGCAAGGCGTCCACCCTGGCCCGGTGCTGCGCCGAGCGCGGCATCGCCGCGGAGGAGGTCGTGGCGTTCGGCGACATGCCCAACGACCTGGAGATGCTGACCTGGGCGGGCACCTCGTACGCCATGGCCAACGCCCACCCGGACGTGCTCGCCGCGACCACCCACCGCACCGGCGCCAACACCGAGGACGGCGTCGCCGCCGTCATCGAGCGGCTTCTGGCCCTGTAGGAGGCCCGTAGGAAGCCCGTAGGAAGCGAGCGAACCGCCCCCGGCCGCCATACGGCCGGGGGCGGTTCGTCTGACCGGATCCACCACCGGATCTACCAGAAGAAGACCAGGTAGCCGTCGCCACCCGCGGTACCGGGAGCACCGTTGGAACCGGGGGTGTTGCCGCCGGGGCCGCCGACGCCGCCGTCGCCGCCCACGCTGGTGTTGGTCGGCGGGAGTTCCACGATGCCGTCGACCGCCTCCCCGCCCTCGCCGCCGTCGACGCCGTTCTCGCCGCTCTCGCCGGTGCGGTTCACCACGGAGAGGCTGTTGCAGGCGCCGGTGCCCCCCTCGCCGCCGGTGCCCGGGATGCCCGGGGCGTTCGTGCCGCCGCCACCGCCCGTGCCACCGGCGCCGCCGCCCGCGATGAGCTGGACGCCGCTGCTGGAGGACAGGGTGGTCGCCGAGCCGTTGCCCCCGGTGCCGCCCGCGCCGCCGGGGTTGCTGCCCACCGGGCCGCCGGGGCCCGAGGTACCGGCGGTGCCGCCGGTACCCAGGTCCACCGAGTAGACGGCGAACGGCGTGACGGGAAGGACACACCAGGTGAAACCGCCGGCCCCGCCGCCTCCACCGGTGCCGCCCGTACCGGTCAGCGTCGCGCTGGCGCCACCGCCGCCGCCACCGCCACCGCCACCCGCGCCCCACGCCTGGATGTGCACCGAGCTGACACCGGGGGGCGCCGTGAAGGTGCCGTCCGCGGTGAACTCCTGCACCCCGTGCATGATGGTCGGCGGCTTCGGCGGCCTGGGGTAACCACCACCGCCACCGGTCATCGTGGTGTCGTCCGCCTGGGCAGGTGCCATGGTCAGCAGCTGGCTGGAAAGGGCCGCCGCTGTCGCGACGGAGGCGAAGAAGACCCGGCGGCGCGTCCGGGAACGCTGAGGAGTGGGGCTCTGGCTGTTCACGTGATGACTTCCTTCCCCGCAAGGAGCTGTCGCGGAGTGTGAGGGGATACGAAGGACCGAGTGGTCCGCGAGGGTCATCCCTTCCACGCTTCGGCGCAGCGCGGTCTGACAAGCAGATAGTTCGCCCGCGTAGGTGAGGAGTTGGGCCGCCCGGGCTACGCGCGCCCCCGCAGCGGCACTTCCCACACCACCGTCGTGCCGCCCCCGCCAGGCCCGTCCCCCTGCCCCTTCTCCGGTGCGAGCCCCGGCCCGTAGGTACTCGACCCGCCCAGCGCCTCCGCCCGCCGCGCCAGGTTCGCGAGCCCGCTGCGCCGCCCGCCCGCCGGGACGCCCACCCCGTCGTCCGCGACCGTCAGCCGCACCGCGGGCCGCCCGTCGGCGAGCCGCGCCGTCACGTCCACCACGACCTCGATGCGCGCCGCCCTGGCATGCCTGAACGCGTTCGACAGCGCCTCGCGCAGCGCCGCGATGAGGCTGTTCCCGGCCGCTTCGCCGACCCTCGTGTCGACCGGCCCGACGAAGCTGAGCGACGGCTGGAACCCCAGCGGCACCGCGACCGCCCCGACCTCCCGCAGCACCCGGGTGCGCAGCCCGGACGGCGCCCCCTCCGGGCCCTGCTGGAGCGCGAAGATCGTCGTCCGAATCTCCCGGATGGTGGCGCCCAGTTCCGCGGCGGCCCGCTCGACCTGTTCCGCCACCTCCGGCGCCCGGGCCTGGCGCCGCGCGCTCTCCAGCAGCATCCCTGTCGCGAACAGCCGCTGGATGACGAGGTCGTGCAGATCGCGGGCGATCCGGTCCCGCTCCTCCAGCACCGCCAGCCGCTCCCGGTCGCCCTGCGCCTCGGCGAGCACCAGCGCGACCGCGGCCTGCGCCGCGAACTGGGTGGCGAGCCTGCGCTCGGTCGCGGTGAACGGCCGGGCGCCGGGGCCGCGCGGCGTGGCCAGCACGCCCAGCACCCGGTCGCCGCTGCTCAGCGGCAGCATCATGCTCGGCCCGTAACGTCCCAGGACACCGGCTTCCGGCCGGAGTTCGGCGGCCGGATCATCGACGAAGACCGGCTCCCCCGACAGCAGCCGCGGCACCGCGGGGGACCCGGCCGGGACGACCGTGCCGAGCAGCGCGGCCCCTTCCGGAGGGTTCGCGGCGTCCACCGCCACGATCTCCAGCCCGCCGCCCTCCTCCGGCACCAGCACGATGCCCGCCGCCGAACCCGCCAGCTGACGGGCCTTCTCCGCGACCACCACCAAGGCGTCCTCGGCGTCGCCGGAGAGGAGGGAGTGGGTGACCGCCACCGAACCGTCGATCCACCGCTCGCGCTGCCGGGTCGCCTCATGGAAACGGGCGTTGCCGATGGCGATCCCCGCCTCCGTCGCCAGCACCTTGACCAGGTGCAGATCCGGCACGCTGAACTCCCCGCCGTCCCGCTTCTCGGCGAGGCACAGATGGCCGAAAACCTCGTCCCCGACCCGGATCGGCACCCCGAGGAAGGACCGCGGCAGCGGCTCGGCCGACAGCAGTCCCGCCCCGCCGGACCGTCCGCTGAGCAGCGCGCCGCACCGCTCCCGGTCCGCCTCGGTGACCCCGTACGTGATGATGTCGGCGAGCCCCTGCCCCGCCGCGTCGTTCACCCCTATCGCCGCACACCGGGCGCCCGCCAGCTCGGCCGCGGTCTCAGCGATCCGGTCGAGGACCACGCGCAACTCCAGCCCGGTGCCGATGGAACGCATCGCCTCCAGCAGCCGCGGCACGCGCGCGGTCAGCTCGGTGGACAGCCCCTGGAGCCCACGAGTCGCCTCCGCGGCGACGTCCAGGGGGTCCGGTGAAGGTACCGAGGCCGCCATGCCCCGAGCCTATTTTTCGACGCCCGGATCCGCCTCCGGGGCGACCGAACCCCCGGCTACCGCAGGTCGAGGTCCAAGGCTGCGCGACGACTCGGGCGCCGGGCCGCAGCGCGATACGAGACCCAGGGTTGCCCTCGCGCCGAAGGCACCCAGCAACCCGACACGACGCGCACCCGGCGATGGGCCCAGCCACCGTCAGGAGGGCAAGCCGGTCAGGCGGGGGCGCCGGAGTGCAGGGGGCGCGCCTCATCCGTACCGGCTTCCGCGGCCTCCCGCTCCAGCGTTCGGCGGAACGGACCCTCCACCGCGGCCAGTTCCCCGTACGTGCCGCGCTGCACGGCCCGGCCGCCGTCGAGCACGATCACCTCGTCCACCGCCTCCAGACCCGCGAGCCGGTGGGTGATCAGCACGGTCGTACGGCCCCGGGTCGCGGTCAGCAGGTCGGCGGTCAGGGCATCGGCCGTCGGCAGGTCCAGATGCTCGGCGGGCTCGTCCAGCACCAGCACCGGGAAGTCCGCCAGCAGCGCGCGGGCCAGCGCGAGCCGCTGCCGCTGGCCGCCGGAGAGCCGGGCGCCCAGCTCGCCGACGTGGGTGTCGAGACCGTCCGGCAGCCCGTCCACCCACTCCAGCAGCCGGGCACCGGCCAGCGCCGTACGCAGCTGCTCGTCGTCCGCGTCGGTGCGCGCGAGCCGCAGGTTCTCGCGCAGCGAGCTGTCGAAGATGTGCGCGTCCTGGGCGCACAGCCCGACCAGCCGCCGGACCGCGTCCCCGTCCAGGGCCGCCGCGTCCCGGCCCGCCAGGGTGTACGTACCGTCCTCGGCGTCCAGGAAGCGCAGCAGCACCTGGGCCAGGGTGGTCTTGCCGGAGCCGGACGGGCCGACGACCGCGACCCGGCGGCCCGGGCGCAGCTCCAGGTCGAACCCGCCCAGCGCACGGGTGCGCTGCCCCGCGTGGCGGGCCGACAGCCCGCGCACGACCAGCGGGAACGCCGACCGGGGCGGCTCCTCGGCGGTGCCGTCCCGTACCGGAAGCGGGGCGTCGATCACCTCGTACACCCGCTCGGCGGCCCGCCGCACCCGCTGCCGGTGCTGAACCGCGAGCGGCAGCCCGGCGACCGCCTCGAAGGCGGCCAGCGGCGTCAGCACCACGACGGCCAGCCACACCCCGTGGATCCGCCCGTCGGCCACCGCCCCGACCCCGGCCCACGCCGCGGCGGCCACGGTGAGCCCGCAGACGAGGGCGGACAGCCCGGCGCCCGCGCCGGTGGCGGCGGCGCCCCGCCGGGCGATCCCGGTGAGCACGCCGTCGGCCCGGCGCAGCGCGTCCAGCCGACGCGGCAGCGCGCCCGCCACGGTCAGCTCGGCGGTTCCGGCCAGCAGATCCACCACCTGCGCGGACAGCACGCCGCGCGCGGGCGACAGCCGACGCTCAGCGCGGCGGGCGAGCGCGCCCGACACGGCGGGCACCCCGGCCCCGGCCACCAGCAGCCCGACCGCGAGCACCGCCCCGGCCTCGGGCAGCACCCAGGCGGTGAATCCGACCGAGGCGGCGCTCACGACCAGCGCCGCGCCGACCGGCAGCAGCCAGCGCAGGAAGTAGTCCTGGACGGCGTCCACGTCGGCCACCAGCCGGGAGAGCAGATCCCCGCGCCGGGTCTCCTTGAGCCCGGCGGGCGCCAGCCGCTCCAGCCGCCGGTAGACGGCGACCCGCAGCTCGGCGAGCACCCGGAGCACCGCGTCGTGCGACACCAGCCGCTCGGCGTAGCGGAAGACGGCCCGGCCGATCCCGAACGCCCGCGTCGCGGTGACCGCCACCATCAGATACAGCACCGGCGGCTGCTGGGAGGCCCGCGAGATCAGCCACCCGGACACGGCCATCAGCCCGACGGCGCTCAGGAGCGCGAGACTCCCCAGGCCCAGGGCCAGCCCGAACCGCCCCCAAGCGGACCGCGCGGCCCCCCGCACCCGGGCGAGCGCACCGTCCGGCGCCACGTGTGCCTCGGCGCGCGTATGCCCGGCCGTCCGTGCGGTGGACGCGGCGGCCTCGGCTCGGCCGCGCGGGATGCCGGCCGCCGCCGTGCCGCCCGCGCGCGGCGCGGGCAAGGCCCCGGCGGCCGACCCGGACGGGCCTGCGGCCCCCGGCAAAGCGATGACGCGGTCGGCCAGCGGGAGGAGGGCCGGGCGGTGGACGACCAGGAGGACCGTACGGCCCTCGGCCAAGCGCCGTACCGCCGCGACGACCGCCGCCTCCGTCGCGCCGTCGAGGTTCGCGGTGGGCTCGTCGAGCAGCAGCAGCGGGCGGTCGGCCAGGAAGGCGCGGGCCAGGGCGATCCGCTGGCGCTGGCCCGCGGACAGGCCCGCGCCCATCTCGCCGAGCCGGGTCCCGGTCCCCTCCGGCAGCGCGGAGACGAAGCCGAGGGCGTCCGCCTGGCGGAGGGCGTCGCGCACCGCGGCGTCGTCGGCGTCGGGCCGCGCCAGCCGTACGTTGTCGGCGATGGTGCCCGCGAAGAGGTACGGGCGCTGGGGCACCCAGGCGATCTGGCGGCGCCAGCTCTCGGGGTCGAGCGACGCCACGTCGTGGCCGCCGACCAGCACCCGGCCCTCGGACGGCTCGGCGAAGCCCAGCACGGCGTTCAGCAGGGTCGTCTTGCCCGCGCCGCTGGGGCCGGTGATCGCCACGGTCTCGCCGGGGCGGACCTCGAAGGAGACCGGTGCCAACGAGGGCGCGGCGCGCCCGGGGTGACGGACGGCCAGGCCGTCGACGGTGAGCGCCGCCGCCCGGGCGTCGGGCGCGGCCGGCCCCCCGGCGGCGGCCGGTTCCCGCTCCAGCACCGCGAACGCCTCGTCCGCCGCCGCGAGGCCCTCCGCCGCCGCGTGGTACTGCGCGCCCACCTGCCGCAGCGGCAGATACGCCTCGGGCGCGAGGACGAGCACCATCAGCCCGGTGTACAGGTCCAGTTCACCGTGGACGAGCCGCATGCCGATGCCGACCGCGACCAGCGCGACGGACAGCGTGGACAGCAGCTCCAGGGCGAACGAGGACAGGAAGGCGAGCCGCAGCGTCTTCAGCGTGGCGCGCCGGTAGTCGGCGGTGATGGACCGGATCGCGGCGGCCTGGGCCTTGGCTCGGCCGAAGACCTTGAGGGTCGGCAGTCCGGCGACGACGTCGAGGAAGTGGCCGGACAGCCGGGACAGCAGCCGCCACTGGCGGTCCATCCGGGACTGGGTGGCCCAGCCGATGAGCACCATGAACAGCGGGATCAGCGGCAGGGTGGCGACGATGACGACCGCCGAGACCCAGTCGGCGGTGACGATCCGGGCGAGCACCGCCGCCGGAACGACCACCGCGAGACCGAGCTGGGGCAGATAGCGGGCGAAGTAGTCGTCCAGCGCGTCGATGCCACGGGTGGCGAGGGTGGTGAGTTCTCCGGTGCGCTGGGAGTCCAGCCAGCCGGGCCCCAGCCGTACGGCCCGGTCCAGCAGCCGCACCCGCAGCTCCGACTTGACCGCGGCGCTCGCCCGGTGCGCGGCCAGCTCGGTCAGCCAGGAGACCGCGGCCCGGCCCGCGGCGATCAGCGCCAGCCAGATCAGCGGCGCGGTCAGCGCACCGGTGCCCTCGCCCCGCTGGAACGCCCCCACCACGATCTCGGCGATCAGCATGGCCTGGGCGATGACGAGCCCGGCCCCGGCGAGCCCGAGCGCCACGGACGCCGCCAGGAAGAACCGGGTCGCCCGCGCGTACCGCAGCAGCCGTGGATCGATTGGTTTCACGTGAAACACACCACCCGGAGCATCAGCCGCGTCAGTGGGCGGCGGGGATGTGCTGGGTGCCGATCCGCTTGCGGAAGACCCAGTACGTCCACGCCTGGTAGGCCATGATCAGCGGCATCATGATGACCCCGACCCACGTCATGATCTTCAACGGATACGCGCTGGCGGCCGCGTTCGCCGCCGTCAGGCTCCACCTCGGGTCCAGCGAGGACGGCATGACGTCCGGGAAGAGCGCCAGGAAGAGCATCGCGACCGACGCCGCGATGGCCACCCCGGACAGTCCGAACGCCCAGCCCTCGCGGCCACGCGCGTTCATCACCAGCGCCGCGGCCAGCGACGCCGCCACGAGGACCGCCGCCACCAGGCTGCGCCCGTTGCCGCTGTCGGCCTGGGTCCAGCCGAGGAACGGCAGCGCGGCCACCGCCGCGACCGGCCCGAGCCAGGCCGCGAACCGGCGCGACCGCGCACGGATGTCCCCGGCCGTCTTGAGCGCGGCGAAGACCGCGCCGTGGAAGGTGAACAGCACCAGCGTGACCAGCCCGCCCAGCAGGGCGTACGGAGTGACCAGGTCGCCCAGGCCGCCCGCGTAGTTCTTGTCCGGGCCGATCGGCACCCCGTGCACCAGGTTGGCGAAGATCGCGCCCCACAGGAACGCGGGGAGTAGCGAGCACCAGAAGATCGTGTGCTCCCAGTTGCGCTGCCAGCGGTCCTCGGGCCGCTTGTGCCGGTATTCGAAGGCGACGCCGCGCAGGATCAGGCAGACCAGGATGGCCAGCAGCGGCAGGTAGAAGCCGCTGAAGAGGGTCGCGTACCAGTCAGGGAAGGCGGCGAAGGTGGCGCCGGCGGCCGTGATCAGCCAGACCTCGTTGCCGTCCCAGACCGGCCCGATGGTGTTGATCAGCACACGGCGCTCGGTGCGGTCACGGGCGAGCAGCTTGGTCAGCACGCCGATGCCGAAGTCGAAGCCTTCGAGGAAGAAGTAGCCGGTCCACAGGAAGGCGATCAGCAGGAACCAGAAGTCGTGAAGGTGCATGAGTCTCTCCGGCCGTCGTGACGCGTCAGTACGCGAAGGTCAGCGGCTTGTCGGCGTCGTCCTCCGCGGCGGACCCGCCGCCCGGGCCGCCGGGACCGCCCGAGGGCAGCCGCAGCTTGGGGTCCTCGGCGGGCGGCTGCTCGTCGGTGTCCGGCCCGGCCTTGGCGTACTTGGCCAGCAGCCGCACCTCGATCACGGCGAGCACGGCGTACAGCAGTGTGAAGACGACGAGGGATATGAGGACCTCGGTCTGGCTGACCCCGGGGGAGACCGCGTCGGAGGTCTTCATCAGCCCGTACACCGCCCAGGGCTGGCGGCCCATCTCGGTGAAGATCCAGCCGAAGGAGTTGGCGATCAGCGGGAACCCCATGGTGAGGATGCCGATGCGCCAGGACCACTTGGTGAGCAGCGGGCTCATCTCGCGCGTCTTGGTGAGCATGAGCCGGGGAATCTCGTCCTCGCCGGTGCGGAAGGCGGGGTCGAGCCAGCGCTTCTTCCGGGTCGTCCACAGCCCGATGACTCCGGCGGCGAACGAGGTCATGCCGAAGCCGATCATCAGCCGGAAGCCCCAGAAGGTCATGAAGATGCTGGGGATGTAGTCCTTGGGCTCACCGCCGTAGGCGGCGGCCTCCTTCTTCGCGACGTCGTTGATGCCGGGGACGGCGTCGGTGAAGTTGCTGTGGGCGAGGAAGGAAAGCGCCGAGGGGACCTCCAGCTCGACGCTGTTGTGCCCCTTGCTGACGTCGCCCACCGCGAAGACGGAGAAGGGCGCGGGCGCCTGGGTGTCCCACAACGCCTCCGCCGAGGCCATCTTCATCGGCTGCTGCTCGAACATCACCTTGCCGAGCGAGTCGCCGCTGATCGCCGTGCCGAGCCCGGCGATGACGGCCACGATCAGGCCGACGCGCAGGCTGGCCCGCATCGCCCCGATCTGCTTCTTCTCCTTGGTGTCCGGCTCCTCGCCGCGCAGCTGCTTGCGCTTGGCCCGCCACAGGTGCAGGGAGGCGATGCCGACGACGAAGGCGCCGCCGGTGAGGAAGGCGGCGGTGAGGGTGTGGAAGACCACGACCAGGGTGGTGTCCTGGGTCAGCACCGCCCAGATGTCGGTCAGCCGGGCCTTTCCGGTGGCCTTGTCGATGGCGTAGCCGGTCGGGTGCTGCATCCAGGAGTTGGCGGCGAGGATGAAGTACGACGACAGGACGGTGCCGAGCGAGACGATCCAGATGCAGGCACAGTGGATCTTCTTCGGCAGCTTGTCCCAGCCGAAGATCCACAGGCCGATGAAGGTCGACTCGAAGAAGAAGGCGAGCAGCGCCTCCATCGCGAGGGGAGCGCCGAAGACGTCGCCGACGAAGCGCGAGTAGTCGGACCAGTTCATGCCGAACTGGAACTCCTGCACGATGCCGGTGACGACGCCCATCGCGATGTTGATCAGGAAGAGCTTGCCCCAGAACTTGGTGGCGTGGAAGTACTTCTCCTTGCCCGTGCGCACCCAGGCGGTTTCCAGCCCGGCGGTGATCGCCGCAAGAGAGATCGTCAGGGGCACGAAGAGGAAGTGGTAGACGGTCGTGATCCCGAACTGCCATCGCGCCAGGGTCTCCGGCGCCAGAGCCAGCTCCACGAGAATCTCTCCTTACGGTCTTGCCGTGCTCCCCCGGAGGCGAGCTTGTGAACGTATTCACATTCACAAGCAATGATACGCACACGCATTCGGCCCCTTCCACCTGGGGTGGGAGGGGCCGAAGGGGACACGCTTGGGTATCCTTCGCCGTTCAGTCAGGGACCGCCCGGCCCCTTGACACCACACGTGCCGGAACGGGGCACACAGGGGCGCACAGCGGGGCCGACGGCGCCGGACGCCGCACTCACAGCTCCTTGCGGAACTCCTCGGCGGCCCGCAGGAAGAGGTCGTTCGCCTCCCGCTCGCCGATCGTCACGCGCGTCCCCTCGCCGGGGAACGGCCGGATGACCACGCCCGCCGCCTCGCACGCCGCCGCGAAGTCGGCCGTACGCTCCCCCAGCCGCAGCCAGACGAAGTTCGCGTGCGCCTCCGGCACCGTCCAGCCCTGGCCGGTCAGCGCCCCGGCCACCCGGGCCCGCTCGGCGACCAGCGCCTCCACCCGCTCGCGCAGCGCGTCCTCGCTGTGCAGCGAGGCGACCGCGGCGTCCTGGGCGAGCTGGCTGACGCCGAAGGGGACCGCGGTCTTGCGCAGCGCCGCGGCGACCGGCTCGTGGGCGATCGCGAAGCCGACCCGCAGCCCGGCCAGCCCGTACGCCTTGGAGAAGGTGCGCAGCACGCAGACGTTCGGCCGCTCGCGGTAGAGGTCGATGCCGTTGGGGACCTGATCGTCCCGGATGAACTCGATGTACGCCTCGTCCAGCACCACCAGCACATCGGACGGCACCCGGTCCAGGAACCGCTCCAGCTCCGCCCGGCGCACCACGGTGCTGGTCGGGTTGTTGGGGTTACAGACGAAAATCAGCCGGGTACGGTCGGTGATCGCGTCCGCCATCGCGTCCAGGTCGTGGACCTCGGCGTCGGTCAGCGGGACCCGCACCGAGGTGGCGCCCGCGATCTGAGTGATGATCGGATATGCCTCGAAGGACCGCCAGGCGTAGATCACCTCGTCGCCCGGCCCGGCCGTCGACTGGACGATCTGCTGGGCCAGGCCGACCGAGCCGGTCCCGGTGGCCAGGTGCTCCAGCGGTACGTCGAAGCGGCTCGCCAGCTCGGCGATCAGCGCGGTGCAGGCGAGATCGGGGTAGCGGTTGAAGGACGCGGCCGAGTTCGCGACCGTCTCCAGCACCCCGGCCAGCGGCGGATACGGATTCTCGTTGGAGGACAGCTTGAAGGACCGGGGGCCCTCCGCAGCGGCCGGCTTACCGGGCTTGTACGTCGGAATCCCGTCCAGCGCGGCGCGCAGCTTGGGGCTCTTCTCACTCACCGGCAGTCCTCCTCGGCCCTTCCCCTTCGGCTCCGTGCGCAGGTTCGCACACGGCAATACTGCACACCTTATGAGGATTGCCCGGCCCGGCGTACCCGCCGGAGCACCCCGCGTACCCGCCGGGGGCGCCCGCGTATCCGCCGGGGGAGCGCCTTGCTCAGATGCGCGCGCCGGTGGCGAGCGCCGTGGCGCGCATCCCTCGTGCAGGTGAGTTGAGACCTCTTCGAGACATCGAACAATCGCCAGGCGTGGATATGCCAGGGGCTACCACCCCCCTCCCCAACACCACAACTGGCTTCACTTCCAAGGGAATTGGCCGGAGCGCTCATGCAGAAACGTGCCTTCCGAATACCGATGGCGGAATCGCGCAGACCGGGTGCCCGGGCCCTACTATCGGCTGGCCATGACAGCAGCAGGGAAGCACCAGGTGAGCCGGTCGGCCGGCCGCCGGTTAGGCAGGGCGGGCATCCGGGACGTGGCCGCCGCCGCCGGGGTCTCGATCACGACCGTCTCCGACGCGCTCAACGGCAAGGGACGGCTCCCGGATGCCACCCGCCGTCACGTCCGCGAGGTCGCCGAGCGGCTGGGCTATCGCCCGTCCGCCGCGGCCCGTACCCTCCGTACCGGCAAGTCGGGGCTCCTCGGCCTGACCGTGACCACGTACGGGGATGAACCTTTCACCTTCACCGAGTTCGCCTACTTCGCCGAGATGGCGCGGGCCGCGACGTCCGCCGCGCTGGCCCGCGGCTACGCCCTGGTCATCCTCCCGGCCACCTCCCGGCACGACGTGTGGTCCAACGTCGCGCTCGACGGCACCATCGTCATCGACCCGTCCGACCACGACCCGGTGGTCGCCGAGCTGCTCCGCCAGGGCCTCCCCGTCGTCAGCGACGGCCGCCCGGCCGGGACCCTCCCGGTGACCGCCTGGGTCGACAACGACCACGAGGCGGCCGTGCTCGGCCTCCTGGACCACCTCGCCGAGGCCGGGGCCCGCCGCATCGGACTGCTCACCGGCACCAGCACCGACACCTACACCCGGCTGTCGACCGAGGCGTATCTGCACTGGTGCGAGCGGGTGGGCCAGGACCCCGTCTACGAGTCGTACCCGGCCCACGACCCCTGTGCCGGGGCCGTCGCCGCCGACCGGCTGCTCGCCCGCCCGGACCGCCCCGACGCGGTCTACGGGCTCTTCGACCCCAACGGCACGGATCTGCTCGCCGCCGCCCGCCGCTACGGGCTGCGCGTCCCGGAGGACCTGCTGCTGGTGTGCTGCAGCGAATCCACGGTCTACCGGACCACCGAGCCGCCCATCACGACGCTCTCGCTCAAGCCGCGGCGGATCGGCACCGCCGTGGTGCAGCTGCTCATCGACGCCATCGAAGGGCTCGACAGCGACCACCCGGTCGAGCAGGTGATACCCACCGAACTGATCGTGCGGACGTCGTCCCAGCGGCGTCCGCCGCGTACGACCGTCAGCCCGCCGCGCAGCCGCGCCGGAGGATGATCTGAGAGTGACTCAAGGATGACCCGAGAAGGACTTGGAGTCTCTGGGCCTCCCCTACCGGGCCAATCCGGGATAAAAGAACGTCCGAGCGGGACCGGGCACCGATTGACTGCACCCTGGTGCGTCACAATGCCTCACGGTCATTCCTATGATGGGCGGACGACACCGCGGACCGCCATCGACCAGGCAAGGTCCACAAGGTGGCACGGCGGCGCGATGGTGGAGGGGTCGATGACTCAGGGGGCCGGTCTGGAAGCCACGGCAGGGACCACGGCGGCGATGTCGCACGTGCCCGCGTACGGGGCGTCCACGCCGCCCGGCCCGGTGCCTCCCGCACCCGCGCCCGCCCCGCTGCCCGACGGGTACACCCCCACCGAGAAGCTGCCGGTGCTGGGCCCGGGGCACACCCTCGCGGACACCCCGCTGGTGCCGCCGCAGGACCGCCCGACGATCGCGCTCAACTCGGTGACCGATCCGGACGCCGATCCGCTCGCCGACGGCGAGGGCCCCGGCCCGCTGTTCGTCGTGGGCGACGTCCACGGCTACCTCGACGAGCTGCGCGAGGCGCTGGCCGCCCAGGGCCTGATCGACGACAAGGGCAGCTGGGCGGCCGGGAACGCCCGGCTGTGGTTCCTCGGCGACTTCACCGACCGCGGCCCGGACGGCATCGGCGTCATCGACCTGGTGATGCAGCTCTCCGCCGAGGCCGCCGCCGCGGGCGGCTACTGCAAGGCGCTGATGGGCAATCACGAACTGCTCCTCATCGGCGCCAAGCGGTTCGGCGACACGCCCGTCAACTCCGGCGCCGGCACCGCCTCCTTCCAGGCCGCCTGGCTGCTCAACGGCGGCCAGCGCACCGACATGGAGCGGCTGGAGGACCATCACCTCCAGTGGATGTCCCGGCTGGACGCGATGGCCGAGGAGGACGGGCATCTGCTCGTGCACTCCGACACCACCGCCTATCTGGACTACGGCGACTCCATCGAGGCCGTCAACGACAGCGTCACCGAAGCGCTCCAGCGCAGTGACGCGGACGAGTGCTGGGACTTGTTCCGCAAATTCACCAAGCGCTTCGCCTTCCGCGACGAGGACGCCGGACCGATGGCCGCACGCGAATTGCTCGGCGCCTACGGCGGGGAGCGCATCGTCCACGGGCACAGCCCGATCCCGTATCTGCTGGGCGAAGTCGGCTCGGAGGACGGCGAGGACGACGGCACGCCCGCGGTCGAGGGCCCGCATGTCTACGCGGACAATCTCGCGGTCGCGATGGACGGCGGCATCACCATGGCCGGAAAACTGCTGGTCGTCCAACTCCCGCTCGGCGTCTGAGGGCGACATGAGCGGGATACGGGCGCGCACGCAAGCGGACGGAGGGCCCCACCGGGGCTGAGCAAATCACGAAACTTGCTGTCTCCTCGCGCCGGATCGGCTCTACCATCGGTTTATCCGTCGCAGGCTCTCCTCCGTTTCCGGCCCGACTGCCCGGCGAAAGCCGGACACCAAGGCCCTACGGAGTATCGGGGGATGCACCATGAAAAGCGCTCCGCACCTGTTCGCCGAGGACCGCCCGGAGTTCGAGCGAGTTCTCGACGAGGTGCTGCGTACCGCGGACCACCGACCGGATCTGAAGGGCATAGGACAGCGGCTCACCGCCGAGCAGCTGCGCTCCATGGCGCTCAGCGCCTCGGCCGCCATCACCGCGTGCGCGGCCGCCGAGTACCAGGACTACGTGCTCGCCCGCACCAAGCTGCGCGAGCCCGCCCCGCCCCTGCCGATCCCCGGGGCGCGGGAGGACGACGGCGACCACGAGCACTCCGCCGGTTTCACCGGCGCCCTCCTGGACGCCTCCGGAGCGGGGCTGGTCCCCATGCTCGCCGTCCTCGCCCCGGTACTGGCCGGAACCGCCGCCATCATCTTCCTCCTCGTCGGCTATGTGCTGCACGTCCTGGACCCCGCGCCGTCCATCTCCCAACCGATGATCACCGCGGGCTGGTTCTTCGCCGCGCTCACCGCCGCGGGCATCCTGCTCGCCGCCGTCGGCCTCCTCATCACCGCCCTGCGCAACGGCTCCAGCGCGATCCGCGGCGAGGCCCTGGCCGAGCAGCTGGAAGAGGTGGACCGCACCAGAGAGGCATGGCGGCAGGCCCTGCTGGAACGGGGCGTGCTGCCCTTTCTGCGCGAGGCGCTGACCAATCCGTCGGCCCCCACCCCATGGACCGCGCCGACCCACACCTCATCGGCCTACGTCCCCGGCCACTCCGAGGCGGGCCGCACCCCCCACCTCGGCTACAGCCGCCCGGGCTTCAGCACCGACGACGAGGGCCCCAAGGCCCGCCCCCGCTACAGCAGCCCGGACTACACCAGCCCCGAATACGGCGGCCCGGAGAACCAGCCGGACTAGCCGGCAGCCCACTCCGCCCGCGCGGCCCACTCCCCGAACGTGTCCCCGGGCCCCGGGGCGACCTGGTCGTCCGTCAGGGCCGACACCAGATGCGCATGCCCCAGCAGCACATGCCCCACCAACTCCCGCACCGTCCACTCACTGCACGGCGTGCCGAGCGCCCACTCGTCGTCCCCGATCCCGTCGAGGTGCTGGGCGAAGCGCTGATTGGCGATGCGCAGGGCGCGTAAGTTGTCCATGGCTGCTCAGATAGGAGGCCGTCACCTGTTCCGTTCGGCGGCCCGACCGATCTCCACCTTCTGCGGGGCGTCACGCGGGAAGGTCCACACGTGGTGGCTGGTGCTGACCGCGGTCAGGCAGGTGTCGTCGAGGGATACCTCGGCGAACGGGTCCGACTCGGAGCACACCGCGAGCCACTCCAGGGTCCGCCGGCCGTCGTCCCGGGTCAGGGCGACCCAGCCGATGCTGCCGTGGGCCGCGGATTCGCCTCCGAAGGCGCGGTATCCGGCATAGCGGCACGATGCGAGGACCAAGTCGACGTCCAGCCAGTGGTGGGCGGTCCACTCCGTGGCCTGAAGGACCTCCTCCGCCCGCGACCAGCCTTCGGTCGCCCAGAACCGCATCACCGACAACCGACCGTCCCCGAAGACGATCACGTCACCGTCAGGCGCCTGTCCATCGCGCCACCGCCGTTGAACGTCCGCGTCGGTCCCCATGCGTCGCATACTGCTTTGCCGGACGGGACGACCGCCACCTGGCGAAGCCGCCGGGCCCCGGAAACAGCGTTCCCGGGAGCCCGGCGGCCAGATTCCGCGATCGGGTCAGTCGGCGATGGGCAGGTAGACCCGGTTGCCCGCGGCCGCGAACTCGCGGGACTTCTCCGCCATTCCGGCCTCCGCCTCCGCCTCGTCCATCGCGTCGCCGTGCTCGCGGCGGATGTCGTGGCTGATCTTCATGGAACAGAACTTCGGCCCGCACATGGAGCAGAAGTGAGCCGTCTTGGCGGGTTCCGCCGGGAGCGTCTCGTCGTGGAACGAGCGTGCCGTGTCCGGGTCGAGGGCCAGGTTGAACTGGTCCTCCCAGCGGAACTCGAAGCGCGCGTCGGAGAGCGCGTCGTCCCAGGCCTGGGCGTCGGGGTGGCCCTTGGCCAGGTCGGCGGCGTGGGCGGCGATCTTGTAGGTGATGACGCCGGTCTTCACGTCGTCGCGGTCCGGCAGCCCCAGGTGCTCCTTGGGGGTGACGTAGCAGAGCATCGCCGTGCCCCACCAGGCGATCATCGCGGCGCCGATGCCTGAGGTGATGTGGTCGTAGGCGGGCGCGATGTCGGTGGTGAGGGGGCCCAGGGTGTAGAACGGGGCCTCCTCGCAGATCTCCTGCTGGAGGTCGACGTTCTCCTTGATCTTGTGCATCGGGACATGGCCCGGGCCCTCGATCATCGTCTGGACGCCGTGCTCCTTGGCGACGCGGTTGAGCTCGCCGAGCGTGCGCAGCTCCGCGAACTGGGCCTCGTCGTTGGCGTCGGCGATGGATCCGGGGCGCAGTCCGTCACCCAGCGAGTAAGTGACGTCGTACGCCGCGAGGATCTCGCACAGCTCCTCGAAGTGGGTGTAGAGGAAAGACTCCTGATGGTGGGCCAGGCACCAGGCCGCCATGATCGAGCCGCCGCGGGAGACGATGCCGGTCTTGCGGCGGGCGGTCAGGGGGACGTACGGCAGCCGTACGCCCGCGTGGACCGTCATGTAGTCGACGCCCTGCTCGGCCTGTTCGATGACGGTGTCCTTGTAGACCTCCCAGGTCAGCTCCTCGGCCTTGCCGTCGACCTTCTCCAGCGCCTGGTAGAGCGGCACCGTGCCGATGGGTACGGGGGAGTTGCGCAGCACCCACTCGCGGGTGGTGTGGATGTTGCGGCCGGTCGAGAGGTCCATGACCGTGTCGGCGCCCCAGCGGGTCGCCCAGGTCATCTTCTCGACCTCCTCCTCGATGGACGAGGTGACGGCGGAGTTGCCGATGTTGGCGTTGACCTTCACCAGGAACCGCTTGCCGATGATCATCGGCTCGATTTCCGGGTGGTTGACGTTGGCGGGCAGCACGGCCCGGCCCGCCGCGATCTCCTCGCGGACCACCTCGGGGGAGACGTTCTCGCGGAGCGCCACGTACTCCATCTCGGCGGTGACCTCGCCCCGGCGCGCGTAGCTGAGCTGGGTGGCGGACCCGTCGCGGGCCCGGCGCGGCTGGCGCGGCCGTCCGGGGAAGACCGCGTCGAGGTTGCGCAGGCCCCCGCGGGGCGCGGTGTGTTTGAGGCCGTCGTCCTCGGGCCGGAGCGGACGGCCGGTGTACTCCTCGGTATCGCCTCGGGCGACGATCCAGTTCTGCCGCAGCGGCGCGAGGCCGCGGCGGACGTCGGTGTCGATGTGGGGGTCGGTGTACGGACCGGACGTGTCGTACAGCGTCACGTCCTGGCCATTGGTGAGGTGCACGCGGCGAACCGGGACCTGGATGTCCGGGCGGGAACCCGTGACATATCCCTTGTGCCAGCCGAAATCGGCAGCGTTTTCGCGCATGTGTGCATCCTGCTGAGTCATGAGACCCACTCCCTACGCCGGCATTACCCGGTAACAGGTTCAGCGGTCGGCGCAGCTGTCGCGTCAGCGCCCTCTCAGCCCGGTGCTCCGAGCTCCCGCGATTGCAAAGGTGCCCCCACGCTAACGGTTTCCCCGCGTACCTGAACAGGGGGCCTCGCTCTCTTGCGATGATGCGACGGTGACCGCGACACAGCAGGACCATCCGCCCGAGCAGCCCCACGCGTCCGGCCGGCCACCCGGCCACACCCACTCGCACGGCCACAGCCATGCCCATGCGCACGGTCCGGCGGCGCCCGTCTCCGCGCGGCTGCGCAAGGTCATCGCGGTGGTGCTCATCCCGTTCGCCGTCGCCGTCGTGGCCGGTCTTGTCGCGCTGTGGCCGGGTGGCTCCGAGCACACAGCGCAGGGCCGCAGCGGGCTCGGTTTCGACCAGGAGACGGTCGCCGGGCGGGTGGTGAAGGTGGCGGAGGTCGACTGCGCCGACGTCAACGCGCAGCCGCAGGCACCCACCGAACCGGGTCAGCAGGGCGGCGCCACGAACCCCGGCGGCGCCACGGGCGGCGGGAGCGGCGGCGGCAAGAGCGTCTGCGAGAAGGCCACCATCGAGGTCACCTCGGGCAAGGACAAGGGCCGCACCTTCCCCGAGATCGTCCAGCCGAACGCCTCACGGAAGTTCAGCGCCGGGCAGGAGGTGAAGCTGAGGTACGCGCCCCAGGCGCCGAAGAACCTCCAGTACTCGGTCTCGGACGTGGACCGCTCGTTCCCGATGGCCCTGCTCGCCGGGGTGTTCGCGCTCGTGGTCGTGGCCGTCGGCCGACTGCGCGGCATCTTCGCGCTGGTGGCGCTGGCCATCAGCTTCGGAGTGCTGACGCTGTTCATCCTCCCGGCGATACTCCAGGGCTCGAATCCGCTGGTGGTGGCGATCGTCGGGGGCAGCGCGATCATGCTGCTCGCGCTCTACATGTGCCATGGGCTGAGCGCCCGGACGTCGGTCGCTGTGCTCGGCACCCTGGTCTCGCTGCTGCTGATCGGGGTGCTCGGCTCGCTGTTCATCGGCTGGGCGTCGCTGACCGGCAACACCGACGACCAGACGGGTCTGGTGCACAGCCTCTATCCCGACATCGAGATCAAGGGACTGCTGCTGGCGGGGGTGATCATCGGTTCGCTGGGCGTGCTGGACGATGTGACGGTCACCCAGACCTCGGCGGTCTGGGAGCTGCGGGAAGCGGACCCTCGCGGCGGCCGCCGCAAGCTCTACGCGGCCGCGATGCGCATCGGGCGGGACCACATCGCGTCCGTCGTGAACACCCTGGTGCTGGCGTACGCGGGCGCCTCGCTTCCGCTGCTGCTCCTCTTCTCGATCGCGGACAGCGGGGTGGGAACGGTGGCGACGAGCGAGATCGTCGCGGAGGAGATCGTCCGCACGCTGGTGGGCAGCATCGGGCTGGTCGCCTCGGTGCCGGTGACCACGGCGCTGGCGGTGCTGGTGGTCTCCGCGGACCACACGCCGGACGACGGCGCGGGCAGTGGCGGCGGAGCGAGCGGTAACGGCCGGGGCCGCGGACGGCGCCGTAAGACACGCGCACGCTGACCGACTACGCGTAGCGGTTACGTACCGGCGTTACGCGTACCGGTCCTCGGCCAGGATGCGGTCCAGTTCCGCGTCGAGATCGCCGACCGGATCGCAGGCCGCGGGCTCCTCGCCGAACGGGACGAGCCGGTCCGTACGGTCCAGGAAGGCCACCAGCGGCGCCGCCCCGGCCCGGAACAGGGCCCTCTCGGCCCCCACCTGAAGCCTGATGAACACGTCCGAGAGCCCTTCGGGCGAGGCCGGTGCGATCCGCACATCGCCCTCGCCGGTGGGTTTGCTGAGCCCGTCCAGCAGCAGCTCACGGGCGAAGGCCCAGCTCACCGGCGCGTCGCCGGGCAGGTGGAAGGTGATCTCGACCGCGTAGGGATCGCCGCTGTCGTACGACAGCTCGACCGGGATCCGGAAGGACAGTTCCTGCGAGACCAGAAAGGTCATCGTCACTTCCGCCTGGACTGTGTCACGCATGTCACGCATCGTTCGCCGCCCCGGGTAGTTCAGACTTGGCCGACTCTGGAGCGTAGCGACTCGATTGCGGGGCGGAGTCGCTTTGCCTCATGTGAGGGAACGGAAATGGCCAGTGTTGCCGTGGTGGAACCCACGGGGCCGGGCGACGCCGGCCCGGTGCGCGGGCGATCAGGGCCGGTTCAGCGGCCGTGTCGATGTTCGCTGTCGTCAACAGGCACCCCCGGGGTGTTGTTGCGAGGCAGACGCCGAGATGGGGAACGTCGCGGACTCGCACTCTAACCACAGTGGTGCCGCGGGGCCGATGTTTGGCTCCGCGGTATCCCTCGCGCGGCGTACCCGCCGCGCGCGGGGCAGCGGGGTCACCCGCCGCGGGACCCGCCGCGGATCACCAGTCGTTGCGCGACGAGGAGGTGAACTTCCGTACGACGTAGATCAGACCGCCGATCAGCGCGACAAGCAGCAGCGCCTTGAAGAGCAGGCCGATGACGAAGCCCACCACGCTCGTGATCAGCCCGCCGAAGACGGCGATGACGAGAACCGGCACCGCGATCCATGTCACCCACCACGGCAAGCCCTGGAATATGTCCTTCGCGGCCACGTGTGATCCCTGCTTTCTCCGGCTGGTGGGGCCGGTCCATGAACACCGGTCCCCCTGCCCTCGATGCTAGGGCGGGCAGGAAGCGGACGGACGGCTTCCATCCCCCGTCCGCCCCTGACCGTACCCGTAGGGGACCGGAGCGCTCCCGTCAGCTTTCCGGGGGAGAGAACACCACCATGACGCGCAGGTCCTCGGTGATGTGGTGGAACTTGTGCGCCACACCCGCCGGTACGTAGACCACGCTGCCCCGCGCCACCTGGGTCGTCTCCATGCCCACCGTGATGGACGCCCGGCCGCTCATCACCAGGTACACCTCGTCCTGGCCGTGCGGCGACTGCGGGTCCGCCTGGCCCGCGTTCAGCGCGTACAGCCCGACCGACATGTTCCGCTCCCGGAGGAATTGCAGATACGCGCCGTCGTTCGCGGCCCGCTCCGCCTCCAGCTCGTCCAGCCGGAACGCCTTCATTCGCCTCTCCACCCCTGCCTGCCGTGCCCCTGCCCGTCGCCGGGCCTGTCTGCGACGATCTCAACCATGAAGAATTTGCTCGTCAAGACGCTCGCCAACGCAGGCGCCCTCGGCGTCGCCATCTGGCTGCTCAAGGACATCACGCTGACCGGTGAGAACACCGGACGTCAGACGATCACCCTCATTCTCGTCGCACTGCTCTTCGGCGTGGTGAACGTGGTGGTGAAGCCGGTCGTCAAGCTGCTGGCATTTCCCCTGTTCATTCTCACCCTCGGGCTGATCACCCTGGTGATCAATGCCCTGATGCTGCTGCTGACCTCGTGGCTGGCCGGAAAGTTCGATCTCAGCTTCCATGTAGAAGGCTTCGGCACGGCCGTCCTCGGTGGCCTGATCGTTTCCATAGTCGCCTGGGCGCTGCACGTCGTCCTCCCCGATGACAAGGACTGACCGCGCGCGGAGACGCGTCGCCGGAGAGGAGCGCGTATGACGGGCGACGGCACCCGGGCCGTACGAGCCGGACTGCCCGAGGCGGAGCGTTACGAACCGGCGCTGCCCGGTCCCGTCTTCGCCGCCCACTACCACCTCCCCGGCGACGCCTCCGGGCCCTTCACCTACGGCCGTGACGCCAACCCCACCTGGTCCCGGCTGGAGGCGGCGATCAGCGAGCTGGAGTCCCCGGACGCGGACGCGGAGACCGTCGTCTTCGCGTCCGGCATGGGCGCCATCGCGGCCGTCCTCCTGTCCCAGCTGAGGCAGGGCGACACCGCCGTCCTGCCGTCCGACGGCTACCAGCTGCTCCCGGCGCTCGCCGAGCGGCTGCGGAGCTTCGGCGTCCGGGTGCGCACCGCCCCGACCGCCGGTGACGCCCAGCTGGCGGCCCTGGACGACTCCACCGGGCTGCTGTGGCTGGAGACCCCGTCCAACCCCGGTCTCGACGTGTGCGACATCCGCGGGCTCGCCGAGGCCGCGCACGCGCGCGGCGCGCTGGTCGCCGTCGACAACACCCTCGCGACCCCGATCGGCCAGCGCCCCCTGGAGCTGGGCGCGGACTTCTCCGTGGCGAGCGGCACCAAGGCGCTCACCGGCCACGGCGATGTCCTGCTCGGCTATGTCACCTGCCGCGATCCGCGGCTGGCCGCCGCCGTGCGCGGCTGGCGCAAGACCGTCGGCGCGATCCCCGGCCCCATGGAGGCGTGGCTCGCCCACCGCTCCCTGGCCACCCTGCCGCTCCGCGTCGACCGGCAGGCCAGGACCGCCCTCGCGCTCGCCGGGGCGCTGCGGGAGCGGCCCGAGGTCACCGGGGTGCGCCACCCCGGGCTGCCCGACGATCCGGCGCATCCGGTCGCGGCCGGGCAGATGCGCGGCGGTCGCTTCGGCTGTGTGGTCTCCTTCACCCTGCCCGGCAAGGAGCACGCGGAGCGGTTCCTGACCGCGCTGCGGCTGGTGGACGACGCCACCAGCTTCGGCGGCGTGCGCTCGACCGCCGAGCGGCGCGGCCGCTGGGGCGGCGACGCGGTGGCCGAGGGCTTCATCCGCTTCTCGGTGGGCGCCGAGGACCCGGACGATCTGATCGCGGATGTGCTGCGCGCGCTGGACGCGGCACACGAGGGCGATTGAAGGCGGCCGAAACTCGCCGTGACGGCTTGCGCGCGGGTACGCCTGACGGGCGTCTCAAGCCTCCCCCCTCGTGGCTTGAGACGCCCCGGTTCTTCTCGTGGAGAACCGCTTGAACAAGGCTAGTTGACTCAGCGTCAGTGTCCAATCACAGTAGCGACATGAACCTATCGGCATATTTATAGTTGGCATGCGGCGGGGGTGCGTCGAGGCGAGGGGAACCGCATGGATCTGGCCCTCTTACGCACGTTTGTCACGGTGCACCGCGCCGGGTCCTTCACCCGCGCCGCCGCGCTGCTCGGCCTCTCCCAGCCCGCCGTCACCGGCCAGATACGCACCCTGGAGCGGCAGCTCGGGCGGCCGCTGTTCCTCCGTACGGCCCGGGGCGTCATCCCCACCACCGTCGGCGAGGAGCTGGCCCACAAGACCGCCCCGCACCTCGACGCGCTCGTGGAGATCACCGAGGCCGGTCTCGACGACCACTCCGCCCTGCGCACCCTCCATCTCGCCGGTCCCCCGGAGTTCACCGCGCTGCGCGCGCTGCCCGCGCTGACCACGCTGGTCGGCCAGGGGCTCGCGCTGCGGTGCGCGTTCGGCGCTTCCGAGGAGCTGTTCAAGGGGCTCGGGGCCGGTCACCACGACCTGGCCATCACCACGGCCCGGCCGCGCGGCAGGCTGCTGGCAGCGACCCCGCTGTGCGACGAGGAGCACGTGCTGATCGCGTCCCCGCGCTGGGCGGCCCGGCTCGGCGGCTCCGCGGTGCTCCAGGTCAAGGGCGCGAGCGCGCTGGAGGCGCTGCCCGTGGTCGAGGTCCACGAGAGCCTGCCGCTGGTCAGCCGCTACTGGTCGGCCGTCTTCGACACCCGCCCGGTCACCTCCGGCACGGTCATCGCCCCCGATCTGCGGGCGGTGCTGGCGTGCGTCGCGGAGGGCGCGGGGCTCGGCGTCCTGCCGCGCTATCTGTGCATGGACGCCCTCGACGCCGGCGAGGTGGTCGCACTGCTCAACCCGCCGGTGCCGCCGCTGCGCACCTACTTCCTGGTGGTGCGGACCGGCGGGCTCGCGGTGCCGCACGTCGCCCGGGCGCACGAGTGGCTGCTGCGCGCCGCTGTCGACTGGTGAGCCCCTGTCCACTGGTGAGTATGGGGTTTCAGCCGGGGACGGCTGCGGCAGATGTCCTGCATGACCGAACGACCCGTGGTCAAACGCACCGCCCGCGCCATCCTGCTCGACGGCGAGACCGACCCGCGCATGATCCTGATCAAGCGGACCAAGCCCGGTCAGGAGCCGTACTGGATCACCCCCGGCGGCGGTGTGGAGCCCGAGGACTCCACCGTCGTGGAAGCCCTGCACCGTGAGGTGGACGAGGAGCTGGGCGCCAAGGTGACGGACGTGGTCCCCGCCTTCGTGGACACCGTCCCGCACCCGGAGGGGGGCGTACCCGAAGGCGTCAAGGTGCAGCACTTCTTCGTGTGCAGACTCGCCTCGATGGACCTGGCCCGGCGGCACGGCCCGGAGGTGGACGAGCCCTGCGGGGAGTACGAGGTGGTCCGGATCCCGTTCACCCGCGAGGGCATCGCCTCCGTCGGGATGGTGCCGCCGTCGCTGCGCGCCTATCTCGACGCCAACGTCGAGGGCGTGCTCGCGCTGCTCGCCGGCGACCTCGGCTGATCGGGCCGTCGCCCGGGAGCGGTCAGCGGAACCAGCCGCTGAACGGCTGCGGGCCCTTCTCGGCCGCCCGCCGCCGGGCGTCGGCGAGCACCCGCTCGGCCTCTTCCAGCCACTCCTCGGGCCGCGCCGCCTGCTGCGGAGCCGGTGTCTGAGGGTCCGACGCCTGCGGAGCGGCAGCCGGGGCGGCCGGTACCGGGGCTTGCGGGTGCGGGATCTGCGGGATCGGGGCTTGCGGGGCCTGGGCTTGCGGCTGCGGGCTCGGCACGGCGGGGGGCTCGACAGGGGGCGTACGGTGCCGCTCGCGCGCCTCCGCGGCGGCACCGAAGAAGTCGCCGCCCTTGCGCTTGACGTCGTCCGTCCCCCAGGCCCGGCCCCGCTGCGGATCGCGGGGCCGGTCGGAGCGCGGCCCGTCCGCGGCGCGGGCGCGCCGCCCCGAGGGCACCTTCTGGAGGTGGGGGATGTGCTTGGCGCAGTGGATGTACGCCTCCTCGACGGCCACCTCGACCCAGACGACCGCGCGGCGGCCCGGTATCGGGTCGACCGGCAGTCCGGGGTGACGGGCGCGCATCTCGTCGTCCTCGACCACCCGGGCCCGCCCGTTGACGTGCAGCCCGATGCGGTCGCGGAAGAAGTCGATCATCATGATGCCGAGGTGCGGGTTCTCCTCGATGTTGCCGAGGCTGGCCAGCACGCCGTTCCCCCGGTACTCGGGGTAGGCGAGGGTGCGCCCGTCGAGCACTCGCAGGAAGCCGGGCGGCCCGGCCCGGAAGCTGCTGTCGCACTCCCCGTGCCGGTCGGAGGTGGCCAGGAAGAACATCTCCTGGCGCCCGACGAACTCCCGCATCCGGACGTTGAGGTGGTCCAGCACCTGCTCGTCGTAGAAGCGGTCGGCGCGGTCGGCCGTGCCCAGGCGCTGCTGGAGCAGATGCTCGCCGTCGCTCCCCGGACGGCCGGTGCGCTCCTCTCGCTCCGGGCCCTCAGGGCGCTCCGGGCGGTGGCCGGGTGCCACCGCACCGGCCCGCTCGTGCCCGACATCGTCCACAGTCCCTCGTCCCCGTCCTGCGATAGTCGTCTGTCTGCGCGTGCCTGCCTGCTCCGTCGCCTACTCCGCCGCCGCCATCAGCTCTTCGATGGAGTCGTGGCGTATGCGGTGGGACGGGACGCCGACGCCCATCAGGGCGTCCACGCCGCTGCGGATCATCCCGGGCGGGCCGGAGAGATAGGCGTCGAACGCGTTCCACGGGCCGTACTGGCGCACGGCGTCGGGAAGCCTGCCGCTGAGCCCGCTCGTCGGACCGTCGGAGACCACCGGACGGACCGAGAGCCAGGGGTGCCGCTGGGCGAGCCGCAGCATGGTGTCGATGTCATAGAGATCGTGATCGCTGCGGGCGCCGTAGAAGACCTCGACCGCCCGTTGACGGCCGTGCTCGGCGACGTCCTCGACCAGCGCCTTGATCGGTGCGATCCCGGTGCCGCCGCCCAGGCACAGCAGCCCGCTGTCGGTCGAGTGGTCGACCGTCATCGAACCGGCGGGCGGCCCGAGCCTGATCACATCGCCGGGGCGGGCGCGGTGCACCAGCGCGGACGACACCCACCCGGCCGGAATCGCCTTCACATGGAAGGACAGCAGCCCGTCCGCGCGGGGCGCCGAGGCGAAGGAGTAGTGCCGCCACACCCGCGGCCACCAGGGGGTTTCCACCGAGGTGTACTGGCCCGCGAGGAAGGGATACGGCTGGTCGGGGCGGACGGTGACGACGGCGATGTCGGACGTGCGCGGCTCGTGCCCGACGACCTCGGCCTGCCACCACGCGGGCGCGCGCAGCTCGTCCTCGGCCGCCGCGTCGATCATGATCTGGGAGATCGCGGTGTAGGCCCGGACCCAGGCCGCCTCGGCCTCGTCGCTCCAGGTGCTGATCGCGTACCGGGTGAGCGCGGCGAGCAGGCACTCGCCGACCGCCGGGTAGTGCTCGGGCTGGGTGCCGTACTTGCGGTGCCCGCGGCCGAGCCGGGAGAGGAAGTCGCTGAGGATGTCGTGGTCGTCGATGAGCCGGGCGGCGGTGAGGATCGCCTTGAACAGCCGGTCGCGCTGGGCGTCCATGGCGGCCGGGAAGAGCGGCCGCAGCTCGGGGTGCTGGACGAAGAGCAGCGCGTAGAAGTACGAGGTGACCTTGTCGCTCACCGGCTCGATCTCGGCCATGGTGCGGCGCAGCAGGATCGCGTCGGGCGAGGCGGTCTCGGGGGCGGTGAAGACGGCCTCGGCGGCCGGGCGCGCGCCCGGCGGGGGCGATGCCTCGTCGGGGCGCTGATGCTCCTCGCGCCCGGTCCCGGGCGGCACGGCGGACGCCGGTGGGACCGCTGACGCGGGCGGGACGGCCGACGCGGGCGGCACCGCGGACGCGGGGGCTATGGGAGAAGCGGGGGGTATGGGCGAGGCCGGGGGTACGGGCGACGCGGGGGCCGGTGCGGGCGGTGCCGGACGGCGCTCGGCCTCCGTACCCGTACCGGGCTGGTCTTCGGGCTGTTTCCTGCTCGGGGTGAACCAACCCCAGTCGCCACTGTCTCCCCCGCCGTCGTTACCGGCCGACGATGTGGTGGTCGGAGCGTCCATGGTTGCCTCGCCTCGAACATCTTTCTGTCGGTCTTCGCACTTCCGCTGGCGGAATGTGCCCGCAATTCCCCGCTCTGGTCGACTGGTTCACGTGAGTTTGGTCCTGTCGGCCCGCTCCGTACCCTGTTCCGGGCAGCATGCCACGCTCCTTCCGCACCCCGAGAACTTCACCCGAAGTCCGGGTAACGGGGGCTGTGTTCCCGATATGCTGGTTGGAGCGGGTTGCCCGATTGTGGCCCCGTCGCGGCTTCCCGAGGCGGAACTTGCCCCGACCCTACCGGGCCCGGATGAATTCACAAGCCCCATGGATGCTGCATCCGTTACACCTGCCAACGCACGTAATTACCCGTAGTTACATGCAGTTTCCCGCTAATTCGTAGGCCCCTCGGAGATCGTTGCCGCTATACCGGCTGGATGCGATTTCGCTCACATGGTGATCCGCGTTCACCGCGACCGAGAAGGGCACCACGGCGAACAGCTCGGCATCCGACATCGAATCTCCGTAAGCAACGCAGTCCGCCCTGGTCAACCCGAACTTCCCGCAGAGTTCGTCCGTGATCCGCACCTTAGCGGCTGGAGTCAGGATGCCCGCGGGATCAAGCCGCTCCCGGAACGGCACCGACGGCCACGCCGACCCGTGCGTCGCGTCCGCGCCCCACTCCAGCAGCCGCTCCACGAAGAACCCGGGCGAGAGCGAGATCACGGCACACCGCTCACCGCGCGCCCGGATGTCCGCCCACACCTCCCGAATCCCCATCAGCCACGGCGCCCCCTCGAACGCCGCCGCCACCTGCGCCTCCGTCAGCTCACCCCACAGCGCACAGGCCCGCTCCGCGAACCGCGCCGTCGACAGCCCGCCCGCCGCGAACTCCCGCTCCAGCGCGTCGATCTCCCGCTCCACACCGAGCTGACGCGATATCTCGATGGCCGCGGCCGACCCGTGGATCAGCGTCCCGTCCAGATCGAACAGATGCAGTCTGGTCATGGAGCCCGAGCGTAGGCGGTGCCTTCCGGCCCCGGGAGTAGCCGCGGATACTCCCGCCGTCAGACGCGGCGAACGGCCCGGCGCGCGACCGTGTACGCCATGCAACAGCTGAAACGGCCCGTGCGCCGGGCCCTCCTCGTCGTGCATGTGGTCGTCTCCGTCGGCTGGCTCGGGCTGACGCTCGGCGTGCTGGCCCTGGGCATCACCGGGGCCACGGCCGGATCCGCCGAGGCCGCCGAGGGGGCGTACCGGTCGGTGAACGTCCTCGGGGACTGGCTGCTCATCCCGATCAGTCTGGCCTCCCTGATCAGCGGCGTGGTGCTGTCCCTCGGCACGCCCTGGGGCCTGTCCCGCCACCGCTGGGTGTATGTGAAGTTCTGGCTGACGCTGGCGACCACCGCCGCCACCGCCTTCGCGCTGCGCGCCCGGATCGACGCGGCGATGGCCGACGTCTCGGCGGGCCGGGCGGTCGGCCCCGCCACCGATCTGATCGTCGCGCCGTCGGTCAGCCTGTGCGTCTATGCCTTCCTCACCGCGATCTCGGTGCTCAAGCCGTGGGGCCTGACCGCACGCGGGCGGCGGCTGCGCGGCCGTGGCGGGGCCGTGAACGGCCGCGGCGGGGCGGCCGCACGGGGCCGCGTAAGCTCGCGGGCGTGACCGACTTCGAGATCCGGCGCGCGACCGCCGACGACATACCGGCGATCGTCGTCATGCTCGCCGACGACCCGCTGGGCGCCCGGCGGGAGTCGCCGGACGAACCGGCTCCGTATCGGGCCGCGTTCCAGCGGCTGGATCAGGACCCCAACCAGCATCTGGTCGTCGCCGTCCGGGACGGGCGTACGGTCGGCACCCTCCAGCTCACCGTGGTGCCCGGGCTCTCCCGGCGCGGCGCCACGCGCTCGATCATCGAGGCCGTACGGATCCACGCCGACGCACGCGGCAGCGGCCTCGGCACCCAGCTGATCGAGTGGGCGGTCGAGGAGTCGCGCCGCCAGGGCTGTGTGCTGGTGCAGCTCACGTCGGACGCGTCCCGTATCGACGCCCACCGCTTCTACGAGCGGCTCGGCTTCGAGGCCAGCCACCTCGGCTTCAAGCTGCCGCTCGACTGACGCCTCGGCGTCACGGGGTTACGGGGTTACGGCGTCACGGGGTTGCCGCGGACGCCACCCCTCCGGGTCGACGCCCCCGGGCACCGCGTCCTCCGGGGCGTACGGCTCCCGGGTCAGCACGAAGGTGCCGAGGTCGAGATGGCCGGGCGCGCCGTCCTCGCGGCCCGTGACCACCCGCAGCGTCTCCCCCGCGTAGTAGCCGTCGAGGCCGGTCCAGGTGCCGTCCGGTTCGGCCCGGAAGCGGGAGCCGCGGCCCGTACCGCTGACCGGCGACAGCTCCAGGCCGCGGTCGGCGCGCAGCCGCAGCAGGAACGGGGTCGGACCCCAGTACCAGGGACCGGTCAGCGCCAGCAGCTCCGGATCGGCCTCGGGCAGCGGCCGCCAGGGCGCGGGGACGGTCGGCTCGTGCTCCGCCGTGATCCGTACGAGGTCGGCGGCGACGGAGGCGATCGACGCCCCCGAGGTGACGTTGGCCAGCGCGATCCCGGCCAGCCGGTCGTCCGCGCTGACCCACAGGGCGGCGAGGAAGCCGGGCATGGAGCCGACATGGCCGTACAGGAACCGGCCCTCGCTGCGCGCGAGCTGCACCCCGAGGCCGTAGCCGCCGTCCCAGTCCCGGCCCTCGGGCGGCGCGGCGGGCATGCGCATCTCGGCGAGCGTCGCCGCGCCGAGCACCCGGTCGTCCCCGTCCAGCAGGAAGGCGGCGAAGCGGGCCAGGTCGGCGGCGGTCGACCACAGCTGCCCGGCGGGCGCCATCCGCCCGGTGTCCTCGGTGGGTTCCGGCAGCAGCACATCGGCCCAGGGGTGGACGGCCCAGCCCCCGGCGTGCGGGGCGCGCGGTTCGAGGGACGTACGCGTCATCCCCAGCGGCTCCAGCACCTCGCGGGCGAGGACGTCGCCCCAGGCCGCGCCGCGCAGCCGCTCGACGAGCGCGCCGAGCAGGGCGAAGCCGGTGTTGGAGTAGTGGTGACGGCGTCCGGCGGGGTGCACGAGGGGGCGCTCGCCGAAGAGATCCGCCGTATCGGGGCGCAGCGCGCCCGGTGTGCGCTCCCACCACGGACCGCGCGGCTCGGCCGCCAGCCCCGAGGTGTGGGCGAGGAGCTGTGCGACGGTCGCGTCCTCCGCCTCGGGCACGTCCAGATGTTTGGCCAGCGGGTCGCCGAGGTCCAGCAGCCCCTCGTCGCGGAGCCGCATCACCAGCACCGCGGTGAGCGTCTTGGTCAGCGATCCGATCCGGTACTGGGTGTCGGCGCCGGGCGGCTGTCCGTCCGTACCGCCCCGGGCCCCCGTCCACACCAGCCGCCCCTCCCGCATCACGGCCCCCACCAGGGAGGGCGCCCGGCCCTCGGACTGGCCGACGGCGACGCGGTGGAGCAGGGCGCGGCGGGTGGCGGGCAGCAGCTCCGCGGAATCCTCGGATGCGGTCATGCCCGCACCCTACGGTCTGCCCCTTGTCTGCGGTCTGGCCTTTCTACGGTCTGGCCTTGACGTCGGCGGCAAGGTCTACGGTCGGGGCCATGCGGATCGGAGAGCTGGCCGAACGGGCGGGTACCACCACCCGCACCCTGCGCTACTACGAGTCGATCGGACTGCTGCCCGCGCGGCGCTCCGGCAACGGGTACCGGGCGTACGACGAGGACGACCTCCGGCTGGTCCGGCAGATCCGCACCCTCCAGGACTTCGGCTTCGGCCTGGAGGAGACCCGTCCGTTCGTGGAGTGCCTGCGCTCGGGCCATCCGGCCGGGGACTCCTGCCCGGCGTCGCTGGAGGTCTACCGGCGCAAGCTGGCCGAACTGGACGACTGCATCGCGCGGCTGAGCGACGTAAGGCAGCAGGTCGGGGCGCAGCTCGCCCGGGCGGAGCGGGCCCGGGCGGCGCTGGAGGCGGCGGCCACGGCGCCCGCCGGGGCGCCGGAGCCGCGCTGCGAGCTGACACCGGAGACGACACCAAGGGGAGACAGGGGATGAGCGAGATGACACCGACGCGGACCGGGGACGTGCCCGCGGTCACGGACGCCACCTTCGCCGAGGAGGTGCTGACGGCGGAGCTGCCGGTGCTCGTGGAGTTCACCGCCTCCTGGTGCGCGCCCTGCCACATGATCGCGCCGGTGCTGGCGGAGATCGCCCGGGAGGAGGGGCACCGGCTGAAAATCGTCCAGCTGGACGTGGACACCAACCCGGAGACGACGGTGGCGTACGGAGTGCTGTCGATGCCGACGCTGATGCTGTTCCGGGCGGGCGAGCCGGTGCGGTCGATGGTCGGGGCCCGGCCCAAGCGGCGGCTGCTGCACGAGCTGGCGGAGGTGCTCTGAGCCGCCGCCGGGCCCCCTATGCCTACTCCGGCTTACGGGCCAGGAGGATGGCCTGCGGAACCACCTCCCTGCCCTCGGGCTCGCGCACATGGCGGACCCGTATGGCGAACCCGGCCGCGTCGAGCAGCCCGGCGATCGCGTCCGGCGACAGCCTGCGGAAGTCGAGCGACACGGGATGGCCGAACGGCTCGGCCACGCGCAGCGGTTCGTCGCCGACCTGGAAGCCGACCAGCAGATGGCCGCCCGGGGCCAGCAGCCGGTGGAACTCGGCCAGCACCGCGGGCAGCCGCTCGGCGGGGGTGTGGATGAGGGAGTAATAGGTGACGATGCCGCCGAGGGCACCGTCCGGCAGGTCGAGCCCGGTCATCTGCCCCTGGTCGAACCGCAGCTCCGGATGCTCCCGCCGGGCCACCGCCAGCATCCCCGGGGACAGGTCGACGCCGAAGACGTCCAGCCCGAGCGAGTGCAGATAGGCCGTCGTCCGCCCCGGACCACAGCCGAGATCCGCGACCGGCCCGGCCGCCTCACCCCCCTGCCGCACCAGTTCGGCGAACGCGCCGAGCATGGCGCGGTCCAGCGGCTTGTCGTCCAGGTCGGACTTGAACATCTCCGCGTAGTCGTCGGCGATGGTGTCGTAGAAGGTCCGGGTGGTCAGCAGATCGCTCGGCTCGGTCATGGACGGGGACACTAGCGGCGGCGCGGGGCGGCCGCCGCCGTATTACCGAACGCGCCGCGCGCGCAGGACGGTGTCCCGGGTGTGGCGCGTGCCGGGCGGCGCGGCGGCGGTGCGCGGGCGGATTTCGTCGATCAGGACCGTCCAGTCGTGGCCGAGGAGCCCGGCGATCTCCGCGGGCTGGTAGTAGACGCCGGGGTCGACGTCCATCTCCTCGCGCGGGGGCAGATCAGCCAGGTCATGGCCGACGTAGAGGAGGGTTCCGCCGGGGGCGACGGCGTCCAGCAGGCCGTGCAGCGCGGTGTGGTCCGGCTCGCGCAGCAGCGGGAAGTACTGGGCGGACACCAGGTCGAACGCGGCGGCCGGAGGCGGCGTGACCGCCAGGTCGGCCCGGGACCACGTCATCCGGCCGGAGAGGTCCGCGGCCGCGGCGGCGGCGCGTTCCAGGGCGGTCGGGGAGATGTCGAGCCCGGTGACCCGCCAGCCGCGCCGGGCCAGCCACAGCGCGTCGCCGCCCTCACCGCAGCCGACGTCGAGGGCCCGCCCCGGCGCCAGATCGGTGGCCTCGGTGACGAGCACCCCGTTGGGGTTGCCGCTGTGGAGCTGGTCGGCGCTGCGGTACATGTCGTCCCAGAACTGTGCGTCCATCGACTCTGCCTTCGGTAGGGGCCCATGGCGGCGGCCGCCGCGGCCTGTTCACCCACCGTGGCCGCACCCACGCCGCCACGACAAAGGTTCTTGCCGGAACGGCAAATGACGCGGCGGCGCCGACAGCCATCGGCCATGGGAAGTGCGCGCGGCCACCGCCGTGGGGGCACTACCGTGCACAGGACTTGGCAAGCCATCACCTCCAGGGAGACACCATGTCTGACAGCTATCCGGCTCTGCCGCCGGAGGCGGAGCGGGGCTCGGTCCGCAGGGTCACGGTGGTGGGCGAGGATGTGCTGAGCCGTCCCTGCCGCGAGGTCACCGAGTTCGGCACCCCGGAGCTGTCGGCGTTGATCGACGACATGTTCCTGACCATGTACGTGGCAGACGGCGCGGGCCTGGCCGCCAATCAGGTCGGCGTCGACTTGCGGCTGTTCGTGTACGACTGCGGGGACGACGCCGGGATCCGGCACGTCGGCCACATCCTCAACCCGGTTCTGGAACTGCCCGGTCCGGGCGACCGCCGCCTCGTCGACGACATCGAGGGCTGCCTGTCCGTGCCGGGTGCCTCCATGGAGGTCCCCCGCACCGATCGTGCCGTCGTCCGCGGCTTCGACCAGGACGGCGGCCCGCTCGTCATCGAGGGGACGGGGTACTTCGCCCGGTGCCTCCAGCACGAGACCGACCACCTCATGGGCCACACCTACCTCGACCGGCTCTCCAAGCGGGACCGCAAGGACGCCCTGCGGCAGATGGAAGAGCGCCGCGAGGACGTCTTCGCGCGACGCGCGCTCAAGGCGGCCCGGCTACGCCCGGACCAGGAACAGGTCTAGAGCCGGGATCAGGTCTGGGACCGGGATCAGGTCTGGGCCATGTCCACGAAGCGCGAGTAGTGGCCCTGGAAGGCGACGGTGATGGTGGCCGTCGGACCGTTACGGTGCTTGGCCACGATCAGGTCGGCCTCACCCGCGCGCGGGGACTCCTTCTCGTACGCGTCCTCACGGTGCAGCAGGATGACCATGTCGGCGTCCTGCTCGATGGAGCCACTTTCCCGGAGGTCCGAGACCATCGGCTTCTTGTCGGTGCGCTGCTCGGGGCCACGGTTCAGCTGGGAGAGCGCGATCACCGGCACCTCCAGCTCCTTGGCCAGCAACTTCAGGTTTCGCGACATGTCCGAGACCTCCTGCTGACGGCTCTCGGGGCGCCGGGCGCCGCCGGACTGCATCAGCTGGAGGTAGTCGATGACGACCAGCTGGAGATCATTGCGCTGCTTGAGCCGACGGCACTTGGCGCGAATCTCCATCATCGACAGGTTCGGGGAGTCGTCGATGAACAGCGGGGCCTGGGACACGTCCGGCATGCGCCGGGCGAGCCGGGTCCAGTCCTCGTCGGTCATGCTGCCGGAGCGCATGTGGTGCAGCGCCACCCGGGCCTCGGCGGACAGCAGACGCATCGCGATCTCGTTGCGCCCCATCTCCAGGGAGAAGATCACGCTCGGCATGTTGTTCTTGATCGAACAGGCGCGGGAGAAGTCGAGGGCGAGGGTGGACTTACCCATGGCGGGCCGGGCGGCAATGACGATCATCTGGCCGGGGTGCAGGCCGTTGGTCAGCGAGTCCAGGTCGGTGAAGCCGGTGGGCACCCCGGACATCTGGCCGCTGCGCGAGCCGATGGCCTCGATCTCGTCGAGGGCGCCCTCCATGATGTCGCCGAGCGGCAGATAGTCCTCGCTGGTCCGCTGCTCGGTGACGGCGTAGATCTCCGCCTGGGCGTTGTTGACGATCTCGTCGACGTCTCCGTCGGCCGCGTATCCCATCTGGGTGATGCGGGTGCCCGCCTCAACCAGGCGGCGCAGCACGGCCCGCTCGTGGACGATCTCCGCGTAGTACTCGGCGTTGGCCGCGGTGGGGACCGACTGGACCAGGGTGTGGAGATACGAGGCGCCGCCGACCCGGGCGATCTCGCCGCGCTTGGTCAGCTCGGCCGCGACCGTGATGGGGTCGGCGGGCTCGCCCTTCGCGTACAGGTCGAGGATCGCCTGGTAGACGGTCTCGTGGGCGGGGCGGTAGAAGTCGTTGCCCTGGAGGACCTCCACCACATCGGCGATGGCGTCCTTGGACAGCAGCATGCCGCCGAGCACGGACTGCTCGGCGTCGAGGTCCTGCGGCGGGACGCGCTCGAAGCCGGAGCCTTCCCAGGCACCGCCGTCGCGGCCCCGGTCGTGCTGGTCGTCACGGCCCCGGCCGCCCTCACCGCGGCCGCCGCCTTCGCCGCGGCGGAAGCGGGGGGACGGGAAATCGGCCGGGCCGGAGTCCGCCCATGGGTCGTCCATGGGCTCGGGCACGCTCACCCCGCCACCTCCTCCCGTCCGCGGTGCGGACCTCGCCGCGACGTCTTCAGTCTTACGGCACGGCTATGACAAACAGGGCGCCCGGCTTCCGCTCACGACGCGTCGAGTTCTGGTGGATTCGAGGCCGGAACAGATGGCGGGCGCCGGATAACGGTAGGCCCGTCGGGGCCACCGGCCAACTCGGTTATCCACAGGCCATGTGGATGATGCGATCCATCCTGTGGAGAAGTCCCGCGAACCTGTGCACGGGCCGGGGGACAGCGCTGTGGACAAACACACAATCACCCCAGAGTCGCGGCTCTGACCTGCGATTTCTCTATCCAGGGGCTGTGCAGAAGAAAAACTTCCACACCCGATGCAAGATCACGACAAACGGCGCAGAGGAGAGTACCGCGAGCGCCGCCATGTAAGGACTACACACGTCTTGTGTCTCTTACCTGTGGAAGATTACATTGCCTCCATGACACAGGCCCCCGCGAGCGCGCGGAGCACCGCCCGCAGGCATGACCGCGAGATCGTCGCCCTCGCCGTACCCGCCTTCGGCGCCCTCGTGGCGGAACCCCTCTTCGTCATGGTCGACAGCGCCATCGTCGGCCATCTCGGCACCCCGCAGCTCGCCGGTCTGGGCGTCGCCGCCGCCCTGCTGACCTCCGCGGTGAACATCTTCGTCTTCCTCGCCTATGCCACCACCGCCGCCGTGGCCCGCCGGGTCGGCGCCGGTGACCTCCCCGGCGCGATCCGGCAGGGCATGGACGGCATCTGGCTGGCCCTGCTGCTCGGCGCCGCCGTCATCGCCGCCGCCTTCCCCACCGCACCCGGCCTCGTCGACCTCTTCGGCGCCTCCGACACCGCCGCCCCGCACGCCCTCACCTATCTGCGCATCAGCACCCTCGGTATCCCCGCGATGCTCATGGTGCTCGCCGCCACCGGGGTGCTCCGCGGCCTCCAGGACACCCGTACCCCGCTCTACGTGGCCATCGGCGGTTTCACGGCCAACGCCGCGCTGAACGCGGGCCTCGTCTACGGCGCCGGGCTCGGCATCGCGGGCTCCGCCTGGGGCACGGTGATCGCCCAGTGGGCCATGGCCGCCGTCTACCTGGTGGTCGTCGTCCGGGGCGCCCGGCGCCACGGCACCTCGCTGCGTCCCGACGCCGCCGGGATCCGGGCCTGCGCCCACGCCGGGGCACCGCTGCTGGTCCGTACGCTCTCGCTGCGCGCCGTGATGCTGATCGCGACGGCGGTGGCGGCCCGCCTCGGGGACACCGAGGTCGCCGCCCACCAGATCGTGCTGACCCTGTGGACCCTGCTGGCGTTCGCGCTGGACGCCATCGCCATCGCGGGCCAGGCCATCATCGGGCGATATCTCGGGGCCGAGGACGCCGGGGGAGCGCGCGCCGCCTGCCGCCGCATGGTGCAGTGGGGGATCGTCTCGGGCATCGTGCTCGGCCTGCTGGTGGTCGCCTCCCGTCCGCTGTTCATCCCCCTGTTCACCTCGGACCCCGCGGTGAAGGACGCGCTGCTGCCGGTACTGCTGGTGACGGCCGCGATCCAACCGGTCTCGGGGGTCGTCTTCGTGCTCGACGGGGTGCTGATGGGCGCGGGCGACGGTCCGTATCTCGCCGGAGCCATGCTCGTCACGCTCGCTGTCTTCGCCCCGATCGCCCTGCTCGTCCCCGTCTGGGGCGGGGGACTGACCGCCGTGTGGTGGACCATGGCGCTGATGATGTCGCTCCGGCTGGCGACCCTCTGGCTGCGTGCCCGCTCCGGGCGCTGGATCGTCACCGGCGCGACGCGCGCCTGAGGCCGCACACCGGGCCACGGCGCGAAGGGCCTCGCCCAGCGCGAAGGGCCCGGCCCCGTCCGGCACGCAGGCCTCCGTCCAGCGCGAAGGGCCGCACCCCATGGGGGTGCGGCCCTCTCACATGCTCGGCTCGGCCGAGCGCTGCGTTACGCGGCGACGACCTCGACGCCGACCTTCGCGGCCACCTCGGCGTGCAGCCGGACCGACACCTGGTGCGCGCCCAGGGTCTTGATGGGCTGCGGCACCTCGATACGGCGCTTGTCGACGTCCGGGCCACCCGCGTCCTTGATCGCCGAAGCGATGTCGGCCGGGGTGACGGATCCGAACAGTCGGCCGGCGTCGCCGGCGCGGGTCTTCAGCCGCACCTTGACGCCCTCGAGCTGCGACTTGACCTCGTTGGCCTGCTCGATCGTGGCGATCTCGCGGATGCGACGACCGCGGCGGATCTGCTCGACGTCCTTCTCGCCACCCTTGGTCCAGCGGATCGCGAGACCACGCGGAACCAGGTAGTTACGGGCGTATCCGTCCCGGACGTCCACGACGTCACCGGCGGCGCCGAGGCCGGAGACCTCGTGGGTGAGGATGATCTTCATGACTCGGTCACCCTTCCCTTATCGCGCGGTGGACGTGTAGGGCAGCAGCGCCATCTCACGGCTGTTCTTCACGGCCGTGGCGACATCGCGCTGGTGCTGAGTGCAGTTGCCGGTGACCCGGCGGGCACGGATCTTGCCGCGGTCGGAAATGAACTTCCGCAGCAGGTTCGTGTCCTTGTAGTCGACGTAGGAGATCTTCTCCTTGCAGAACACGCAAACCTTCTTCTTAGGCTTGCGAGCAGGCGGCTTCGCCATTGTCTCTCTCCAGTGTGATCAAGAAGTTTGTGCTGGTCGCCCAGACCAGGCAGGGCGATGTTTCACGTGAAACCGCGTGAAACAGCGCGCCGTGACCTAGAAGGGCGGCTCGTCCGAGTAGCCGCCGCCACTGCCGGAGCCACCGCCCCAGCCGCCGCCACCGCCGCCCTGGCCGCCACCGGCCGGAGCGCCGGTCGCCCACGGGTCGTCGGCGGGAGCGCCGCCGCCCTGCTGCTGACCGCCGCCGGGGCCACCGCCCCAGCCGCCGCCACCGCCGCCGCCCTGGCCGCCACCGCCGCCGTAGCCACCCTGGCCACCGCGCCCGGTGGTCTTGGTGACCTTGGCCGTGGCGTTGCGCAGGCTGGCACCGACCTCGTCGACATCCAGCTCGTAGACCGTGCGCTTGATCCCCTCACGGTCCTCGTACGACCGCTGCTTCAGACGGCCCTGCACGATGACGCGCATACCGCGCTGAAGCGACTCGGCCACATTCTCCGCGGCCTGCCGCCACACCGAGCACGTGAGGAAGAGGCTCTCGCCGTCCTTCCACTCGTTGGTCTGGCGGTCGAACGTACGGGGAGTGGACGCGACGCGGAACTTCGCGACCGCCGCACCGGAGGGGGTGAAGCGCAGCTCGGGGTCGTCGACGAGATTGCCGACGACCGTGATGACGGTCTCGCCTGCCATTGGGGAACCTCTCGGCGGTACTGCTGGGCTGCTTGCTACTCGTTGCGATATGGCCCGGTGACCGTTGAACGCTTACGCGGTCAGTGGGTCTCGGGACGAAGGACCTTGGTCCGGAGGACCGACTCGTTCAGGTTCAGCTGGCGGTCGAGCTCCTTGACGACCGCAGGCTCGGCCTGAAGGTCGATGACCGAGTAGATGCCCTCGGGCTTCTTCTTGATCTCGTACGAGAGACGACGACGCCCCCAGGTGTCGACCTTCTCGACCTTGCCGTTGCCCTCACGGATAACGGAAAGGAAGTTCTCGATCAGCGGGGAGACAGCACGCTCCTCGAGATCGGGGTCGAGGATGACCATCACCTCGTAGTGACGCATGTGGAACCCACCTCCTTTGGACTCAGCGGCCACGGTCGTTCCGTGGCAGGAGGGTCGTGATGCGTTGTGCCGTGGCGTCTGTGCAGACACCACCGCAGACCGTACACAGTACCCGGCTCCGTCCTCCCGCTTGAAATCCGGGCGTCCTGGCCCGCAATCTGTACACATCGGGTGTGAGCGGCGTTACAGTTCGCCGCCCTGCCTTTATGGGCCTACCTGGAGGTGCCCCATGGCACAGGCAGCACGACCGCAGCACGGACTGCTCTCCTTCCTGGACACCGACGGCAAGTCGCATCCCCGCGAGAACGCCATCGCCGTGGCGACGCTGCTGATCGGACTGATCTCCTTCGTCACGGCCCACTTCCCGGGCCTCCACCTGCTCAGCTCGTGGACCGGGCTGGTCGGCATGGTCGGCGGGGCCTGGGGTCAGATGATCTCCGTGACCACCGGAGAGCGGTTCCTGCTGATCATCGGGCTCGTTGCGTCGGGCGTCGGCTTCTACCTCGGCATGGCACACGGCGGGCTCTTCGGCGGGCTGCTGGGCTGACTCCCCGAGGGCGGGTTGCCCCCAGGCCCAAACGGGGCGCGCCCCGGTCGCAGTAGGCTTCGGCGCGAGAGCCGGAGCCCCGACCCTGGGGACAAACCTGCCGAGGAGCGCCCCGCAATGAGCCTGACCCTGAGGACGATCAGCCGAGAGCAGCATCTGGCGTACATCCAGAGCCTGCCCGCGGCAAGCCACATGCAGGTCCCGGCATGGGCTGACGTCAAGTCGGAGTGGCGCTCGGAGAACCTCGGCTGGTTCGACGCCACCGGCCAGCTGGTCGGCGTCGGCCTCGTGCTCTACCGCCAACTGCCCAAGATCAAGCGGTATCTCGCCTACCTCCCCGAGGGCCCGGTCATCAACTGGTACGCGCCCAACCTGGAGGAGTGGCTGCGCCCGATGCTCGCGCATCTCAAACAGCAGGGCGCCTTCTCCGTGAAGATGGGCCCGCCGGTCATCATCCGCCGCTGGGACTCCGCCGCGATCAAGTCCGGCATCCAGAGCCCCGATGTGAAGCGGCTGCGCGATGTGGAGGCCACCCACATCGAGCCGCGGGCCTTCGAGGTCTCCGACCGGCTGCGGCGGATGGGCTGGCAGCAGGGCGAGGACGGCGGTGCGGGCTTCGGTGACGTCCAGCCGCGGTACGTCTTCCAGGTGCCCCTGGAGAACCGCTCCCTGGAGGACGTGCACAAGAGCTTCAACCAGCTGTGGCGCCGCAACATCAAGAAGGCCGACAAGGCCGGTGTCGAGGTCGTCCAGGGCGGCTACGAGCACCTTGGCGAGTGGCAGCGGCTCTACGAGATCACCGCGGAGCGCGACCACTTCCGGCCCCGCCCGCTGAGCTACTTCCAGCGCATGTGGACGGCCCTCAACACCGAGGACCCCAACCGGATGCGGCTGTACTTCGCCATGCACGAGGGCGAGGCGGTGGCGGCCGCCACGATGCTCGTCGTCGGCGGCCACGTCTGGTACTCCTACGGCGCCTCCGCCAACCACAAGCGCGAGGTCCGGCCCTCGAACGCGATGCAGTGGCGGATGCTCCGCGACGCGTACGCGCTCGGCGCGACCGTCTACGACCTGCGCGGCATCTCCGACTCGCTCGACGAGAACGATCATCTCTTCGGCCTGATCCAGTTCAAGGTCGGCACCGGTGGGCAGGCTGCCGAATACCTCGGTGAGTGGGACTTCCCCCTCAACAAGCTGCTCCACAAGGCGCTCGACATCTACATGTCCCGCCGCTGACCCTGATTTCCTGCTTCCCCGCACACGCTGCATACCTCGAATACACCGCGGCAACGAGAAAGGTTCCGGGACCGGCCAATGGCGCTCACCCTCTATGTCGACACCGCGCGCTGGCGGGCGCACCAGCAGATGGTCATCCAGCAGTTCCCGGGGATAGTCCCGGTCTGCAAGGGCAACGGCTACGGCTTCGGCCATGAGCGGCTGGCCGAGGAAGCCGCCCGCGTCGGCGCCGACGTTCTCGCCGTGGGGACCACCTACGAGGCCGCCCGGATGAAGGACTTCTTCAGCGGCGACCTGCTCGTCCTCACCCCGTTCCGCCGCGGGGAGGAGCCGGTGCCGCTGCCGGACCGGGTGATCCGGTCGGTCTCGTCCGTCGACGGTGTCTACGGCCTGGTGAACGCGCGCGTCGTGATCGAGGTCATGAGCAGCATGAAGCGGCACGGCGTCACCGAGGAGGACCTGCCCAAGCTGCACGCCGCCATAGAGAACGTGCGGCTGGAGGGGTTCGCGATCCACCTCCCGCTCGACCGGACCGACGGCATCGACGCGGTCGAGGAGGTCATCGGGTGGATGGACCGGCTGCGCGCGGCGCGGCTGCCGCTGCACACCATGTTCGTCAGCCACCTCAAGGCGGACGAACTGGCCCGGCTCCAGCAGCAGTTCCCGCAGACCCGGTTCCGCGCCCGCATCGGCACCCGGCTGTGGCTGGGCGACCACGAGTCCACGGAGTACCGGGGCTCGGTGCTCGACGTCACCCGGGTCGCCAAGGGCGAGCGCTTCGGCTACCGCCAGCAGAAGGCCGCATCCGACGGCTTCCTGGTGGTCGTCGCGGGCGGCACGTCCCATGGCGTCGGCCTGGAGTCACCCAAGGCGCTGCACGGGGTGATGCCCCGGGCCAAGGGGGTCGCCCGCGCCGGTCTCGCCACCGTCAACCGCAACCTCTCGCCCTTCGTCTGGGCGGGCAAGCAGCGGTGGTTCGCCGAACCGCCGCACATGCAGGTGTCCATCCTGTTCGTGCCGGGCGATGTCACGGCACCCCAGGTGGGGGACGAGCTGGTGGCGCATCTGCGCCACACCACCACGCAGTTCGACCGCCTGCTCGACCGCTGAGCCCGGCCGCCCGGGGTGGGCTCCCGCCCGGAGCTCACCCCCGGCCGGTGCCCCAGTCCGCGAGCACCGCGCCCTCGTACTGCGCCGTGCGCCGCGCCGGTCCCAGCACGAACACGTCCGGCGCCCGGTCGAGCACGCCGCCCGACGGGTCGTCCGAGCCGTCCCGGCGCACCGGGTCCCGGTCCGGCACCAGCGCGTCCCGTACGACCATCGCGCACAGGAAGAGCGTGCCCGCGAAGTGCAGCGCGGTCGCGAGCTGGTAGCCCTCGGGCGGCAGCCCCCGGTGCTGATCGCCGCTGTTGGTGTACGCGAGGTACATCCAGATCCCGAGGAAATACATCACCTCGCACGCCTGCCACACCAGGAAGTCCCGCCAGCGCGGCCGTGCCAGGGCCGCGAGCGGGATCAGCCACAGCACGTACTGCGGTGAGTAGACCTTGTTGGTGAGCACGAACGCCACGATGACCAGGAAGGCGAGCTGGGCGAAGCGCGGACGGCGCGGGGCGCACAGGGCGAGGGCCGCCACTCCGGCGCAGGCCAGCGCCATGAGGATCATGGCGTAGGTGTTGACGTCGTCCATGGGGTTGCCGGTGCGCTGCGAGATGATCAGCCAGAGCGACCCGAAGTCGACGGGGCGTTCCTGGCTGAACGTGTAGAACTGCTTCCACCCGTCGCGGATGTGCAGCCCGCCCTGCGTACTGATCATCACGGGCACGTTCACCACCAGCCAGGCGGCCGCGGTGCCGCCCGTCGCCGCCCAGAAGGCACGCCACCGGCCCGCACGCAGGCACAGCACCAGCAGCGGGCCGAGCAGCAGCACCGGGTAGAGCTTCGCGGCGGTCGCGAGGCCGAGCAGCACACCGGCGGCCAGCGCGCGGCTGCGGGACCACATGAGCATGGCGGCGGCGGTGAGGGCGACCGCGAGGAGGTCCCAGTTGATCGTGGCGGTGAGCGCGAAGGCGGGGGCCAGGGCGACGAGCAGCGCGTCCCAGGGGCGGCGGCGGTGCGTACGGGACACGCACACCGCGATGACCGCGGTGCAGGCCATGAGCATGGCCGCGTTGGCCAGCCAGTAGACCTGCTCGCGGGTCTGGAGGTCGCCGCCGTGCGGGGTCAGCCAGGAAGCGACCTCCATCAGGAGGCCGGTGAGGACCGGGTACTCCAGGTACTCCATCCCGCCGGAGACGCTGTCCGGTATCCGGTTGAAGTACGGGACGAGGTCATCGGCGAAGCCGCGGCCGTTGTACAGGTGCGGGATGTCGGAGTAGCAGGCGTGGGTGTACTGGGCGGTGGCGCCGTAGAACCAGCCGCCGTTGTAACAGGGCAGCTTCTGCACCATGCCCAGGGCGAACATCCCGATCGCGACGAGCGCGATGATCCGCACCGGGGTCCACCAGCTCGTGCCCAGCAGCGCCCGGCGCCCGACCGGGCCGCCGATCAGCTCGCTCCCGGCCGCGGCCACCGCATCCTCGGTGGTCGGCCGTACGGGCTGGGCCTGTGGGTCCTCGCGCACGCTCATGGGCCCATCCTGCCGTACGAGCCCGGCGGGAGGAGTGAGGACCGCCTGAGCGGCCCGCTGAGCGCCTGGGAACGTCCTGACCGGCCCGGGGCCGCCTACACGCCGGTAAGACGCCCAGAGGGCCGCGGAGGCCCTGATACGGCGGCGGCCGCGCCGGAGCGGGATGCTCCGGCGCGGCCGCCGATCGTTGTGCGGGCTGTCGGGCCTATTGGTCCTTGCGGGACCCGGACGGGCCTCCGAAGATCCCGCCGCCCGGTGGCTCCGTGGTCGGCGAGGGCGAGGGTCCGCCCGGGCCGCCACTGGGGCCGGCGTTACCGCCGCCCTGGTTGTCGCCACCACCGTTGTTGTTGCACTTGAAGTCCAGCGGATCACAAGTCTGGGTGGGGCTCGGGCTGCCGGAGGACGTCTCGGACGGCGTCTCCGACGGCGTCTCCGACGGGGTCGGAGACGGCGTCTCCGTCGGCTTCTGGGTCGTCGGCGTGGGGCTCGCGTTCTCGCCGTAGACCTTGTTGCCGATCGGCTCGGCCGCCGGGAAGTCCTTCGCCGGCTGCCCCGCCATCGCCTGGCGCATGTAGTCGGCCCAGATCTCGGCCGGGAACGACGCACCATGGATGGTCTTCTGACCGCCCACACCGCGCATGGAGCGGAAGACCTGCCGCTTGGCCTGGTCGTTCACCCGCCACATGCCGATCGACGTGGACAGCTGCGGGGTGTAACCGGCGAACCAGGCCGACTTGTTCTGGTCGGTGGTTCCGGTCTTGCCCGCGGCCGGGCGGCCGATCTTCGCCGAGGTGCCGGTGCCGCGCTGGACGACGTTCTTCAGCACGTCCGTGACGTTGTTCGCCACGTTGGCGTCGAAGGCCTGCGTGAGCTTGGCGTCCTCCTTGTGGTTGTAGACCTCACCGTCCTTGTCCTCGACCCGCTCGACCGAGTACGGATCGGCCTGCTGGCCGCTGGCCGCGAAGGTCGCGTACGCCCCGGCGAGCCGGATCGCGCTGGGCGCGGAGGTACCGAGGGAGAACGTCGGGGTGATCGACGCCAGCTGCTCCTTGCTGAGGCCCGCGTCCAGGGCGGCGTCCCGCACCTTGTCCGTGCCGACGTCCATGCCCAGCTGGATGAAGGGCGTGTTCACCGAGAACTGCATCGCGGTGCGCAGGCTGATCTTGCCCTTGTCCTCGTCACCGTCGTTGCTCTGGTGCCACTCCTGGTTGTTCTTGTCCCTCCATACGGATCCGTCGTAGTCGCGCAAGGTCAGCTTGTTGTCACCGTCGTAGACACTCGACGGGTTGACCTTGGTGCGTTCCGAATCCGGTTGCTCACGCGGCCCGTTGCGGTCCCGGACACCGTCCCTCATCGCCGCGGCCAGGACGAAGGGCTTGAAGGTCGAGCCCACCTGGACACCGGTGTAGTCCGCGTTGTTGCGATAGTGCTCCAGCGCGTCGCTACCGCCGTAGATCGCCTTGATCTTGCCCGACTTGGGCTCCACCGAGGCGCCACCGAACTGCACGTATTTGTCCACTTCGCGCTGTTTCGGCTTGATGTTCTCCTTGGTCACCTTGTTGACCGCGTTCTTCAGCAGACCCATCTTCTTGCGGTCGAAGGTGGTGTGGATCTGATAGCCGCCCTTGTCCAGCTCCGTCTTGGAGATGTTGGTGTTGGCGACCACGTAATTGTCGGCGAGGTCGGTCAGATAACCGATCTGACCCTGCTTGTTCGTCGCCACCTTCGGGCTCTTCGTCTGCGGGAAACCCTTGGCGAGGTACTGCTGGGCCTCGGCCTTGGACAGCCGGCCCACCTGGACCTCCCGCTTGAGGATCCACGCCCAGCGCGCCGTGGCCCGCTTGGTGTTCGCCTCCGCGCTGGCGGTCGGCCCGTAGCCACCGTTCGGGTCGTACAGGTTGGGACCGTTGAGCGTCGCCGCGAGGAAGGCGCTCTGGCTCGGGTTGAGCTTCTCGCAGTCCTTGTCGAAGTACGCGCGGGCCGCCGCCTGACAGCCGTAGGCACCGCGGCCGTAGTACGCGGTGTTCAGGTACCCCGCGAGAATGTAGTCCTTGCTCTTGGTCGTACCGACCTTGACGGAGATGAGCAGTTCCTTGGCCTTGCGCGTCACCGTCTGCGACTGGTCGAGGTACGTGTTCTTCACGAACTGCTGGGTGATGGTCGACCCACTCTGGGTCGCACCGCCCCGCGCCATGTTGACGACGGCGCGCGCGATACCCATCGGGTCGACGCCCGAGTCCTGGTAGAAGCTGGCGTTCTCGGCCGAGATCACCGCGTTCTGCATGTTCTTGGGGATCTTGTTGAGCGGCACGATCTGCCGGTTGAGATCACCACCGCCCGAGACCACCATCTGCTTGCCGTCGCCCCAGTAGTAGACGTTCTTCTGGGTCTGCGACGCGGCCTGCGCGGTGGGAACGTCGACGATCATCCACCCGATGCCCACGGCGCTGACGAGCACCGCGAAGAAGAAGATGAAGGTCCCCGTGACGAGCCTCCAGGACGGGACCCAGCGGCGGAAGCCCGACTTGCCCGCGCGCGGGTAGTCGATGAACCGCTTCTTGCCGGGCGGCCCGTCGCCGCCCGCGCCATGTCCGCGGCCACCACCGGTGGCCCGCCGGCCACCACCGCGCCCGCCGCGGCCCGCGCCGCCGGCGGCCGTATCCGGCGCTCGTCTACGTCCGCCACCGCTGCGTTGCGCGGCGCGTCGGGCCTCGGCCCTGCCGCCGTGGGAAGGCTCTTCCCCATATGAGGCCGAGCCCGACTCGGCGGCGTTGTGCGATGGTGCTGCGCGACGGCCGGACGACTGCTGTCCGGCACGCCGGGCCGCTGCTCGGCCGCCGCCCTGGGGCTGCGGCGGCTTGCGACGGTGCTCGCTCATGGAACGACTACTCCTCGGGCAGGCGCTATCGCCTGAAAGCGGCAGGTGGCTTCCGGTCCCCCCGATGTGCGATCCGGCCACACCTGGTAACCGGACGCACTGCCTCCAGGACGAGGACGCAGGACAGCGTCACACGGTTCCCTTTGGTCTGCATGGCGAACAGAGTACGCACGGCCAAATCTTGTCCCTCCGGCGCCTTCACTCCATAACGGTCCGGTTGAGTCCCACTGAGTCCCGCGAAGAGGTGATGTGACGCCGTTCACCGTGGTCGCTCTTGTCCCACCGGGACCACGGCTCTATCGTCCTGATGTATCGAGTCGATACATCAGCTCGGCATAGTGACCCCAGGAGACGGGAGAGGCAGGCGATGAGCAGACGCTCCGGCATCCTCGAGTTCGCCGTCCTCGGCCTGCTCCGCGAGTCCCCGATGCACGGATATGAGCTGCGAAAGCGCCTCAACACCTCACTCGGGGTGTTCCGTGCCTTCAGTTACGGCAGTCTCTACCCCTGTCTCAAGACGCTGGTCGCCAACGGCTGGTTGATCGAGGAGCCCGGGAACGCCTCCGAGGAGGCCGTCGCCGCAACCCTCGCCGGCCGCCGGGCGAAGATCGTCTACAGGCTGACGGCGGACGGTAAGGAGCGGTTCGAGGAGCTGCTCTCCCACACCGGCCCGGACGCATGGGAGGACGAGCACTTCGGCGTCCGCTTCGCCTTCTTCGGACAGACGTCGCGGGACGTGAGGATGCGTGTGCTCGAAGGGCGGCGCAGCCGCCTGGAGGAGCGCCTGGCGAAGATGCGGGCCGCCCTGGCCCGCACGCGTGAGCGGCTGGACGACTACACCCTCGAACTCCAGCGGCACGGCATGGAGTCGGTGGAGCGCGAGGTCCGCTGGCTGAACGAGTTGATCGAGAGCGAGCGGGCCGGGCGCGACCAGCGCGACGAGCCCGCCGGGCAGGACCGGGCGCCTGAGCAGGGGCCGGACCGGTCGCCGGAGCAGGACCGGTCAGGAGATGCGGACGGCCTGCCCCGGCACCGGGGTGGATCCCGGCCGGACCCGTCCGATGACACCGCCAAGTGAGGCCCCGCACCCCGCAGGGCTTCGTCGAGTACACACAGGGAGCAACCGGAATGGGTTCGGTTCGTGTAGCCATCGTCGGCGTGGGCAACTGCGCCGCGTCGCTGGTGCAGGGCGTCGAGTACTACAAGGACGCCGACCCGGACACCCGCGTGCCGGGTCTGATGCATGTGCAGTTCGGCGACTACCACGTGCGTGACGTGGAGTTCGTCGCCGCCTTCGACGTCGACGCCAAGAAGGTCGGGCTGGACCTCGCGGACGCCATCGGCGCCAGCGAGAACAACACCGTCAAGATCTGTGATGTGCCGTCGACCGGTGTCACGGTCCAGCGCGGCCACACCCACGACGGTCTCGGCAAGTACTACCGCGAGACCATCGACGAGTCCGACGAGACCCCGGTCGACGTGGTCCAGGTCCTCAAGGACAAGCAGGTCGACGTCCTGGTCTGCTACCTGCCCGTGGGCTCGGAGGACGCCGCCAAGTACTACGCCCAGTGCGCCATCGACGCCAAGGTCGCCTTCGTCAACGCGCTCCCGGTCTTCATCGCCGGCACCAAGGAGTGGGCGGACAAGTTCACCGAGGCGGGCGTGCCGATCGTCGGTGACGACATCAAGTCCCAGGTCGGCGCCACCATCACGCACCGGGTGCTGGCGAAGCTGTTCGAGGACCGGGGCGTCATCCTGGACCGCACGATGCAGCTGAACGTCGGCGGCAACATGGACTTCAAGAACATGCTCGAGCGTGAGCGCCTGGAGTCCAAGAAGATCTCCAAGACGCAGGCCGTCACCTCGCAGATCCCGGACCGCGAGCTGGGCGCCGACAACGTCCACATCGGCCCGTCGGACTACGTGGCCTGGCTGGACGACCGCAAGTGGGCGTACGTCCGCCTCGAGGGCCGGGCGTTCGGCGATGTCCCGCTGAACCTGGAGTACAAGCTCGAGGTGTGGGACTCCCCGAACTCCGCGGGCGTCATCATCGACGCGCTGCGCGCCGCGAAGATCGCCAAGGACCGCGGCATCGGCGGCCCGATCCTCTCCGCCTCCTCGTACTTCATGAAGTCGCCGCCGGTGCAGTACTTCGACAACGAAGCCCGGGAGAACGTCGAGAAGTTCATCAAGGGTGAGGTCGAGCGCTGAGCCCTCGCATCACGTCGTGATGGCGCACCGTCACGGCTGATCTCCGCCGCATGATCACGGGCCTCCGGGAATCCCCCCGGAGGCCCGTGCGGTGTGTGAAGGTGGCGTCATGCCCGTTGTGCGTGATCTCCGCGTGCTGCTGCAACTGCGCGACTTCCGCCATCTACTGGCCGTCCGTCTGCTGTCCCAGTCCGCCGACGGCGTCTACCAGGTCGCGCTGGCCACCTATGTGGTCTTCTCCCCGGAGAAGGAGACGTCCGCCGCGGCCATCGCCTCCGCCATGGCCGTCCTGCTGCTCCCCTACTCCCTCCTCGGCCCCTTCGCCGGTGTGCTGCTGGACCGCTGGCGCCGCCGCCAGGTCCTGCTCCACGGCAATCTGATGCGCTCCGCGCTGGCCGCCGGAACCGCGGTCCTGGTCCTCGCCCAGGTCCCGGAGTGGCTGTTCTACGTCTCCGCCCTGTCCGTGACGGCGGTCAACCGCTTCGTCCTGGCCGGATTGTCGGCCTCGCTGCCGCGGGTGGTGGACACCAAGGAGCGTCTGGTCATGGCCAACTCCCTGTCCCCGACCGCGGGCACGCTCGCCGCCACCGCGGGCGGCGGCCTGGCGTTCGTGGTCCGGCTCTCCGGCCCTGGTGAATCCTCGTCGGACGCGCTGGTCGTCCTGCTGGGCGCCGCGCTCTACCTCCTCGCCGGGCTCGCGGCGCTCCGGATGCCCTCCGACCTCCTGGGGCCCAATCCGGCGGCCCTGCAACCACATCTGGGGGCGGCCCTCGTGAGCACCGTCCGTGGACTCGTCGCCGGGTTACGCCACCTCGTGCACCGCAGGGATCCCACCGTGGCCCTGACGGCGATGACGCTGATGCGCTTCTGCTACGGCGCCCTGACCGTCATGGTGCTGATGCTCTGCCGGTACGCATGGGCCGACACTGAATCGGGCGGGCTGGCGCTCCTCGGTATCGCGGTGGCCGTCTCGGGCGCGGGCTTCTTCGCCGCGGCGGTCATCTCCCCCTGGGCGATCGGCCGGCTTTCCTCGCTCGATGCCCACCGGCCGGACGGCCAGCTGCACTGGGTGATGGTGTGTGCGGCGGCCGCGGCCATTCTGGAACCGGGCCTGGGGCTCCCCTTCGAACCCGCCCCGATACTGATCGCCGCCTTTGTGCTCGGCCTCATCACCCAGGGCGCGAAGATCGCCACCGACACCGTCGTCCAGTCCGCGATCGAAGACGACTTCCGCGGGCGGGTCTTCTCCCTCTATGACGTGCTCTTCAACGTCGCCTTCGTGGGGGCCGCGGGGGTGGCCGCCCTGATGCTGCCGCCGGACGGGACATCGGCCGCTCTGGTGGCCGGGGTGGCCGTGCTGTACGCGGCGACCGCCGCACTGCTCCTGTTTCACGTGAAACACCGCCCCGCGCAACGCACGGGGCTCGATGTTTCACGTGAAACGTGACGCGCCCGAAGACACGAATGGAACGGGAGCCGCGGCATCAGTCCTGAGACTGGGCCGCCCACCACTCCTTGAGCGCCGCGACGGCGGCATCCCGCTCCATGGGGCCGCGCTCCAGCCTCAGCTCCAGCAGATGCTTGTACGCCATGCCGACCTGAGGCCCAGGGGCGATGCCGAGCACCTTCATGATCTCGTTGCCGTCGAGGTCCGGGCGGATCGAGTCCAGCTCTTCCTGCTCCTGAAGCCTCGCGATCCGCTCCTCCAGCCCGTCGTACGCACGCGACAGCGCCATGGCCTTCCGCTTGTTGCGCGTCGTGCAGTCCGAGCGGGTCAGCTTGTGCAGTCGGTCCAGCAGCGGCCCCGCGTCACGCACATAGCGCCGCACGGCCGAGTCGGTCCATTCGCCCGTGCCGTAACCGTGGAAGCGCAGATGCAGCTCGACCAGCCGGGAGACGTCCTTGACCAGCTCGTTGGAGTACTTGAGCTTCGTCATCCGCGACTTGGTCATCTTGGCGCCCACCACCTCGTGGTGGTGGAAGGAGACACGGCCGTCCTTCTCGAAGCGGCGCGTCTTCGGCTTCCCGATGTCATGCAGCAGCGCGGCCAGCCGCAGCACCAGATCGGGACCGCCCTCCTCCAGATCGATGGCCTGGTCCAGCACGGTCAGCGAGTGCTCGTACACGTCCTTGTGCCGGTGATGCTCGTCACGCTCCAGCCGCAGCGCGGGGATCTCCGGCAGGACGCAGTCGGTGAGCCCGGTCTCGACCAGCAGCCGCAGCCCCTTCCGGGGGTGGGCGCCCAGGATCAGCTTGTTCAGCTCGTCCCGCACCCGCTCGGCCGAGACGATCTCGAGCCGTCCGGCCATCGACTTCATCGCGGCGACCACCTCGGGCGCCACCTCGAAGTCGAGCTGGGAGGCGAAGCGCGCCGCGCGCATCATCCGCAGCGGATCGTCGGAGAAGGAATCCTGCGGGGTCCCGGGAGTGCGCAGCACGCGCGCGGCGAGATCCTCGAGCCCGTTGTGCGGGTCGATGAACTCCTTCTGCGGAAGCGCCACCGCCATCGCGTTGACCGTGAAGTCCCGGCGGACCAGATCTTCCTCGATGGATTCGCCGTAGGACACCTCGGGCTTCCGGGAGGTCCGGTCATAGGCTTCCGACCGATACGTCGTGATTTCGATCTGGAAGCTCTGATACGTCCCGTTGTCGCCCGGCCCCTCCTTCTGGCAGCCGACCGTGCCGAAGGCGATGCCCACCTCCCATACGGCGTCCGCCCAGGGCCGGACGATCTTCAGCACCTCTTCGGGGCGGGCGTCCGTCGTGAAGTCCAGATCGTTACCGAGGCGTCCGAGCAGCGCGTCCCGTACCGAGCCGCCGACCAGCGCCAGGCGGAACCCGGCCTGCTGAAAGCGTCGGGCGAGATCGTCTGCGACGGGAGAGACCCGCAAGAGTTCGGCCACGGCGCGGCGCTGCACCTGGTTGAGCTCGTTGGTGGACTGCGGGGTTCGGCTGTCATTGTTGGCGTTCGGCACAACAGAACAGGGTACGTGGCCGCGCGCCCCGGGGCCTCCACACCGGTCGTCGGCTCCATCACGGTGACGATCTTGTGGAGCCGTCCACAGCACTTCGCCACAGCGGGCATCGTTACCATTTCGTGGACGCACATTGCGACGACCACTGACGATCACTGACGATCACTGACGACAAGGGACGGGCGAGCGCGTGGCCGATGCGGCAGACCTCCGGGAGACGACGTCCTCTCGCGCCCGTCGATGGCTACGGCGGACCGGTGCGCTCCTCGCAGCGGCACCGGTGCTCGCGGGCGTCCTCCAGGTCCCCGCGGCCCCCGCCGCCCATGCGGCGGGCAAACCCACCGGCTCACGCTCGGTGGACGTCGACATCACCTCGCTGACGCCCACAGCGCCGGCCAAGAGCGACACCCTCACCGTCAGCGGCACCGTCACCAACGACAGCGGGTCGACGGTCTCCGGCGCCCATGTCGGCCTGCGCGTCGGCCCCAGCCTGGAGGGCCGTAACGCGATCGACAGCGCCGCCCGGCGCTCCGGCTATCAGCAGGGCGCCGACGGCACCGAGATCGGCGGCAAGTACACCAAGAAGGTCGGCAAGCTGGGCGCGGGCGCCAGCCGGGACTTCACGCTCTCCATACCGGTGAACGAGCTGCGTCTGGGGGAGAACGGCGTCTATCAGCTCGGTGTGTCCCTCAGCGGTCAGACCCAGAGCCGCCCCTGGCAGCAGGTGCTGGGCATCGAGCGCACCTTCCTGCCCTGGCAGTCGAGTTCGCCCGCCAAGAAGACGCAGCTCACCTATCTGTGGCCGCTGATCTCCACGCCCCATGTGACCTCGCGCACCGACGCGGACGAGGACCGGACACCCATCTTCCGGGACGACCGGCTCAAGGCGGAGCTGGCCCCCGGCGGTCGGCTCCAGCAGATGGTCAGGCTGGGGAAGAACCTCCCCATCACCTGGGTGATCGACCCCGATCTGCTCGCCACGGTCGACGCGATGACGCGGGAGTACGAGGTCCAGAACCGGCACGGGGACGGGACGACGACCGGTCACGGCCAGGCGGTCGCCAAACGGTGGCTGGACGACCTCCAGAAGGCCGTGGAGGGCCATCAGGTGGTCGCCCTGCCGTTCTCCGACCCCGACATCGCGTCGCTCGCCCACCACGGCAAGAACGTCCCCGGCGCCCTCAGCCACCTCCGGGACGCCACCGAGCTCGCCTCGACGACCGTGGAGACGATCCTCGGGGTGAAGCCGCGCACCGACTTCGCCTGGCCGGCCGACGGCGCGGTCGACTCCTCGATCGTCGACGTCGCCACCTCCGCTGGCGCCCACAACGTCATCGCGCGGAGCGACAGCCTCCGGGAGACCGGCAACCTCTCCTACACCCCCACCGCGGCCCGGCAGATCGGCGGCGGCAACACCGCGGTGGTCGCGGACGCCCGGCTGTCCACCGCCTTCACCGGCGACATGTCCAAGGCGGACAACTCCACGCTCGCCATCCAGCGGTTCCTCGCCCAGAGCCAGATGATCAACCTCCAGGCGCCGGACCGGCAGCGCAGCGTCGTGGTGGCTCCGCAGCGCATCCCCACCACCAGCCAGGCACAGGCGATGGCGGCGGCCCTGGACGGCCTGTCGGGGCAGTGGACCCAGCCGATGAGCCTGGGGCAGGCCGCGAAGGCCAAGCCCGATCCGAACGCCACCGAGCGCGTGCCCGGCACCCGCCAGTACCCCGCTTCGCTCCGCCGCCAGGAACTGCCGACCCAGGCGTTCGAGGACGTCCGGAAGACCCAGTCCACGCTCAACAGGTTCGAGAAGATCCTCACCGCCAAGTACCGGGTGGTCACCCCCTTCGGCAATGCGATCCGGCGGGTGATGTCCACCTCGTGGCGCGGCGACGCACCGGGCGCGACCCACTTCCGCGACGGAGTGCGGGGATATCTGAACGGGCTGACCAAGAAGGTGCGCCTGGTCCCGAAGACGGACATGACGCTGTCCGGGCGGAGCGCGACCATCCCGGTGACTGTGCAGAACAACCTGGTGCAGGGCGTTCAGCTGCGGCTGGTCCTCCGCTCCCAGCAGGGCAACCGCCTGGCGGTCAGCGAACCCCAGGTGGTCAACGTCGAGGGCGGGCACAGCCAGTCCGTGAAGTTCGGGACGACGGCCAACGCGAACGGTCCGGTGTGGGTGTCGGCCCGGCTGGTCACGCCGGACGGCCAGCCGTACAGCGGCGAGATGCCGTTCGAGGTGAATGTCACCGAAATCACATCGACCGTCATCCTCGTGATCGCGGGCGGTGTGCTGCTGCTGGTCCTCGCCGGAATCCGGATCTACCTCCAGCGCAAGCGGGCCGCCGCCGCGAACGGCGACGACGAGGACCCGCAGGAGGGCGAGGCGACGGACGCGGAGAGCGACGGGACCGACCCCGACCCCGCCCACGTGCCGGAGCAGCCGAGTGACCCGGCGCCGGACACCGGTTCGCAAAGCGCCGGGGCATCCGGCGCGGGTGAGAAAGTGGACCATTGAGCAATTCCGGGGCCGGCCGGCCGCAGCGGACGATGAGGTGGGGTAGCGATGAACGCGCCGTATGACGGTGAGAGGCGGATGCCTCCGCCTTCCCCCCACGCGCCTCAGGAACCCTACGGACAGGAACCGCACCAGAACGATCCGTACCTGGGCGACCCCCAGGCCCCCGCGAGCGACCCGCGCCAGGACCACGGGCAGTACTACGTGCAGGAGGACCCGTACGGGGGCGACCCGTACGCGACCGGCAGCTTCACGCCGTACCCGTATCCGACGCAGGACAGGTACGGCCATGACCCGTTGACGGATCCGCTGTACGACCGGTCCGGCCCCCACCAGGGCGGCCATCAGCAGCAGACGCCGTACCAGCAGCAGCCCGCCGCACCGCAGGGCGCCGACCAGCGGGCGTGGCCGGTGGCCCCCGGCTCCCAGGAGCCCGTGCAGCAGGGTCACGCGGCCGGGCCCGCCGCCGCGGGCTACGGCGACCAGGGCGGCTACGGGGCGGGGGAGCAGCCGCAGCAGGACGCCTTCGCGCACCTCTACCGTGACCAGCAGCAGCCCTACGACCCGCGGGGCGCCCAGGGGTACCCGCAGGGCACCGGCCAGGGCTATCCCCCCGTGCCCCCGCCGGTGCCCGGACCTGCGCGGCACGAGTCCGCGTCCCCGTCGGCGAGCGCCCCCACGATGGCCGCTCCGGTGGTGACCGCGCCCGAGACCGACGACGAGCAGGCCGGGGCCGCCCCGAAGCGCTCAGGGGGCCGTGCGTCCAGTCTGCTCCAGTCCAGCGCCCTCATGGCCGCCGGCACCCTGGTGTCCCGGCTCACCGGCTTCGTACGGCAGATGGCCATCGTCGCGGCCCTCGGCGCGGCCTCCCTGGGCCAGACCTACGCGGTCGCGTACCAGCTGCCCGCGATGATCTACTTCCTCACCGTCGGCGGCGGTCTGAACTCCGTCTTCGTCCCGCAGCTCGTGCGCGCGATGAAGGAGGACGACGACGGTGGTGTCGCCTACGCCAACCGTCTGCTCACCCTCGCGATGGTCGCCCTCGGCAGCCTGGTCGCCCTGTCCATGTTCGCGGCCCCGGCACTGATCCGGATGCTCTCGCCGTCCATCGCGGACGATCCGGCGGCCAACGAGGTCGCCGTCACCTTCGCCCGCTACTGCCTGCCCACCATCTTCTTCATGGGTGTGCACGTCGTCGTCGGCCAGATCCTCAACGCCCGCGGCAAGTTCGGCGCGATGATGTGGACCCCGGTCCTCAACAACATCGTCGTCATCGCCACCTTCGGCCTGTTCATCTGGGTGTTCGGCACCTCCAGCACCTCCCACATGGGCGTCGTCAACATCACGGACGAGGGCGTCCGGCTGCTCGGCATCGGCACCCTGCTCGGCCTCACCGTCCAGGCCCTGGCGATGTTCCCCTACCTCCGGGCCTCCGGCTTCCGCTTCCGTCCCCGCTTCGACTGGCGCGGCCACGGCCTCGGCAAGGCCGCCAAGCTCGCCAAGTGGACCGTGCTGTTCGTGCTCGCCAACCAGGCCGGCAACATCGTGGTGACCCAGCTCGGCACCGCGGCCGGGACCAACGCCGAGAACATGGACGCCCCCGGGGCCAGCTACGTCGGCTACACCAGCGCGCAGCTCATCTGGAACATGCCGCAGGCCATCATCACCGTCTCGGTGATGGCCGCTCTGCTGCCCCGGCTCTCCCGGTCGGCACACGACGGCGACCCCGGGGCGGTCCGCGACGACATCTCGCAGGGCCTGCGCACCTCCGCCGTCGCCATCGTCCCGCTCGCCTTCGGCTTCGTGGCGCTCGGCATCCCCCTGTGCACCCTGCTCTTCGGCACCTCGGGCATCGCGACGGCCCAGAACATGGGCTACATCCTGATGGCGTTCGGCCTCGGGCTCATCCCGTTCTCGGTGCAGTACGTCGTCCTGCGCGGCTTCTACGCCTACGAGGACACCCGCACCCCCTTCTACAACACGGTGATCGTCGCCGCCGTCAACGCGGCCGCCTCCGCGCTCTGCTACGTCCTTCTCCCGACCCGGTGGATCGTGGCCGGTATGGCCGCCTCCTACGGCCTGGCGTACGCCGCAGGCGTGGGCGTGGCCTGGAAGCGACTGCGCGACCGGCTGGGCGGCGACCTCGACGGCCGTCGTGTCGTGCGCACCTACACCCGCCTGGTGGGCGCCAGCGTCCCCGCCACACTGCTGGGCGGTGCGGCGGCTTATGCCATCACTCAGGCACTGGGATCCGGCATGTCCGGTTCCCTAGCCGCATTGGCGGGCGGAGGTCTCGTTCTTATCGCGGTCTTCTACATTGCTGCGAAACGGATGCGCATTGAAGAGCTGACGGCCATGGTCGGTATGGTGCGCGGACGACTCGGACGCTGATCATTGAGCACAACCATCGTCCGCCATCGTGTGTCGTGCATAGCGGCGGACTGTGGGCACAATTGTCTTGGCTCGGAGTAGGCGCAACGGATGGGGAGGCAGGAACGACGGTGGCGGAACGGAGCACGGCTGCCGTCGACGTGGCCGACAGCGACGGCGAGGAGTCGCTGACCGCCGAGGCGGGAAAGGCCACGGCCGACGGGGCGGGGACGCAACAGAAGGCCGGTAAGGAAACAGAGGCCGCGGGCAACCGGGACAAAGGTGCCGCGGCCGATGTCAATCCCCCCGAACTGCACAGCGGCCACAAGTTGGCCAGACGCTACCGTTTGGAGGAATGCGTCACCCGACTGGACGGATTCAGCAGTTGGCGTGCGGTGGACGAGAAACTGCGCCGGGCCGTCGGCGTCCACGTCCTGCCGGCCGACCATCCACGGGCCCGTCCGGTGCTGGCCGCCGCCCGCTCGGCGGCGCTGCTGGGCGACCCCCGCTTCGTCCAGGTACTCGACGCCGTCGAGGAGAACGACCTCGTCTACGTCGTCCATGAATGGCTTCCCGACGCCACCGAGCTGACCACCGTGCTCGCCTCGGGGCCGCTCGAGCCGCATGACGCCTATCAGCTGGTCAGCCAGGTCTCCCAGGCCATGGCCGCGGCCCATCGCGAGGGCCTGGCCCATCTGCGGCTGAACCCGGGTTCCGTGCTCCGCACGGAATCGGGCCAGTACCGCATCCGCGGCCTCGCCGTCCTGGCCGCGCTGCGCGGCATCAGCTCCGACCACCCGCAGCGCACCGACACCGAGTCGATCGGCGCGCTGCTGTACGCCGCGCTCACCCAGCGCTGGCCGTACGACAAGGACGCCCACGGCCTCTCCGGGCTGCCCAAGGGCGTCGGCCTGATCGCCCCCGACCAGGTCCGCGCGGGAGTCCACCGAGGGCTGTCCGAGCTGGCGATGCGCGCGCTGGTCAACGACGGCGCCACCGCCTCCCGCCAGGACCAGCCCTGCACCACCCCGGAGGAGCTGTCCAAGGCCGTCGCGGCCATGCCGCGCATCCGGCCGCCCGAGCCCGCCTTCACGCCCTCCCCGGCGTACCAGCGCACCAACTACCAGCAGGGCTACGGCCAGCCGCCCGCCCACGGTGGCCCGTCACGCCCGTCCGCGGCCCCCATGCCCCCGCCGCCCCCCTTGCAGGGCCGCACCGGCAAGGCCCTCAAATGGACCGTCTCCGCCCTGCTGATCGCCGCCCTGGGCCTCGGCAGCTGGCAACTCGCGGACACCCTTCTGAACGAGAAGAACAAGCCGGACCCCGGTAAGTCCACCAGCCAGAAGGACGACGACAAGCCCGGTCAGGTTGCCAGCAAGCCGCTCCCGATCAAGGACGCCGCCGAGTTCGCCCCGGACGGCAGAGACCAGAACGCCGACCAGGCCGATCTCACCCACGATGGTGACGCCTCCACTCTCTGGCGCACCTCCAGCTACGACGACGGTCCGCCGCTCGCCCCCAGCGTCAAGAAGGGCGTCGGGATCATCTATGACCTCGGTTCGGAGCAGAGCCTGAAGGGCGCCTCCATCGGGCTGCACTACGGCGGCTCCTACACCAAGATCTCGCTGTACGCCACGGACTCCCTGAGCCCATCGGTGTCAGCGGCCGATCCCGTCAGCTCCTTCAAGAAGCTCGCCTCGTCGGGCCATGTCACGAGCAAGACCGCCAACCTGAAGGTCAAGAGCACGGCGAAGGCCCGTTACGTCCTCGTCTGGCTCACCGCTCTGCCGTACTCTCCCCCGGAGCAGTACTACACGCACCCCTACAAGCAGGCCATCACTGAAGTGAAGTTCACCGGCTGACCCCAGGGCAGCCGACCGACCGGGGAGGGGGCTCAACGTTGGACGACGCCACCATCGGCGGAGCAAGCGACGGCGAGCTCCTCGCCCAGCATGTGGCCGGCGATCCGCATGCCTTCGGTGAGATCGTGCGACGCCACCGCGACAGACTCTGGGCGGTGGCGCTGCGTACCCTCGGCGACCGGGAGGAGGCCGCCGACGCGGTCCAGGACGCGCTCGTCTCCGCCTACCGCGCCGCGCACACCTTCCGGGGCCAGTCGGCCGTGACGACATGGCTCCACCGCATCACGGTCAACGCGTGTCTGGACCGGGCACGCAAGGCCGCCTCCCGTCGGACCTCCCCCGTCGACGACACCGAGCGGCTCGAGCAACTCCTGGAGCCCCATGAGTCGGCGGCCGCGCCCGCCGAGCGCGGCGATCTCCATCGTGAGCTGCTGGGGGCGCTGCGCACCCTCCCGCCCGAACAACGTGCGGCCCTGGTGCTGGTCGATATGCAGGGCTATCCCGTGGCGGAGGCCGCCGAGGTCCTGGACGTCCCCACCGGCACCGTGAAGAGCCGCTGTGCGCGGGGACGCGCCCGGCTGCTGCCCTTGCTCTCCCATCTCCATCCGAACGGACGGGGTAGCGTCCCCTCCGGCGGGGGAAGGAACCGGTCGCAGGGGACATCCGTCCCACCAGCGGCAGGACCGACTGACACAGATGCCGTGAAGGGCGGAGGTGGGCGAGCGTGACATCCTCGACGGACACGGACGAGCACCCTGAAGTCGCGGAGATCTCCGCACTCACCGAGGGTCTGCTTTCTCCGTCCCGCACCGTCGATGTGCGCACGCACCTCGCCATCTGCGGGCTGTGCGCCGATGTACAGACGTCTCTGGACGAGATCCGCTCGACACTGGGCACCCTCCCGGGGCCGGTGCGGATGCCCGATGACATCGCGGGCCGGATCGACGCCGCACTCGCCGCCGAAGCCCTCCTCGACGCGACAGCACCCGGCGACCGCCCCTCGGTTTCACGTGAAACCAAGGGCGTCGACTCCGCGGGGCATGTTTCACGTGAAACCGAGCCCTCGGCTGCCCCCTCGACCCCTGCGGCGCAGGGGAAGCCCTCCCCGGCCGTGGACCGGCCCGCAGGGCGACCGCGCGCCGCCACCGGACCGGGGCGCAAGACCACCCCCCGCGTCGCCGCAGGCGCCCGTGGGAGCCGCTCCCGGCGCTGGCCCAAGGTGCTGCTCGGCAGTGCGTGCGCCGCCGCCGTCATCGGCCTCGGCACGCTCTTCTTCCCGAGCGGCTCCGATCACGACAAGGACGGCCCCGGCGCCACGGCCCACGCGGACCCCAGCTCCACCGCGAAGTCCAGCCTCTCCACGGGGACCCTCAAGGGCCGGGTGCGGGAGATGCTCGCCGACCAGAAGAGCACCCCGTCGCGCGGTGTCACCACTCAGAACACTCCGGATATGCCGCTGCGCGCGGAAGACCCGGTGGTTCCGTCCTGTGTCCAGCGCGGGACCGGCCGTTCGGAGCCGGTTCTCGCCGCGCAGCAGGACACCTACGACGGCAAGACGGCCTACATCGTCGTGCTGCCGCACCGCTCCGACAGTTCGCTCGTGGACGCCTTCGTGATCGACGCCTCCTGCGTCTCCGTCTCTCACGCCGACCCCGGGAAGCTTCTGGTGACCCGTACGTATCCCCGAGGCTGAGGCACAGCCCACAACCACGGCCCGCCTGGCAGCGCGCGGGAATGCCGGACCCGTAGGATCCGTTGGGTGGGATGGCAGCGCTTCTCCGGAGAAGCCGGGGAGTGCGCCGTCGTCCAGTCAGCAGTCGGCAGTCGGCAGAGACAAGGAAGACATCCGTGAGCGACGTCCGCAACGTGATCATCATCGGTTCCGGGCCCGCGGGCTATACGGCCGCGCTCTACACCGCCCGTGCTTCCTTGAAGCCGCTGGTCTTCGAGGGATCCGTGACCGCCGGTGGTGCCCTGATGAACACCACCGACGTGGAGAACTTCCCCGGCTTCCGCGACGGGATCATGGGCCCTGACCTGATGGACAACATGCGGGGGCAGGCCGAGCGCTTCGGCGCCGAGCTGGTCCCGGACGATGTGACCGCGGTCGACCTCAGCGAGGACATCAAGACCGTCACCGATTCCGCCGGTACGGTGCACCGCGCGAAGACCATCATCGTCACCACCGGCTCCCAGCACCGCAAGCTGGGGCTGGCCCGTGAGGACGAGCTGTCGGGCCGTGGTGTCTCCTGGTGCGCCACCTGTGACGGGTTCTTCTTCAAGGACCAGGACATCGCCGTCATCGGCGGCGGTGACACCGCGATGGAGGAGGCGACCTTCCTGTCGCGGTTCGCCAAGTCGGTCACCGTGGTCCACCGCCGGGACACGCTGCGGGCCAGCAAGGCGATGCAGGAGCGTGCCTTCGCCGACCCGAAGATCTCGTTCATCTGGGACAGCGCGGTCGAGGAGATCCACGGCGACGGCAAGCTCTCCGGTCTGACGTTGCGCGACGTCAAGAAGGACGAGACCTCCGAGCTGCCGGTCACCGGTCTGTTCATCGCGATCGGCCATGACCCGCGGACCGAGCTGTTCAAGGGCCAGCTGCACCTGGACGACGAGGGCTACCTGAAGGTCGAGTCGCCCTCCACCCGCACGAACCTGCCGGGTGTCTTCGCCGCGGGCGATGTCGTGGACCACACCTACCGTCAGGCGATCACCGCCGCCGGTACCGGCTGTGCGGCCGCCCTGGACGCCGAGCGCTTCCTCGCAGCCCTGGGCGACGGCGAGGACGCCACCGTCTGAATCCGCTTCCGTCCCTGCACCAACGATTAAGGAGAAACGCCATGGCCGGTGCCACGGTCACCGTGACAGACGCCGACTTCGAGGAGACCGTCCTCAAGAACGACAAGCCGGTACTCGTCGACTTCTGGGCCGCCTGGTGCGGTCCGTGCCGACAGATCGCCCCCTCGCTGGAGGCCATCGCCGCCGAGCACGCCGACAAGATCGTCATCGCGAAGCTCAACATTGACGAGAACCCTGCGACGGCCGCCAAGTACGGCGTGATGTCCATTCCGACGCTCAACGTCTACCAGGGTGGCGAGGTCGCCAAGACCATCGTCGGTGCCAAGCCGAAGGCCGCGATCGAGCGCGATCTGGCCGACTTCATCGGCTGAGTCACGCGCCACACCGACGAAGGGGCTGCCCGGGAGGGCAGCCCCTTCGCGTTTCACGTGGAACTCATGGCGGGACTCGTGGTGAGCCCTCTAGAGCGGCCGGAGCGCCGGCTCCTTCTGGACCGCACCGAGCAGCCGGTCCAGCGCCAGCTCGACGTCCTCCTTCCAGGAGATCGTCGTCCTCAGCTCAAGCCTCAGCCGGGGATACCGCGGATGCGGCCGCACGGTCTTGAAGCCCACCGCGAGAAGGTGATCGGCGGGCAGCACACACGCCGGCTCCTTCCAGGTGGCGTCACCGAAGGCCTCGATCGCCTTGAAGCCCCGGCGGATCAGATCCTTCGCGACGGTCTGCACCATCACCCGGCCCAGCCCCTGCCCCTGGTACCCCGGCATGAGCCAGGCGGTCATCAGCTGTACGGCGTCCGCCGCGACCGGGCTCGTGGGAAAGGCCGTGGACCGCGGCACATAGGCGGGCGGCGCGTAGAGCACGAAGCCCACCGGCACCTCATCGACATAGACCACGCGGCCGCAGGATCCCCACTCCAGCAGAACGGCCGAGATCCAGGCTTCCTTCTCCAGCTCCGGACGTCCGGCCCTTACCGCAGCCTCGCCGCTGACTGGGTCGAGCTCCCAGAAGACACATGCGCGGCAGCGCTTGGGGATGTCCGGGAGGTTGTCCAGCGTGAGCGGTACAAGCCGACGCCCCATGAAGCCAGTCCCTCACTTCCGTGGCCAGCCGCGGTACGGGCGGCTGACAGCGCACTACGCTCCCTGATCAGACTACCGACGAAACCGCCGACAGCGCCCAGGCCCAAGCCTGTGGCCACCAGTCCGGTGCGGCTCACCGATCGCATGGCCCTGCCCTCCGCATGAGGTGCCTCCCATGGATCCGCCCTATCTGATCGCATCGTATCCGTGCGGAGATTGCACCGATACCGCCCTTGCGCAAAGAGCGGGTCGTGTTCCGATGTCATCGGAACACGACCCGCCCCTACGCGCTTCCCCACGGCCGAGCCGTGCGGTCAGCGCCTCACTCGTCGTCGTCCGCCGCGTTGTCCTCCGCGGACAGCGGCTGCTCCAGCACCGGCCCCTCGCCCGGGGCCAGGGTGCCGAGAATCCGCTCCAGATCGTCTATCGAGGCGAACTCGACGACGATCTTTCCCTTCTTCTGACCGAGGTCGACCTTCACCCGCGTCTCGAAGCGGTCCGACAGCCGGGAGGCCAGATCCGTGAGCGCGGGGGACACCCGGGTACCAGCGCGCGGCCCCTTCGTCTTGGGAGCACCGCCCGACCGCGACCCCATCAGAGTGACGATCTCCTCGACCGCCCGCACCGACAGCCCTTCGGCCACGATGCGATGCGCCAGCCGGTCCTGTTCCTCCGCGTCGTCCACGGAGAGCAGGGCCCGGGCATGGCCCGCGGAGAGCACCCCCGCGGCGACCCTGCGCTGGACGGAGGGGGAGAGCTTCAACAGCCGCAGCGTGTTGGAGACCTGCGGACGCGAACGCCCGATGCGGTCCGCCAGCTCGTCATGCGTGCAGTTGAAGTCCTTCAGCAACTGGTCGTATGCCGCGGCCTCTTCGAGCGGGTTGAGCTGTGCCCGGTGCAGGTTCTCCAGCAGCGCGTCGAGCAGAAGCTTCTCGTCGTCGGTGGCCCGGACGATCGCGGGAATCTTCTCCAGCCCCGCCTCACGGCAGGCCCGCCAGCGCCGTTCGCCCATGATGAGCTCATAGCGCTCCGGTGCCAACTGCCGTACCACGACCGGCTGGAGGAGACCGACCTCCTGGATCGAGGTGACCAGCTCGGCCAGGGCGTCCTCGTCGAACACCTCACGCGGCTGACGGGGGTTGGGCGTGATGAAGTCGATGGGCAGCTCGGCGAAGTGCGCCCCGGCCACCTCGTCCACCGTGGCCGTCGGGGCGGCCTCGGGTTCCTTCTCCGGTGTGGCGGGCGGCTCGGTTTCACGTGGAACGCTCTGCGTGGACAGACCGGCCACCTTGGCCGCGGCCACCCCGCGCTCCTGGGTGAGCACCGGGACCGCGGTCGGTGAGGTCGAGCCCCCTGAGGTCGTGGCCGTCCCCCCGCCCGTAGCGGGTCCGGCGTTGTCGGCCCCCTTCGGCGCGGGAGGGATCAAAGCACCGAGCCCACGGCCCAGTCCTCTCCTTCGGTCACTCACTGAATCCCCTCCTGCATGCTGTGCTGGTCGTGCTGGCTGATCTCGGGCATGGGCAAGGCATGAACGTGCTGTGCGTCGTACTGCACGTTCACCCCACGAAGCGCGATCTCCCGGGCCGCCTCGAGATAGGAGAGCGCTCCGCTCGATCCCGGGTCATAGGTGAGGACCGTCTGCCCATAGCTGGGGGCCTCGGAGATGCGCACCGATCTCGGGATGCTCGTCCGGAGCACCTCGCCGCCGAAGTGGCTGCGGACCTCGTCCGCCACCTGGGAGGCCAGCCGGGTCCGGCCGTCGTACATCGTGAGCAGGATCGTCGAGACATGGAGCTTGGGATTGAGATGCCCCCGCACCAGATCGACGTTGCGCAGGAGCTGCCCGAGCCCCTCCAGGGCGTAGTACTCGCACTGGATCGGGATCAGCACTTCCGCCCCGGCGACCAGCGCATTGACCGTCAGCAGCCCCAGCGAGGGCGGACAGTCGATGAGGATGTAGTCCAGTGGCTGCTCATAGGCCTGGATGGCCCGTTCCAGCCGACTCTCCCGCGCCACCAGGGAGACCAGCTCGATCTCGGCACCGGCGAGGTCGATCGTGGCCGGGGCACAGAACAGCCCCTCCACATCCGGCACGGGCTGCACCACATCGGACAGCGGCTTGCTGTCGACCAGAACGTCGTAGATCGAGGGGACTTCGGCGTGGTGGTCGATCCCCAGCGCCGTCGAGGCATTGCCCTGCGGGTCGAGGTCGATCACAAGGACTCGTCCGCCGTGCAGGGCGAGGGACGCCGCCAGATTGACCGTGGTCGTGGTCTTCCCGACCCCGCCCTTCTGGTTGGCGACCACCATCACCCGGGTCTGCTCCGGCCTGGGCAGTCCCTCACCAGCCCGGCCAAGAGCTTCCACCGCCAGTTGAGCGGCACGGCCAATAGGGGTGTCGTCCATCGGGGGTGGAGTTTCACGTGAAACGTCCTCCCCCGCCGATTCGGTGCGGGGGCCGGGGACCGGATCGGTCATCGGCCCCGCGATGTTGGCGTCGGACCGCAAGGATTCACTCTCCTCGACATCAGGCTCTCGATGCACAGAGCCTGCCATGCTTTGGGGGTTGTGAACCAGCGAGGCCCGTTCTCCTGTGGATGAATCCACGTCATTACGGGGGCGGCGGTCGCGGGGCAGAGCCGCCGCACGACCGCGACTGATGATTCCATGCAGCAGGGAGCGACGTTTCACGTGAAACACGATGCACGGACGGGCCCGCCGATTCGTCGCGACACTCCGGTATGCGTACTTTAGCCAGCTTGTATGGAGCACCCCTACGGGCCGCTCGGCCTACGTCAGAGGTGTAGCGGCCTCGGCGGCGCCAGGGGTCCTCAGGGACGACGTCGTGACGCCTTGCGCGCCGCCTTGGCGCGCTTCGCGGCAAAACGCACACCGCCGGGGCTCTCCCCGACCTCGACCCGCACCACGGTGGACAGCGGATCCACGATGCCCTCACCGACGTGCAGCACCGAGGTGTCCACCACACCGAGCTTGCCCAGCGCCGCCCGGGCGTGCTTCAGCTCCTCCTCGGCCGTGTCGCCCTTCAGCAGCAGCATCTCTCCGTACGGCCGCAGCAGCGGAACCCCCCAGCCGGCCAGCCGGTCCAGCGGGGCCACTGCCCGGGCCGTGACCACATGCATCGGGGGAAGCTTCCCCAGAACCTCCTCGGCCCGGCCGCGCACGACCGTGACGTGCTCCAGGCCCAGCAGCTCCACCACTTCCCGCAGGAAGTTCGTACGCCGCAGCAGCGGCTCCAGCAGGGTGATCCGCAGATCCGGGCGGGTCAGGGCGAGCGGAATGCCGGGGAGCCCGGCGCCCGAGCCCACATCGCAGACGGTGACGCCCTCGGGTACCACTTCGGACAGCACGGCGCAGTTCAGCAGGTGCCGCTCCCACAGGCGCGGCACCTCGCGCGGGCCGATCAGCCCGCGGGTCACGCCCACATCGGCCAGCAACTCGCCATACCGAACGGCCTCCGGGAAGCACTCACCGAATACATCCCGAGCCTCTTCGGGCGCCGGGGGGAGCTCCGCTGCTTCCGTCACGGGAACCGTCCTTCCGTACCGAGCACTGTGTCGAACGCTGATGCTGATGTAAGGCTGACAAGATTCGGCCCCGTCTGCTCACAGACGGGGCCGGGTAGACCATGGGACCGGGCCTGGTCAGGCCGGGAGTACCACTACACAGCGCTGGGGCTCCTCGCCCTCGGACTCGCTGTGCAGTCCGGCGGCGGCCACCGCGTCGTGCACCACCTTGCGCTCGAAGGGCGTCATCGCCTTGAGCTTCACCGGCTCGCCGGTGCCCTTCGCCTCTTCCGCTGCCTTGGTGCCCAGCTCTGTCAGCTCGGCACGCTTACGGGCCCGGTATCCGGCGATGTCGAGCATCAGCCGGCTCCGGTCGCCGGTCTCCCGGTGCACCGCGAGCCGGGTCAGCTCCTGAAGGGCCTCCAGCACCTCGCCGTCGCGGCCGACCAGCTTCTGGAGGTCACGGCTGGTCGAGTCGCTGATGATCGACACCGCTGCGCGGTCGGCCTCGACGTCCATGTCGATGTCACCGTCGAGGTCCGCGATGTCCAGCAGACCTTCGAGGTAGTCGGCCGCGATCTCCCCTTCCTGCTCGAGGCGGGTCAGGGTGTCGACACCCTCGGCGGCGGGGGTGGTGCCTTCCGTCACGGATGGACTCCTTCGTTACTTCTTGGACGGGTGCTTGGGGCGCTGCTGGCCCTTGCGCTGCCCGGACTTCGTGTTCCGGGAGCCGGAGGCCGAGCCGCCGGCCGGTTTGCCGCCCTGCGCGCCCTTCTTCTCCGCCGCGCTCTGCTGCGTCGGCTCCTGGTCGGACTTGCTCACCTTGGCCGTGGAGCCGGACTGCGCCGATGCCTTGCTGTGGCCGTGGCCGCCCGCGGTGGTGCGCTGCGACTTGGTCTGCCGCTTGGGCTGCTGGCGGTTGGCGCGGGCGGTCTCTGCGGCCTCCTTGGCGGCGACCTCGGCCGGCTCCTCCTTCAGCTTGCCCTTGGCCCGCAGCCGCTCCTGGCGCGCCTGGAAGGCGACGCTGCCCGGGGTCGGGTTACGGCGGATGACGAACATCTGCTGGCCGAGGGTCCAGACGTTGGTGGTCAGCCAGTAGACGAGGACACCGACGGGGAAGTTGATGCCGAAGACGGCGAACATGACCGGGAAGACGTACATCAGCATCTTCTGCTGCTGCATGAACGGCGTCTTCACCGTGAGGTCGACGTTCTTGGTCATCAGCTGGCGCTGGGTGAAGAACTGCGACGCCGACATCAGCACGATCATGGTGATCGTCACGATGCGGACGTCCGTCAGCGACGCTCCGAGGGACTCGACCTTCGAGGCGGAGTCCAGGAACTTCACGGACAGGGGGGCGCCGAAGATGTGCGCGTTCCGGGCGCTGTCCAGCAGCGACTGGTCGATGACACCGACCGTCCGGTTGTTCGCGATGTGGTTGAGGACCTGGTACAGCGAAATGAAGAACGGCGACTGCGCGAGGATGGGCAAGCAGCTGGAGAGCGGGTTGGTGCCCGTCTCCTTGTACAGCTTCATCATCTCTTCGGACTGACGCTGCTTGTCGCTCTTGTAGCGCTCCTGGATCGCCTTCATCTTCGGCTGGAGCGCCTGCATGTTCCGCGTCGACTTGATCTGCTTCACGAAGAGCGGGATCAGGCAGATGCGGATCAGCACCACCAGCGAAACGATGGACAGACCCCACGCCCAGCCACTGTTCCGGTCAAAAATGAGGCTGTAGAACGAGTGGAACTGGACGATGATCCAGGAAACTACGTCATAAAGAGGACCGAGGATCGTGTCCACGAATCAGGCTCCTTGGGCGTTGGGCTGGGTCTCGGGCTGTGCGGCAGGTTCCACAGCGGAGTGCCCGCCGAAGCGGTTCCGCAGCCGCTGGTGCCACACCGGATGCTTCCGGGGCGGCACATGGTCGACGCCACCGAGCGACCATGGGTTGCAGCGCAGGATGCGCCACGCCGTCAGCGCCGTTCCTTTTACCGCGCCGTGCCGGTCAATGGCCGTGTAGCCATAGTGCGAGCACGACGGGTAGTACTTGCAGACCGGTCCCAACATGGGGCTGATGGTCCACTGGTACAGCTTGATCAACCACAGCAGCGGGTACTTCATCGCGGCACCCCTCCCAGTAGCCGCTGCACTGCGGTGTCGAGGTCGCGGGCCAGCTGGTCGTGACCCGCCTCACCCGCACCGGGCAGCGCCCGTACGACCACAAGGCTACCTGCGGGAAAATGATCGAGACGGTCCCGCATGAGATGGCGCAGTCGGCGCTTCACCAGATTGCGGACGACGGCACCGCCGACCGCCTTGCTGACGACGAAACCCGCACGCGCCGGGGGAGCACTCTCCCCAGGTGCGTGCGGGTCCGTGTCTTTGCTGGTGAGGCCGCTGCGGTAGTGCACGACAAGAAGCGGGCGACCGGCCCTGCGTCCTCGGCGTACCGCGGCCGCGAAGTCCTCGCGCCGCCTCAGCCGATGCTCGGTAGGCAGCACGTCATGGACCTTGGGTCAGGCTGCTCAGGCCGACAGGCTGGCGCGACCCTTGCTACGGCGGGACGCGAGGATCGCGCGGCCGGCACGGGTACGCATACGCAGCCGGAACCCGTGGGTCTTCGCGCGGCGACGGTTGTTCGGCTGGAAGGTGCGCTTGCTCACTCGGGGGCTCCAGAAATGAATCGGGTAGTGGCGGTACATCGCCTGGCTGTCACCGTGCGCCCACGAGTAGCTCGCAATACGCCCGAGTGCACCGCTTCACGATCACGGATCATGAAGTCCGTGACCCTTGCCCATCGGAGGCAGGCGGCAGCAGCCATCGACAACTCGACCTGGTTACGGTACGCGCGGTTACGCCATCCGGTCAAACCGACAGACGGCCCGTACGGCGCCCCGCCCGGCCCGCCCGCGGGGGCAAGGGAACGACCGGCGACATCACATGGCACATTTGTACACACCCTGTGGACAACGACTTGAACCCTGAACCCCGGCCTGACTACCGTGGCCGGGCTCCGATTCCTTCCCGCCCGTCCCGAGAACCACCTTTCGTGGGACATGTCGGCGTCCCCCACCCAGCGAGTGAGAGAGCGTGCCCTGTGGCTGACGTACCTGCCGATCTTGCCGCAGTGTGGCCACGCGTGCTGGAAAGGCTTCTGGGAGAAGGCACGGGTCAGGGAGGACAGGGCGTCGAGGCCAAGGACGAGCACTGGATCAAACGGTGCCAGCCCCTCGCACTCGTCGCCGACACCGCCCTGCTCGCCGTCCCCAATGAATTCGCCAAGGGCGTGCTGGAGGGCCGGCTGGCCCCGATCGTCAGCGAAACGTTGAGCCGGGAGTGCGGCCGCCCGATCCGCATCGCGATCACCGTCGACGAGTCGGCCGGAGAGCCGATCGTCCCGCAGCAGATGCAGCGCGACACCCGGGACGGCTACGAGAGCGGCCGCCGCGAGGGATACGAGAGCCGCGACGGCCGGGACGGCGGTTACGAGGGGTACGAGAGCCGCGACGGCTACGGCCGCCAGGCGCCCGACGAGCTGCCGACCGCCCGCCCCGCGTACCCCGGCTATCAGCAGCCGCGTCACGAGCCCGCCGCCTGGCAGCGGCCGCATGACGACTACGGCTGGCAGCAGCCCCGGCTCGGCGGTTTCCCCGAGGCCGATCCGTACGCGTCCCAGCGCTCCTCGTCCGGCTACGACCAGCAGCCGTACGACCCGCAGTCGCGCGGCGACTACCGGGGCCCCGGTCCTGAGCGCCCCGGACCCGGCGCTCCCGGGGGAGGCCCGGGGACAAGCGGTCCCGGCGGGCCGAGCGGTCCGGGAAACCGCGGCGGCCCTGGCGGACCAGGAGGACCCGGCGGCCCGCCCGAGCGCCCGCCGTACGAGCAGCAGCGCCACGATCTCCCCGACCCGCTCGAGCGCGCCCGCGGCGGACCGCCCGTGCTGCCGTCGCAGACCGGCGCGCCCGGCCCGCTCGCCGCGCAGCCCGCGCCCGCGTCCGGCCCCGGTGAGCCGACCGCCCGGCTGAATCCCAAGTACCTCTTCGACACCTTTGTCATCGGCGCCTCCAACCGCTTCGCGCACGCCGCGGCGGTCGCGGTCGCCGAGGCGCCGGCCAAGGCGTACAACCCGCTCTTCATCTACGGGGAGTCGGGGCTCGGCAAGACCCATCTGCTGCACGCGATCGGGCACTACGCCCGCAGCCTCTATCCCGGTACCCGGGTGCGCTATGTGAGCTCCGAGGAGTTCACCAACGAGTTCATCAACTCCATCCGCGACGGCAAGGCGGACGCGTTCCGCAAGCGCTACCGCGACATGGACATCCTGCTGGTCGACGACATCCAGTTCCTGGCGAGCAAGGAGTCGACGCAGGAGGAGTTCTTCCACACCTTCAATACGCTCCACAACGCCAACAAGCAGATCGTGCTCTCCTCCGACCGGCCGCCCAAGCAGCTGGTCACCCTGGAGGACCGGCTCCGCAACCGCTTCGAGTGGGGCCTGATCACCGATGTGCAGCCGCCGGAGCTGGAGACGCGCATCGCGATCCTCCGCAAGAAGGCGGTCCAGGAGCAGCTGAACGCGCCGCCGGAGGTGCTGGAGTTCATCGCCTCCCGGATCTCCCGCAACATCCGCGAGCTGGAGGGCGCGCTGATCCGGGTCACGGCCTTCGCGAGCCTGAACCGGCAGCCGGTGGACCTCGGCCTCACCGAGATCGTCCTCAAGGATCTGATCCCCGGCGGCGAGGACGCGGCCCCGGAGATCACCGCCACCGCGATCATGGCCGCGACCGCCGACTACTTCGGGCACACGGTGGACGACCTGTGCGGCGCTTCCCGCAGCCGGGTGCTGGTCACGGCGCGGCAGATCGCGATGTATCTGTGCCGTGAGCTGACCGATCTCTCCCTGCCCAAGATCGGCGCGCAGTTCGGCGGCCGGGACCATACGACGGTGATGCACGCGGACCGCAAGATCCGGGCGCTGATGGCCGAGCGGCGCTCGATCTACAACCAGGTCACCGAGCTGACCAACCGCATCAAGAACGGCTGAGCGGGCCGCACAGGCGCCGCCGACACGCGCAAGGGCGCTCCGGGACGGACAACTCCCGGGGCGCCCTTCGTCGTTCGCCCTCCCCAGCTGTTCGATTCCATGCGCCGACAGGCCAGTTCTCCACAGATCCACAGCGGATGCGCCGTCCACACCTTGGGGACTTCTCCGTTGTCCAGAATCCGTCCACAAGCTCGGGGTGCAAGATGGGATCGGTCGAGGTCAGCCGGGTGTGGAATTGTGGCCAACCGTCATCCACAGACTGTGGACGAACGAACTGCCCACAGGCCGTGCTTCGAGTTGTCCACCGGCCGCCCACAGCCAAAGGCCCGTTGCCCACAGCTTCTCCACACGCCTGTCCACTGTTCGGCAACGAAACGGCCCCTCTCACCGGTCCGAGTGAAAGGCATCACACCAAGGAGCCGGGTTGGGCTGTGGGGAAGGTGGGTAAACCTGGGGACGCCGCTGGGGAGAACCGGCTCACTCCTGTGCATCGCGTGTGCAGAACTTTCCGGCATCCACAGAACGGCCGGGTTGTCCACGGGCGCCACCCACAGGACCGGTGGACAAAAAAGCGGCTCTGACCTGCGCAAAGTCAGTTTTCCACGGTTTCCACAGGCCCTACTACTACGACCACAGAGTTAGAGCAGGGAAATCGCTTCGAAGTGGGGCCTGTGCACAACTTCGGGTCCGGCCGCCCGACACGTCTCGCACCGACTTGACCCCGAGCCGCGCCGACTGTCAGCGGCGTGCGTCAGACTGGTCTCCGGCACATCAGCCGACGACGAAGGCCAGCAGGGCGAGCCAGCAACAGCAGGAGGCGGTTTCCGGTGAAGATCCGGGTGGAGCGCGATGTACTCGCGGAGGCAGTGGCCTGGACGGCCCGCAGCCTCCCGGCCCGTCCGCCGGTGCCCGTCCTCGCGGGCATCCTGCTGAAGGCGGAGGAAGGCGCTCTCAGCCTCTCCGGCTTCGACTACGAGGTCTCGGCCCGGGTGTCCGTCGAGGCCGACGTGGAGGACGACGGCACGGTCCTGGTCTCCGGCCGCCTCCTCGCCGACATCTGCCGCGCTCTCCCCAATCGCCCTGTGGAGATCTCCAGCGACGGCGTGCGCGTGACCGTCGTCTGCGGCTCGTCGCGCTTCACCCTCCACACACTGCCGGTGGAGGAGTACCCGGCGCTGCCGCAGATGCCGACCGCGACCGGCACCGTCCCCGGTGAGGTCTTCGCCGCCGCAGCCGCCCAGGTCGCCATCGCCGCCGGCCGTGACGACACCCTGCCGGTGCTCACCGGTGTGCGGATCGAGATCGAGGGCGACACCGTCACGCTGGCCTCCACCGACCGCTACCGCTTCGCGGTCCGCGAGTTCCTGTGGAAGCCGGAGACGCCGGACATCTCCGCTGTCGCGCTGGTCCCCGCCAAGACGCTGCTCGACACTGCCAAGTCGCTGACCAGCGGCGACACGGTCGCCCTGGCACTTTCCGGCTCGGGTGCGGGCGAGGGGCTGATCGGCTTCGAGGGTGCCGGGCGCCGTACGACCACCCGGCTGCTCGAGGGCGACCTGCCGAAGTACCGCACGCTCTTCCCGACCGAGTTCAACTCCGTCGCGGTGATCGAGACCGCCCCCTTCGTGGAGGCCGTCAAGCGTGTGGCCCTGGTCGCCGAGCGGAACACGCCGGTGCGGCTCAGCTTCGAGCAGGGCGTGCTGATCCTGGAGGCCGGTTCCAGCGACGATGCACAGGCTGTGGAGCGCGTCGACGCCCAGCTCGACGGCGACGACATCTCCATCGCCTTCAACCCGACGTTCCTGCTCGACGGGCTCAGCGCGATCGACTCGCCGGTCGCCCAGCTGTCGTTCACCACGTCGACCAAGCCCGCCCTGCTCAGTGGCAAGCCCGCCGTGGACGCCGAGGCGGACGAGGCGTACAAGTACCTGATCATGCCGGTGCGACTGAGCGGTTGAGTGCCCGAGGACCGAGCGAATGAGCGGGTGTAGCCCACAACTGTGCGGCTACCCGTCGGCGTAGGCTCGGTCCCGGGTACGAACCGCACTGACTACGGCATAAGGATCACTGATGGAGCTCGGTCTCGTCGGCCTCGGCAAGATGGGCGGCAACATGCGCGAGCGCATTCGCCGCGCAGGCCACACCGTCATCGGATACGACCGCAACCCGGACGTCGCCGATGTGCACAGCCTCGGCGAGCTGGTGAGCGGTCTCAAGGGTCCGCGGGTGGTGTGGATCATGGTTCCGGCCGGTGCCGCGACCCAGACCACCATCGACGAGCTGGCCGAGCTGCTGTCGCCCGGCGACGTCGTCGTGGACGGTGGCAACTCCCGCTGGACGGACGACGAGAAGCACGCCGAGGAGCTGGCCGCCAAGGGCATCGGCTTCGTCGACTGCGGTGTCTCCGGCGGCGTCTGGGGCCTGGAGAACGGCTATGCGCTGATGTACGGCGGCGCGGCCGAGCACGTCGCGCAGGTCCAGCCGGTCTTCGACGCGCTCAAGCCCGAGGGCGACGCCGGGGCCGTCCACGCCGGAAAGGTCGGCGCGGGCCACTTCGCCAAGATGGTCCACAACGGCATCGAGTACGCGATGATGCAGGCGTACGCCGAGGGCTGGGAGCTGCTGGAGGCCGTGCACTCGGTCACCGACGTCCGCGAGGTGTTCCGCTCCTGGCAGGAGGGCACCGTCATCCGCTCCTGGCTGCTGGACCTGGCCGTCCGCGCCCTGGACGACGACGAGCACCTGACCCGCTTGCGCGGATACGCCGAGGACTCGGGCGAGGGCCGCTGGACCGTGGAGGCCGCGATCGACAACGCGGTGCCGCTGCCCGCGATCACAGCGTCCCTGTTCGCCCGCTTCGCCTCGCGCCAGGACGACTCCCCGCAGATGAAGATGATCGCCGCGCTGCGCAACCAGTTCGGCGGCCACGCGGTCGAGAACACCAAGTAAGCAGCCCCTTCAGGGGGTCGTACTGCCGGGGGAGGTCGGCGCAGCCCACCATGCACGTCACGCATCTTTCGCTCGCCGACTTCCGCTCGTACGCGCGGGCCGAGGTCGCCCTGGAGCCGGGCGTCACCGCGTTCGTCGGGCCCAACGGGCAGGGCAAGACCAATCTGGTCGAGGCCGTCGGCTATCTCGCCACGCTCGGCAGCCACCGCGTCTCCTCGGACGCCCCGCTGGTGCGCATGGGCGCCGAGCGGGCGGTCGTCCGGGCCGCGGTGGTCCAGGGCGACCGGCAGCAGCTGGTCGAGCTGGAGCTGAACCCCGGTAAGGCCAACCGCGCCCGCATCAACCGGTCCTCGCAGGTCAGACCGCGGGATGTGCTCGGCATCCTGCGCACGGTGCTGTTCGCGCCCGAGGACCTGGCCCTGGTCAAGGGCGATCCCGGTGAGCGCCGCCGCTTCCTGGACGATCTGATCACCGCCCGTGCGCCGCGCATGGCCGGGATCCGCTCGGACTACGACCGGGTGCTCAAGCAGCGCAACAGTCTGCTGAAGACCGCCGCGATGGCCCGGCGGCACGGCTCCCGCAGCGGCGGCGGTGACGCGGCACTGGCCACCCTCGATGTCTGGGACCAGCACCTGGCCCGGACCGGTGCCGAGCTGCTCGCCCAGCGCTTCGACCTGATCTCCGTGCTCCAGCCGCTGGCCGACAAGGCGTACGAGCAGCTGGCCCCGGGGGGCGGCCCGGTCCTGCCGGAGTACCGCGGTTCGGCCGGTGAGGACCTGACCGCGGCCGGCAGCCGCGAGGAGCTGTACGAGCGGCTGATAGCCGCCCTGGCCGAGGCGCGCAAGCAGGAGATCGAGCGCGGCGTCACGCTGGTGGGGCCGCACCGGGACGACCTGGTCCTCAAGCTCGGGCGGCTTCCGGCCAAGGGGTACGCGAGCCATGGCGAGTCCTGGTCGTACGCCCTGGCGCTGCGGCTTGCCTCGTACGACCTGCTGCGCGCGGAGGGCGCCGAACCGGTGCTGGTGCTGGACGACGTCTTCGCGGAGCTGGACTCCCGGCGCCGGGAGCGGCTGGCCGAGCTGGTCGCCCCCGGTGAGCAGGTGCTGGTCACGGCGGCCGTGGAGGAGGACGTCCCGCGGGTGCTGGCGGGCGTGCGGTACGCGGTGGCCGAGGGGGAGGTGCGGCGGGTATGACCGACCAGCCCCCGAAGAACCCGGAGCCCTCGGGCGTCGACCTGGCGCGCGTCGCGCTGCGCGCCGCCAAGGAGCAGGCGCGCGCCCGCGGCGCGGCCGCCCAGCAGAAGAAGCAGGCGCGCCGAGGGGGCTTGCGCTCCGGCGCGCGCGCCGATGGTCGCGATCCGCTTCCGCTCGGGGCGGCGATCAACCGGCTGATCACCGAGCGGGGCTGGGAGGCACCGGCGGCGGTCGGCGGGGTGATGGGCCGCTGGCCCCAGATCGTCGGCCCGGAGGTCGCCCAGCACTGTGAGCCGCAGCGGTACGACGAGGACGCCCGGGTGCTGACCGTGCGCTGCGACTCCACAGCGTGGGCGACGCAGCTGCGGCTGCTCGCACCGCAACTGGTGGCCCGGCTCAACGTCGATCTCGGGCAGGGCACGGTCCGGTTGATCAAGGTGCTGGGCCCGGGCGGGCCGCCCCGGCGCTACGGTCCGCTGCGCTCCCCCGGCAGTACAGGGCCGGGCGACACCTACGGCTGACGGCGCCTGAGCACAGGGTGACGGCTGAGACCCCGGTCACGGTAGCCGGTGGTTGACAGCTCGAAGCGCTGAGTGGCGGTGTGAGCCTCTTGGAGCCCGTCCCCGCATATGGGGAGTCGCTGGCGACCGGTTCAGGGCGGCACATGCGGACTCAGGCGCCAGCAAGCCCCCATTCTTGTCGGCGCTACCGGTAGACTGGGCGCGTACACCGTCGCCGCTGGCGCACCGAGCGCTTGCGGACACATGTTGAACGACGCAGCCGCTCCTGCCTGCCCGGAGACGGCATGTGCTGTGCCAGAAAGGGCGCTTCGTGGCCGATTCCGGCAACCCCATCGAAAACATCACGTCCATCCCCGACGGCGAGGCCCTGGCTCCGCCGTCGTACGACGCCAGTGCGATCACTGTCCTGGAGGGGCTGGACGCGGTCCGCAAGCGACCCGGTATGTACATCGGTTCCACCGGTGAGCGCGGCCTGCACCACCTGGTCCAGGAAGTCGTCGACAACTCCGTCGACGAGGCCATGGCCGGGCACGCGGACAGCATCGACGTCACGATCCTCCCCGACGGCGGCGTCCGCGTCATCGACAACGGCCGCGGTATCCCGGTGGGCATCGTCCCCTCGGAGGGGAAGCCGGCCGTGGAGGTCGTGCTGACCGTCCTGCACGCGGGCGGCAAGTTCGGCGGCGGCGGCTACGCCGTCTCCGGTGGTCTGCACGGCGTCGGCGTCTCCGTCGTCAACGCCCTGTCGTCGAAGGTCTCGGTCGAGGTCAAGACGGACGGGTACCGCTGGACCCAGGACTACAAGACCGGCGTGCCGACCGCGCCGCTGGCCCGGAACGAGGCCACGGAGGAGACCGGCACGACGGTCACCTTCTGGGCCGACGGGGACATCTTCGAGACCACCGAGTACTCGTTCGAGACGCTGTCCCGGCGCTTCCAGGAGATGGCGTTCCTCAACAAGGGCCTGTCGATCGCGCTGACGGACGAGCGCGAGGCCCATGTGGACGAGGAGGGCAAGCCGCTCTCCGTGCGGTACCACTACGAGGGCGGCATCGTCGACTTCGTCACGTACCTCAACTCCCGCAAGGGCGAGCTGGTCCACCCCACGGTGATCGGCTTCGAGGCCGAGGACAAGGAGCGGCTGCTCTCCCTCGAGATCGCGATGCAGTGGAACACCCAGTACTCCGAGGGTGTCTACAGCTTCGCGAACACCATCCACACCCATGAGGGCGGTACGCACGAGGAGGGCTTCCGGGCCGCGCTGACGTACCTGATCAACAAGTACGCGCGCGACAGGAAGCTGCTCCGCGAGAAGGACGACAACCTCACCGGTGAGGACATCCGCGAGGGCCTGACCGCGATCATCTCGGTCAAGCTGGGCGAGCCGCAGTTCGAGGGCCAGACGAAGACGAAGCTGGGCAACACCGAGGCGAAGACCTTCGTCCAGAAGATCGTCAACGAGCACCTGGCCGACTGGCTGGACCGGAACCCCAACGAGGCGGCGGACATCATCCGCAAGGGGATCCAGGCGGCGACGGCCCGGGTGGCGGCCCGTAAGGCGCGCGACCTGACCCGCCGCAAGGGGCTGCTGGAGACCGCGTCGCTGCCGGGCAAGCTGAGCGACTGCCAGTCCAACGACCCGTCGAAGTGCGAGATCTTCATCGTCGAGGGTGACTCCGCCGGCGGCTCGGCCAAGTCCGGCCGTGATCCGCAGTACCAGGCGATCCTTCCGATCCGAGGCAAGATCCTCAACGTCGAGAAGGCCCGGGTCGACAAGATCCTCCAGAACAACGAGGTCCAGGCGCTGATCTCGGCCTTCGGCACCGGTGTGCACGAGGACTTCGACATCGCCAAGCTCCGCTATCACAAGATCATCTTGATGGCGGACGCCGACGTCGACGGTCAGCACATCAACACCCTGCTGCTGACGTTCCTCTTCCGCTTCATGCGTCCGCTCGTCGAGGCCGGGCACGTCTTCCTCTCCCGCCCGCCGCTCTACAAGATCAAGTGGGGCCGGGACGACTTCGAGTACGCGTACTCGGACCGGGAGCGGGACGCCCTGATCCAGGCCGGCCGCGAGCAGGGCAAGCGCATCAAGGACGACTCGGTGCAGCGCTTCAAGGGTCTGGGCGAGATGAACGCCGAGGAGCTGCGCGTGACCACCATGGACCTCGACAGCCGGGTCCTCGGCCAGGTCACGCTGGACGACGCGGCGCAGGCCGACGACCTGTTCTCGGTCCTGATGGGCGAGGACGTCGAGGCACGGCGCTCGTTCATCCAGCGCAATGCCAAGGATGTCCGCTTCCTCGACATCTGAGTCGGCCACCCGCAGCCGCAGACGACAGAAGGACTTGACCAGCAATGGCCGACGAGAACAACCCCACCACGCCCGACGAACTCGCCGAGGGCGCCGCGATGCGCATCGAGGCGGTCGGCCTCGAGACCGAGATGCAGCGCTCGTACCTCGACTACGCGATGAGCGTCATCGTGAGCCGTGCGCTGCCCGACGTCCGGGACGGCCTCAAGCCGGTGCACCGGCGCGTGCTGTACGCGATGTACGACGGCGGATACCGCCCCGAGAAGGGCTTCTACAAGTGCGCCCGCGTCGTCGGCGACGTGATGGGCACGTACCACCCGCACGGTGACTCGTCCATCTACGACGCCCTCGTGCGGCTGGCCCAGTCGTGGTCCATGCGCATGCCGCTGGTCGACTCCAACGGCAACTTCGGCTCCCCGGGCAACGACCCCGCGGCGGCCATGCGGTACACCGAGTGCAAGATGGCCCCGCTGGCCATGGAGATGCTCCGGGACATCGACGAGGAGACCGTCGACTTCCAGGACAACTACGACGGCCGTAACCAGGAGCCGACGGTCCTGCCGGCCCGTTTCCCGAACCTGCTGGTCAACGGCTCGGCGGGGATCGCGGTGGGCATGGCCACCAACATCCCGCCGCACAATCTGCGCGAGGTCGCCGAGGGCGCCCAGTGGTTCCTGGCGAACCCGGAGGCGAGCCAGGAGGAGCTGCTCGACGCCCTGGTCGACCGGATCAAGGGCCCGGACTTCCCGACCGGCGCGCTGGTCGTGGGCCGCAAGGGCATCGAGGAGGCGTACCGCACCGGCCGTGGCTCGATCACGATGCGCGCGGTCGTCGAGGTCGAGGAGATCCAGGGCCGGCAGTGCCTGGTGGTCACCGAACTGCCGTACCAGGTCAACCCGGACAACCTGGCGCAGAAGATCGCCGACCTGGTGAAGGACGCCAGGATCGGCGGCATCGCGGACGTCCGCGACGAGACCTCGTCGCGCACCGGCCAGCGCCTGGTCATCGTGCTCAAGCGGGACGCGGTCGCCAAGGTCGTCCTCAACAACCTGTACAAGCACACCGATCTGCAGACGAACTTCGGCGCCAACATGCTGGCGCTGGTCGACGGCGTGCCGCGGACCCTGTCGCTGGACGCGTTCATCCGCAACTGGGTCACCCACCAGATCGAGGTCATCGTCCGCCGGACGCGCTTCCGGCTGCGCAAGGCCGAGGAGCGGGCGCACATCCTGCGCGGCCTGCTCAAGGCGCTGGACGCGATCGACGAGGTCATCGCGCTGATCCGGCGCAGCGACACGGTCGACACCGCGCGCGGCGGCCTGATGGACCTGCTGGAGATCGACGAGATCCAGGCGAACGCGATCCTGGAGATGCAGCTGCGGCGGCTGGCCGCCCTGGAGCGTCAGAAGATCACCCAGGAGCACGACGAGCTTCAGGCGAAGATCAACGAGTACAACGCGATCCTCGCCTCGCCCGAGCGGCAGCGGCAGATCATCAGCGAGGAGCTGACCGCGCTCGTCGAGAAGTTCGGCGACGACCGGCGCTCCAAGCTGGTCCCCTTCGACGGCGACATGTCCATCGAGGACCTGATCGCCGAGGAGGACATCGTCGTCACGATCACCCGCGGCGGCTATCTGAAGCGCACCAAGACCGAGGACTACCGCTCGCAGAAGCGCGGCGGCAAGGGCGTGCGCGGGACGAAGCTGAAGCAGGACGACATCGTCGACCACTTCTTCGTCTCGACCACCCACCACTGGCTGCTGTTCTTCACCAACAAGGGCCGGGTCTACCGGGCCAAGGCGTACGAACTCCCGGACGCGGGCCGGGAGGCGCGCGGCCAGCACGTCGCGAATCTGCTGGCGTTCCAGCCGGACGAGCAGATCGCGCGGATCCTGGCGATCCGGGACTACGAGGCCGTGCCGTATCTGGTGCTGGCCACCAAGTCGGGTCTGGTGAAGAAGACGCCACTGAAGGATTACGATTCGCCGCGCTCCGGCGGTGTGATCGCCATCAACCTCCGGGAGATGGACGACGGCCGCGAGGACGAACTGATCGGCGCCGAGCTGGTCTCCGCCGCGGACGATCTGCTGCTGATCAGCAAGAAGGCGCAGTCGATCCGGTTCACGGCGACCGACGAGTCGCTGCGTCCGATGGGGCGCGCGACCTCGGGCGTGAAGGGCATGAGCTTCCGCGAGGACGACGAGCTGCTCTCGATGAATGTCGTCCGGCCCGGTACGTTCGTGTTCACCGCCACCGACGGTGGGTACGCGAAGCGTTCGAACGTCGACGAGTACCGCGTCCAGGGCCGCGGCGGCCTCGGAATCAAGGCCGCCAAGATCGTGGAGGACCGGGGTTCGCTGGTCGGGGCGCTGGTGGTCGAGGAGAGCGACGAGATCCTCGCCATCACGCTCGGGGGCGGTGTGATCCGTACACGGGTCAGCGAGGTCAGGGAGACGGGCCGTGACACCATGGGCGTCCAACTGATCAACCTGGGCAAGCGCGATGCCGTCGTCGGCATCGCCCGGAACGCCGAGGCCGGTCGTGAGGCTGAAGAGGTCGAGGACGTCATCGAGACCGCGATCGAGGCAGCCGAGGAGGCCGCGTCCGAGGCGGCCGGGGGCACGCCGTCCCCGGCCGATGAGACCACCGAGGAGTAAGTCGTGAGTGGAGCCACGGGCGGAGCGGGTGGCGGCACGGGAGCCGAAGGGCGTCCGGAATCGAAGACCCCGCCCTCCGCGGGCGGTGCGTCCGCCGGGAAAGGCGCCCGTGGCCCCGCCGCCGACTCCCAGGGCGGGGCCGACCCCCACGGGGGCGACTCCCATGGGGGCACGGTGACGGACACCCGGAAACTGCGTCCCGTACCCGCGTCGGACCCCCAGCCGGAGCGGCAGGCGTCGAGCCCGCTGCCCAGCGAGCGGGCCGCCCAGCCTCAGCCCGAGCGGCCGTACCACCCGCCGCAGGCCTACGCCCCGCCGCCCGGCGGCGGGGCGGCCACAGCCGGGCGCGGCACCGCCGCACAGCCCGCCGTGCCCGGGCAGCAGCCCCACGGGGCGGCGCAGCGCCGTCCGGGCCCCGGCAGCGGGGGCGCGCCCGCATCCGCCGCACGCCCCGCGCCGCGTACGCGCAAGGCGCGGCTGCGGGTCGCGAAGGTCGACCCGTGGTCAGTCATGAAGGTCAGCTTCCTGCTCGCGATCGCGCTCGGGATCTGCACGGTGGTCGCGGCATCGGTGCTGTGGATGGTCATGGACGCCATGGGCGTCTTCAGCGCGGTGGGCGGGACCGTCAGCGAGGCGACCGAGGGGCAGCAGGGCGGCGGCTTCGATCTGCAGTCGTTCCTGTCGCTTCCCCGCGTCATGACGTTCACCTCGGTGATCGCCGTGATCAATGTGGTCCTGGCGACCGCGCTGGCCACGCTGGGCGCGTTCATCTACAACCTGTCGGCGGGCTTCGTGGGCGGCGTGGAGCTGACGCTCGCCGAGGACGAATAGCCCGCCGGGGGCGGCCGCGGTTACCGATTTTGGGACTGGGCTGGTGGTGCGCTAATCTTTCGGTGCAGCGCGGGGCTATAGCTCAGACGGTTAGAGCGCTTCCCTGATAAGGAAGAGGCCACAGGTTCAAGTCCTGTTAGCCCCACCGGCATGATCAGCCGGGACGGACATCCTCCGTCCCGGCTGATTCATTTGGGTGCCGGGGGAGTTGATGACCGGATACCGCCCGCCTGATGCCAGGCATAGGTCACCGAACGGTATCGGTCGGTGTGTATCATCGGGCGCCAGAGGTCCCCTACGTCAAGAAAGAGACGAGGTAGCGCGGTGAAGAAGCTTCTCCTGGTCGCACTGGCCGCCATCGGCGGGCTCCTCGTGTACCGCCAGATCCAGGCGGATCGCGCCGAGCAGGATCTGTGGACGGAGGCGACCGACTCCGTGCCCGCAGGTTCGGGTGTGTGACCCCCACAGTCCCGTTACGAGGGCCCCGATCGCTGCCGCGGTCGGGGCCCTCGTCTTTACTGTCGCAAACGAATCACTTGCATAAGTAAATGTGACGTGCTGGTCGACCGGCATGACGTCCGGTATGACGTCCGGTAGGACGTGTCCGGTGTGACGGCCGGTACGACGAGGGGGGGACGCGATGAAGCACGGCAGCAGGGACAGGGCCGCTCTCACCGCGGTGGCGGCGCTGTGCGCCGTGGCGACGGTGGCGGCGCAGGTCCCGGCCGCGGCCGCCGACAGCGCCGCGGGGGCCCGGGAGTACAAGGTCCGCGGCACCCCGGTGCAGGGTGCCGGGAGCGGCACGGGCGCCCCCTCCCTGAGACCCGGCCGGACGTACGCGGACCGGATCGGGCCGGGCGAGAAGCGGTTCTACGGCGTCGACCTCGACGCGAAATCCGCCGCTTACGTCTCGGCGGTCGCCGCACCCCGGCCGGGTGCGGGCGTCGTCTCGTACCGCGACGGCGTGACGGTGACGCTGAAGAACCCCGCGGGCGGCGTCTGCGACACCGTCCCCCGGCGGATCGAGACGAAGGGGGTCGCCTATCCCCTCGCCGACTACGTCACCCGCCAGACCGGCTCGGGCTCGGTGGCGTCCTGCCGCACGGCGGGCCGGTATCTGGTCACCGTGGAGCGCCAGGCGGGCTCCGCCGACCCCGACAGCTGGCCGCTGGAGCTGCGGCTGATGGTGGAGCCGCCGGTGAAGGGCGGCTCCACCGAGCAGGCTCCGGAGGGCAGTTGGCACGCCCAGCCGCCCCAGCCGCCGACCGGAAGCGCCAGGCCACGGCAGGGCGGGCGGGGGTTCTCCGACGCGCCGCTGGTGTCCACGGGGGTGTGGCAGGACGATTTCGAGCCGGGCGAGACCCACTTCTACCGGGTACCGGTCGGCTGGGGACAGCAGATATCCGCCATCGCCGAACTCCCCGCCGACGGAGCGGACAAGAGCACCCCGCTGCTCGGCCAGGCCATCGCCATGCGCGCCTACAACCCGGCGCGGGGCCTGGCCAAGCGCGGCACCGCCTCTGCCCAGGAGGGCGAGCGGCCGCAGACCGAGGTCGGCACCGCCCCCGCGGCGTACGGGAACCGGTACGCCAAGGCCGACTACTCGGTGCGCGCGATGAGCTTCACCGGCGGGTACTACCTGGCGGTCACGCTCAATCCCCCGAATGTGGAACCCCACTTGGACCGCACGGTTCCGGTGACCTTGCGGCTGCGGGTCGCGGGCGAGACGCACGACGGTCCGGCCTACGACGGGAACGCGGTCAAGGCGGGCTTCGGGCTCACCGACGCCGAGCAGCGGGAGGCCCGCAAGGCGGCCTCGCCGATCCAGTCCGACCCGATGGGCCGCCCGGGCGCCGGGGACCGCGACACGCTCCGGGCTGTGGCCTACGCGGGCTTCGGGACGGGTTCGCTCCTGCTGGTCGGGCTGGGCGTCTGGATTCTGACGGCGAGGCGCCGCACCGCGGCGGAGGGACCGCGGGAAGGGACGGAGACGGCGGATCCGACGACCGGACAGCACCGGTACGGGCCGCCGCCCGCCTGGTAGCCGGGCCGCTGCTTCAGTCCTCTGGCTCGGCCCGCTGATTCGGCCCGCTGTCAGCTTGCGGCTACCAGCGCCCAGGCCCCCACGGCGAAGCACAGCACCGCGACGATCAGGATCGAGACCGTCGTTTTCCGGGACGGCCCCCGCCGCCGCGCGGCGGGGGCGGGAACCCGGGGGCGCTGGGCGGTGTATGCACGGGTGAGGGGGTAATCACGCGGCGTCGGCAGGGGCGCGGCGGGCATGGGCGTGGGAGTGGGAGTGGGGGCAGGCGTATGAAAATGCGCGGGCTGGGGCGATGGGCCCGGCTGTCCGGGCTGTGGGCCCTGTGGCTGCTGTACGGGCGGCTGGGGCGGCTGCGGGAGCGGGACCCCGGTCGACGGGGTCGGCGGCTGCCGCGGGGGCTGAGGATGCGGGGGCGGCGGCTGCTGGGGCGGCGGTGTGTGCGGAGGGGGCGTCCGGGGAGGCGCCGGGGGAGGCGATATCTGCGGGGGTGGCGTTTGCGGCTGCGGGGTGTGGGGGTGCGCGCTCCGGGGGTGCGGCGTGCGCGGTTGCGGCGGCGGGAGCGTGAAGCTGCCGGTGTCCGACATCGAGGGCTGGGCGGGCCGCTCGGCGGCAGGCGGCTGGGCATCGGGGCCGGCTTCGGCGGGTCCTACGGCGGGCCCGGCGGGTTGGTCGGCCCGGCCGGGCCCGGCGGCGGACGGCGAGGGGCGCGGGACCGTTTCGCTGTCCCCGTCGGGAGGGTCGGCCTTCGCATGGCGGCGGCCCGGCCGGGCCGGGCCGTTCGGGCCGAATCCGGTCGGCAGCGGTCCGAGGTGGTCGAAGACCTCGATCATCTCGTCGTCGAGATCGGCCTCGGGCAGCATCTCGACCGCCGACGCGAGCGCCTTGCGCGCCCCGGTGGCCGACCGGAACCGGTCCTCGGGGTCAGGCTGCAGCAGCCCGGCGATCACCTGCCACAGCGGCTCGGGCACGCCTTCGGGGGCGTGCGGCACGCCGTGCTCGCCGAACAGCTTCACGATCGCTTCCCCGTCGGGCTTGTGCCCGCGGAGCAGATACAGCGTCACCAGACCGACCGCGAACAGGTCGGCGGGGAAGTCCGGCTCCTCGCCCATCATCTGTTCAGGTGCGAAGTAACCGGGTGTGCCCATGACGTAGTTGGCCTCGGTGAGGCGGGGCTCGCCCTTGGTGAGCGCGATGCCGAAGTCACCCAGCCGCACATGAGGGCGGCCCGTTCCGGTGGACTCCAGCAGGATGTTCGCGGGCTTGATGTCCCGGTGGACCACGCCCTCTTGGTGGACCGCGGCCAGTCCGGCGAGCAGCTGGTCCAGCAGGGTGCACACGTAGCGGGGTGGCAGGGGACCGTAGTCGCCGATCAGATGGGCGAACGAGCCACCGGCCACCAGGTCCATGGTGAACAGCACCTTGTCGTCGTCCGCCGCCCAGCTCGCCGGTGCCAGCACATGGGGGTGGTCGATCCGCAGGGCCTGCTCCCGTACGAAGCGCAGCAGCGTATGCGCGTCGCGTTGCTGAAGCACCTTCGCCGCGACGTAACGGCGGCGGCGATGGTCCCAGACCCGCCACACGGCGCCCACGCCTCCGCGCCCGATCGGGTCCACCAGTTCGTACCGGCCCGAGAAGATCTCACCCATCGCGCCGTGCCCGCCCCGTCATCGACTCGTCAGCAGTCCATCAGCCCGTCAGCTCTGGTGCGCCTCGTAGTGCGCGACCGCCTCGGCGGTCCGCCCGGCGCCGTACACACGGAGGAACTCTGCCAGCTCGGGATGGGTGGGGGCGAGGGAATCCGCCGCATCGATGATGTCCCCGGCGGCGGCCACGGACCGCAGCAGCGACTGGATTTCGCGGACCACGCGGCGCACGGTCGGGGCCCCGGTGCTGGCGGCGGTCTGGGTGGAGTTGAGGACCGATCCCCCGGCGGTCTTCTTGATCTCCTCCATGCGCTCGGCGGCCTCGGCGGCGCTCACCCGGCCGTCCGCCGCCTGGCTGGACAGCTCCTGGAGCGCCTGTACCCGCTGGACCACAGCCGGATTGCCGATCTTTGCGCGCTGGCCGCTCATGAGCTGGGACAGCATGGGCGCGGAGAGCCCGAGGACGGCGGCCAGGCGCGCCTGGTTCAGGCCGAGGTCGTCGATGAGACGGCGGAAGAGCGCCCCCAGCGGTTCCCCGTACCAACTGCGCTGCAGCTCTCGTGCGCGCGCGGTGGCATCCTGCTGTGTTGCGTCCATCTCGCTCTCCCCTTCGCTTCGCTGCCGCGAATCTTGCGTGGCATCCTACGGAGAGCGGTACCCGCGAGCGATACCCGGTCGGGAAAGGCCCCGGGTACCGGGTATCCTGATCGGCGAAGGGGCCTTAGCTCAGTTGGTAGAGCGCCGTCTTTGCATGGCGGATGTCAGGAGTTCGACTCTCCTAGGCTCCACTCTATGAGGGGTCCCCTGGCCTGCAAAAACGCAGGTCAGGGGACCCCTTTGCGTCGTTGCCGTCAACAACGGGCCGACCGGTTGCCCACTGAAGTGGTGTTGCCGCTCCTGGCATTGGCCCGCGCAACACCTCCCCGATGTCCCACGCTGTCCCACAACTCGGGCAAGCCGCCCGGGAATCGTCTGATCGGCGCGAGTCGCCGCACAGGGGGACGAAATGGGAGAGCTGCATCCGCTGGGGGAGAACCTGCCCGAGGAGTGCCGGGCGTTCGCCGTGGAGCTGAGGAAGCTCTTCGACGGGCTGGGCGTCTCGGTGCGGAGGTATGCCGCGCGCAGGTTCCGGGACCCCAGCACGATCTCCCGCTATCTCAGCGGTACGAGAGTCCCGCCGTGGGAGTTCGTGGTCGATCTGCTGGCGGATCTCGCGGAGTGCCGGGGCTCCGCGGCCACCCCCGCCGCCATCGAGCTGGTGCGGGACCTGCACCGGTCGGCGGTGCGCACCAGCGGATCCCCGGGGCATGCCCTGGAGATCCTGCAGATCCAGCTGGCCGACGCCGACCGGGAGGCGCGGCGCTCCAGTGTGAAGGAGGACGTGCTGGGCGATGCGCTGCTCGACCGCCGGCACCGCATCGCCGACCTGGAGGTGCGGCTGAGCCAGACCGAGGCGGCCTGGGCGGCGGAGCGGGCCCGCGCAGACGCCCTGGAGGTGACCTTCCCGGATCACCAGGAGCTGGTGAAGGAGCGGGATCTGCTCCGGCAGGAGGTGCACCGGCTCTCCGAGGAGCTGGAGGAGGTGCGGCAGCGGGGGCGGCTGGCGGAGGACCGCTGCCAGATGCTGGAGCGGCAGCTGGCCATGGTGGAGTCACAGCGGATGGCGGCGGTTCCGCGGCAGGACGAGGAGCCCGAGGTGCCCGCGGAGGCGGTGGTGCCCGAGCCGTGCACCGGGCCGCGGCCCAAGATCCTGGTGGTGGACGACCAGCAGAGCAATCTGCTGGCCATGGAGGCGGTGCTGGCCACCCTCGATCAGGAGCTGGTGACCGCGACCTCCGGGCAGGAGGCGCTGAAGGCGCTGCTGGACCACGACGACTTCGCGGTGATCCTGCTCGATGTGCAGATGCCCGAGATGGACGGCTACGAGACGGCCGCCCACATCAAGCGGCGCCCGCGCAATCGGGACGTGCCGATCATCTTCCTCACCGCGATGGGCGCCGATCCGGAGCACTCCTCGCGCGGCTACGCGGCGGGGGCGGTGGACTACATGGCGAAGCCCTTCGACCCCTGGGCGCTGCGGGCCAAGGTGTCGGTCTTCACCGAGATCTTTCTGGAGCGGCGCCGCTACGGCGGACGGGACGGCAAGGAGTAGCGATGGCCGAGGGGCGGAAGGACCCCGTGGTCCTCCGCCCCTCGGCCGGGTGCGACGACGAAGGCGTCAGCGCTGGTCGTCGTCCTTCCCGGCCTCGGCCTCCGCCTGCTTGGCCTGCACCTCGGGGTCGAGGGTGCTCTGGTCGCTGCCGTCCACCGCGGCAAGCCGCTCGCGGTCGCCCACCTCGGTCGCCGCCGGGGGCTCGACCAGCCAGTCGGGGTTGGCCTGCCGGTCCCACCACTTCCAGGCGGCGAAGACACCGGCGCCCACCAGGCCGATGAAGGTGGCCCGCTTGGCGACGCGGCCCATGCGGGCCCGGCGGCGGCGCTTGCGGGCGAGCTTCTCGATGTCGGCCGCCGTCACATGGGTGCGCAGCGCCGCGACGGCCGCGCCCGCCCGGGTGACCGCCTCGTCGCGCACCGGACCGGCGGCCGCGCGGGCTCCGGCCACCGCGTGCTCGACGCGCGGTCCGGTGTAGTCGGCGGCCTGCCTGGCGGCCTTGCGGGTCCGCTTGGCGGCCTTGGTGGCGGCCGCGTCCACCTTGGGCGGCAGGGTGCCGCGGGCCTGGTTGAGCCGGGGCGCGACATGCGCGTGGTACTGGCCGCCGGCGGCGCAGCGGGCCTGGTGCGCGGCCTGGGAGACCTTCGGCGCCAGCCGTACGCGGGCGTCGTGCGCGTAGCGCGTGGCCGTGTCCTTGGCCGTGCCGGCGTAGGGCGCCACCGCCTCCGCGGCGTGCAGGACGCTGTCCTTCGCAGTGCCGGTCGCGGCTCGCACGCTGTCAATGCGGGTCACGGGATCCTCCTCCTCGGTGGCGTGGTGATGCTCCGGGGTGCAGAGTGCTGAGCTGCATGTGCGCAGATTCGTGTTTCCATCCGAAGAAAGATCATGCCTGTTTGTGGAGATCATGCCCGTTCGCAGCCCGCGCGGCATGCGTGAACCGGCATCCGGGTCATAGGGGTGATTCTCCCGGAAATCACGCGGAATGGCGCGCCGCGTGCGCCTTCGGCGGCTACTCGTCGCACTCGGGTCCGTGCGAGGATCAGGGCAAGGAAGCGAAAACGATGGAAGGTAGATCGTGGCCGAGCAGCTGTACGCCACCCTCAAGACGAACAACGGCGACATCGTGGTCCGGCTGCTGCCGAACCACGCGCCCAAGACCGTGAAGAACTTCGTGGAGCTCGCCGAGGGCACCCGCGAGTGGACCCACCCGGCCACTGGCAAGAAGGCCGCGGAAAAGCTCTACGACGGCACCGTCTTCCACCGCGTGATCAGCGGTTTCATGATCCAGGGCGGTGACCCGCTGGGCAACGGCACCGGCGGCCCCGGCTACGAGTTCGGGGACGAGTTCCACCCGGACCTGGCCTTCAACAAGCCGTACCTGCTGGCCATGGCCAACGCCGGTCCGGGCACCAACGGCTCGCAGTTCTTCATCACGGTCGCCCCGACCACCTGGCTGACCGGGAAGCACAGCATCTTCGGCGAGGTCGTCGACGAGGCCAGCAAGAAGGTCATCGACACCATCGCCGGTGCCGCGACCAACCCGCGCACCGACCGCCCGCTCCAGGACGTCGTGATCGAGTCCGTCGTCGTGGAGACCCGGGAGGGCTGAACCCCGCACGGGAACTCCGCGCCCCGCTTGTCCGTGTGAACAAGCGGGGCGGGGGAACGCGCGCAAGCCTTGCGGACAGGGGGCGAAGGGACACCATGGAGGACCAGGCGGTCTGCTGTTACCGGCACCCGCAGCGGGAGACCGGCATCAGCTGTACCCGCTGTGAGCGCCCGATCTGTCCGGAGTGCATGATCAGCGCCTCGGTCGGGTTCCACTGCCCGGAGTGTGTCCGCGGCGGTGCGTCCGCCCCCGGTGAGCCCCCCGGGCCCCCGCGGCGCGCGGCCGAGCCGCGCACCATAGCCGGCGGTGCGTACAGCGCCGATCCGCGCCTGGTCACCAAGATCCTGATCGGTCTCAACATCGCCGTCTGGCTGGCGGTGCTGGCCACCGGCGACCGGCTGGTCAACGACCTCGACCTGGTGGGCCGGGCGTACGACCCGGGCACGGCCCACATCGTGGGTGTCGCCGAGGGCCAGTGGTACCGGCTGCTGACGGCGGTCTTCCTGCACCAGCAGCCGATGCACATCGCCTTCAACATGCTGTCCCTGTGGTGGATCGGCGCCCCGCTGGAGGCCGCGCTCGGCCGCGCCCGCTACATCGCGCTCTATCTGCTGTCGGGGCTCGGCGGCAGCGCGCTGTCGTATCTGCTCGCCGCGCAGAACCAGCCCTCGCTCGGCGCCTCCGGCGCGGTCTTCGGCCTGCTGGGCGCGACCGCCGTGCTGATGCGCCGGCTCAACTACGACATGCGCCCCGTCATCGCGCTGCTCGTGCTGAACCTCATCTTCACCTTCGGCTGGTCCGGGATCGCCTGGCAGGCGCACGTCGGCGGCCTGGTGGTCGGCACGGTGGTGGCGTACGCGATGGTGCACGCGCCGCGGGAGCGGCGTGCCCTGGTGCAGCGCGGGGCCTGCGCCGTGATGCTGCTCGCGATCGTCGCGACGGTCTGCGTCCGTACGCTCCAGCTCACCGGCTGACCTGCCGAGCCACCGACCCATCGACCCACCGGCGAGGGGCACTCGGGCCGTCTCAGGGGGGTCTCGAACGGGGGTGGGTTCGGTCAGTTGTCCACAGCACGTGGTCGATCTTGCGCAGCCTGTGGAGAACATCTGTGCGGTACTGCACTGACCTGCGTTTTCGCAGGAAGACGCCGGTGTGAACGATCGAACATGACCGTCTCATCAGTCACACCGGCGTCAATGCGACAGAGGTTATCCACAGATCTTCTGAGTTTTCCCCGCCTGTGGATAACCCTGTGGACAGGCGCTGCGAACCGGCTCTGTGGAGCGGTCTACTTCCACTGGGTGGAGACGACGAACCCCGCGGCGATGAAGCCGAAGCCGACCACGATGTTCCAGTTGCCCAGGGACTTGACCGGCATGTCCCCCGTCGTCACGTAGAAGAGGACGATCCAGGCGAGGCCGATCAGGAACATCGCCAGCATCAGCGGGGCCACCCAGCGGCGGCCACTGCTCAGGCTGATGTTGGTTGCCTGCTTCGCCGGCGGCGGCGTGAAATCGTCCTTCTTGCGGATCCGTGACTTCGGCACGAGGAACTCTCCTGTCGATGCGCTGCGTGACCGCGCGGGGATGTGTACGGACGGCGCCGGGGCGGGACGGTGAAGGGGACCACTTCCCTCCCCCACACGTCAGTTAGCGTAGTCCTTCCGCGGCGTCGTAAGGAGTAAGGGTACGTTGAGCAATTCCGCTGACTCCCCCACCCCGGCGTCCCGCCGTCCCCGGTTCCGGCCCGTCCGGCTGCTGACCGCAGCGGTCTTCGCGCTGGCCGGGATCATCTTCTGGACCAGCTTCAACACGGCCCAGGGCACCGACATCCGCAGTGACGAATCGATGCTGCGGCTGTCCGATCTCATCCAGGAACGCAGCCGCAAGAACGGCGCGCTCGACGAGAGCGCCGCCAGGACGCGCTCCGACGTCGACGCCCTCGCCCGCCGCGACAACGGCAGCAGCAAGGCCGAGCAGCGCAAGCTGGAGGAGCTGGAGAAGACCGCGGGCACCCGGGCCCTCAGCGGCTCCGGGCTCACCGTCACCCTCACCGACGCTCCGCCGAACGCCACCCCCAAGATCCCCGGCGTGCCCGACCCGCAGCCCAACGACCTCGTGATCCACCAGCAGGACCTCCAGGCCGTGGTCAACGCGCTGTGGCAGGGCGGTGCCAAGGGGATCAAGGTGATGGACCAGCGGCTGATCTCCACCAGCGCCGTGCGCTGCGTCGGCAACACCCTGATCCTCCAGGGCCGGGTCTACTCCCCGCCCTACAAGATCACCGCCGTGGGTGACCGGGACCGGCTGAGCACCGCGCTCACCGCCTCCCCCGCCATCCAGAACTACCGCTCCTATGTCGACGCCTACGGCCTCGGCTGGAAAGTCGACCAGCACGACACGGTGACTCTTCCCGGCTACTCCGGCACAGTGGATCTGCACCAGGCACAGCCCGTCCCGTAGCCGCGCGCCGATGGGGGGCCGATGAGGATCCGGCTGGTCGTCAGGACGCTCAGTGAGCTGTGTGTCACCGTCGGCACCCTGATCCTCCTCTTCGTCGTCTACCTCCTCTACTGGACCTCCGTCCGCGCCGACCGGGCCATGGACGGCGAGATCGACCACCTCCAGGACCGCTGGGCCGCCGGGCCGGTCGCCTCGGCCGACCGGCCCGCGCCGACCCCGCGCCCGTACCGCGGCGGCGGATCCTTCGCGATCATGTACATCCCGCGCTTCGGCGCCGACTGGGCCAAACCCGTCCTCCAGGGCACCGAGGTCGCCACCCTGCGCAAAGGGCTCGGGCACTACGCGGCCACCGCCCGCCTCGGCGCCACGGGCAACTTCGCCGTCGCCGGGCACCGCCGCACCTACGGCGACCCCTTCAAGGACTTCCCCCGGCTGCGCCCCGGCGACGCCGTGGTGCTGTCCGACGGCACCACCTGGTACACGTACCGCATCACCGGCCGCCCCTACCGCACCCTGCCGACCGACATCGGGGTGCTCGACCCGGTGCCGCGCGCCTCCGGCTTCCGCGGGCCCGGGCGCTACCTGACGCTCACCACCTGTGAGCCCGAGTGGGGGCACAGCCACCGGCTGATCGCCTGGGCGCACCTCGACGCAACCCAATCCGTTGCCCAAGGCAAGCCCAAGGCTTTGTCCGGCTGACCCTCCGGGCCCACCCCCGGACCCTTACTCTGGTCCTGCACTCCGGTGCTGCAATCGACTTCGTCATCGGTGAGTAGGGATGGCATGTACGGCTGGATCTGGCGGCATCTGCCGGGCAACGCGTGGGTGCGGGCGGCGATTTCGCTCGTGCTCGTACTGGCGATCGTATTCGTGCTGTTCCAGTACGTCTTCCCGTGGGCGGAGCCGCTGCTGCCGTTCAACGACGTGACGGTCGACCAGGGAATGGCGGGTCCCCGATGAGCGCGCGCGTCCTGGTCGTCGACAACTACGACAGCTTCGTCTTCAACCTCGTCCAGTACCTCTACCAGCTCGGCGCCGAGTGCGAGGTGGCGCGCAACGACGAGGTCTCCCTCGCGCACGCCCAGGACGGCTTCGACGGCGTGCTGCTCTCCCCGGGACCCGGCACCCCCGAGAAGGCGGGCGTCTGCGTCGACATGGTGCGGCACTGCGCGGACACCGGGGTGCCGGTGTTCGGCGTCTGCCTGGGGATGCAGTCCATGGCCGTCGCCTACGGAGGCGTCGTCGGCCGCGCCCCTGAGCTGCTGCACGGCAAGACCTCGCTGGTGACCCACGAGGGCGCGGGCGTCTTCAGCGGGCTGCCGTCCCCCTTCACCGCCACCCGCTACCACTCCCTCGCGGTCGAACGGGGCACCGTCCCCGACGCGTTGGAGATCACCGCCTGGACGGACACGGGCATCGCCATGGGGCTGCGTCACCGCGAACTGCGGGTCGAGGGCGTCCAGTTCCACCCCGAGTCGGTCCTCACCGAATGGGGTCACCGGATGCTCGCCAACTGGCTGGTGGAGTGCGGCGACACGGACGCGATAGAGCGGTCGACGGGGCTCGCCCCGGTGGTCGGGGCGGTCGGCGGCAAGGCCGTCGAGTGACCGCACCGCGCCCGGGGCGTGAGGGCGCGGCCCAGGGCGCCCCGGAATCCGCCGCGGGCGCCGAACCGGCCCCCGAGCCGCGGCCCACCGGGCGGCGCCGCCGCGCCCGTCCGGTGGTGGAGGACGAGCACCCCGAGGAGGTGGCCGCACCGCCCACCGGGCGGCGCCGCGCCGCCGTCCCCGGCGACAGCGCGAGCGCGGCCGAGACGGCCGTCCTCCCCCCGGTGACTCCGGCGGCGCCTACGCCTGCGGCGCCCACGACTGCGGCGCCCGCCGGGGCCGCGGAACCGGGCAACGAGGAGACGATGGCGCTGCGGGCCCCCACGGCCGCCCGTGCGGCGCCCGCCCACGACCGGACCATGCCGCTGCGCACGGTCGGGCCGGGCCGTACGGCGAACGGGACGCCGGACCGTACGGCGAACGGGACGCCGGACCGTACGCAGGGGACGGCGGACGGGGCACCGGGCGAGGCCCCGGGCGGAGTGCCGTCCACCGGCGGCCGTGCGGCACGCCGCAGGGCGGCTCAGGAGGCCGCGAAGCGCGGCGGACGGCACGGTGCCCGGGCGCGGGGCGGTTCGGGCGCCACAGGGGCCACAGGCGCTTCGGGAGGGGACCGGCCGGACGCGGCGGCGCGGCCCCGCACCCGGATGGAGGCCAAGCGCGCCGCCCGGGCGCGCAAGGACAGCCCGGGCGTGGTGGCGAGCAGGGTGATCGGCGAAGTCTTCATCACCCTCGGTGTGGTGATGCTGCTCTTCGTGACGTACCAGCTGTGGTGGACCAACATCCTGGCGCACCAGCAGGCCAACGGCGCGGCGGGCGACCTCCAGAAGAAGTGGGACACCAAGGGCGCGGACCGCGATCCGGGTGTGTTCTCCCCCGGCCAGGGCTTCGCGATCATCTACATCCCCAAGCTGGACGTGAAGGCCCCGATCGCCGAGGGGATCGACAAGCACAAGGTCCTCGACCGCGGCATGGTCGGCCACTACGGCAAGGGCAAGCTGAAGACCGCGATGCCGTGGGACAAGAAGGGCAACTTCGCGCTCGCCGGGCACCGCAACACCCATGGCGAGCCGTTCCGCTACATCAACCGCCTCAAGCCAGGCGACAAGATCGTCGTCGAGACGCAGAGCCGGTTCTACACCTACGACATGACCAGCATCCTGCCGCAGACGTCCCCCTCGAACACGGGCGTCATCGGCCCGGTGCCGCCCGGCTCCGGCTTCACCAAGCCCGGCCGCTACCTCACGCTGACGACCTGCACACCCGAGTTCACCAGCACGTATCGGATGATCGTCTGGGGCAAGATGGTCGACGAGCGGCCGCGCAGCGAGGGGAAGCCGGACGCCCTGGTCGAGTAGGACCGGGAAGATCCAGAAAAGGGGTACGACGCGGTGGCACGGACCGACCACGACCAGCGGCAGGGCCGGGACCCCGCCCCGCCCGCGACGCAGCCGACCCGCCGCTCCGGCCGCGGACGCATCGCGGCGGCCATCGGGGTGCTGGGCGAGCTGCTGATCACCGCGGGGCTGATCCTGGCCCTCTTCGTGGCCTACTCGCTGTGGTGGACGAACGTCCTCGCCGACCGCGAGGCGAAGAAGCAGGGCGACCAGGTGCGCAAGCACTGGGCGGCCAAGGGCCCTGGCAAGCTCGACACCAGGGACGGCATCGGCTTCCTGCACGTACCGGCCATGGGTGACGGCGAGGTGCTGGTCAAGAAGGGCACCTCGGCCACGGTCCTCAACGACGGTGTCGCCGGGTACTACACGGAGCCCTTCAAGTCCGCGATGCCCTGGGCGAAGTCGGGCAACTTCTCGCTGGCCGCCCACCGGGACGGGCACGGCGCCAAGTTCCACGACATCGACAAGATCCACGACGGTGATCCGGTGGTCTTCGAGACCCGGGACACCTGGTACGTCTACAAGGTCTACGCGACGCTGCCCGAGACCTCGAAGTTCAACGTGGACGTGCTGCGCGCGGTCCCGAAGGAGTCGGGCAGGAAGAAGGCGGGCCGCTACATCACCCTCTCGACCTGCACCCCGGTCTACACCTCGCGCCACCGCTACATCGTGTGGGGCGAGCTGGAGCGCACCGAGAAGGTCGACGCGGACCGTACGCCGCCCGAAGAGCTGCGCTGACGAACGCCTCCCGCGCTACGGACCATCGCACGGGGAAGCCCCCGGCGCCCTCTCCCGGGCGCCGGGGGCTTCCCCGTGCGATGCGCTGTGGCGCGCGGTGGCGGACTAGCCGAGGCCGCCGAAGAAGCCTCCTCCGTCGCCTCCGCCGTCTCCGTTGCCCTTGACCGTGACGAGGTTCACGGACGTGCCCTTGGGCACCTGGGTGCCCGCGCCGGGGTTGCTGGCGACCACGGTCGCGTTGTCGCCCTGATCGCCCTGGATGTTGCCCACGTTGAGCCCGAGGTCCTGGAGGGCCTTCTTGGCGTCCTTGAGCTTCTGGCCGCCCAGGTTGGGCACCGGGACCTGCTCCTGCTGGGCCGGGGCCTTGGCGACGGTCAGTTTGATGGTCGATCCGGGCGCGGCCGTCCCGCCGCCGGCCGGGTCCTGGTTGATGACCGTACCGGCCTCGGCGTCGCCGCTCTCCTGCTCCGACGACTCGACCTTGAAGCCCTGTGCCTTGAGGGTGGCCTCGGCGTCAGCGAGCTTCTTGGTCGTCACGTCGGGGACGGGGACCTGCTGCTGCGGCGCCGCGACGGTCAGGGTGATCGTGGTGCCCCGGGCGACCTTCTTGCCGGCGTCCTCGCTCTGGCGGATCACCTTGCCGGCGGTCTGGTCGGATTCCTCGGTGGCCTTCTCGACCTGGAAGCCCTTGGCGTCCAGCGACGCCTTGGCCGAAGCGAACGGGACGTTGAGGACGTCCGGGACCTCGACCTTCTCCGCGGGCTTCTTGCCCTTCGACATGGTCAGCTCGACCGTGTCGTACCGCTTGATCTCGCCGCCCTGGGGATCCTGCTTGCAGACCGTGTTCTTCGCCTGATCGCAGAAGATGGAGCCGACCTGCTTCACCTTGAAGTCGCCGTTCTCCCCCTGGGCGGTGGCCTCCTTCAAGGTCTTGCCGGTCAGCGTCGGCACCGGGACCATCTCGGAGTTCTTGCCGTCGCCGCCGAAGATCGCCTTCCCGATGAAGATCGCGCCGATCAGCACCAGGACGCCGGCCACCACCAGCAGGATCGTCGAGAGGTTCCGCTTCTTCTCCGGACCGCCCCGCCGCCGCTCCGGCCGCTCGTCGTAGCCGAAGCCGCCGTCGTCGTCCCGCATCGGGGGCAGCATCGAGGTCGCCGGGCCGGAGTCCTGCGGCCGCAGCATCGTCGTGGGCTGGTCACCCGAGCCGTAGCCGACCGCGCCCAGCGCGGCGGTCGCGGCGACCGGCTGGCCTTCGAGCGCCGCCTCGATGTCGGCGCGCATCTCGTCCGCCGACTGGTAGCGGTAATCGGGGTCCTTGACCAGGGCCCGCAGGACGATCGCGTCCATCTCCGGGGTGATGTCGGGGTCGTACGTGCTCGGCGGCTGCGGCTCCTCCCGTACGTGCTGGTACGCCACCGCCACCGGGGAGTCCCCGACGAACGGCGGGCGCACCGTCAGCAGCTCGTACAGCAGACAGCCGCTGGAGTAGAGGTCGCTGCGCGCGTCGACGGTCTCGCCCTTGGCCTGCTCGGGGGAGAGGTACTGCGCGGTGCCGATGACGGCCGCCGTCTGCGTCATGGTCATACCGGCGTCGCCCATGGCGCGGGCGATACCGAAGTCCATCACCTTGACCTGGCCGCTGCGCGTGAGCATCACGTTCGCCGGCTTGATGTCCCGGTGGACGATGTTGTTCCGGTGCGAGTACTCCAGGGCCTGGAGGATTCCGACCGTCATCTCCATCGAGCGCTCGGGGAGCAGCTTTCTCCCGGAGTGAAGAAGCTCACGCAGAGTGGAGCCGTCGACGTACTCCATCACGATGTACGGGATCGAGACACCGTCGACGTAGTCCTCGCCGGTGTCGTAGACCGCGACGATCGCGGGATGGTTGAGCGAGGCTGCCGACTGGGCCTCTCGGCGGAACCGGGCCTGGAAGGACGGGTCGCGGGCGAGGTCCACCCGGAGCGTCTTCACGGCGACCGTGCGGCCGAGGCGGGTGTCATGCGCGAGGTAGACCTCCGCCATGCCACCGCGGCCGAGCACCGAGCCCAGCTCGTACCGGCCGCCGAGGCGACGCGGCTCTTCCATAGCTACTCCAGCCCTCTTCCGTCATTCCCGGCCGCACCCTGTGTGGGGGACCGGCGAAGTGCTGCTCGCGCATACGGTACCCGGCACGTCTTACGGGACCCGGCCTCGGCCGATACTTGATACCGGACCGGTACGACGACGTGCGGGATTGGCATCAGGGCGTGACCGGCGTCACTTGCGCTCGCTGTCCAGTACGGCCTTCATCACGTTCTTGGCGATCGGCGCCGCCAGCTTGCCGCCCGCGATGTCGCTGCGGAGGGTGTCGGAACCCTCCACCACGACGGCGACGGCGACCGGGGAACCCTCGTCGGTCTTGGCGTACGAGATGAACCACGCGTACGGGTTCTCGCTGTTCGCGACGCCGTGCTGCGCGGTGCCGGTCTTGCCGCCGACCGTGGCGCCCGGGATCTGGGCGTTGGTGCCGGTGCCCTCCTTGACCACGGTCTCCATCATGTCCTGGAGCTTGCCCGCGTTCTCCGAGCTGAGCGGCTGGCTCATCTGCTCCGGGCTGGTCTGGTCGACCGTGTTCAGGTTGGGGGCCCGCAGCGAGTCGATCATGTACGGCTTCATCAGCTTGCCGTCGTTGGCGACCGCGGAGGCGACCATGGCCATCTGGAGCGGGGTGGCACGGGTGTCGAACTGGCCGATCGAGGACAGGGCGTTGCCCGGCCGGTCCATCTTTTCGGGGTAGTAGCTGGCGGCGGAGCGGACGGGCATGAAGACCTCTTCGTTGAACCCGAACTTCTTCGCCTCCTCCAGCATCTTGTCCTTGCCGAGGTCGTCACCGAGCTTGCCGAAGACGGTGTTGCACGAGTAGCGCAGGGCCTGCCGCAGGGTCGCGTTCTCGCAGGGGATGTTCCCCTCGTTGGGCAGGTTCTGGGTGGACAGCGGCAGCCGCCACGGCACCGGCGAGTTGGTGGCCCCGTCGATGTCCGTGTACTTGCCGTTCTCCAGCGCCGCCGCGGCGGTGACGACCTTGAACGTGGAGCCGGGCGGGTACGTCTGCCGCAGCGCCCGGTTCAGCATCGGGTCGTCCTTGTCGTTCTTCGGCTGGAGCGCCGTCCAGGCCTCCTCGTCGCTCTTCGAGCCGCCCGCGATCTTCGACGGGTCGTAGCTCGGGGTGGAGGCGAGGGCGAGGATCTTGCCGGTGCGCGGGTCGAGCGCGGCGACGGCGCCCTTGTTCTTGCCGAGGCCCTTGTACGCGGCCTCCTGGGCCTTGGCGTTCAGGGTGGTGATGACGTCACCGCCCTTCTGCTTCTTGCCGGTGAACATGTCGACCGTCCGGTTGAAGAACAGGCGGTCGTCGTCGCCGGTGAGGATGCCGTCCTCGAGGTTCTCGATCTGGTTGGCGCCGAACGCCTGGGAGGCGTACCCGGTCACCGGTGCCCACATCGGACCGTTCTTGTACGTGCGCTTGTACTTGAAGTCCGTCCCGTTGGTCTCCTTGGACCCGGTGATCGGGCGGCCGTCGACGATGATGTTGCCGCGCGGCTGGCTGTAACGGGCGATCAGGACCCGGCGGTTGTTCTTGTTGTTCTTGAGGCCGTCGGCCTGGACGTACTGGATCCAGTTGTCCCGCACCAGCAGGGCGAGGACCAGAAGGCCGCAGAAGATCGCGATTCGGCGCAGGGGCTTGTTCACGGTCGGACCACCTGAGTCATCTCGGCGTCAGTGGTGGGGGCGGGCGCGGGCGCCGGCCGGCGGGCGGTGTCGCTGATCCTGATGAGGATCGCGATCAGCGCCCAGTTGGCGAGCACCGACGAACCGCCGTACGCCACGAACGGCATCGTCATACCGGTCAGCGGGATGAGGCCCATCACACCGCCCGCGACGACGAAGACCTGAATGCCGAACGCGGCGGACAGACCGACCGCCAGCAGCTTGCCGAACGGGTCCCGGGCGGCCAGGGCGGTCCGCATGCCGCGCTCCACGATCAGGCCGTACAGCAGGAGGAAGGCCATGGTGCCGGCCAGCCCCAGCTCCTCGCCGACGGTGGCGAGGATGAAGTCGGAGTTGGCGGCGAAGCCGATCAGGTCGGATGCGCCCTGCCCCCAGCCGGTGCCGGAGACCCCGCCGGAGCCGAAGGACATCAGGGCCAGCGCGATCTGGTCGGTGGTGGCCCAGCTCGGCCGGGGGGTGTCGTAGACGGCGAACGGGTGGAGCCACGCCATCACACGGACCTTGACGTGCGACTCGAACGAGGCGACGCCCACCGCGCCGACCGCGGACATCAGCAGACCGAAGACGATCCAGCTGGTGCGCTCGGTCGCCACGTACAGCATGACGACGAACAGGCCGAAGAACAGGAGCGAGGTGCCGAGGTCGGTCTCGAAGACCAGGATCAGGATGCTCATCGCCCAGACCACGATGATCGGGCCGAGGTCACGGCCGCGCGGCAGGTACAGCCCCATGAAGCGGCGGCTGGCCAGCGCGAGCGCGTCTCTCTTCACCATGAGGTAGCCGGAGAAGAAGACCGCGATGATGATCTTCGCGAACTCACCGGGCTGGATGGAGAAGGATCCGATGGTGATCCAGATGCGTGCGCCGAACCTGGCCGGGAAGAACATCGGCAGGATCAGCAGGATCAGCGCACCGATCATGGAGATGTAGGTGTAGCGCTGAAGGATCCGGTGATCCTTGAGGAAGATGAGGACGGCCACGAACAGGGCCACGCCCATCGCCGAGTACATCAGCTGGTTGGGCGCCGAGGGGGCGAAGGTCTGACCGATCGCCTCCGCCCGGTCGGCCAGCCGCCTCGACTGGTCGAGGCGCCAGATGATGACGAGGCCGAGTCCGTTGAGGAGCGTGGCGATCGGCAGCATCAGCGGGTCGGCGTACGGTGCGAACTTGCGCACCACCAAGTGGCCGATGCCCGCGAGCAGGCCGAGCCCGATGCCGTAGCTGAGCATGCCCGAGGGCAGCTCGTCGCTCAGCGCCAGGCCCGCGTTGGCGTACGCGAAGACCGGAATGATCACCGCGAACACCAGCATGGCCAGCTCGGTGTTGCGGCGGCTCGGTGGACCGGCCGTACTGATCGTGGTCGTGTTGGTCGTACTACTGCTCATGGGTGGGCGGCCCTCTCACGGCTCACTGCTGGGTGCTGCTGCACTGCGGGACCAACTCCTTCTCCTGCTCCGACAGGGTGGGACCCGGCTTCGGAGTGGGAGAGGGCGACGCCGTGCTCTTCGTCGGCGTCGGTGTGGCCTTGGCTGCGCGCAACCCCGTCGTCGCGCTCTGACTCCGCTGCGGCGTGCTGCCGCTGCTGCCTGTCTTGCCTCCGGACTTGCCGCCGGCCTGCCCCTTGCCGCCGGTGAGGTCCTTCTGGCTCTCCTCGGCCTTGCGTTGTGCGTCAGCCTTTCTGCAGGCGCTGGCGAGAGTGGCGAGATCCTTGGTCTTGTCCTCGGCCTGGCCGAGCCCGCTGACCGCGATGGTGTCCTCCACGCGGCTGCGCTGGTCGGTCGGGAGGTACTTGAGTTCGATCTCGCGGTGGTCCTCATGGACCTTGTTGAGCTTGATCCACGCGAGGTCCTGGCTGATGCCTTGGTAGATCGCGACGTGGTCCCCGTTGGAGCCCACGTAGTACTGCTTCTGCGTCCACTGGTAGCCGCTGTAGAGCCCGCCGCCGATCACGGCGAGGGCCAGCGCGATGAACAGCGACCGCTTGACCCAGGTCTTGCGGCCGCTCTTCTTGGTGTAGTCGCCGTCCGCGTAGGCCCCGTAACTGCCCTCGGGCTGTCCGCCGAGGCCCGGGTCGCCGCTGCCGGGTGGCCCGAAGCCGCCCGGTGCGTCGCCCTGCTGCGGTACGGGACGGTTCCGGCCCAGCTCGGCGGCGCGGCCCGCCGGGGTGTTCCCGGCGCCGCCGTCCCCGAGGGGGACCTGGTTCTCGGCCACCGCGCCCACGATCACCGGGGTGTCGTTGAGCTGGCCCGCCAGGGTGTCGCCGCCGTCCACGTCGAGGACGTCGGCGACGATGCAGGTGATGTTGTCGGGGCCGCCGCCGCGCAGCGCGAGCTGGATCAGCTCCTGCACGGTCTCGTGCGGCCCCTGGTAGCTGGCGAGGGTGTCCTCGAGGGTCTGGTGGCTCACGACGCCGGACAGGCCGTCGGAGCAGATCAGGTAGCGGTCGCCGGCCCGGACCTCACGGATGGACAGATCGGGCTCGACATGGTCGCCGCTGCCCAGCGCGCGCATCAGCAGGGAGCGCTGCGGGTGGGTGCCCGCCTCCTCCTCGGTGATGCGGCCCTCGTCGACGAGCCGCTGCACCCAGGTGTGGTCCTGGGTGATCTGGGTGAGCGCGCCGTCGCGCAGCAGGTACGCGCGCGAGTCGCCGACGTGTACCAGGCCGAGCCGCTGGCCGGTCCACAGCAGGGCGGTGAGCGTGGTGCCCATGCCCTCCAGCTGGGGGTCCTCCTCGACCATGACCCGCAGCTGGTCGTTGGCCCGCTGCACGGCGGTGCCCAGGGAGGTCAGGATGTCCGAGCCGGGTACGTCGTCGTCGAGCTGGACCAGGGTGGAGATCACCTCGGAGCTGGCGACCTCGCCTGCGGCCTGGCCACCCATGCCGTCGGCGATGGCGAGCAGCCGGGGACCGGCGTAGCCGGAGTCCTCGTTGCCCTCCCGGATCATGCCCTTGTGGGACCCGGCGGCGAAACGCAGTGACAGACTCATGCGCACCTCGCCCGTCGGCTCCGGGTACAGCCCCTTGCCAACCACGCTGCCCACCCTCCGGTCGTCATGGTCCTACTACTTCCGCAGCTCGATGACGGTCTTGCCGATGCGGATCGGTGCACCCAGCTGAATCGGCGTCGGTGTGGTGAGCCGGTTCCGGTCGAGATAGGTGCCGTTGGTGGAGCCGAGGTCCTCGACGATCCACTGGCCGTCACGGTCCGGGTAGATCCTGGCATGCCGGCTGGAGGCGTAGTCGTCGTCCAGCACGATTGTTGAATCGTGCGCACGACCGAGAGTGATGGTCTGTCCCTGGAGCGCGACCGTGGTGCCGGTCAGCGTGCCTTCGGAGACCACCAGCTTGGTGGGGGCCCCGCGGCGGCCGCGGCCCGAGGGCTGCTGGCGCTGCTGGGGCGGAGCGGCCTGCTGTTGCTGCCGCTGTTGCTGCTGCGGCCGGTCGGGGGCGCCACGGCGCGCTGAACCGCGCTGCGTCACGCGAGTCCCGAACAGGTCGCTACGGATGACCTGAACGGCCACGATGACGAACAGCCACAGTACGGCGAGGAAACCCAACCGCATGACCGTGAGGGTCAGCTCTGACATTGCCCCCGCTTCACCCTTCGGCTTGCCGGTAAACGATGGTGGTGCTGCCCACGACGATCCGTGAGCCGTCGCGGAGCGTAGCGCGGGTGGTGTGCTGTCCGTCCACCACGATGCCGTTCGTCGACCCCAGATCCTGGACGGTCGGCGGTGTTCCGACCCGGATTTCGCAGTGCCTGCGGGAGACACCGGGATCGTCAATGCGCACGTCAGCGTCGGTGCTGCGACCCAGCACCAGGGTGGGCCGGGAGATCTGGTGGCGAGTGCCATTGATCTCAATCCAGCGCCGGGTCTGTGCCTGCGGCTGCGGGCCGACGCCCGCGCCGCCGCCCCGGGCCGCGGGACGCGCGCCGGGAGGGGCGCTGGGCATGGGCGGAGCGCCCGCGGGCTGGCCGTAGCCGCCGGGGCGCTGCTGGGGTGCCCCGCCGCGGGCCGGAGCCTGCTGGGCGGCCGGGGCCTGGGACTCGCTGGAGGCCAGCGTCCGGCTGCGCACCCGGTACAGGCCGGTGTCGAGGTCGTCGGCCTTCTCCAGGTGGACCTTGACGCCGCCCATGAACGTGTACCGCTGCTGCTTGGCGTAGTCGCGGACCATGCCGGAGAGCTCGTCGCCGAGCTGCCCGGAGTACGGCGCGAGCCGCTCGTAGTCGCCGGTGCTCAGCTCGACGATGAAGTCGTTGGGGACGACGGTCCGGTCCCGGTTCCAGATGGTCGCGTTGTTGTCGCACTCGCGCTGGAGCGCGCCCGCGATCTCGACGGGCTGGACCTCCGACTTGAACACCTTGGCGAAGGTGCCGTTCACGAGACCCTCGAGACGCTGCTCGAAGCGTTTCAGTACTCCCACGGGGCACCTCCTTCCTCAGTCGTGCTCAGTGTCGTCCTGGTACTGCTTACTGATCGTATCCACGCGTCGGGAAATCGGGTGGTTCCCCTTCCTGGCCCTGCGGAGCAGTGTCACCTCTCACAGGATCGTAGAGGTGCCCTCTGGACAGTGTCCCGCAACCGCGGCGGAGCCCCTCCGGGCGGGGGCGTCGACAACGAGTGTGAATCCACCCTGCCCAGCGTGCTAGTGTTCTGGATGTCGGAAGGCGCCGCGGGGCACCGGGCCGAAAGGGCCGGAAACCAGGCGGTGAACGGAAGACAGCACCCAATGCGCGGGTGGCGGAATAGGCAGACGCGCTGGATTCAGGTTCCAGTGCCCGAAAGGGCGTGGGGGTTCAACTCCCCCCTCGCGCACCAGTCGGAGCGGGCCTCTCCGGAGTGACGAAAGTCGCTCGGAGGGGCCCGCTTCGCGTCTCAGCTCTCGACTTCTCGTTGTGTCCGGTTTGCGCCCGACTTGTGTCCGGCCTGTGTCCGACTCGACTTCGGCTTGATCCACTGCCAGTTCGGCTTGATCCACATCGGTAAGCGGAAGCGGGGCCTCCCCGGATCGGGGCGGCCCCGCTTCCGCGGCCGGCTGCGGCGGCTGTGGGCGGCTCAGGCGGCGAAGCGGGCGGCGAGCGCCTTGGCCTTCGAGGAGGCGTCCTCGTGGGCCTTCGCCTTGGAGGCGTCCGAGAGCTCGACCAGCTCGGCCATCGCCGGGTTGCTGCGGGCCAGGGTGAGCTCCGGCACGACGAACTCGACGTCGAGGTTGAGCGCGTCCTTCAGCGCCTTCTCCAGGTAGGTCGTGACGAACTCGAAGCTCTCGCGCGGCGTGCCCGGGCCGTAGCCGCCGCCCCGGCTGGCGACGACGATCGTCGGGGTGCCCGAGGTGGTGGTCTGCTCGGCGCCGGAGGTGCGGCCCACGATGATCACGTGGTCCAGCCACGCCTTGAGGGTGGAGGGGATCGTGAAGTTGTACATCGGGGCGCCTATGAGGACCACGTCGGCCTGCTCCAGCTCACCGGCCAGGGTGTCGCGCAGCGCGAAGGCGGCCTGCTGCTCGGGGGTGCGGCTCTCGGTGGGGATGAAACCGGCCTGGGCGGCGAGGCCGTCCAGGTGCGGCAGCGGCTCGGCGGCCAGGTCGCGGTAGATGACCGTGCCGTTCGGGTGCTGCGCCTCCCACTCCTTGCGGAAGGTGGCGGTCACCGCGCGGGAGGCGGAGGCCTCGCCGGGGAAGACGGACGTGTCGAGGTGAAGAAGCGTGGGCATGGAGGTGCCTCCGTGGACAAGGCGCTCCACTCAGGAGCGGGGGTTTTCTACGTACCTGCGATTGGCACAGTAGCTTACTTTTCTATAGCTCCCAACGGGAACGCAGTATCGTGTATTCCATGGCGGACGGAGGCGGGCCCGAGGTCCACGACGAGCACGTGTGCAAGAAGGTCGACGGCACGATGACCCGGGTCTTCGAGCTGTTCGGAAAGCGATGGACCGGGCTGATCGTGGCCGTTCTGACCCAGCAGGGGGCGTATTTCGCCGAGTTGCGGCGGGCCATCCCGGGGATCAGCGAGCGGATGCTGTCGGACCGGCTCACCGAGCTGTCGGCGGCCGGGCTGGTGCTCCGGGAGGTGGATCCCGGGCCCCCGCTGCGGGTGGCCTACCGGCTGACGGATGCGGGGAAGGCGCTGGAGCCCGCGCTGAAGGAACTCGCGCGCTGGGCCGAGGACCATCTGCCCGAGGGCGGCGGCTGCCCGGAGCAGTTCCGGTCCTGAGCGGTTCGGGTCCTTCGGTTCGGGTCCTGAGCAGGGCGTTCGCTGACGGCGCCGGGTTCGCCGGAGTTTTCCACAGGCCCTGACGGGACCCGGGTGATCGGGGGTACGGTGCTGGTCGGCCGACGGCGTGAGCCGCCGTCGGCGGGGTTGGTGACGTGCTCGGACGAAGCGGACGAAGCGGGGGCGTGATGGCTGACGGCACGGGTGGGGGCGGGGCGGCCCGGCGGCTGCCCCAGGTTCCGGGGTTCGCCGCCTGGCGCGGTGAGGGCCCCTCTCCCCGGCAGGAGGGGAAGGCGCTGCGGAAGCGGGTGCCGCGTTCGGCGCACGCCGCGCTGCCGTCGCCCGGCCCCGGGCGGCCGGACGCGGTGGCGGCGGTCGAGCGGTCGAACGCCGGGCGGCTTCCGGAGCTGACGCCGATACGCGTGGGGCGGATGATCACGACCCCGTTCTCCTTCCTCCGCGGCTCGGCCGGGCTGATGGCGCACGACCTGGCGAGCACCCCGGTCACCGGCGTCGGCGCACAGCTCTGCGGTGACGCGCACGCCGCCAACTTCGGGCTCTACGGGGACGCGCGCGGCGGTCTGGTCATCGACCTGAACGACTTCGACGAGACCGTCCACGGTCCGTGGGAGTGGGATGTGAAGCGGCTCGCGGCCTCGCTGGTGCTGGCCGGGCGGGAGGCCGGAGCCGACGAGGACACCTGCCGTTCGGCGGCCCGTGACGCGGCCGGTGCCTACCGGCGCACGGCGCGGCTGCTGGCCAAGCTCCCGGCCACCGACGCGTGGAACGCGATCGCGGACGAGGAGCTGGTCTCGCACACCGACGCCCGGGACCTGGCGGGCACGCTGGAGCGGGTCGCCGAGAAGGCCCGGCGGAACACGAGCGCCCGCTTCGCCGCCAAGGCCACGGAGGCGGTCCCGGGCGACGGGGGCTCCTCCGGGCGGCCCGCGGCCCGGCGCTTCGTGGACGCGCCGCCGGTGCTGCGGCGGGTGCCGGATGCCGAGGCGGTGGCGGTCGCGGAGGCGCTCGGCGACTATCTGGGCACGCTGCCCGAGGACCGGCTGCCGCTGCTCGCCCGGTACGAGGTGCACGACGTGGCGTTCCGGGTCGTGGGCACGGGCAGCGTCGGCACGCGTTCGTATGTGGTGCTGCTGCTCGACCACCGGGGCGAGCCGCTGGTGCTCCAGGTGAAGGAGGCCCGGCCGTCGGTGCTGCTGCCGCATCTGGGGCGGGCCGGTTTCGAGATATCCGACATCGGCCACGAGGGGCGGCGGGTGGTGCTCGGCCAGAAGCGGATGCAGGTCGTCAGCGACATCCTGCTGGGCTGGACGACGGTGCGCGGGCGGCCGTACCAGGTACGGCAGTTCCGCAACCGCAAGGGGAGCGTCGACCCGGCGGCGCTGGCCGCCGACCAGATGGACGACTACGGGCGGATGACGGGCGCGCTGCTGGCGCGGGCGCATGCGCACAGCGCGGATCCTCGGGTTCTCGCCGGGTACTGCGGCAAGAACGAGGAGCTGGACGAGGCGATGGCCGACTTCGCGGTGGCGTACGCGGACCGCACGGAGGCCGATCACGCGGAGCTGCTGGCCGCGGTGCGCTCCGGGCGCATAGCGGCCGAGGCGGGGGTGTGAGGCTCGGGCACCGGAGGGCGCCCCACGTAGGCTGAGCGGGTGACGAACCGGGAAGCGCAGCAACAGGCACAGCGGGCGGTGTCCGAGGCGGAGCCCCAGGAGGAATCTCAGGCACCGGCCGAGGCCCAGTCCGAGCAGGCCCGATCCGAGGAGGCGCGATCCGAGCAGGGCCAGTCCGAGGAGGCGCGGTCCGAGGAGGAGGCGCGGGCCGCCGAACGTCTTGAGCGGGCGGTGCGGGCGGCCGAGCAGGCGCTGATCGAGTTCGAGATCGCGGTGGAGACCTTCCGGGTCGAGGTGGAGAACTTCTCCCGGCTGCACCATCAGCGGCTCGGCCCGATGTACTCGCGCCTGGACGAGCTGGACGCGCTGATCGCCGAGGCGGTCGCGGCGCGCACCGGCGATCCGGAGGACCAGCGAAGGGCCCGCGAGGCGCGCGGACTGGTGCAGCCGATGCCCGGTGTGGAGGAGCTGTTCCACGGCTGGATCGACTCCGAGGGCCTGTCGCCCGAGGCGTCAGCGATGCTCACCGAGCAGCCGGTGCAGCCACCGCCGCGGGTGCGGCCGAGCGAGGAGGCCCGCCGGATCTACCGCGACCTGGCCCGCAAGGCCCATCCGGACCTGGCCGAGGAGGAGGCCGAGCGGGAGCGGCGCGGCGAGTTCATCGTGCGGGTCAACGCGGCGTACGCGGCCGGGGACGAGGCGACGCTGCGGGCGCTGGCCGAGGAATGGGAGGCCGGTCCGCCGCCGCCCGAGCGGCGGGCGAGCCGCAGCGAGGAGCTGTACGCCCGGCTGGAGTGGCTGGCCGAGCGCAAGGAGATGCTGTCCGGAGTCGCCGCCGAGCTGGAGTCGAGCGCGATCGGCGCGATGATCAAGATGGCGCCGGAGGATCCGGACCGGCTGCTGGACGAGATCGCCGAGCAGCTGATCGCCCAGGTCTCCGAGAAGGAGGCCCGGCTCGCGGAGCTGGTGCGGTAGTAGGTTTTGCCGAGCTGTTCGATGTCATATGAGAGGTGTCTGTGATGCATTTTGCCCAGCTTCCCCAGGTGGAGGCCGCGGCGGTACCGGCCGACGGCTTTCTGCTGGACGTCCGGGAGGACGACGAGTGGGCGGCCGGGCATGTCGAGGGCGCCCTTCACATTCCGATGGGTCAGGTCGTCGCCCGGTTCGGTGAGCTGACCGAGTCGGCCGCCGAGGGGCGCCGGGTGCATGTGATGTGCCGGGTCGGCGGGCGGTCCGCGCAGGTGACGCAGTATCTGGTGGCCCAGGGGCTGGACGCGGTGAACGTGGACGGCGGGATGCTCGCCTGGGAGGCGGCGGGCCGCCCGATGGTCGGCGGCCCGGACGGCACGGCCGACGCCGCCTTCGTGCTGTAGCCGGAGGCCCTACGGGAGGGCGTGGGCGGCGAGGAGTTCGCCGAGCTCCTCCTCGTGGGCGGCGGCCGGGCCCAGGGACAGCTCCAGCTGCTTGGCCCAGGCGTGATAGCGGTGCAGCGGATAGTCGGTGACCGCGCCGAAGCCGCCGTGCAGATGCTGGGCGGTCTGGACGACCCGGCGCACGCCCTCGGCGGCCCACATCTTGGCGACCGCCACATCTCCGGCGACGGGCAGCGCCCCGTTCGCCGTGGCGTCCGGGCCCTGCTCGTCCCGGGAGAGCCGCCAGGCGGCCTGCCAGAGCGTGGCCTCCATGGCCCGCAGATCGATGTACCGGTCGGCGGTCTGGACGGCGACCGCCTGGAACGTGGCGAGCGGATGGCCGAACTGCTCGCGCGTGGACGTGTACGAGCTGGTCAGGTCGAGCACCGCGGTGCCGACGCCCAGGGCCAGCGCACAGGTGCCGGTGGTGAGCAGCGCGCGCAGCCAGTCCCAGGCGCCGTCCGCGTCCAGCACCTCGTGGGTGGCCGTCCGCACGCTGTCGAGCAGGACCTCGGCCATGCGCTCGCCGCTGGTGGACACCTGCTCGCCCAGGCCGATCCCGGTCCGGTCGCGGGGGACCAGGGCGAGGATCCGGTGCCCCGCGCCGGTGTGGGCAGGGATCAGCAGGCGGTCGGCGCAGGCGGCCCAGGGGACGGCGGTCTGCACACCGTCCAGCACCCAGTCGCCGCCCTCCCGGCGGGCCTGGACGGCGAGTTCGGCCGGGCCGTGGCCGGTGCGTCCGGCGGTGGCGACGGTGAGCACCAGGTCGCCGCGGGCGGCCGGGGGCAGCACGGCGGCGCACAGCTCGGGTGTGCCGTACCGCTGCACGGCGAGGGCGGCCGCGGCGGTCTCCAGCAGGGGCACCCGGGCCAGCACCTTGGCGGATTCGCGCAGCACCAGGCACAGGGCGAGGGGGCCGAGCCCGGAGCCGCCGTGGCGCGGGTCGAGGGTCAGCCCGAGCAGATCGGCGTCGGCGAGCCTGCGCCACAGCGCGCGGTCGATGTCGTCGGCGACGGCGCCGGGGGTGAGGGCGGGGCTGGGCACGCCGTCCGGTGTGGTGGAGGAGAAGACGGCCCGCGCCGCCTCGACGGCCGCCTGTTGCTCCTCGGTGAAGGTGAAGTCCACTGTCCGTCCTCCCGCGCCAACAGCCTTCGTCTGACGGCCCGTCAAGATAGAACAGGTTCTACAAAAAGGGAACGCCTGGAGGAAGGGAACGCCCGGAACGCCGGTCAGCGGTCGAAGTCCAGCTCCACCCGCTCACCCACCGGATGGGACTGGCAGGAGAGCACATAGCCCGCCTCCACCTCGTCCGGCTCCAGCGCGAAGTTCCGGTCCATCCGCACCTCCCCGGAGACCAGGAAGGCCCGGCAGGTCCCGCACACCCCGCCCTTGCAGGCGTACGGCGCGTCCGCGCGATTGCGCAGCACGGTCTCCAGCAGCGGCTCCCCGTCCCGCACCGGCCAGCTGCCCGACCGGCCGTCCAGGGTCGCCGTCACCGTGCTGTGCGAGGGCGCGGCGGCCGGGCGCGGTACGGGGGAGACGCCCTCGCCGGGCTCCGCCGCCACATGGAAGATCTCCTGATGGACCCGGCCGCGGGGCACCCCGAGCCCGCGCAGCGCCCGCTCGGCGGCGCTCACCAGCCCGTACGGACCGCACAGGAACCAGCCGTCCACCGAGCGCACCGGCAGCAGTGAGGGCAGCAGCCCGGTCAGCCGCTCCTCATCCAGCCGCCCGGAGACCAGCCCGGTCTGCTGTTCCTCCCGGGAGAGGGCGCACACCAGCTGGAACCGGTCGGGCCAGCGGTCCTTGAGGTCGGCGATCTCCTCCAGGAACATCGTGGAGGCGGCGGTGCGGTCGCTGCGGATCAGACAGAAGCGGGCGTCGGGCTGCCGCTCCAGCAGGGTGGCGGCGATGGACAGCACCGGTGTGATGCCGCTGCCGCCGACGACCGCGGCGAAGTGGCCGGGCCGGGGGGCGAGCACGAACCGGCCCGCTGGGGCCATCACCTCCACCACCTCCCCGACCGCCAGCTCCTTGAGGGCGTACGTGGAGAACGCGCCGCCCTCGACCAGCCGCACCCCGACCCGCAGCAGCTCGGGCCCCTCCGGGCCCGGTGCCGGGGTGCAGATCGAGTACGTACGCCGGATCTCCGCGCCGTCCGTGAAGCGCCGCACCGCGATGTGCTGCCCGGGGACGAAGCGGAACGTCTCGCGCAGCGCGGGCGGCACCCGGAGGGTGACGGCCACCGCGTCGTCGGCGAGCGGGTCGACGGCCGCCACCCGCAGCGGATGGAACGCGCCGTGGTGGGGCGCGGCGACGGGCACCGCTTCCGCGGCCATCACAACTCCTTGAAGTGGTCGAACGGTTCGCGGCAGGTCTCGCAGCGGCGCAGCGCCTTGCACGCGGTGGAGGAGAAGCGGCTCAGCAGCGTGGTGTCGGTCGAGCCGCAGTGGGGACAGCGCACGGTGAGCGCGACGGGCACCGGTCCGCTCGCCGCGGCGCCCCGTGGCGCGGGCGGCGCTATGCCGGACTCGGCGAGCTTGCGGCGGCCCTCGGTGCTGATCGCGTCCGTCGTCCAGGGCGGGGCGAGCACCGTGCGCACCTCGACCTCGGCCATGCCGCGCTCGTGCAGCACCCGCTCGATGTCGGCGGCCATCGTCTCCACCGCAGGGCAGCCGGTGTAGGTGGGAGTCAGCTCGACCTCGACCCGGCCAGGGGCCAGGACCCGCAGCCCCCGCAGCACGCCCAGCTCGGCCAGGGACACCATCGGCAGCTCCGGGTCCGGCACGGATCCGGCCAGTCGCCGCAGCTCCTCTTCGAGCGCGGTGGGGGCGTGGGGCGCGGGCGTCACCATGCCGCCCCCGGGTGGCTGCGATGCAGATGCTGCATCTGCGCGAGCATCGGGCCGAACGGCTCGGTGTGGATGCCCTGGCGCCCGGCCCCGGCCGCCCAGGCACCGCGCCGCGGCCCCTCGGGCACGCTCAGGGTGGCCCGGGTGAGGACGGCGGTGACGCGGCTCAGCCAGTCGCGGTGCAGCGCGGACCACTCGACGTCGCACCCCTCGACCGGCTCGAACAGCTCGCCGGTGAACCGCCACAGCGCGTCCAGCGCGCCGCCCATCCGCTGATGGCTCTCCTCGGTGCCGTCGCCGAGCCGCAGCGTCCAGTGCTCGGCGTGGTCGCGGTGGTAGGCGACCTCCTTGACCGCCTTGGCGGCCAGTGGGGCGAAGGGGCCGTCGCCGCGCGCCAGCTCCTCGTACAACAGCTCCTGGTAGGTGGAGAAGTAGAGCTGGCGGGCGATGGTGTGGGCGAAGTCCCCGTTCGGCTGCTCGACCAGCTGGACGTTGCGGAACGCCCGCTCCTCGCGCAGATACGCCAGCTCGTCCTCGTCGCCGGCGAGGGAGAGCAGCACCCGGGCCTGGCCGAGCAGGTCCAGCGCGATGTTGGCGAGCGCGACCTCCTCCTCCAGCACGGGGGCGTGGCCCGCCCACTCCCCCAGCCGGTGGGAGAGCACCAGCGCGTCGTCGCCCAGGGCGAGGGCCGCGGTCACAGGTGCCGCACCCCCTCCGGGATCTCGTAGAACGTGGGGTGCCGGTAGGGCTTGTCGGCGGCGGGCTCGAAGAACGGGTCCTTCTCGTCCGGCGAGGAGGCGGTGATCGAGGCGGAGGGCACCACCCAGATCGAGACGCCCTCCGAGCGGCGGGTGTACAGATCCCGGGCGTTGCGCAACGCCATCTCCGCGTCCGGGGCGTGCAGGGACCCGGCGTGGGTGTGCGCGAGGCCGCGCCTGCCGCGGACGAACACTTCCCACAGCGGCCACGCGCCGTTTCCGTCACCGCTCATGCCTGTGCCTCCCCGTGCTTGGCCGCGTACGCCACGGCCGCCTCGCGCACCCAGGCGCCTTCCTCATGGGCCCGGCGCCGCTGGGAGATCCGCTGGGCGTTGCACGGCCCGTTTCCCCGCAGCACCTGGCCGAACTCGTCCCAGTCGATCGGGCCGAAGTCGTGGTGGCCCCGCTCCTCGTTCCACACCAGATCGGGGTCGGGGAGGGTCAGGCCGAGGGACGCGGCCTGGGGGACGCAGATGTCGACGAAGCGCTGGCGCAGCTCGTCGTTGGAATGCCGCTTGATCTTCCAGGCCATCGACTGGGCGGAGTGCGCCGACGCGTCGTCGGGCGGGCCGAACATCATCAGTGACGGCCACCACCAGCGGTCCACCGCGTCCTGCGCCATGGCGTGCTGGGCCTCGGTGCCCCGGCTCAGGGCGAGCAGCAGCTCGTACCCCTGGCGCTGGTGGAAGGACTCCTCCTTGCAGATCCGGACCATCGCGCGCGCGTACGGCCCGTAGGAGCAGCGGCACAGCGGGACCTGGTTGGTGATCGCCGCGCCGTCCACCAGCCAGCCGATGGCACCCACGTCGGCCCAGGTCAGCGTCGGGTAGTTGAAGATCGACGAATACTTCTGGCGGCCCGAGTGGAGCTTGTCGAGCAGCTCGTCCCGGCTGGTGCCCAGGGTCTCCGCCGCGCTGTAGAGATACAGGCCGTGGCCCGCCTCGTCCTGGACCTTCGCCATCAGGATCGCCTTGCGCCGCAGCGAGGGGGCGCGGCTGATCCAGTTGGCCTCGGGCTGCATGCCGATGATCTCGGAGTGGGCGTGCTGGGCGATCTGCCGGACCAGGGACGCCCGGTAGTCGTCGGGCATCCAGTCACGCGGCTCGATGCGCTCGTCCGCGGCCAGGGCGGCGTCGAACACCGCCTCGTACGCCCCCGCCCCCGCATCCGCCGCCGTCATCGTCATGCGAAGCCCCTTCGCCATCCGTCCCCGCCGTCCGTCCCACGACCAGCCGGGTGAACCAACCTACCGACCGATCGTTCGGTTCAATGGTGTGCCGGAGGAACGTAGGGTGTCAAGCCTGTGGATAACGCTGAGGATGCTGTGCCGGGTGGGCCGCGTCGGTAGCGTGCGGGCGGTAGAGACACCCGCCGGGGGCCGTGGGCGAGCAGCCGCCCGGGCCGGGTGCGCGGACCTGGACCATCGGGAGTGGGGCGGGGCATGGCGGTAACGGAGCCGGGTGAGCCGGACGACGCGGCGGCGGAACGGCTCGGCGCGCTCTCCCTGCCGTCACAGCTGATCGTCGCGGTGGCGGTCGCGGCCGTCGCGGTCGCCGTGGCCCTTCACCTCGGGATGGCGTTCCTGAGCGTCGCGCCGCCCAACACGATCAGCAAGCGGTACGGCGCGGCCATGGACGACTACACCTACCCCGAATTCGAGCGGAACTGGAAGCTCTTCGCTCCCAATCCCCTCCAGCAGGACATCGCCATCCAGGCCCGGGCCGAGGTCCGCACCCCCGAGGGCGGCCTCGCGACCACCCGCTGGACCAGCCTCTCCGCGCAGGACGGTGCCGCCATCCACCACAACCCGCTGCCCAGCCACACCCAGCAGAACGAACTGCGCCGCGCCTGGGAGTTCTACGTCGGCTCGCACGACGCGCAGGAGAAGCCCAACGGCACCCGCGGCAGCCTCTCCGAGCAGTACATCCGCCGGATCGTCATGCTCCGCCTCGGCCCGGAGCGGGACGGCGGCGCGGTGCAGCGCGTCCAGGTGCGGTCCGCGACCACGCAGCTGGCCGCACCGCCGTGGAGCGACGAGAAGACCGACACCAAGACCTTCTACCGGACCCTGCCCTGGTGGACGGTGACCCGGGCCGACGTTCCGGAGGGGGCGCGCCGGTGACCATATCCACCGTCCAGGCCGCCGTGGCGCGCGGCCACGCCCGCGTCACCGGAGCCGCGCTCGGCCCCTACCAGACGGCCGTGGTGCGCATCGGCTTCTCCTTCACCTGGCTGCTCTTCCTGCTCCGCGAATGGCCCCACCGCCGGGAGCTGTACGGCCCCGACGGCCCCTGGAACTGGGACATGGCCCGCCGGCTGATCGACGGCAACCACGCCTTCACCGCGCTCATGTGGTCCGACAGCGGCGTGTGGTTCGAGACCGTCTACGCCCTCGCCCTCGTCTCGTCCCTGCTGCTCCTGCTCGGCTGGCGCACCCGCACCATGTCCGTGCTGTTCATGCTGGGCGTGCTGTCGCTCCAGAACCGCTCCATCTTCATCGGCGACGGCGGCGACAACCTCATCCATCTGGCGTCGCTGTACCTGGTGCTCACCCGGTGCGGCCAGGTCTGGTCGCTCGACGCCCGCCGCTCCGCCCGCCGCCCGGACGCGGACGGGGAGGGGACCGAGCCGCCCCGGGACACGACCGGAATCGTGCTGTGGACCGTCCTGGGGCTCGCCCTGGCCTGGATCCAGCTGTTCAGCGGCGCCGGGCCGTCCCCGGTCGCCGACGGCCCGCTCCCGGGTCTGGGCTGGGCCACGATCCTGTGGGGGCTGTGGCTCGTCCAGGGCGGCTGGTGGCTCGCGCAGCGCTACGCACCGGGGGAGCCGCGCACCGTTCTGGACATGCTCGCCAACCTGGCGCACAACGGCGCACTGCTGGTGATCATGGGTGAGGTGTGTCTGCTCTACGCCTCGGCGGGCTGGTACAAGGTCCAGGGAACGCGCTGGCAGGACGGCACCGCCCTCTACTACCCGCTGCACCTGGACTACTTCTCTCCCTGGCCGTCCCTGGCCGACGCGCTCGCGAGCAGCGGCACCCTGGTGATGCTGCTGACCTACGGCACGGTCATCGTGCAGGTCGGCTTCCCCTTCACCCTGCTGAACCGCCGCGCGAAGAACGTCATGCTGGTGCTGCTGATGCTGGAGCACATCGGCATCGCCGTCGCGCTCGGCCTGCCGTTCTTCTCGCTCGCCGCCATCTCCGCGGACGCGGTGTTCCTGCCGACCGCCTTCCTGCGCTGGACCGGCCGGAAGGCGGCCGGGGCCCGCGACCGGCTGGCCGCGCGCGCCGTCCGTCTGCCCCTGCCCCGCCAGCGGGCGCCAAAGGACGGCGAGGAGCCCGCCCCCACCCTCACGGGCCGGCGAGCTTCTTCGGCGGCCCCGGACGACCGTCCCGGCCCCCGTACGCTGAGGGGATGACTGAGGACCAGGCCACGCGGGCCGCGCGGCAGTGGCGTGAGACGGGCCCCGGGACCGTGCTGCTCGACGGCTTCCACGCGCTGAAGCACGCCCTTCGCTTCGGCGCCGAGGTGCGGACCGCGGTCACCAGTGACAAGGCCGCCGCGGTGGAGCTGGCGGGGGAGCTGGCCGGTGATCTCACCGAGGTGATCACGGACCTCCTGGTGGAGGTGCCGGACCAGACGCTGCGCACCCTCGTCCCCCGGGTGCACCCCACCCGCGTCGCCGCGCTGGCGGTCCGGCCCGGGCGGCAGGGAAACCTGGACGCCCTGGCCCGGCTGCCGAGGCCCGCGCCGGTCGTCGTCCTGGACAACCCCCGCAACCTCGGCAACGTCGGTGCCGTGGTCCGGCTCGCGGCCGGGTTCGGGGCCACGGGGGTCGTCACCACCGGGGACCTCGACCCCTGGCATCCGAACGCCGTGCGCTCGGGCGCGGGCCTCCACTTCGCCACCGCGGTCGAGCGGCTGCCGGACGACGCCCTCCCGCCGGGGCCGCTGTACGCCCTGGACGCGGACGGGGAGGACATCCGGTCCCTGGCCCTCCCCGATGACGCGCTGCTGGCGTTCGGCTCCGAGCGGCACGGGCTGTCGCCGGAGCTGCGCAAGCGGGCCACCCGGCTGGTGGCCCTCCCCATGCGACCGCAGGTGTCCAGCTACAACCTGGCCACCAGCGTGGCCATGGCCCTGTTCCACTGGGGAGGACCGGCCATGCCCTGATCAGGCCGGGCGGCGCACCTCCACCATGCGGAAGCGGCTCGCCACGAACGCCCCGTCGCACAGCGCGGCGTTCGCCGACGGGTTGCCGCCCGAGCCGTGGAAGTCCGAGAAGGCCGCGGTCTGGTTCACATAGACCCCGCCGGTCAGGTTCAGCGACAGCTGGGCGCACTCCTCCAGACACGCCTCCTCGATCAGCCGCTCCACCTCGGGCGACGTCGTGTACGCACCGACCGTCATCGCGCCCTTGTCCCGGGTGGTGCGGCGCAGCAGGGCGACCGCGTCCGCCGCCGAGTCGACCGCGACGGCGAAGGACACCGGGCCGAAGCATTCGGAGAGATAGGGCGCGTCCGCGTCCGCCGCCTCCCAGAACTTCCGCGCCCCGTCCGCCTTCACCATCAGCGGCGTGCGCACCGTGGCGTCCGGGAACTCGGGGTGGGTCACCGCGCGGGAGGCGAGCGCGACCGCGCCGAGCCCGGGGGCGGCCTCCAGCCGCTCCCGCACCCGCAGGCCCACGATCGCGCCGAGCAGCGCGCTCGCCCGCGCGTCGTCGCCCAGCAGCCCGTCGACCGCGGCCGCCAGGTCGGCCACCACCTCGTCGTACGACTTGGGGCCCGCGTCGGTGGTGATGCCGTCGCGGGGGATCAGCAGATTCTGCGGGGTGGTGCACATCTGGCCGCTGTAGAGGGACAGGGAGAACGCCAGATTGGCCAGCATGCCCCGGTAGTCGTCGGTGGAGTCGATGACGACCGTGTTGACCCCCGCCTTCTCCGTGAAGACCTGGGCCTGGCGGGCATGGGTCTCCAGCCAGTCGCCGAAGGCGGTCGAGCCCGTGTAGTCGATGATGCGGATCTCGGGGCGCACGGCGAGGACCTTGGCGATGCCCTCGTCCGGCCGCTCGGCCGCCAGCGCCACCAGATTGGGGTCAAAGCCCGTTTCCCTCAGCACCTCGCGCGCGATCCGGACGGTCAGCGCGAGCGGCAGCACCGCCTGCGGATGCGGCTTGACCAGCACCGGGTTGCCGGTGGCCAGCGAGGCGAACAGGCCCGGGTAGCCGTTCCACGTGGGGAAGGTGCTGCACCCGATCAGCAGGGCGATGCCGCGCGGCACCGCGGTGAAGCTCTTGCGCAGCTCCAGCGGATCGCGCTTGCCCTGGGGCTTGGACCAGTCGGCGGCCCCCGGCGTGCGCGTCTGCTCCGCGAACGCGTACGCCACGGCCTCCAGGCCGCGGTCCTGGGCGTGCGGGCCGCCCGCCTGGAACGCCATCATGTACGCCTGTCCGCTGGTGTGCATCACCGCTTGCGCGAACTCGTGCGAGCGGGCGCTGATCCGGGCCAGGATCTCCAGGCAGACCATGGCCCGCGCCTCGGGCCCGGCATCCCGCCAGGCGGGCATCCCCGCCCGCATCGCGGGCAGCAGCACGTCGATATCCGGGTGCGGATACTCCATGCCCATCCCGGCCCCGTACGGCGAGATCTCGGAGCCCGCCCAGCCGTCGGTGCCCGGCTGGTCCAGCTCCAGGCGCGTGCCGCGCAGCGCCTCGAAGGCGGCCTGGCCCTCGGCGACGCTCAGGCTCGGGCGGCCGCCCTGGCCCTCCCCGCCGTACGCCTTCGGATGCTCGGGGTGCGGGGACCAGTAGGCGCGGGTACGGATCGCCTCCAGGGCCTGGTCGAGGGTGGGACGGTGCGTCTTCGTCAACTGGTCTGTGGTGAGTCCGGCGGTCACGGCTGACCAACTCCTCGTCGAGCTGGGATTGAGCTGGGCTGGAAGTGGCGACAGAGTTAGATTAACCGAACGATCGGTCGGGACAAGAGGGCCCTGGCGGACCTGTGGAAAACTTCGTCGAAAAGGATCAGCCGCATGAGTGCGAGCGACCGTGGACTCCCGCGCACCAGCACCGTAGCCGTCGTCGGCACCGGCACCATGGGCCAGGGAATCGCCCAGGTCGCGCTGGTCGCCGGGCATCCGGTGCGGCTCTATGACGCCGCGCCAGGACGGGCCGCCCAGGCCGTGGACGCCATCGCCGCCCGGCTCGGCCGGCTGGTCGCCAAGGACGCGCTCGCCGCGGCCGACCGCGACGCCGCCCTCGGCCGGCTCGCCCCCGTCGACCGGCTCGCGGACCTGGCCGACACCGAGCTGGCCATCGAGGCCATCCTTGAGGAGCTGGGCGCCAAGCAGCAGCTGTTCACCGCCCTCGAAACCGTCGTCTCCGAGCGCTGTCTGCTCGCCACCAACACCTCCTCCCTCTCCGTCACGGCCGTCGCGGGCGCACTGCGCCACCCGGGCCGCCTCGTCGGCCTCCACTTCTTCAACCCGGCCCCGCTGCTGCCGCTGGTCGAGGTCGTCCGCGGCTTCGCCACCGACCGGGGCGCGGCCGACCGCGCGTACGACACCGTCGCCGCATGGGGCAAGACCCCGGTGCGCTGCGCCGACACCCCCGGGTTCATCGTCAACCGGATCGCCCGCCCCTTCTACGCCGAGGCCTTCCGGGTGTACGAGGAGGGCGGCGCCGACCCCGCGACCATCGACGCCGTGCTGCGCGATTCCGGCGGCTTCCGGATGGGCCCCTTCGAGCTGACCGACCTCATCGGCCAGGACGTGAACGAGGCCGTCACCCGATCCGTCTGGGAATCGCTGTTCCACGACCCGAAATTCACCCCGTCCCTCGCCCAGCGCCGCCTGGTCGACGCCGGGCTGCACGGGCGCAAGACCGGCCGCGGCTGGTACGACCACGCCGAGGGCGCCCCGCGCCCCCGTCCGCACACCGCCGAACCGTGCGAGGCCCCCGCGAAGATCGCCCTCCACGGTGATCTGGGGCCCGCCGCCGGGCTCGTCCCCCTCATCGAGGAGACGGGCATCACGCTGGCGCGCGAGCCCGTGGCGGAGGCCGGATCCGGCGGCTTCCTCGCGCTGCCCGACGGCACCCGGCTGTCCCTGACCGACGGCTCCGCCGCCACCGCGGACCCGTCCGCCCCCGGCATCCGCTTCGACCTGGCGCTGGACTACCGCACCGCCACCCGCATCGCCCTCGCCCCCTCCGCGACCGCCTCCCCGGCGTCCCTGGCGGCCGCGACCGGCCTCTTCCAGGCCCTCGGCAAGGAGGTGAGCGTGGTGGAGGACCTTCCCGGGATGATCGTGGCCCGCACCGTCGCGATGCTCGTGGACTTCGCCATGGACGCCGTCGCCCGCGAGGTGGCGAGCGCCGGGGACATCGACACGGCCATGCGCACCGGCGTCAACTATCCGCGCGGTCCGCTGCACTGGGGGTCCCTGCTCGGCGCCGACTGGGTGCGCACGGTGCTGGAGAACCTGCACGGCGCCTGGCCGACCGGCCGCTACGCCCCCTCCCAGGCACTGATCCGGCGTGCTGCCGTCGAAGGAAAGCTGCTCTAATCATGACCATGGTCAAGCGCGACACCTATACGCCCGAATCGCTGCTCGCGGTCGCCGTGGAGGTGTTCAACGAGCGCGGGTACGACGGCACCTCCATGGAGCACCTCTCCCGCGCCGCGGGGATCTCCAAGTCCTCGATCTACCACCACGTCAAGGGCAAGGAAGAGCTGCTCCAGCGGGCCATAAGCCGCGCGCTGGACGGGCTGTTCGGCATCCTCCGGGAGCCGGGCGCGTGCGACGGCCGGGCGATCGAGCGGCTGGAGTACGTGACCCGGCGCACCGCCGAGGTGCTGATGGCGGAGCTGCCGTACGTCACGCTGCTGCTGCGGGTGCGCGGCAACACGGACACCGAACGGTGGGCCATGGAGCGCCGGCGGGAGTTCGACCACGAGGTCGCCGCGCTGCTGAAGCGCGCGGCCGCCGACGGTGACCTGCGCGCCGACGTGGACGCGCGGCTGGCGACCCGGCTGCTCTTCGGAATGATCAACTCCATCGTGGAGTGGTACCGGCCGGGACGGGGCGGCGCCGCCGGGGCCGACGAGGTGGCCGAGGCCGTGGTCCGCACCGCCTTCGCGGGGCTGCGCGTCCCCTCCGCGAGCCAGGGGGAGGACACCCCCTAGACCTCCGGGTCGAGGTCCGTCTCCTCGAAGACCAGCAGGGTGCGGGTGCTCAGCACCTCAGGGATGGCCTGGATCCGGGTGAGGACCAGTTCGCGCAGCGAGCGGTTGTCCTCGGTGTGCACCAGCAGCAGTACATCGAAATCGCCGCTGACCAGGGCGATGTGCGCCGCTCCCGGCAGCATTCCGAGCTGTTCGCGCACGGTGCGCCAGGAGTTCTGGACGATCTTCAGCGTGATGTAAGCGGACGCCCCCTGCCCGGCCCGCTCCTGGTCCACGCGGGCGCTGAAGCCCCGGATCACCCCGTCGTCGAGCAGCCGGTTGATCCGGGCATAGGCGTTGGCGCGCGAGACGTGCACCTGCTCGGCCACCGACCGTATGGAGGCCCGGCCGTCCGTCCGGAGCAGCCGCAGGATGTCGCGGTCGATGGGGTCCAGAGGGCGCGCTGGAGGTTTGCCGTCCGGATTGGCCATCTGTTCGTCCTGCATACCGCCCTGCCTCCCCTTCATGGACGTCCTGTCTTCATCTCAGGTTGTGCAGAACCGTTTGTCCACAGGCTCGGGTCGCCTGTAGCCAAAATGCGTCAACGACCGAACAATCGGTAGGTGAGGGTGCTGCCGCCTGGCACGCCCGCCCTCCAGCAGTCTGCCCGCCCAGGAGGTCGTGTCATGACGGTCCTAGAGCAGCCCGGCGCCTACCGCCCCACTCCCCCGCCCGCCTGGCGGCCCCGCACCGACGCCGCACCGCTGCTGCCCGACCCCGAGCCGTACCGCCTGCTGGGCACCTCCGCCGCCGCCGACCTCGCCCCCGAGCTGCTGACCAGGCTCCACCGTGAGCTGGTGCACGGCCGCCGTTACAACGCGCAGGCCACCGCCCTCACCCGGCAGGGCAGGCTGGCCGTCTATCCCTCCTCGACCGGGCAGGAGGCGTGCCAGGTGGCCGCCGGTCTGGTGCTGGAGGAGCGGGACTGGCTCTTCCCCAGCTACCGGGACACCCTGGCAGCCGTCGCCCGTGGCCTCGACCCGGTCCGGGCGCTGACCCTGCTGCGCGGCGACTGGCACTCGGGCTACGACCCCCGGGAGCACCGGATCGCCCCGCTGAGCACCCCGCTGGCCACCCAGCTGCCGCACGCGGTGGGCCTGGCCCACGCCGCGCGCCTCAAGGGTGACGACGTCGTGGCGCTCGCCCTGGTCGGCGACGGCGGCACCAGCGAGGGCGACTTCCACGAGGCGCTGAACTTCGCGGCCGTCTGGCAGGCCCCCGTCGTCTTCCTCGTCCAGAACAACGGCTTCGCGATCTCCGTCCCGCTCGCCAAGCAGACCGCCGCCCCCTCCCTCGCCCACAAGGCGGTCGGCTACGGGATGCCCGGGCGGCTCGTCGACGGCAATGACGCGGCCGCCGTCCACCATGTCCTCGGCGAGGCCGTCCGCCGGGCCCGTGGCGGTGGCGGCCCCACCCTGGTCGAGGCCGTCACCTACCGGATGGACGCCCACACCAACGCCGACGACGCCACCCGCTACCGCTCCGACGCCGAGGTCGAGGCATGGCGCGAACACGACCCGATAGCGCTCCTGGAGGGAGCCATGCGGGACCGCGGGCTGCTGGACGACGACGCCGCCCGGGCCGTGCGCGACTCGGCCGAGCGGCTGGCCGCCGATCTGCGCACCCGCATGCACCAGGACCCGGTCCTCGACCCCCTGGAGCTGTTCGAGCACGTCTACGCCGAGAAGACCAGCCAGCTGCGGGAGCAGGCGGCGCAGCTGCGGGCCGAGCTCGACGCCGAGGGGGAGCGATGACCACCGCCACCGAGCGCAAGCCCGCCACCATGGCCCAGGCCCTCGGCCGGGCGCTGCGCGACGCCATGGAGGCCGACCCGTCCGTCCATGTCCTCGGCGAGGACGTCGGCACCCTGGGCGGCGTCTTCCGCATCACCAGCGGGCTCGCCGAGGAGTTCGGCGACGACCGCTGTACGGACACTCCGCTGGCGGAGGCGGGCATCCTGGGCACCGCCGTCGGGATGGCCATGTACGGGCTGCGGCCCGTCGTGGAGATGCAGTTCGACGCCTTCGCCTATCCCTCCTTCGAGCAGCTCGTCAGCCATGTCTCCCGGATGCGCAACCGCACCAGGGGCGCGGTGCCGCTGCCGCTCACCGTGCGCGTGCCGTACGGCGGCGGCATCGGCGGCGTCGAGCACCACAGCGACTCCTCCGAGGCGTACTACATGGCGACCCCCGGCCTCCATGTCGTCGCCCCGGCGACCGTCGCCGACGCGTACGGGCTGCTGCGGGCCGCCATCGCCTCCGACGATCCGGTGGTCTTCCTCGAACCCAAGCGGCTGTACTGGTCCAAGGCCGACTGGGACGCCGACCATCCGGCCGAGGTCCCGCCGATCGGGCGGGCGGTGGTCCACGGCGCGGCCGGCGGGGGCCGGAGCGCCACGCTGATCTCGTACGGGCCGTCCGTCCCGGTGTGCCTCGAGGCCGCCGAGGCGGCCCGGGCCGAGGGCTGGCACCTGGAGGTCGTGGATCTGCGCTCGCTCGTCCCGTTCGACGACGAGACCGTGTGCGCCTCCGTGCGCCGCACCGGGCGGGCGGTCGTCGTCCACGAGTCGGCCGGTTTCGGCGGCCCCGGGGGCGAGATCGCCGCCCGCGTCACCGAGCGGTGCTTCCACCACTTGGAGGCGCCCGTGCTGCGGGTCGCCGGGTTCGACATCCCGTATCCGCCGCCGATGCTGGAGCGGCACCATCTGCCCGGTGTGGACCGGGTGCTGGACGCCGTCGCCCGGCTCCAGTGGGAGGCGGAGTGGACCGAGGGGAGCGCGGTCTGATGGCTGTCGTGCGGGAGTTCACGCTGCCCGACCTGGGGGAGGGGCTGACCGGGGCGGAGATCGTGCGCTGGCTGGTCCAGGTCGGCGACGTCGTCGCGATCGACCAGCCGGTCGTGGAGGTCGAGACCGCGAAGGCCATGGTGGACGTGCCGTGCCCGTATGCGGGGGTGGTGACGGCGCGCTTCGGGGAGGAGGGCACGGAGCTGCCGGTGGGTGCGCCGCTGCTGACGGTGGCGTCTTCCGGTGGGTCCGGTGGGCCGGATACGACGGATGGTTCCGCCGAGACACACGGCGCGGAAGTGCCCGCGTCCTCCGGTGGGCCGGGTGGTGAATCCGGTGGCTCCGGCAATGTGCTCGTCGGCTATGGCACGGCCGCGCCCGCCGCGCGGCGGCGCCGGGTGCGGCCCGCCAATGGAGAGGTGACGGCCAAGACCACCGAGGGTCCCATTCCGGTGATCTCTCCCCTGGTCCGGCGGCTGGCCCGGCAGCACGGCGTCGACCTGCGGCAGCTGGTGGGTTCCGGCCCCGAGGGCCTGATCCTGCGCGCCGACGTGGAGCGGGCCGTGGAGGAGACGGGCGTCCGGGGAGAGGCCGTCCCGGAAGCGGCTGTTCAGGAAACGGCCGCTCCGAGGAGGCCGGACTCGGCGCACGAGGAGCGCATCCCCCTGCGCGGGGTGCGTGGCGCGGTGGCCGACAAGCTCGCGCGCAGCCGCCGCGAGATCCCCGACGCGACGTGCTGGGTGGACGCCGACGCCACCGAACTGCTCGCCGCCCGCACGGCCATGAACGCCGCGGGGGGTCCCAAGATCTCCGTGCTCGCCCTGCTGGCCCGCATCTGCACGGCGGCCCTCGCCCGCTTCCCCGACCTCAACGCCACGGTCGACATGGAGCGCCGCGAGGTGGTCCGGCTCGGCGGGGTGCACCTGGGGTTCGCGGCGCAGACGGACCGCGGTCTCGTCGTCCCCGTCGTGCGCGACGCCCATACGCGCAGCGTCGAGGGGCTGGCCACCGAGATGTCCCGGCTGACCGAGGCGGCCCGCGAGGGTGCCCTGTCCCCTGCCGACCTCACGGGCGGCACGTTCACGCTGAACAACTACGGCGTGTTCGGGGTCGACGGTTCCACCCCGATCATCAACCACCCCGAGGCGGCCATGCTCGGCGTCGGGCGGATCGCGGCCAAGCCGTGGGTGCACGACGGTGAGCTGGCGGTCCGGCATGTGGTGCAGCTGTCGTTCACGTTCGACCACCGGGTGTGCGACGGCGGGACGGCGGGCGGGTTCCTGCGGTACGTGGCGGACTGCGTGGAGCAGCCCTCGGTACTGCTGAGGGGGCTCTAGCGGCCATACTCGGGGGGTGACGTATGACGCGGTGATCCTGGCCGGGGGCGCCGCCCGGCGGCTCGGCGGCGTGGACAAGCCCGCGCTCCGGGTCGGTGGACGGGCCCTGCTGGACCGGGTGCTGGGGGCGTGCGGAGGTGCCGGGCGGACCGTGGTCGTCGGGCCGCGCCGCCCCACCGTACGGCCCGTGCGGTGGGCGCGGGAGGAGCCGCCAGGGGGCGGGCCGGTCGCGGCCGTCGACGCGGGCGTGCGGGGGACGAACGCCCCCGTGGTCCTGCTGCTCTCCGCCGACCTGCCGTTCCTCACCGGGGAGACCGTGCGGGCCCTGCTCGCCGGGCTCGGACAGGCCGACGGCGCCGTGCTCACCGATCCCGACGGGCGCGAGCAGCCGCTCGTCGCCGCCTACCGGGCCGAACCGCTGCGGCGGGAGATCGCCCTGCTCGCCGCCGAGCACGGGGGCCTGGGCGGGCTGCCTCTCCGGCTGCTCACCGGCGAGCTGAAGCTCCGCCACATCCCGCACGCCACCGCGTCCTTCGACTGCGACACCTGGGAGGACATCACGACGGCCCGTGCACGGATCAGGGAGCATGGACACGTGCTGGAAGAATGGATTGCCGCAGTCAAAGCCGAGCTGGGTATCGACCTCGACGTCGACACCGCCGCCCTCCTCGACCTGGCCCGGGACGCCGCGCACGGTGTCGCCCGGCCCGCAGCCCCGCTGACCACGTTCCTCGTCGGCTATGCCGCCGCGCAGCAGGGCGGCGGACCCGAGGCCCTTGCCGACGCCAGCCGCAAGGCGGCGGCCCTGGCGGCGCGTTGGGCCGATGAGGAATGAAGGACGACAAGCTCGACCGCCAGGTCGACGAGGCCCTGGCCCTGGCCAACGAGAGGGCCACCGCCGAGCGGGCCTCGCCCCCGCCGGACGTGCCGGACCCCGAGCTGGGCTGGCCCCCGCCGAGCGTGGCGCGCACGATCCGCCATGGCGCCCCGGAGCCCGAGGCGGCGCCCAGGGACGAGCCCGACGACGCGCTGGGCTGGCCGCCGCCGAGCCTGAGGCGTTCCGGCCCGACGAGGCCACCGGGTGGAGACCCGCCGCCGTACGCGGGGCCCCTGGGGGACTTCCTCCTGGACGACTTCGCGCCTCCGGGCCCCCGGCGCCGTGACGACGCGGCCGAGGCCCCTCGTCCACCAGCCGACCCCGCCCCCGCATCCGACGACACCGCACCATCCGAGGCGGCCCATCTGACTTCCTGGCCCGAAGCCCGCCGCATCGCCGCCCGCGCGCCCGCCGGGGCCGTCGCCAAGGCGGCGCCCGTCCCGCGGGCGCTGGACGACGCGCTCGGCCACGTCCTCGCCGAACCCCTCACCGCGCTGACCGACCTGCCGCCGTTCGACACGTCCGCCATGGACGGCTGGGCGCTGGCCGGTCCCGGCCCGTGGCGGCTGACGGCCGGCCGGTCGGGGCGCGGCATCCTGGCGGGACCGGGCGCGGTCGACCCGCTGTCCGACGGGCACGCCGTGCAGATCGCCACCGGCGCCCGGATCCCGCCCGGCGCCACCGCCGTGCTGCGCACGGAGTACGGCGCGGACACCGGCGACGGCTGGCTGTACGCGGCGAAGGCGCCGCAGCCGGTCGCCTTCGGGCAGGACATCCGCCCGCGCGGCCAGGAGTGCCGCAGCGGCGATCAGCTGCTGCCAGCGGGCACCCGCGTCACGCCCGCCGTGCTGGGGCTCGCGGCCGCCGCCGGGTACGACGAGCTGGCGACCGTACGCAGGCCGCGGGTCGAGGTGCTGGTCCTCGGCGACGAGCTGCTGCACCGGGGGCTGCCCCGCGACGGCGGCATCCGGGACGCGCTGGGGCCCATGCTCGGGCCGTGGCTGCGGGCGCTGGGCGCCGAGGTGTCGGGCACCCGTCAGGTGACCGATGAGGCGGACGCGCTGTACGCGGCGATCCACAGGTCGTCGGCGGAGCTGATCGTGACCACCGGCGGCACGGCGGCGGGCCCCGTGGACCATGTGCACCCCACGCTGCACCGGCTGGGCGCCGAGCTGCTGGTGGACGGGGTGGAGGTGCGGCCCGGCCATCCGATGCTGCTGGCCCGCCTCGGGCCCGGGCGGCATCTGGTCGGCCTGCCGGGCAATCCGCTGGCCGCCGTATCGGGGCTGCTGACGCTCGCGGAGCCGCTGCTGCGGACGCTGACGGGCCGCCCCGCGCCCGAGCGCCGCCCGGCCCCACTGGCCGAGGCGGTGAGCGGGCATCCACACGACACCCGGCTGGTGCCGGTGGCGTTCCGGTACGACGAGGCGCGGCCGCTGCGCTTCAGCGGTCCGGCGATGCTGCGCGGCATCGCGGTCGCGGACGGCCTCGCGGTGATCCCGCCGGGCGGGGCCGGGCGCGGCGTGGCGGTCGAGGTGCTGGAGCTGCCCTGGCCGACCGGCACCGGAGAAGGCGGCGAGAGCGGCGAGAACATGGGCCGGAGCGGGGACGACGAAGGCATACGCACCCAGGAGGGCCACGCGTGAAGCTGCCCAGCCATGACGCGGCGGCCCGTACGCCACCGGAGGACACCGGTCACCGCGTCCAACTGCCGCGCTACCCGGACGGCCCGCTGCGCCAGGTGGGCCGCCGGCTGCTGCTGGCGCTGCTCGTCCTGGTGCTGACGGTCCTGATCGTCTACATGGACCGGACCGGCTACCACGACAACGCCGACGACAATGTCGACTTCCTCGACTCCGTCTACTACTCCACCGTGACGCTGTCCACGACCGGCTACGGCGACATCGTCCCGCACAGCGACAGCGCGAGGCTCAGCAACATCCTGCTGGTCACGCCGCTGCGTGTGCTGTTCCTGATCATCCTGGTGGGCACCACGCTCGAAGTCCTCGCCGAGCGCACCCGTGAGCAGTACCGCCTGAACCGCTGGAGGTCCGCCTTGCGCGATCACACCATCGTCGTCGGCTTCGGCACCAAGGGCCGGTCCGCCGTCCAGACGCTCTGCGCGGGCGGGCTGCCCAAGGAGCGGGTGGTGGTGGTCGATCCGAACCACAAGGTGATCGAGTCCGCCACCTCGGAGGGGTTCGCGGGCGTGGTGGGGGACGCGACCCGCAGCGATGTGCTGCTGCGGGCGGAGGCGCAGCGGGCCCGTCAGTTCGTGATCGCGACCCAGCGGGACGATACGGCGGTGCTGGTCACGCTGACCGCGCGGCAGCTCAACAAGGCCGCCAACATCGTGGCGGCGGTGCGCGAGGAGGAGAACGCGCCGCTGCTGCGCCAGTCGGGCGCCGACGCGGTGATCACGAGCGCGAGCGCGGCGGGGCGGCTGCTGGGGCTGAGCGTCCAGTCGCCGACCGCGGGGGCGGTGATCGAGGACCTGATCCAGCAGGGCAGCGGCCTGGACCTGGTGGAGCGCACGGTGGTGAAGTCCGAGGTGGGCAGGTCGGTGCGGGACACGGACGACCTGGTGGTGTCCGTACGGCGCGGGCATCGCCTGCTGGCGTACGACGACCCCGACGCGAGCCCGTTGCAGGCCGCGGACCGGCTGATCACCATCGTTCGCGCGCCGCTGCCCCAGGAGTAGCCTCGCGGCCATGCATGCGATCACCATTCCTGAACCCGGCGGTCCCGACGCGCTCCAGTGGACGGAGGTGCCCGATCCCGCGCCCGGCGAGGGGGAGGTCCTGGTCGAGGTCGTGGCCAGCGGCGTCAACCGCGCCGATCTGATGCAGCGGCAGGGCCACTATCCGCCGCCGCCCGGCGCCCCCGAATACCCCGGCCTGGAGTGCTCGGGCCGGATCGTGGAGCTGGGCCCCGGCGTCAGCGGCTGGGCGGTGGGCGACGAGGTGTGCGCGCTGCTGGCGGGCGGCGGGTACGCCGGAAAGGTGGCGGTCCCGGCGGGGCAGCTGCTGCCGGTGCCGGAGGGCGTCGACCTCGTCACCGCCGCCGGGCTGCCCGAAGTGACCGCGACCGTATGGTCGAACGTCTTCATGATCGCCCATCTCCGGCCGGGTGAGACGCTGTTGGTGCACGGCGGGTCGAGCGGCATCGGCACCATGGCCATCCAGCTCGCCAAGGCCGCCGGGGCGCGGGTGGCGGTCACGGCCGGGTCGGCCGAGAAGCTGGCGGCCTGCCGGGAGCTGGGCGCCGACGTACTGATCAACTACCGCGAGCAGGATTTCGTAGAGGAGGTCCGGGCGGCCACCGACGGCGCCGGGGCGGACGTCATCCTGGACATCGTCGGGGCGAAGTACCTGGCCAAGAACGTGGACGCGCTGGCCGTCAACGGACGGCTGGCGATCATCGGCCTCCAGGGCGGCGCGAAGGCCGAGCTGAACCTGGTCAAGCTGCTGGCCAAGAGCGGAGCGGTGACGGCCACCGGGCTGCGGGGCCGTTCGCTGGGGCAGAAGGCGGCGATCGTCGCGGCGGTACGGGAGCATGTCTGGCCGCTGATCGGCAGCGGCCGGGTCCGCGCGATCGTGGACCGTACGCTCCCGATGCGGGAGGCCGCGGAGGCCCACCGGCTGCTGGAGTCCAGCGGACATGTGGGCAAGGTGCTGCTGACGCTCTGAGCGCGGACCGGGCGCGCCGCGCGGCCGTCGTGGCCTGATCGGGCGCGCCCGGAATGCCCGTATCGCACCACCGTGTGACGCTCGTCCCGTGAAGTGCCCGAGTTGATCTGCCCGGCACGGGAGGGTGACCACCGTGAACCCCGCACTCCGTACCCTGCCCGCGACGGCCCTGCTGGCGGGCGCCGCCCTGCTCGCCGCCCCGCAGGCGGCGGCGCGCGCCGATGACGACGGCGGCGGTCTGGCGGGGACCCACGCCGGGGAGGGCCGGGCCCACCCCGGCCGGACCCCGGCGCCCACCCCCTCGCGGGACACCGCGCGGCCCTCGTCCACCCCGGGCGGCCGGGACCAGGCGGACCCGCGCTTTCAGCTGGTCCCGGACTGGACGCCGTCCTCGCTTCGTCTCCCCCACGAGCGGGAGCGGCGCGGGGCGCGGGAGGTGCCGCAGGATGATCGTCCGTACGCCACCGAGCGGACCGCTGCCGCGCCCGGGGGCGGGGCGTCGCGGGTGCTGCCGCTGGGTACCGGTCTTGCGCTGACCGGTCTTGGGCTCGGGCTGGCCTTCCTCGGCCTGCGGCTGCGGCGCGGCTGAGGCGGGCACTGAGGCGCCCCCGCGGCACCGCTGAGGCACCCCTGAGATGACCCGCGGGCTCCCCCAAAGGTGGCGGTGCGGAACAATGGGGGTATGAACCAGCCGATGAACGAACGATCGCAGGAGAGCCCGCACGTCCTGGTCGTCGGTCCGGACGGCATGGCGCTCGGCGGTGTCACTCCTGGCGACGGCAGTGGTGACGACGAGTCGCGCGAGGTTCCCGTGACGGACATGGTCGAACAGCCCGCCAAGGTCATGCGGATCGGGAGCATGATCAAGCAGCTGCTGGAGGAGGTCCGCGCCGCACCCCTCGACGAGGCGAGCCGTGCGCGCCTCAAGGAGATCCACGCCAGTTCGGTCAAGGAGCTGGAGGACGGTCTGGCCCCCGAGCTGATCGGGGAGCTGGAGCGGCTGTCCCTGCCCTTTACGGAGGAGTCCGTTCCGACCGAGGCCGAACTGCGCATCGCCCAGGCGCAGTTGGTCGGCTGGCTGGAGGGGCTGTTCCACGGCATCCAGACGACGCTGTTCGCCCAGCAGATGGCGGCCCGCGCGCAGCTGGAGCAGATGCGCAGGGCGCTGCCCCCGGGCGTGGGCGGCGGTGAGGACGGCCAGGGGATGGGTCCTGAGCACGGCGGCGCCCGCTCGGGCCCGTATCTGTAGCGCACGCCCACCGCGCGACTCTCATCGGCGGGCCGCCCCCGGAAGCGGAAGATCCGGGGGCGGCCCGCCGTTCGCGTCCCCGCGTCCCCGCGTCCCCGCGTCCCCGCGTCCCCGCGTCCCCGTGCCTCCGGCTCAGCGGGCGAAGTGGCCCACGACCGCGCCGCCTCATTGGCCCCTGACGCTGGTCCGCCGCGTCCCTACGCTCGCCCCATGCGCATCTTCCTCGCCGGGGCGACCGGCGCCGTCGGCCGTCTCCTCGTCCCCCTGCTCGTCGCGGCCGGGCACCGGGTCACCGGGACCGCCCGCACCGCCGGGGGCGCCGAGCGGCTGCGCGCCCAGGGCGCGGCGGCCGTCCCGCTCGACGTCCTCGACGCGGCGGGCGTGGAACGGGCGGTGGCGGACGCCGCCCCGGACGCGGTGATCCACCAGCTGACCGCCCTCGCGGGCGGCAACCGCGCCGAGAACGGGCGGATCCGCCGCGAGGGCACCCGGCACCTCGTGGACGCGGCCCGCCGCGCCGGGGTCCGGCGCATCGTCGCCCAGTCCATCTCCTGGGCGTACGAACCGGGCGCGACCCCCGCCGTCGAGTCCACCCCGCTCGATGCGGCGGCCGTGCCGCCGCGCGCCGCCATGGTGGGCAGCCTGCGGGCGCTGGAGGAGGCGGTGGCCGAGATCGAGACGCATGTGGTGCTGCGCTACGGGACGTTCTACGGGCCGGGCACCTGGTACGCGCCCGGCGGGGCGCTGGACGCCGTCCTGCGCGGCACGCCCCTGGACGGGCCCGGCGCGCGGCCGGGGGCGGCGATGGTGGGGCGGGTGGTGCCGAACGGCGCGATCAGCTCGTTCGTCCATGTCGCGGACGCTGCCCGAGCCGCGGTTGCCGCGCTGGGCTGGCCGAGCGGCCCGGTGAACGTGGTGGACGACGAACCTGCGCCCGCCCGTGACTGGCTGCCCGCGCTCGCCGCCGCCCTCGGCGCCCCGGCACCGGCCCCGGTCGCTCCCCACCGGGAGGACCGGGAGGACCGGGAGGACCGGGAGGGCTGGGAGCGCGGCGCCGACAACACCCTGGCCCGCCGCCTGGGCTGGCGCCCCCGTCACCCGACGTGGCGCACCGGATTCCACGACCAGCGGCAGCACCGGCCGTGAAGGCGGGTCAGTCGTCGGGCATTCCCGTGGAGACCGTCAGCTCGATGGTGTCCGTGTCCGGGTTGTACGGCTCGTAGTTGCGGTACGTGTAGTTGAGGACCGTGCCCTTGCCCCACAGGTTCTCGTCCTCGGTCGTGACGCGGTACTTCCAGCCCGCGGCCCGGATGCACTTCTTCACCGAGTCGACGTAGAGGTTCTGGAAGTCGGGCACGCTGTACGTGCCCTTCTCGTCCGAGTCCTCGTACGCGTCCTTGCACTTGGCCGGGTCGATCGTCTTCGTCTTGTCGCCCATGCGGAAGCCCGCGGGCTTCGACGACGCGGGGGCGGAGGTCTTCGCGCCGCCGCCGCCCTTGCTCTCGTCCTTCTTGTCGCCGCCGCCGTTGGACCCGTTGAGGGCGATGACCAGGATGACGCCGATGACCGCGATCGCGGCCACCACGGCGGAGCCTATGACCACGCGCTTGTTGCTGCCGCCACCGCCCGGGGAGCCGGACGAGGGCGACGGAGCCGGGCCGGGCGAGATGTTGTACGGCGGCGGGGTGCTCGGGCCGTGGCCGCCCTGGTACGGGGAGGCGGGGGTGCCGTACTGCTGCTGGCCCACCGGCATCGTGGGCGGCGGCGGGGTGGAGGGGCCGAAGGTGCCGTACTGCCCCGCTCCGGCCTGCGGCTGATACGGCGTCTGGACGCCGCCGGGGCCGGGCGCGGGGGTGTCGACGGGCGGGAAGACCGCCGCGCCCACGCCGGAGCCGCTGCTGCTGGCGGGCGGGCCGCCGGTGATGATGATCGGGGCGGCGCCGGTCTGCCCGGTGCGGGAGACCCGGGCGCACTCGTCACGCATGGCCTCGGCGGTCGGGAAGCGCTCGTTCGGGTTCTTCTTCAGGGCGCGGGCGACCAGCGCGTCCACCGCGGGCGGGATGGACTGGTTGATCGAGGAGGGCGCGACCGGCTCCTCCTGCACGTGCGCGTACGCGATGGCGAGCGGCGAGTCGGCGTCGAAGGGGAGCCGCCCGGTCAGCAGCTCGAAGAGCATGATGCCGACCGAGTACAGGTCGCTGCGGGCGTCCACGCCGCGGCCCAGCGCCTGCTCGGGCGAGAGGTACTGCGGGGTGCCGACGACCATGCCGGTCTGGGTCATGGAGGTGACCCCGGACTGCATGGCGCGGGCGATGCCGAAGTCCATGACTTTGACCACATTACGCTTGGTCATCATCACGTTACCGGGCTTGATGTCGCGGTGGACCAGCCCCATTTCGTGACTGATCTCCAGCGCCGCCAGAACATCGCCGGTGATTTTCAGCGCCTTTTCGGCCGGCATCGCGCCGTATTGCCGCACATCGGCGTCGAGAACGGAACGCAGCGGCTGTCCCTCGACGTACTCCATGACGATGTACGGCATGAGTCCGCCGTCGAGCGAATCCTCGCCGGTGTCGAAGACCGAGACGATATTGGTGTGCGTGAGCTTCGCCACGGCCTGGGCCTCGCGCCGGAAGCGCTCGCGGAAGGACTGCTCGCGGCCCAGCTCCGTGTGCAGCGTCTTGATCGCCACCTGGCGGTCCAGCACGGAGTCGTACGCGAGGTGCACCGACGCCATGCCGCCCTCGCCGAGCAGGTCCCGCAATTGGTAGCGGCCGCCCGCGAGCGAACTCCCCTGGTAGCGGCCCGGTGCGCCGTGCTGGCTCATGTCTTACTTCCCCCTCGGCGCACTCACCGTCCGGACCCGCACGTTTCGACGCCATGATCTTCATGTTCCGGATATCGTGGCCAAGTCTGCCCCAGGCCACGGACACGTCAAGCCACGTGCCCGTTCCGTGACCGGATGCTCAAGAACCCGTCACGCGATTTGCAACACTTCACCGTCAACAGGTTTGATGGCCGGTCCATCACGAACCGATGCGCGGCGCGAAGGCTGTAGCGTGCCTAGCAGGAACCGTACCGCCCGCGGGCGGGGCGATCTCGACCAGACCCCCACCTAGACCGAGACGGCGAGGACCGATGGCACAGACCCAGAGCGCCCAGGGGCCCTCCGAACCTGACGCTACCGGGTCCGGAATGTCTGATGTGCCCGAGGCGTGGGGAAACGGTGGACTGGTCGGAGATGGCCGCTACCGTCTCACCGGTCGCCTGGGCCGCGGCGGCATGGCGGAGGTCTTCGCCGCCGAGGACATCCGGCTCGGCAGAACAGTCGCGGTGAAGCTGCTCCGCGCCGACCTGGCCGAGGACCCGGTGTCCAAGGCCCGCTTCACCCGCGAGGCACAGTCCGTCGCGGGGCTGAACCACCACGCGGTCGTCGCGGTGTACGACTCCGGCGAGGACGTCGTCGGGCCGAACACCGTCCCCTACATCGTGATGGAGCTGGTCGAGGGCCACACCATCCGCGACCTGCTGCTGAACGCCGAGGCGCCGCCACCGGACCAGGCGCTGATCATCGTCTCGGGGGTGCTGGAGGCGCTGGCCTACAGCCATCAGCACGGCATCGTGCACCGTGACATCAAGCCCGCGAACGTGATCATCACGAAGAGCGGCGCGGTCAAGGTGATGGACTTCGGCATCGCCCGAGCCCTGCACGGCGCGCAGTCCACCATGACCCAGACCGGCATGGTCATGGGCACCCCGCAGTACCTCTCGCCCGAGCAGGCGCTCGGCAAGGCCGTGGACCACCGCTCCGACCTGTACGCGACCGGGTGTCTGCTCTACGAACTGCTCGCGCTGCGCCCGCCGTTCACCGGTGAGACTCCTCTTTCGGTCGTTTATCAGCACGTTCAGGACAATCCGGTGCCACCGTCCGAAATTTCGGGCGGCACGGTTCCGCCGGAGCTGGACGGGCTTGTCATGCGCTCGCTCGCCAAGGACCCGGACGACCGGTTCCAGAGCGCCGAGGAGATGCGCGGGCTGGTCCAGTACGCGCTCCAGATGCTCCAGGAGGCGGGCGGCCACACCGGCGTCTGGAACACCGGCCCGGTCACCCAGCACCTCGGCGGCGCCACCCCGGCGATGGGCGTGGCGGGTACGACCGCGATGCCGCACCCGGGGCACGGCGACACCTCCCAGCAGCCGATGGTCGGGTCCGGCATGGGGAGCGGCGGCTACGACGGCGGGTACGACGGGGGCTCCGGCCGGGGCCGCCGGAGCGGCGGCCGCGGCAAGCTGTGGCTGATCGCGGCGCTCGCGGTGATCGCCGTGGCGGTCGGGGTCGCGTTCGCGCTCGACCTCGGCGGCAATGACGACAAGGGCAAGCAGCCGCAGAAGAACCCGACGGCGACCTCGCAGAAGGAGACCAAGGGGCCGAGCGACGACCCCACGGAGGAGACGACGGAGCCCCCGGCGACCGAGGACTCCACCGGCGGCACGGGCGACTACACCCCGTCCCAGGACCCGACCAGCCCCTCGTACACCGGGCAGCCCACCGGCGGCGGCGTGCCGAACCAGCCGACCAGCGGGCCGACCGACGTCCCGTCGAACACCGAGACCACGCCGGACGACGGCGGCAGCCCGTCCGCGGAGCCGACCGACGGCGGCGGCCCGACGACGCCGCCGGACGGCGGCGGCGAGGAGACCGGCGGTCTCCCGACCGGCGACACCGTCGGCTAGTCACGGACCGGACCGGGTCCGCCCGGAACGACGCCCACTGCCCCGGTACCGCGCGAGCGGTGCCGGGGCAGTGGCATGCGTACGGGGCCTCAGCCGCAGAAGGCGTCGCGGACCGCCTCGTACTCCCGCGTCCACCACACCACCAGCGCCGCCGCGGCCGGGAACTGCGGATCGGCGCGGTGGTCGCCGCGCTGGTAGTGCCAGCGCAGCATCCAGAAGTCGTTGAGCCGCTCCCACCACACCCGGTGCACGGCCGCGGCCATCTCGTCGGCCCCGGCGCCCGCCATCCGGCGGTAGGCGCGGGCGTAGGACCGGACCTTGGGCAGCTCCAGGGTGCCGCCGGGGCGTACGAAGAAGATCGCGGCGGCGCGGACGGCCTCCTCGGCGCGCGGCTGGACGCCCAGCCGGTCCCAGTCGACGATCGCGGCGGGTTCGGTGTCGCGGTAGAGCAGGTTCAGCGGGTGGAAGTCGCCGTGCACCCAGCCGGTGGCCGGGATCGCGTCCGCCTCAGGCCGCCGGTGGGCGTGCCGCTCCAGCAGCGCGCGGCGCTCGGTCAGACGGTGCTCGGCGAGTTCGTCGAAGGTGTCACGCGGCCGGTGGCCGCGGACCAGGGCCAGCAGCTCGTCGATGACGGTGAAGGTGTCCTCGGGGTCGGCCGCGGGCTCGGGCGGCTCGCGGTCGCTGGTCCCGGCCCGCATGACCTGCTCCAGACAGGCGTGGGCGAACCCCAGCAGCCCGCCGAGACGCCAGCACTGGGGGGCGGTCAGGGCGGCGCCGTCGCGGTGCCGACCGTCGATCCAGGGGTGGAGGGCGTAGCACCGGCCGCCGATGACGGCGACCGTGCGGCCGTGGGCGTCCGGGACCGGCGGCGCGACCGGCAGCCCGAGCGCGCCCAGCCGCTGGGTGGCCCGGTGCTGGCGGGCGATGGCGGTGCGGTCGCCGTCGAGGTGGTGCTTGAGGAAGAACCGGCCGTGGGTGGTGGCGAGCCGGTAGCCGCGGTTGAGCAGGCCCTCGGTGACGGGGTCGCAGGACACCGGCTCACCGGCCCGTTCATAGCGGCGGAGCAGGGCGCTCAGGGTTTCCCCGTCGGGAGCGGCCTCGGCGAGGTGTACATGTGAGCGCGGCACCTGCCAGATGTTAGATCACCCGGCGTCACGGACCGTGCGTGAGTTGACGCGGCAGGGCCGATGGTGCAATGGGGTACGCACGAGGCGGCGGCGGCCGCTAGTTCTTCTGGGCCTGCATCCGCGCCACGAAGGCGGCGGCCTGCGAGCGGCGCTCCATGCCGAGCTTGGAGAGCAGGCTGGAGACGTAGTTCTTGATCGTCTTCTCCGCGAGGTGCAGCCGCTCGCCGATCACCCGGTTGGTCAGCCCCTCCCCGATCAGCAGCAGGATGCGCCGCTCCTGCTCGGTGAGGGAGGCGAGCCGGTCGTCGGGCTTGGCGGCGCCGCCGCGCAGCCGCTCCAGCACCCGGGCGGTGGCCACCGGGTCGAGCAGCGAGCGGCCCGCGGCCACGTCCCGGACGGCGGCGAGCAGTTCGGCGCCGCGGATGTCCTTGAGCACATAGCCGGACGCGCCCGCCATGATCGCGTCGAACAGGGCCTCGTCGTCGGCGAAGGAGGTCAGCATCATGCAGCGGATGGCGTCGTCGCGCGAGCGGATCTCCCGGCAGACCTCGACGCCGCTGCGGTCGGGCAGCCGGATGTCGAGCACGGCGACGTCGGGGCGGGTCGCGAGGATCCGGGCGAGGGCGTCGGCCGCGGTGCCCGCCTCGCCGACCACCTCCATGTCCGGCTCGCTCGCCAGCAGCTCGCGCACGCCGCGTCGTACGACTTCATGGTCGTCGAGTAGGAAAATCCTGATTTTTCCTTCTTCCCGCACGGCTCCAGTCTCACATACGGAGTCTTCCCGTGCCTTTGTCCAGCGGGATAACGTGCGCTTGTCCGGCGGCTCGCCGAGGCTGTGACCAGTGGAAGTTCACCCAACCGCGCGATTTACTTGGAAATCCAAGCAAAATTGCAGGTCAGGTGGGGTTTCGCAGAGATGCGGACCACTGGGTAACGTGCCTTGTGCGGGGCCGACCGCCGGGAACCTGTCACGCCCGGACGGACGTTTCGTCGCACACACCCCGTGCGTCGTCGTCGGACGGGCGAGCCGCAACTGGCCGCCGGCGGATCCCGGAGGCCGGACAGACGGAGGAGCACACGTGACCGTGGAGAGCACTGCCGCGCGCAAGCCGCGCCGCAGCGGAGCCAAGCGCAGCACCAGCGCGCGGAGCACGAAGAAGCAGTCGGCGGAACCGGAACTCGTACAGCTGCTGACCCCGGAGGGTGAGCGCGTCGAGCACCCCGAGTACGCGATCGACCCGACCCCCGACGAGCTGCGCGGCCTGTACCGGGACATGGTGCTGACGCGGCGCTTCGACGCCGAGGCCACCACCCTCCAGCGCCAGGGCGAACTGGGCCTGTGGGCCTCCCTGCTCGGCCAGGAGGCCGCGCAGATCGGCTCCGGCCGGGCCCTGCACGACGACGACTACGTCTTTCCGACCTACCGCGAGCACGGCGTCGCCTGGTGCCGCGGGGTCGACCCGACCAATCTGCTGGGCATGTTCCGCGGGGTGAACCACGGCGGCTGGGATCCCAACAGCAACAACTTCCACCTGTACACCATCGTCATCGGCTCGCAGACGCTGCACGCCACCGGCTACGCGATGGGCGTGGCCAAGGACGGCGCGGACTCGGCCGTTCTGGCGTACTTCGGCGACGGCGCCTCCAGCCAGGGCGACGTGGCCGAGTCGTTCACGTACTCCGCCGTCTACAACGCCCCGGTCGTGTTCTTCTGCCAGAACAACCAGTGGGCCATCTCCGAGCCCACCGAGAAGCAGACCCGGGTGCCGCTCTACCAGCGTGCGCAGGGGTACGGCTTCCCCGGCGTCCGGGTGGACGGCAACGACGTGCTCGCCTGTCTGGCCGTCACCAAGGCGGCGCTGGAGCGGGCCCGCACCGGCCAGGGCCCGATGCTCGTCGAGGCGTTCACCTACCGCATGGGCGCCCACACCACCTCCGACGACCCGACGCGCTACCGCTCGTCGGAGGAGCGCGAGCTGTGGGAGACCAAGGACCCGATCCTGCGGCTGCGCACCCTCCTCACCAATGAGAAGCTCGCGGACAAGGCGTTCTTCGACGGTCTGGAGCAGGAGTCCGACGCGCTCGCCAAGCGGGTGCGGGAGACGGTCCGGTCGATGCCCGACCCCGACGACCTGGCGATGTTCGAGCACACCTACGCCGACGGCCACGCGCTCGTGGACGAGGAGCGGGCCCAGTTCGCCGCGTACCAGGCTTCGTTCGTCACCGCTGAGGAAGGCATCTGACATGGCCGCCGAGAAGATGTCGCTCTCCAAGGCGATCAACGTGTCGCTGCGCACGGCGCTCGAGAGCGACCCCAAGGTCCTGATCATGGGGGAGGACGTCGGCAAGCTCGGCGGCGTCTTCCGCGTCACCGACGGGCTCCAGAAGGACTTCGGCGAGGACCGGGTCATCGACACCCCGCTGGCCGAGTCCGGCATCGTCGGCACCGCGATCGGGCTCGCGCTGCGCGGCTACCGCCCGGTGGTGGAGATCCAGTTCGACGGTTTCGTCTTCCCCGCGTACGACCAGATCGTCACGCAGCTCGCCAAGATGCACGCGCGGTCGCTCGGCAAGGTCAAGATGCCGGTCGTCATCCGCATCCCCTACGGCGGCGGCATCGGCGCGGTCGAGCACCACAGCGAGTCCCCCGAGGCGCTGTTCGCGCACGTCGCGGGGCTGAAGGTGATCTCGCCGTCCAACGCGTCCGACGCCTACTGGATGCTCCAGCAGGCCATCGGCAGCGACGACCCGGTGATCTACTTCGAGCCCAAGCGCCGCTACCACGACAAGGGCGAGGTCGACACCTCGGCGATCCCCGGCCCCCTGCACACCGCCCGGGTCGTGCGGCCCGGCACCGATCTCACCCTCGCGGCCTACGGCCCGATGGTGAAGGTCGCGCAGGACGCGGCCGCGGCCGCCGCCGAGGAGGGCAAGTCGCTGGAGGTCGTGGACCTGCGGTCGATGTCCCCGATCGACTTCGACACGGTCCAGCAGTCGGTCGAGCGGACCGGCAGGCTGGTCGTGGTGCATGAGGCACCGGTCTTCCTGGGGACCGGTGCGGAGATCGCCGCGCGCATCACCGAGCGGTGTTTCTACCACCTCCAGGCCCCGGTGCTGCGGGTCGGCGGCTATCACGCGCCGTACCCGCCTTCGCGGCTGGAGGACGAGTACCTGCCCGACCTGGACCGGGTGCTCGACGCCGTAGACCGTGCGTTGGCGTACTGAAGGGCTTGAGGAGATCGTGACGATGACCGCAGTCGAACAGCGCTTCCGTGAGTTCAAGATGCCCGACGTGGGCGAGGGACTGACCGAGGCCGAGATCCTCAAGTGGCTGGTCGCGCCAGGCGACACCGTGACCGACGGTCAGGTGGTCTGCGAGGTCGAGACCGCCAAGGCCGCGGTGGAGCTGCCCATTCCGTTCACCGGGGTGGTGCACGAGCTGCGCTTCGGCGAGGGCACCACCGTGGACGTGGGCACGGCCATCATCTCGGTGGACACCGACCCGGGCGCCGGGGACGCGCCCGCGCCCGCCGCCGCACCGGAGGCCGCCGCCGAGGCGCCCGCCGAGGCCGAGGAGCCGGAGGGGCGCCAGGCCAACCTGGTCGGCTACGGCGCCGCGCCCTCCTCCACCAAGCGCCGACCCCGTAAAGCCCAGCCGGGCCGCCAGCAGCGCCCGGCGGCCGCGCCCGCCCCGGCCCCGGCGCCCGCGCCCGCGGCGCCTGCCGCGCCGGTGCGCCCGGGGCCCGCCGCCCCCGAGCTGAACGGCCACACCGGGACCGCCCGGCCGCTGGCCAAGCCCCCGGTCCGCAAGCTCGCCAAGGACCTGGGCATCGACCTGGCGACGATCATCCCGACCGGCCCCGGCGGGATCATCACCCGCGAGGACGTCCACGCGGCCGTGGAGGCCCCCGTGGCGGCCCCGGAGCCGGTGACCCAGGCCGTGGCTGCCCGGGAGCGCCGGGTGCCCGTCAAGGGCGTACGGAAGGCCACCGCGCAGGCGATGGTGGGCAGCGCCTTCACCGCTCCGCACGTGACGGAGTTCGTGACCGTCGACGTCACCCGCACCATGAAGCTGGTCGCCGACCTCAAGCAGGACCCGGAGCTGGCCGGGCTGCGGGTCAACCCGCTGCTCCTGGTCGCCAAGGCGCTGCTGGTGGCCATCAAGCGCAACCCGGACGTCAACGCCTCCTGGGACGAGGAGAGCCAGGAGATCGTCTACAAGGACTACGTCAACCTGGGCATCGCGGCCGCCACCCCGCGCGGTCTGATCGTCCCGAACATCAAGGACGCGGACGCCAAGACGCTGCCCGAGCTGGCCGCCGCCCTCGGCGACCTGGTGTCCACCGCCCGCGACGGCAAGACCGCTCCGGCGGCGATGACCGGCGGCACGGTGACCATCACCAACGTCGGCGTCTTCGGCATCGACACCGGCACCCCGATCCTCAACCCCGGGGAGTCGGCGATCCTCGCCTTCGGCGCGGTCAAGCTCCAGCCGTGGGTCCACAAGGGCGAGGTCAAGCCGCGCCAGGTGACGACCCTCGCGCTCTCCTTCGATCACCGGCTGGTCGACGGCGAACTGGGCTCCAAGGTGCTCGCCGACGTCGCGGCCATCCTGGAACGCCCCAAGCGGTTGATCACCTGGGCCTGATGTGGGGCACCCCGACGGGTCGGGGTGCCATCACGCTCCGGGCTCTTGGTCCTACCGGCCGGGGGCCCTCCCAGCGGTAGCTGGGGGAGAACCGAGCCCTCAAAAAAGGGGGGTCCGCATCGCGGACGGGGGATACGCAGGCATACGTGTTGTATCTATGCTGTGCGCATCATGAGTACCGCCGATACGGTCACCAAGCCGCCGCCCGCCGCCGAACGCGTCTACACCCATGTCAAACAAGCCGTCCTGGAGCGCCGCTACGAGGGCGGCACGCTGCTGAGCGAGGGCGAGCTGGCCGAGGCCGTCGGGGTCTCCCGGACGCCGGTACGCGAGGCCCTGCTGCGGCTGGAGGTCGAGGGGCTGCTGAAGCTCTACCCCAAGAAGGGCGCCCTGGTGCTGCCCGTCTCCGCCCAGGAGATCGCGGACGTGGTGGAGACCCGGCTGCTGGTCGAGCAGCACGCGGTGGCCAAGGTGGTGCCCGCCGGGCCGCAGCTGCTGGCGCGGCTGGAGGAGCTGCTGGAGGAGCAGAAGGGGCACGCGGCGACCGGCGACCTGGCCGCGTTCGCGGCGGCCGACCGCTGCTTCCACGCGGAGATCGTCCGCGCGGCGGGGAACACGATCCTGGCCCAGCTGTACGACCAGCTGCGCGACCGGCAGCTGCGGATGGGCGTGGCCACCATGCACGCCGAGCCCGGCCGGATCGCCAAGAACATCACCGAGCACACCGAGATCCTGGACGCCCTGCGCGCCGGGGACGCGGGCTCGGCCGCCGGGTTCGTCCAGCGCCACATCAGCTGGGTGAACAACCTCGCCCGGGGAGACGTGCGATGACCACGCCCCGATTGCCCGGGGACCCGCCCGGCGGACGGCGTGCCGTCGCCATCTGGGGCCTGGGTGTCACCGTCTACTTCGTCGCCATCGTCTACCGCACCAGCCTGGGCGTGGCCGGGATCGACGCCGCCGAGCGCTTCCACATCAACGCCTCGGCGCTGTCCACCTTCTCCGTGCTCCAGGTGCTCGTCTACGCGGGCATGCAGATACCGGTCGGGCTGATGGTCGACCGGCTCGGCACCCGCAAGGTGCTCGCGCTGGGGATCGTGCTGTTCACCATCGGGCAGTTCGGCTTCGCGCTGTCCCACACGTACACCATGGCGCTGGGCTCCCGGGCGGTGCTCGGCTGTGGTGACGCGATGACGTTCATCAGCGTGCTGCGGCTCGGCTCGCGCTGGTTCCCGGCCCGCCGGGTGCCGCTGGTGGGCCAGTTCGCCGGGCTGATCGGCATGGCGGGCAACCTGGTCTCCACCCTGGTGATCGCCCAGATCCTGCACAGCGTCGGCTGGACCCCGACCTTCGCGGGCAGCGCGGTCGCCGGGGTGGTCATCCTCGTACTGGTGCTGCTCTTCCTCAAGGACCACCCGGAGGGGCACGAGCCGCCGCCGAACCGCTCCGCGCACAAGGGCTTCGTACGCCAGCAGATCGTGGACGCCTGGCGCGAGCCCGGCACCCGGCTCGGCATGTGGACGCACTTCACCACCCAGTTCCCCGGCATGGTCTTCCTGCTGCTGTGGGGGATGCCGTTCCTGGTGGAGGCGCAGGGGCTGTCCCGCGCCACCGCCGGTGAGTTGCTGACCGTGGTGGTGCTGTCCAACATCGTGATCGGCCTGGTCTACGGGCAGGTCATCGCCCGCCACCACGCCGCCCGCACCCCGCTGGCCCTCGGCACGGTCGGCGCGACCGCGCTGGTGTGGGGCACGGTGCTGTTCTGGCCCGGCGACCACGCGCCGCTGTGGATGCTGGCCCTGATGTGCGCGGTGCTCGGCGCGTGCGGCCCCGCGTCGATGATCGGCTTCGACTTCGCCCGCCCCGCCAACCCGCCCGAGCGCACCGGGACCGCGTCCGGCATCGTCAACATGGGCGGATTCACCGCCTCGATGAGCACTTTGCTCGCCATCGGCGTACTGCTGGACATGACCGGTCAGGACTTCCGCATCGCCTTCGCCGTGGTGTTCGTGCTCCAGGCGCTCGGCGTCTCGCAGATCCTGCGGCTGCGCGGCCGCGCGCACCGCAGGGAGCGCGAGCGCGTGGTCGCGAGCCGCGTCGAGGCGGTGCACGTACCGGCGTGAGCCCCTCAGCGGGTCACGGGGTGATCGCGAAGCGGGCCAGGATGGCGTCCGCCAGCTGCTGGTCCCCTTCGACCTTCACCTGCTCGGCGACCGCCTCGGCCCGCACCCGGCCGCAGGCGAGCCGTACGTACGTCTCCCAGTCCAGGGAGAGCGTGACGGTCGGGCCCAGCGACACACTGCCGTCGATCGAGGCCCGGCCGTCCGCGTCCACCCGTACGGTGCGCATGAACTCCATCGGGCCGTGCACGTCGAAGACCACCGCCGACTGGTGCGGGGCGCCCGCGTCCTCGGCGACCACCCTCGGCAGCGCGGACAGCAGCACGTCCCGGGTGATGTACGCGCCCGGCGAGTCCAGGTTGCCGGGCTGGTTCAGCGCCCGCCGCAGATCCTGCTCGTGCACCCACAGATCGACGGCCCGGCGGGCCAGGGCCTGCTCCAGGGGCAGCTCGCCGCCGCCCGGCCAGCGCACCATGGTGTCCGGCTGCCGCTTCTCGTTGCGCAGCTGGCGGGACCGCCGGATGACGGTGTACTCCAGCTCGGAGGTCATCTCGGGCGCCGTGTGACAGCGGCGCACATCGACCTGGACCTCGTGGTAACGCCCCAGCTCACCGTTCATATGGAACAGATCGCGCGGCAGCGTGTGGATGGGGCGCGGATCGCCGAGCATCTCGCACTCGAGGCCGATCACGTGCGAGACGATGTCCCGCACGGACCATCCCGGGCATTCGGTGGCGCGGTTCCACTCGCGCTCGGGGAGCGGAGTCACCAACTCCGATATGGCGTCGATGGAATGCGTCCAGGCGTCGATGGAGGTCTGAAGGCTGGGATGGACGGTCACGGGACCCCTCGGGCGGTTGGTACGCGGGCTGGGTGCAGGTGTGTGGCTTCAAGTTACGCTGCCCACGCGCACGAGGGCAGTGCTTCGAGTCCGATCGTAGGCCCGGAACGGCGGCTTTCCTCGTGTGAGCGGCGGCGGCCATCTCCCGCCCCCTTCGCCCCGGACCGGGACGGACCGGGGCGAGCCGGTCGAACCGGCCCGGGGAACCGGAGCGAATAGGCCGCTGTCCCGTCGGTTGCCCGGCATGGCCTTTCGCGAGAGAACACGTCCAGTCCCCATGCCAGGCCGCCATTTGCTGTCGTGCGGGTGGCGGCCTTGACGGCATGAGCAAGCGAGCGCGCGTCCGAGCTCTGCGCTGCATGGACGAGCCTGGGACAACAAGGCGGCATAAAACTCCCTATGGGCCTCAAATGCCATATTCTAATCTTGGACTTCTGGAAGTCTTGAACCATTGAGGTACCTTCCAGGGGGCTGATGTGCACCACCACACGATCGCCGACTTATACCTTCGCCTGTCGCTGGACAGGGAGGGCAAGACAGCCATCGACCGACAGGAAGCCGACTGCCGCGCGTGGGCGGAGCGGAACGGGCTGACCGTGCGGAAGGTGCACATGGACCGGGGGCGCTCCGGTTACAAGAGCGTCAGCCGTAAGGGCTTCGACGCGGCCATCACCGCTGTCACCTCTGGTGTCGTCGGCGTGCTGATCGTGTGGAAGCTGGACCGTCTGAGCCGCAAGGGCATCGGCGAAGCCGGCAAGGCGCTGGACGACATCAACCGTGTCGGTGGACGACTCGTGTCCGTCATGGACGGTCTCGACACCAACAACGACAGCGCCCGCGTCACCATCGCACTTCTCGCTGAGCTTGCCCGCAACGAGTCCCGGAACCTGGGGATGCGGGTCGGGAACGCGAAGCGGTATCTGCGCCAGAAGGGGCAATGGATCGGCGGCCAGCCCCCGTACGGGCTCAAGGTGGACCCGGAGACGAAGAAGCTTGTGCACGATCCGGAGACGGCCGTGTACGCACGCTTGATCGCTGACGAAGCTCTCTCAGGAAAGGCACTCGTTCACGTCGCTCGGCTCCTGAACACGCACGGAGTCGAGTCTCCCCGTGGCGGTGAGTGGAACTCGTCCAGTGTGATGCAGCTTCTCCGCGCTCCCGCCTTCGCGGGTCTCATGCCACTGACGGAGTACACGGAGGCAGCAGACGGCACGCGGAAGTACAACGGCAAGGTAGTGCCATACCGCGATCCCGAGACGCTGGACACCGTCAGCATCGGCGAAGGCATCATCACGGTCGGGGAGCGTGAGCTCATCATCCGACAGCTCGAATCGCGCACGTTCCCGCTTGCCGGTAAGCGTCACGGGCACAAGCAGGGGACGTCGCTGCTTACGGGCGTTGCGCGCTGCGGCCTGTGCGGGTCCCGGATGAGCAAGGCGGGAACGTCATACGCGTGTGCCAGTAACCGCATGGGGCGGGGCTGCGAAGGCGTATCCGTGCGAGTCGAGAGCCTTGACGTCTATGTGACGGAAGCATTCCTGTCGCGACTGCCCGCGTTGGGACCAGAGGATCCGCTTCTGGCCGCCATCGCCGACCGTTGGGTCAAGAAGGAAGACCCGGAAGTTTTCGCGAAGCGTGACGCCATTGACGCGGAGATTCAGGAGGAAGAAGCCCGCCTGGCTGACCTTGGGGAAGCTCGCTACGTGCGTGGGGAATTCAACGGGGCGGACGCCGTTGACCGCTACAACCGTCTTGCCGGGAGGCTGCGTGGCCGCATTGACGGTCTGCGCGCTGATCTGGCGAGTCTGCCGACGCCTGCTGTGGATCTCACGCCGTTGCTGGACGGTGTACTTCTGCGAGAAGCATGGGAAGCCGACGACGTGACGGGCAGACGTGAACGGCTCCGGCTGGCGATTGACCGCGTCGAAGTCGGTAAGGGGCGGGTGGGCGTCCGCTTCGACGGCGACGAACGCTGTCGGATCGCGTGGGCCGAGCGTGCGGATGACGCGGGTCGACGACCAGGACGCGCGGTTGCAGCACGCCGCATTGACGGAAGCTGACTGCGCCCGGATCTTCACGGACAAGGCGAGCGGGAAGAGCACACAGCGCCCGGAGCTGGCCGCCGTCCTGGACTACCTGCGCCCTGGTGACGTCCTGTGCGTCTGGAAGCTCGACCGCTTCGCCCGCTCGCTCATCGACTTGGTGACGATGGTGGACGGCCTGGCCGCCCGTGGCATCGGCTTCAAGGTGCTGACGGGCGCTCTCGCCAGCATCAATCCGAATACCCCCGACGGGCGCTTGATGCTCCAGGTGGTCGGAGCCATGGCGGAGTTCGAACGCTCGCTGATCAAGGACCGTACCCGAGCGGGGCTTGAAGCCGCCAAGGCTCAGGGGCGAACGGGCGGACGGCCGACGGTGATGGACGCTGACAAACTCGCTGCGGCCAAGGCGCGTAAGGCTCAGGGTGAGAGCGTGACGGCGATCGCCAAGGCACTCAAGGTCTCCCGCGCCAGCCTGTATCGGGCACTTGCCGACAAGGAGTGACCGGGAGCGCTGTGAGGGACCGTCTGGCATCGCACCGGACGGTTCTTTCGTGTTCGGGGCAGCGAGCGAACTCGGTGGGGTGAGCGTCGTGCAACTTTCGGTTGTCTGCGTGGGTGTGGGCGTACGCTGAGTGAACGGCCCTACTTCGTGCCAGGGAGTCCCTATGACCGAACTCTCCGAAGAGCTGACGACTGGCGAACGCATCCGTATCCAGCGCGAGCGGCGCGGCATGTCCCGGCCCGTGCTGGCTGGTCTGGTGGGCCGGTCGCCGGACTGGCTGAAGAAGATCGAGAGGGGGGACCGTGAACTCCGCTCGCTCCCGATGCTGGTCCGTCTCGCTCAGGTGCTCAGGCTGGACGACCTGTCCATCCTGACCGGTGACGAACCGCCCATGCCCGTGGACCAGTGGGGGAAGCTTTCTCATCCGTCGGTGCCAGCGCTGCGGGACGCCGTACACGCATCGATCTTCCGACGGTCCGCCTACGAACTGGGCAGCACGGACGAACTGGGCGGACGTGTAAGGCAAGCATGGGTCACCTGGCACAGCTCCCCCCACCAGCGGACCGAAGTGGGCACGGTGCTGCCGGACTTGCTCACCGCATGCCACGCGGTCGTCAAGCGGTCCGATGGTGATGAGCGTCGTAAGGCGTACCGGGTCATGGCTGAGGCGTACGCGCTCGCGCAGCAATACGCCGCGCACACTACGGAGCCTGAGCTGTACTGGCTCACGGTTGACCGTGCCCGTATGGCCGCCGAGGAGTCGGACGACCCCGTGATGTTGGCTGCTGCCGCGTGGATCGTCGGCAACGGGCTCCGGGGGAACGGGCACACGGAGGAGGCGCTACGGCTGGTCAGCGAAGCGGCCGACACGCTGCGCGGGCAGTTGGAGAACGGACCTGACATCGTGCGCGGCACTTTCGGGGCGCTGTGCCTGCACGCTGCCGTTACGGCGGCCAAGGAAGGCAGGGAAGGGGACGCGTGGCGCTGGTGGGACGAAGCCGACTCCACGGCCCGCCGCATGCCCGACTACGCCCATCCGTGGACGATGTTCGGCACGGGCAACGTGGCCGTGCACGCCGTATCCATCGGGGTGGATCTGCGCACGCCAGGGGCGGCGCTGCGGAAGGCGACGGAGACAGTGCCCGAGTCCATCCCGTCCGTGGAGCGTCGATCCCGACTGTTCCTGGACGCTGCCCGGTCGGAGTACGCACGGAAGGAACACGCCGGCTCGCTGCACTACCTCCGCAAGGCTGTGGAAACATCCCCCGAAGCGGTTCGCTACGTCCCGTCCGGCCGACGTCTGGCCGCTGATCTGGCACTCAACGTTCCGGTCCCATTGCGCACCGATGCTCAGGAACTGGCCGAGTCGGTAGGTGTCGCCGCGTAACCCGAATGGGCGGGGGGACGCTCCGTCCCTGTTGTGGGCTCTCGTGCCCCCTACGGTCATTCGACCCATTGTCGAGACCCAGGGGGCGCATTCATGGGCAGCATCGTACGGCTACTCCCGTGGCCCGGTCCGGACGGGAAGCCGTGTTACTTACAGACCGATGACCAAGGTGGCTTCCTTTCCCGGCTCGCCGACGAGATGGAAGCCGTGCAACTCACCATGGGCGCGGAACTCCTTGGCCACGCCCGCTCGGTGCTGGAGGGCCGGGAGGCTTCGCCCGTGGAACTGCGGTTCCTGGTTGCAAGACTCAGCGAAGCCTTGACGGACGCGCTCAGGGTCGCGCGGAGCAGAGGTGACCGTATCCCCGTCCCGGACGACGATGACACGGGAGACGCCTGCCTGGCACCTTCGCCGGGGGCGTCGAGATGAGCCGCGCGGTGTTCCGCTTCGTGCCGCACACGATCAGGCACGTTCCGGATGGTGGCACGACGTTCGAGGCGTTCTGCGTCACGGTTGGCTGCGATGAGGAATCCGGTGCGCAGGATGAGCGGGAGGCGGCGCAGGACTGGGCGCTGGGGCACACCGGGCGCACCGGTCACGACCTATTCCGACGCGTCGTGACCGATCATGCTCGGGTGACCCGTGAGGGGTAGCCGATGTCTCCTGTCGCGCGAGTGGCACCCTTGACGTCATGAGTAAGCGTCCCCGCGTCCGCGCCCCCGAGCTGCAAGGACGAGCCTGGATCAACACGGGCGGCAAAGACCTGTCCCTTGCGGATTTCAAAGGCCGCACATTGATCTTGGATTTTTGGACGTTCTGCTGTGTGAATTGTCTGCACGTCCTGGACGAGCTGCGGGAGCTGGAGGAGAAGCACCGCGACACCGTCGTGATCGTCGGGGTGCACTCGCCGAAGTTCGTCCACGAGGCCGAGCACCAGGCCGTCGTGGACGCCGTCGAGCGCTACGGGGTGCACCACCCGGTCCTCGACGACCCGGAGCTGGCCACCTGGAAGCAGTACGCCGTGCGGGCCTGGCCCACCCTCGTCGTCATCGATCCCGAGGGCTACGTCGTCGCCCAGCACGCGGGCGAGGGGCATGCCCACGCCATCGAGACCCTGGTGGGGCAGCTGGAGGCCGAGCACGCCGCCAAGGGCACCCTGCGCCGCGGCGACGGCCCCTACGTACCGCCCGAGCCCGTCCCCACCGAGCTGCGCTTCCCCGGCAAGGCGCTGCTGCTGCCCGGCGGCACCTTCCTGGTCTCCGACACCACCCGCCACCAGCTGGTCGAGCTGGCCGCCGACGGCGAGAGCGTGGTGCGGCGCGTCGGCACGGGGACACGCGGCTTCGCCGACGGTCCCGCGGACCGGGCCCGGTTCAGCGAGCCGCAGGGGCTCGCCGCGCTGCCCGACGGCACGGTGGCGGTCGCCGACACCGTGAACCACGCGCTGCGCCGCTACGACCCCGCGACCGGCGAAGTCACCACGCTCGCCGGAACCGGCCGCCAGTGGTGGCAGGGCTCGCCCGCCGAGGGGCCCGCCCGCGACGTCGACCTGTCCTCGCCCTGGGACCTGGCCTGGTTCGACGGCCTGCTGTGGATCGCCATGGCGGGCGTGCACCAGCTGTGGACGTACGACCCTGAGGCGAAGACCGTACGGGCCGCCGCCGGGACCACCAACGAGGGCCTGGTGGACGGGCCCGCGGACCAGGCGTGGTTCTCCCAGCCGTCCGGGCTCGCCGCGACCGCCGACCGGCTGTGGGTCGCCGACTCCGAGAGCTCAGCGGTGCGCTGGGTCGAGCGGGACGGCGACGGCTTCGCCGTGCGCACCGCCGTCGGCACCGGGCTCTTCGACTTCGGCCACCGGGACGGCGCCGCCGACCAGGCCCTGCTCCAGCATCCGCTGGGCGTCACCGCGCTGCCCGACGGCTCGGTCGCCGTAGCTGACACCTACAACCACGCGCTGCGCCGCTACGACCCGGCCACCGGCGAGGTGACCACGCTCGCCACGGATCTGCGCGAGCCGTCCGGCGCGGTGCTGGCCGACCGGGACATCGTGGTCGTGGAGTCCGCCCGGCACCGGCTGACCCGGCTGCGGCTGCCCGAGGAGGCCGTACGGGTCGAGGCGGTCGCCCACCGCACCCAGCGCGCCGCCACCGACATCGCCCCGGGCACGCTCCGGCTGGACGTGGTCTTCCAGGCGCCGGCGGGCCAGAAGCTGGACACCCGCTACGGCCCCTCCACCCGGCTGCTGGTCAGCTCGACCCCGCCCGGGCTGCTGGCGGGCGGCGAGGGCGCGGGTACGGAGCTGCGCCGCGAGCTGGTGCTGGCCGAGGGGGTGGCCGAGGGCGTGCTGCACGTCTCGGCGATGGCCGCGTCCTGCGACGACGACCCACAGAACGAATTCCCGGCCTGCCATGTGCACCAGCAGGACTGGGGCGTTCCGGTCCGCGTCACCGAGGGCGGTGCGGCCCGGCTGCCGCTGGTCCTCGCCGGGCTGGACGAGCCGGGGCCGGACGAGGAGTCCTGACCGAGCGGGACTCAATCAGGGCAGTTGGGGAGCGATGTGTACTGCACCTGGTCATGATCGATCCGGATGGCCGGGATCCACATCCGCTTGCCGTCTCGTAAGACGCGGAACCACATACTGCTGTGCCCGCCCGCCTCGTCGGTGACGGTGACGCCGTTGGCGATGCGGCAGTCGGCGCGCAGCACGTCGCCGTGGAAGGCCCGGCCCGTGATGTTGGAGGGCCGGTAGGCCATGTACGGGTCCCCCGCCAGGCCCAGGGCGCAGCTACGGACGCGCTTGTCCTGGCAGGTCTTCTCGGCGTTGAAGACGGTGATCCGGGCGTTGCCCAGGGGCGCGGGGGGCTTGTCGTCGTCCGACGACCGCAGGGCGAGCACGCCGCCGGTGGCCCCGGCCACGACGGCGACCGTGCCCACCGCCGCGAGCGTGAGCCGCAGCCGACGCCGCCGCGGCCGGCCCTGCGGCGGCGGGGCGGTGGGCGCGGCTTCGCCCCCGGTTTCCACCAGGTCGGCGGCCTCGTTGGCGCGGTGGAGCAGCTTCACCAGCTCCGGCAGCCGGTCCTCGGCGGTGAAGGAGAGCTTGCCCCACTGGACCAGGAGCCGTTCGTCGGGCAGGCTCTGGCCGCGCAGATAGCGGGACAGGGACGAGCGGCTGGCGGGCAGCCGGCCCTCCAGCTCCTTGAGGCTCAGGCCCAGTTCGCCGTGCATGTGGCGCAGTGCGGTCACGAATTCCCGTACCGGGCCGGACAGTTCCTCGGGAAGCGGGGCGAGCGGCTTTCGTCGTGGATTCTCGGACTGATTCGGATGCGCTGGCACGCTTCCCATTGGAGCATGTGGATCATGAACATGACGAGCGACACGTCCACACCCCCGAGGTGGACGTGCCGCTCGTTACCCGAACCGGATCGTTCACGGATCGATCCGTGAACTTCCCGATCAGTCCGTGAACTTCAGCGGACGGTAGGGCTTGTACTCGCTGCCCGGCGCCAGGCCGTAGGTGCGGGTCGTGTGGTCCGTACCGAAGTCGCCGCGCTGCTCGTACGAGGTGTACGAGGTGTGGGCGTCGTTGTTCCACTTCTCGAACATCACGACATGGCGGGTGTTGTTGTCGCCGGACGCGTCGATCAGCAGATCGCCCGGCTTGAGGTCGTTCACCGCGATCGGCTTGGTGATGCCGGAGCCGGTGAGGCCCACGGTGTTGGTGCCGGGCGTCTTCAGGCCCAGCGCCATGGAGACGTAGCCCGAGCAGTCCTGGCGGTAGCCGTCCTTCCAGATCTTGGCCTGGCTGTACGGGACCCGGCCGCCGCCGTTGGCCGTGAGCCAGGTGGAGGCGCGCTGGAGGGCCTCGGCGCGGGAGCCGCCGGGCTGGGGCGGCTTCGGCGGCTGCTGACCGCCGTTCTGCACGGGTACGCCGGGCAGGGAGTCCTCGGGGATGTCGACGGCGAGGACGCTCAGGAAGCCGTTGACCGGCCCGGTGATGTGCGCCATGTACGTCGAGCAGGCGCCGCCCTCGCACGCCTTCTTGCCGGTGTCGACCTGGTAGTCGGCGGTGATGCGGTCCTGCCCCGCCTGGTCCTTGTTGATCATGCCGACGGACGGCGAGCCGGTGTCGGCCGTCTGGTGGACGACCCAGCGGGTGCCCCAGGTGGGGAAGTCGGCGGCCGCGGCCGCCTTGGTGCCGAACTCCCCGCTGGTCGTCTTCAGCTTGAGGGCGCTGCCCTTGCCCTTCGCTGCCCCCGTGTCGCGGCTCAGGGCGTTCTTGTCGACCGACTGCTCCTTGCCCGCCTTCGCCGCCTTCGCGTCATGGCCGCCGGTGTTCCCGCCGCCCGACGAACAACCCACGAGTCCGGCGGCGCCGATGCCCGCCGCGGCGATCGTGGGAAGCACCTTGCGCAGGACGGTCCGGCGCCGGGCGGTTGTGGTGGAGTGCGTCATGTGTGGAATCCCCCTGTGACGAAGGGCGCCGACTGACCGCCGGAGCCGCTCGGTTGGCGCCGCCGGGCCGATCCGCCGCGGCGACGGGAACCACTGTGGGCCGGACGGCGGGGGATGCCGGGGGAGCGGCTGTCCCATGGGACGTCTCGTCCCGTCACACCCCTTCCGACCTGCGGTGACGCGACCGGGGGCAGCCGGGCGCGGGACACCGGGAGCGGCCTCGTGGGACATGTCGGGACAGCGGACGGCCCCCGCCTGAGGCGGGGGCCGTCGGGGACACGCAGCCGGGGGGAGGCGGCTGCGTGTCCGTCTGGGAAATTCGTGGGGCGCCGATTACCAGGTGAGCGCGTCGGAGGCGGTGCGCTGCCAGTAGGTCACCTTGGCGCTGCTGTCGACGTACACCCCGCCGTTCGGCAGGTTCACCGTGGTCGAGCTGTCGAGGCCCTTGAGGAACACCTCGAGCTGGGTCTCCTTGGCGCCCTCGGCGCCCGAGCCGTCGGCGCTGGAGGTGGCGATGCCCGCGTAGGCGGACTCTCCGGGGGCCAGCGTGACGACGGCCTGCGGCTTGCTGTCCTCGAACGCCGGGGTGGCGGCCTGGCCGTTGCCGAAGCGGAGGATGGGGTAGTAGGGGGCGTTGCAGTCCACCCCGGCCCGGTTGGTGAACTTCAGCAGCAGGTGGTTGACCGGCCGCTTGACCGACTCGACGCTCACCGCGGCCTTGTTGACGTCGCAGGTGCCGATCTCCTGGGCGTCGTCCGAGCCGGTGCCGCCGTCGTTCTTCGCGGCAGCGCCCCCGCCCTTCCCGGCCTTCTCGGTGGTGTCCTGCCCGCCGGTGCCGCTGCCCTGCGCACCGCCCTTCGCACCGCCGGTGGTGTTCCCGCCGCCGTTGTCACCGCCGTTGTCGCTGCCGCCGCGGGCCCCGGCGTCGGCGCCCTGGTCGGCCTGGGCCGTGGCCGAGGACTCGGCCTTGCCCGAGCTCTTGGCACCCGTACCGTCGTTGTCGCCGCAGGCCGTGAGGGTCAGGCCCGCGGCGACGACCGTGAGACCGGCGGCGACGGAGCGGATGGTGCGGGCGTGGCGGGCGAGGAAGGCGGTGGAGTGCGGCATGGTGGGTTCCCCCGGTGTGATCGGCTGCTGTCCGGTACGACAACAACTCTGTCCGGGGCCGCTGGCGTATCGCTGCCGTCCGGCTGCCGATCGCTAACGCCCCACTAACGCCCCACCGCACAACCCGATTTCAGGGCTGTCCTTCCCCCTCGCCGGGCGGCCCCGCGGGCCTGCCGCCGTCGCCCTGGGCGAAGAGTTTCACCAGGTCACTCATGACGTAGCGGTTGGTGGCCTCCTCGTCCAGCAGATGCATTTCGGCAAGCCGCTCCAGGGAGTCCTGGATCAGATCGGGGTCCGCCCCGGACAGCGCCGCCGCCTCCGCGGTGTTGACCTCCCGGGCGAAACCGGCGCCGAGCGCCCGCAGCAGCTGGGCGTCGTCAGCGGAAAGCCGGGCCAGGGAGTTGCGCAGCGCGGCCGCCACCCCGGCGTCCTCCGCCGACAGCAGGGCCAGCCGCCGCCGCTCGTCGCGCAGCGCGGTCGCCAGCCGGGCCAGCCGCCACCGCGGCCGGGCCACCAGCTGGGCGGAGGCGGCGCGCAGCGCGAGCGGCAGCCCGTCGCACAGCGTCACCAGCTCGTGCGCGGCGGCCGGGTCCTCGGCGACCCGGTCGGGGCCGAGCAGCGCGCCGATCAGGGCCACCCCGTCGTCGGGGCCGAGCGCGTGCAGCCGCACCGGGCGGGCGGCATCGGTGGCGATCAGCCCGTCAAGCCGGGACCGGCTGGTGACCAGCGTGGCGCAGTGCGCGCCGCCGGGCAGCAGCGGACGCACCTGGGCCGAGCTGCTGGCGTTGTCCAGCACCACCAGCAGCCGCCGCTGCGCCACCAGCGAGCGGTACAGGGCCCCCGCGGCCTGCTCCGAGGGCGGTATCTGGTCGGCCGGGGTGCCCATGGCGAGCAGGAACTCCCGCAGCACATCGGCGGGTTCGGCCTCCTCGCCGCCGCTGAAGCCGCGCAGATCGGCGAAGAGCCGCCCGTCGGGGAAGGCGGTGGCGTACGCATGGCCCCAGTGCACGGCCAGGCCCGTCTTGCCGACTCCGGCGGCCCCGGTGACGAGGGTGATGCCGCCCTCGGCGGGGAGCCCGGCAGCGCCGCCGTACGGGCGGTCCTGCCCGGCCCCTGGCAGCGCCAGCCGGGTCAGCTCGGCCAGTTCCGCGTCCCGGCCCAGGAACCCGGCGGGCGGCCGCGGCAGCAGCTCCGGCGCGGGCCCCGGCGCGGGAGCGCCGGGCGCCCCCGCGGCCGCGGCCGGTGACGCGGCCGGGGCCTCGGCGCCGCCGCGCGGGTCGTGCGGGGTGCGCGGGTCGCGCGGCTCGGGCTGCGGCTCCGCGGGCACCGCCCGCAGGATCTCCTGGTACGCGGCGGTCAGCCGCTCCCCCGGGTCGACGCCCAGGTCGTCGGCGAGCATTTCGCGGGTGCGGTGGAACCAGGCGATCGCGTCGGACTGCCGCCCGGTGCGGTACAGCACCAGCATCAGATCCGCGATCAGCCCCTCGCGCAGCGGATTGGCGAGCGCGGCCGGATGCAGCACGCCCGCCGCCTTCTCGTACTCGCCGAGTGCCCCGTGCGCCCGGGCCAGGGCCTCCACGGCGGTCAGCCGCCGCTCCTCCAGGGCGTGCGCGGCCGCCGCGAACGGCGGGCTGGCCACCGTCCCGGTGAGCGCCGGGCCGCGCCACAGCCCGAGCGCCCGGCGCAGCATCGGCACGGCGTCGGCGGGCGCGGACTCGGGGTCGGCGCGAGCCACCAGGTCGTCGAAGCGCACGGTGTCCACCAGCGTGGCGGGCAGCCGGAGCAGATAGGCGGAAGCGTGGGTGGTCAGCTCGACGCCGTGTTCGTCGGCGCCGCCCTCGGCGAGGGCCGCGCGCAGCCGGGAGACATGGCCCTGGATGACGGTACGGGCGTGGGCGGGCGGCTCGTCCTCCCACAGACCGGCCACCAACTGCTCCACGGAGACGGTCGAGTTGGGACGCAGGAGCAGCATGGCGAGCACGCTGCGGCGCTTGGACGGTCCCAGTGGCAGTTCGACCGGGGCCTCAGCGGGGCCTGTGGTCACGGACACCGGGCCCAGCAGCGAGAAGTGCAACTCAGCCCTCCAGAAAGGCGGTCAGCGCCTTGGCGAGCAGCCGCGGGTCCTGGGCCCCGCACAGTTCGCGCGCGGAGTGCATGGACAGGATCGCGACGCCGATGTCGACGGTGGCGATGCCGTGCCGGGCGGCGGTGATCGGTCCGATCGTGGTGCCGCACGGCATCGCGTTGTGGGAGACGAAACTCTGCCAGGGCACGCCCGCGCGCTCGCAGGCGGCGACGAAGACGGCCCGCCCGGAGCCGTCGGTGGCGTACCGCTGGTTGACGTTGACCTTGAGGATGGGACCTCCGTTGGGCCGCGGGTGATGACCCGGCTCATGGCGTTCGGCGTAGTTGGGGTGGACGGCGTGGCCGGTGTCGGAGGACAGGCAGACGGTGCCCGCGAAGGCCCGCGCCCGGTCCTCGTAACCGCCGCCGCGCGCGTAGACGGAACGTTCGAGCACGTTGCCGAGCAACGGGCCCTCCGCCCCGGTGTCGGACTGGCTGCCGTTCTCCTCGTGGTCGAAGGCGGCGAGCACCGGGATGTACGGCAGCTCCGGGCGGGCCGCGGCGGCGGTGAGCGCGGCCGTCCCGGCGTGCACGGACAGCAGGTTGTCCATCCGGGGCCCGGCGACCAGCTCGCGGTCCCGGCCGAGGTAGGCGGGCGGCTCGACGCTGTGCACCATCAGGTCCCAGCCGGTCACGTCCTCGGCCGCCACCCCGGTCTCCTCGGCGACGAACCGGATGAGGTCGCCCTCCTCGGTGGTGCCCAGACCCCACACCGGGGTCATGTGGCGCTGCTTGTCGAGCTTGAGCCCGTCGGTGTTCACTGACCGGTCGAGATGGACGGCGAGCTGCGGCACGCGCAGCAGGGGTCTGTCGACGGTGACGAGCCGGCTGGAGCCGTCCCGGAGGGCGATCCGGCCGGACAGCCCGAGGTCGCGGTCGAGCCAGGTGTTGAGGAGGGCGCCGCCGTAGATCTCCACGGCGATCTGCCGCCAGCCGTGGGCCCCGGTGTCGGGGATCGGCTTGACGCGCAGATTGGGAGAGTCGGTGTGAGCGCCCACAATCCGGTACGGAGTGGCGGGGCCCGCGTCCTCCGGCACGTACCAGGCGATGATCGCGCCGCCCCGCAGCACATACCGCCCGCCCGCCGCGCCGTCCCAGGCCGCCGTCTCCTCGGCCTGCCGGAACCCGGCCTTCTCCAGGCGCTCCGCCGTGTTCGCGACCGCGTGGTACGGCGAGGGGCTGGCGCGGAGGAAGGACATCAGGTCGTCGGTATGGCCGCGGTCGATGCCGGGGTGTGCGCTCATGACATCAGCATAGATTCGGGACGGCCCTGCCTGCCCGGGTGCGGTGGTCCCAGGGACGGGACTTGAGACGTCCGTCCGTGGGGTGGCGTTGATCCAATCTGATGAAAGCACGTCAGACCGGCGGTATAAAAGTCGCGTATCGGCCGATAGTCCCCTTAACCGCTCACCATCGCACTCAAGGGGACAGCGGATGCGCGTTCTTCGACACCTTCTCGTCGTCCTGGGGTCGCTGCTGCTGCTCTGCGGCGGTGGACCGGCCATGGCGGACCCCGCCGGGCTGCTCCCCTCCGGACGGCTGCCCGCCCCGGCTCCGGCGCCCCGGCCCACACCCGATGCCGCGGCGGCGGAGAAGGGGGCCGCTTCCGGCGCCAAGGGCCATCCGCCCTGTCCCACCACCGACCGCATCGGGGGGACCAACTCCGCACCCGCCCAGCCCTTTCAGCGGTACCACAAGGGCGACTGGCGGCTCGGCCCCGCCGCACTGCCCACCGCGGGCGCGATCGGGAAGATGCTGAAGGGCTATCAGCGGTTGGGCGGCCTCTCCGCCGCCGCGTTCCTGAAGTGCTCCTGGACCGAGCAGACCGGCGGCTGGTGGTATCCGTCCCCGGACGGCTGGGTGCTGCTGAACGGTGTACCGCTCAAGACGACCATCACCCTGAAGGTGGGGCAGAAGGTCGACCTCTTCGGCGCCGGCTTCAGCCACTTCCTCGCCCCCGCGGGCACCCCGTACGCGGAGCGCGGGCTGCCGCCGGCCAGTCTGAACACCTACGATCCGGCGTACCCGTACGGCTATCACCTCTACGAGGTCACCAAGCCGTTCCTGGTGGACGCGGGACCCAGCAGACCCTGGTTCGGGCAGCCGGGCAACGGAATCCGGTATCTGACGGGACCGTCGATTCGTCAGCTCGTTGCCGCGGGTAACCTGCGGCCGCTGAACTGACGACGCATCCTGGTGCCGTGGACAGAACGGAACTCGTCCGGGTGCTGCGCGCCGAGCAGGTCCCGGACGCTTTGTACGACATCCCTGGTGTGCGGGACATCGAAGTCCAGCCGGACGCCTACTACTTCCTGCGGCCCGCGCCGGACGGCGGCTGGGTGACCGGGCTGTGGGAGCGCTCGGTGGACAAGGACGTGACCCGCTTCGCCTCCGAGGACGAGGCGTGCCAGGACCTGCTGACCAAGCTGCGGGCCCGGCCGCGTCCGCCCGGAGCGGGGACGGAGACGGTCGAGGAGCTGCTGGCGCAGGGCGAGGAGCTGCGGCGCCAGGCGCGTGAGGAGGTGGAGCGGGCCCTGCGGGAGCATCCGCCCGATACGGAGACCTGACGGAAAGGCGGGAGCCGGGCGCCCCACGGTGAAGGAGAGGGGCGACCGGCTCCCAGTCTGTCGGACGAGGGCCTAGAAGGCGGCCTCGTCCAGCTCCATCAGCTCCTGGGTGACGGACTCGGCCAGCGCGCGCTGCACCGAGACGCCCGGCAGGACCTCATGGGCGAAGAACTTCGCCGCGGCGATCTTGCCCTCGTAGAACGGTACGTCCTTGGCGGCGGCCCCGCCCAGCTTCTCGGTGGCCACGGCCGCGCCGCGCAGCAGCAGGTAGCCGAGCACCACATCGCCGGAGGCGAGCAGCAGCCGGGTGGCGTTGAGGCCGACCTTGTAGATGGAGGAAACGTCCTTCTCGGTGGCCGAGAGGTCGGTGAGCATGGCGCCCACGATGCCCTCCAGGTCGACCGCGGCCTGGGCGAGGCGGTCGCGGGCCGGGGCCAGCTCCTCGCCGCCCGCGGCCTCCGCCAGGAACTTCTTGATCTCCTCGGAGAGGACGGTCAGCGCCTGGCCCTGGTCCCGGACGATCTTCCGGAAGAAGAAGTCCTGGCCCTGGATGGCGGTGGTGCCCTCGTAGAGGGTGTCGATCTTGGCGTCCCGGATGTACTGCTCCAGCGGGTACTCCTGGAGGTAGCCGGAGCCGCCGATGGTCTGGAGCGACTGGGCCAGCTGCTCGTACGCCTTCTCCGAGCCGTAGCCCTTGACGATCGGCAGCAGCAGGTCGTTGAGGCGGTTGGCGGCCGAGGTGTCCTCGCCCGCGGCCTCCTGGACCATGATCTCGTCCTGCACCGAGGCGGTGTAGAGGACGAGCGCGCGCAGGCCCTCCGCGTACGCCTTCTGCGTCATGAGCGAGCGGCGCACGTCCGGGTGGTGGGTGATGGTGACGCGCGGGGCGGTCTTGTCGGTGAAGGCCGCCAGGTCCGGGCCCTGGACCCGCTCCTTGGCGTACTCCAGCGCGTTGAGGTACCCGGTGGACAGAGTGGCCATGGCCTTCGTGCCGACCATCATCCGGGCGAACTCGATGATCTTGAACATCTGGCGGATGCCGTCGTGCTTCTCGCCCAGCAGCCAGCCCTTGGCCGGGTGGTCGGCGCCGAAGGTCAGCTCGCAGGTGTTGGAGACGCGCAGACCCATCTTGTGCTCGACGTTGGTCGCGTAGACGCCGTTGCGTGTCCCCAGCTCGCCGCTGTCCCAGTCGAAGTCGTACTTGGGGACGATGAACAGCGACAGCCCCTTGGTGCCGGGGCCCGCGCCCTCGGGGCGGGCCAGCACGAAGTGGATGATGTTGTCGGAGACGTCGTGCTCACCGGAGGTGATGAACCGCTTCACGCCCTCGATGTGCCAGGTGCCGTCCTCCTGCTGGACCGCCTTGGCACGGCCCGCGCCCACGTCCGAGCCCGCGTCGGGCTCGGTCAGCACCATGGTGGAACCCCACTGCTTGTCCACCATCAGCTGCGCGATCTTCAGCTGCTCCTCGGTGCCCTCGTCGTGCAGCACCCCGGCGAAGGACGGCCCCGAGGCGTACATCCAGATCGGGGTGTTCGCACCGAGGATGCCCTCGGCCGAGGCCCACAGCAGCGAGCGCGGGCAGGAGGTGCCGCCGAGGGACTCCGGGACCCCGAGCCGCCACCATTCGGCGTCCATGTACGCCTGGTAGCTCTTCTTGAACGACTCGGGCAGCGGCGCCGTGTGGGTCTTCGGGTCGAAGACCGGCGGGTTGCGGTCCGCGTCGGCGTAGGAGGCGGCCAGCTCGTTCTCGGAGAGCCGGCCCATCTCGGCGAGCACGCTCTTGGCGGTCTCGACGTCCATCTCCGCGAACGGGCCGGTGCCGTACAGCTTGTCGCGGCCGAGCACCTCGAAGAGGTTGAACTCGATGTCGCGGAGATTCGACTTGTAGTGCCCCATGGCGACGGCTCCGTAAGGCTCGGGAGAGGCGGGACCTCTTCGTGGCGCGGTATCGATCAGCAGTCCGGCGCAGTCAATCCGGTTCCGCCATGATGCTACCCGTGGGTAATAAAGGGCAACCCTCAACCGGGTAACTGTGACTCAGTACGCTTCGGTCCATGTACGGCTACGACCAGAACGCGAGCGCAGGGCAGGGTTACGCCGCCCCGCCACCTCCGCCGCAACAGCAGCCGCATTCGTCACACCACTCACAGCCGGGACCCGGCTACGGTGGGCAGCCGCTGTACCCCGAGCCCTCGCCGCCGTCCCTCGCGGACGCGGTGCGCGCCTTCACCACGGGCTCCATGGCGGCAGAGGACTTCCAGCAGATCTTCGCGGCCTCCAAGGTCTACTGCCCACGCGGGGACAACCCCGGTTTCCTCGCGCTGCACAACACCCAGCAGCCGGTGATCCCGATGTTCACCTCGCTCAAGGAGCTGCGGCGGTACGCGGGGAAGGAGTCCAAGTACTTCGTGATCACCGGCGCCGAGGTGATCGACCTGCTGCCGACCGGCTACGGCTTCGTCCTCGACATGGAGGGTGAGCACCGCATGGTCTTCGACGCGAAGGCGGTGGAGCAGATGGTCGACTTCGCGATGCGGCGCATGTATGGCTAGACGCCATCGCTTCGCGGATGGCTGAGGTCTGCGTCACGCCCCTCGTGTCCCACTAGAGCCGGAATAGGGCCCCTCTTGCGGGTCGTTCAGCCTTCAATTAAGTTGAATGATGAACGACCGAGGAGGCCGTCATGCCCGCAGTGACCGTAGAAAACCCCCTGACCCTGCCCCGGGTCGCAGCCCCCACCGAGGCGCGCACCCGCCCGGCGCTCGGTGTCTCCACCGCGCCCAGCGGCTTCGAGGGCGAGGGATTCCCGGTGCGGCGCGCCTTCGCCGGGATCGACTACCAGCACCTCGACCCGTTCATCATGATGGACCAGATGGGCGAGGTGGAGTACGCGCCGGGCGAGCCCAAGGGCACCCCCTGGCACCCCCACCGCGGCTTCGAGACCGTGACGTACCTCATCGACGGCACCTTCGTGCACCAGGACTCGCACGGCGGCGGCGGCACGATCAACGACGGCGACACCCAGTGGATGACCGCGGGCTCCGGGCTGCTCCACATCGAGGCCCCGCCGGAGTCCCTGGTCATGTCCGGCGGCCTCTTCCACGGGCTCCAGCTGTGGGTGAACCTGCCGAGCAAGGACAAGATGATGCCGCCGCGCTACCAGGACATCGGCGGCGCCAAGGTCAAGCTGCTCACCTCCGCCGACGGCGGCGCGCTGCTGCGGCTGATAGCGGGCGACATCGACGGCCACCAGGGCCCTGGCATCACCCACACCCCGATCACCATGCTGCACGTCTCGCTGAACCCCGGCGCCGAGCTGACCCTGCCGTGGCGCGCCGACTTCAACGCCCTCGCCTACGGGCTTGCCGGGCGCGGCACCGCGGGCGCGGAGCAGCGGCCGTTCCGCACCGGGCAGACGGTGGTCTTCGGTGACGGCGACGCGCTGACGATACGGGCGGACGCGGCGCAGGAGTCCCGCAGCCCCAACTTCGAGGTGGTGCTGCTCGGCGGGCAGCCGATCCGCGAGCCGATGATGCACTACGGCCCGTTCGTGATGAACACCCACACCGAACTGGCCCAGGCCTTCGACGACTTCCGCGCCGGAAAGCTCGGCACGGTACCGGCTGACGCCGGATAACCGGGACCCGCACCGGTCCGTTGGCGGGGCGCCCCGGACCCGGCCGCGCCCGGGCGACCCTCGGCCGACGTGGCCGGGGCCCGTGCCGGTGGGGCAGGAGTCCGGGCTAGGGCTCCGGTGCGCGCTCGTGGAGTTCGTACCAGATGCACTTGCCGTCGCCGCGCGGGTCGACCCCCCAGGCGTCGGCCAGCATCTCTATCAGCATCAAGCCGCGCCCCGACGAAGCGAGTTCGCCGGGGCGGCGGCGGTGCGGCAGCTCGTCGCTGCCGTCCGCGACGTCGAGCCGCAGCCGCCGGGAGCCGCGCCGTCCGCTGACCTCGGCGACCAGCAGGGCGTCCCCGTCGGTGTGCACCAGGACGTTGGTGACCATCTCGGAGAGCAGCAGCACCGCCGACTCGACCTGGTCGGGGTCGGTCCAGTCGTGCAGCATGTCGCGCAGCTGGCGGCGGGCGCCCGCTATGCGCTCCGGCTCGGCCTGCGCGAGCGTGATCGCGGTACGGCGCACCGGCGCCGAACCGGGTCCGACCAGGCACACCTCCGCGTCCCTGCGGATCAGCAGCAGCGCTATGTCGTCCTCGCGGCGGTCGGCGAGCGGGCCGGTGGTGTGGTGCGAGGGCGGCCCGTGGACGGCCTGTACCAGGGCCTCGGCGAGCGCTTCCAGATCGTGCGGGCCGTCGGTCGCGGTGGCCGGGTGCTCGAAGACCGACCGGATCCTGGTCCAGCCGGTCTCCAGGTCGTGGCCGCCGGTCTCGATCAGCCCGTCGGTGCACATCAGCAGCGTCTCGCCGGGCTCCAGCACCACCCGGGTCGTGGGGTAGTCGCCCTCCGGGTCGACGCCCAGCGGCAGCCCGCCCGCGGTGGGGCGGAGCATCATCGTGCCGTCGGCGAGCCGGACCGCCGGGTCCGGATGGCCCGCGCGGGCGATGTCCAGGGTGCCCGCGACCGGGTCCACCTCCATGTACAGGCAGGTCGCGAACCGCGGATCGTGTCCCCCGTCCCCGCCGGGGTCCGTGAGCCCGCACAGGAAGCGGGAGGCGCGGGCGAGCACCGCGTCCGGGTGGTGGCCCTCGGACGCGTACGCCCGGACCGCGATCCGCAGCTGCCCCATGATCCCGGCGGCCCGGACGTCATGCCCCTGCACGTCGCCGATCACCAGGGCGGTGCGCCCCGAGGGCAGCGCGATCACGTCGTACCAGTCGCCGCCGACCTGGAGCCCGCCGCCGGTCGGCACATAGCGGGCGGCCACCGTGAGCCCCGGGATGTCGGGCGTGGCGGCGGGCAGCATCGAGCGCTGGAGGCCGTCCGACAGCTCGCGCTCGGTCTCCTGGAGGGCGGCCCGGGACAGCGCCTGGGCCAGCATCCGCGCGATCGTGGTGAGCACCGAGCGCTCGTCGGGCGAGAACGCGACCGGATGCGCGAAACCGGCCATCCACGCGCCGATGGTGCGGCCCGCGACGATCAGCGGCAGAAAGGCCCAGGAGCGGCGCTTGCGGGACCGGATGCGGCCCCAGGCGGCCGGGAACCGGCCGCGGTACTCCTCAGGAGAGGGCAGGTAGACCGCCCGGCCGGTGCGGACCACCTCGGCCGCCGGATGGTCGGTGGCCACCGGCAGGGCGGCGGAGGGGTGCTCGGCATCCACCCGGTGGCCGTGGTGGCCGATGAGCGAGATCCGGTCACCCTTGACGCCGAAGACCGCGAGCCCGTCCGGCGAGAAGCCCGGCATCGAAAGGCCCGCGGCCACCCGCAGCACCTCGGCGGTGGACATCGCCTCGGCCAGCGCCCGCCCCGCGTCCAGCAGGAACGCCTCGCGGTTGCGCCGCCAGTCCCCGGTGACCGGCGTGCCGCCCGCGGTGGTGCCGGGCAGCGGCTCGGGGACCTCCTGGAGCGTGCCGAGCAGCAGCTGGCCGTCCCCGCCGTCGGGGCGGGCGACCGGCCGCGACCGGGTGCGCACGGTCCGCAGTACCGTGCCCTTCTCGTCCACGATGCGCATCCGGGCCTCGGCGAGGGTGCCCTCGGCCGCGGCCAGCGCCACAATGGACTGGATCTCCAGCCAGTCCGCCGGGTGGAAACAGGCCCGGGCGGCGGCCTCGGGGAGGGTGACCGCCTCGGCGGGCAGCCCCACCAGGCGGGCCGCTTCGGCGTCGTACGAGACGGCGCCCGAGACGCTGTCCCACCGCCACAGGCCGGTCGCTATGGCGGCCAGCAGGTCCTCGGTGCGCATTGCGCTACCTTATGGGCATTTTCCTCGCGCTTACCAGTGAGGCTGACGGCGCCGGTAGGCTTGGCCGGAAGCTTCACGAGGGTACGCAACACTCCCGACCAGACGACTTGGATGAATGATGCATCGGTACCGGTCCCACACCTGTGGCGAGCTCCGCGCCGCTGACGTCGACACCGACGTACGGCTCTCCGGCTGGCTGCACAATCGACGGAACCTGGGCGGCATCCTCTTCATCGATCTGCGCGACCACTACGGGCTGGTCCAGCTCGTCGTCCGGCCCGACACCGCGGCCAACGAGAAGCTCAGCTCGATCTCCAAGGAGAGCGTCGTCCGCGTCGACGGCCGGGTGATCGCCCGCGGCGCCGACAACGTCAACCCCGAGCTGCCGACCGGCGAGATCGAGGTCGAGGTCACGGGCGTCGAGGTGCTCGGCGCCGCCGACGCGCTGCCGTTCACCGTCTACCCCGAGGACGGGGTCAACGAGGAGCGGCGCCTGGAGCACCGCTTCCTGGACCTGCGCCGGGAGCGGATGCACCGCAACATCATGCTGCGCTCCGCCGTGATCTCCGCGATCCGGCAGAAGATGACCGCGCAGGGCTTCAACGAGATGGCGACCCCGATCCTGTCCGCCACTTCGCCCGAGGGCGCGCGCGACTTCCTGGTCCCGTCCCGGCTGCACGCGGGCAAGTTCTACGCGCTGCCGCAGGCCCCGCAGCAGTTCAAGCAGCTGCTGATGATCGCGGGCTTCGACCGCTACTTCCAGATCGCGCCCTGCTTCCGCGACGAGGACGCCCGCGCCGACCGCTCGCCGGGCGAGTTCTACCAGCTCGACGTCGAGATGAGCTTCGTCGAGCAGGAGGACGTCTTCGGGGTCATCGAGAAGGTGATGACCGAGCTGTTCGAGGAGTTCGGCAACGGCCGCCACGTCACCTCGCCGTTCCCGCGGATCCCGTTCCGCGAGGCGATGCTGAAGTACGGCTCCGACAAGCCGGACCTGCGGGCCCAGCTCGAACTGGTCGACGTCAGCCATGTTTTCGCGGGCTCCGGCTTCAAGGCGTTCGCCGACAAGCACGTGCGCGCGCTGGCCGTGCCGGACACCGCCGAGCAGCCGCGGAAGTTCTTCGACCAGCTGGGCGAGTTCGCGGTCGAGCAGGGCGCCAAGGGGCTGGCCTGGGTCCGGATCGGCGAGGACGGGAAGCTCACCGGGCCGATCGCCAAGTTCCTTAACCAGGAGGACGTCGAGAAGCTGGTCGCCGAGGTCGAGGGCAAGCCCGGCACGTCGGTCTTCTTCGGCGCGGGCGACTTCGACGAGGTCTCCAAGATCATGGGCGCGGTGCGGGTCGAGGCCGCCAAGCGGACCGGCCACTTCGAGGAGAACGTCTTCCGCTTCTGCTGGATCGTGGACTTCCCCATGTTCGAGCGGAACGAGGACACCGGCGAGATCGAGTTCTCCCACAACCCGTTCTCCATGCCGCAGGGCGGCCTGGACGCGCTGGAGAACCAGGACCCGCTGTCCATTCTGGCGTGGCAGTACGACATCGTCTGCAACGGCACCGAGCTGTCCTCCGGCGCCATCCGGAACCACGAGCCTGACGTGATGTTCAAGGCGTTCGAGATCGCCGGGTACTCCCGCGAGGACGTCGAGCGGGAATTCGGCGGCATGCTGCGGGCGTTCCACTTCGGGGCGCCGCCGCACGGTGGCATCGCCCCCGGCGTCGACCGCATCGTGATGCTGCTCGCCGACGAGCCGAACATCCGCGAGACCATCGCCTTCCCGCTCAACGGCAACGCCCAGGACCTGCTGATGGGCGCGCCCAGCGAGGTCGACGAGGCCCGGCTGCGCGAGCTGCACCTGTCGGTGCGCAAGCCGCAGATCAAGCAGGCCGAGAAGGCTGAGAAGGCTGAGAAGCCGGTTGAGGGGAACAACGCCGAGTAGCGGCGCGGCAGAGAGAGGAGTCCGTGCCCGGTGCGATCCGAGGGGCGGAGGACACAGTGAGGGTACGGATTCCGGCCGCGGCCGCGGCACTGCTCATCGCGGTGCTCGCGGGCTGCGCGGGACCCGGGGACGGGTCCCGCAAGCAGGCCACGGACAGCAAGGGCACCGCGGACGCCAAGGGCTCCGCTGGCCGTTCCGGCGCGGGCGCGCCCACGGGCACGCAGAGCCCCGCCGGGCGGCCCGCCCCCGCCGAGCGGCCGGGCGACCTGCCAGGGCTCGGGCCGCGCACCCGCGCCGAGGTGCCGAGGGACGCCGAGCAGGTCGTGGTCGTCACCGGCAGCGGCCGTGACGCGTCCCGGTCCAGCGTCGTGCTGTACGAGCGGTCGGCGGCGGGCGGGAAGTCCGGCGGGGCCGGTGACCGGGAGGGCGACGGCGACGGCGACACCGCCTGGCGGGCCGGTCCCTCCTGGAAGGCGCACAACGCCGCCCGCGGCTGGACCGACCACCACATCCAGGGCGATCTGCGCTCCCCGATCGGCGTCTTCGGCCTGTCCGACGGGGGCGGCAAGCTGCCCGATCCGGGCACCCGGCTCACCTACGACCACGCCGTCCAGGGCTTCACCATCTCCGGCACCGGTGCCGAGGGCGAGCCGCTGGCCGGGGCGTTCGACTACGTCGTGGCGATCAACTACAACCGGAAGGCCGGGACCTCCCCGCGCGACTGGACCCGGCCGCTGGGTGAGAACCGGGGCGGCGGCATCTGGTTCCACGTCGACCACGACGGGCCCACCCAGGGCTGCGTCAGCCTTTCCAAGGCGCATATGCGCAAGCTGCTGCGGACCCTCGACCCGGCCCGCCACCCGGTCGTGGTGATGGGGCCCCAGGACTCCCTGGCCCGCTGACACTCCCCGGCCCGTTGATTGGCGCCCGTTGAGACTGGCGCATAGACGCCGTTCGCACAGGCATTCACAGCGAGCACCCATGTGCTTGCCAGGTTGCGGTCCTAGCGTCCCCTGCCATGACCGAACCCCAGAAGAACACCCCCGTCCCCGCACGGGACATGACGAGGCGTCGGGTCGTCGTGGCGGGCGGCGCCGCGGTCGCGGCAGCCGGTTTGGGCACCGTCGCCGCCACCTCCGCCTCGGCCTCCGCCGACGGCTCCTCCGCCGCGTCCCCCTCGGCGTCGGCCTCCTCCCCGTCCCAGGAGGTCTGCTACCGGCTCACCTCGGAGACCACCGAGGGTCCGTACTACATCGACGCCGACAAGATCAGAAAGAACATCACGGAGGGCAAGGAGGGCATCCCGATGACCCTCCGGCTCAAACTCATCGACTCCGAGACCTGCAAGCCGCTGGCGAAGGCCGCCGTCGACATCTGGCACTGCGACGCGCTCGGGCTGTACTCCGGCTATGAGGACTCCAGCAGCGGCGGCGGCACCCCGCCCACCGGTGCCCCGCCGACCGGAACGCCCACGGGTACGCCCACCGGAGGGCCGCCCGGTGGCGGGGGCGGCCACCAGGACCCGACCGACGACAAGCGGTACCTGCGCGGCACCCAGCTCACCGACCGGCACGGCTTCGTGGAGTTCACCACCGTCTTCCCCGGCTGGTACCGGGGCCGGTGCGTGCACATCCACACCAAGGTGCACGTGGGCGGCAAGATGACCGACTCCGGTTACGAGGGCGGCCACGCCTGCCACACCGGCCAGCTCTTCTTCGCCGAGGAGGCCGTCCTCGCCTCCGCCGAGGTCGCGCCGTACAGCACCAGCACCACCCCGCGCACCACCCTGGACGAGGACGGCATCTACCCGGGCAACGGGGCCGAGGGCGGTCTGCTGCGGCTCCAGTACCGCAAGGGGAAGATCGCCAAGGGGGTCGTCGGCTCGCTGACCCTCGGGGTCGACCCCGACGCGACGAACGACGGCACCGGGATGTGACAGCGGCCCCCGGGGAGCTCGTGGGGGGCTCTCCGGGGGCTCCGCGTTCCCGCGCTGATGACCCCCTGCTCAGCGCGGGAACAGATCGGTCAGCCGCCGGTCCACGCCGCACGGCTCGCCCCGCTCCGCGCGGGCGGCCCGGTGCACCGCGCGCAGCAGCCGCCGGGGCGTGGTCCGGTGCTGCCACAGCACCGCCCGTACGCCGTACTCCATCACCGTCAGCAGCTCCGCCTCGCGCAGTTCGCCCGCGACCAGGACCACCCGCTGCCGCCCGCCCCGCACCAGCCGGCGCAGCTCGGCCCCGGCGCGGGCGTCGAGGCGTTCGGCGAGCATGACGGCCACCGTGCCGGTCCGGCGCGTCAGCTCGACGCTGGGCTGCTGATCCAGATGACGGACGACCCCGGCCCGCGCGAGCGGATCGGGGCCGTGGACCGACACCGTGACACGTGGGTCCGGCACTGGCTTCCTCGACTTCCCCGTGGATGGTGCTCACAGGGTCATCGAGCGGGCTAAACGTACGGTTGCCGAACGCTCGACGCGGCCGCTGTCGCTTCCGGTTACTTGGCCTTGGGCTCGGTGGGCTCTTGGGGCGCCACCGGCTCCTCCGTACCGCCGAAGCGCTCCCGGTAGGACTCCAGGTCATCCTCGGTGATCTTCGCGAAGAGCACCGGCGGCACCGTGAAGCCCGTGCCCGCCGGGACCGAGGCCAGCGCCCTGGCCTCTTCCTGGCCGACCCACTGCGCGGTGTCCCCCTCCAGCGCGAACGCCGACCGCATGGCCGCCGCCGACGCCGGGATGAACGGCTCCGAGACGATCGAGTAGAGGTGGATCAGGTTCATCGCCGTGCGGAGCGTGAGCGCCGCCGCCTCCTGGTCGGCCTTGATCTCCAGCCAGGGGGCCTTCTCCTCCAGGTAGGAGTTGCCCGCGCTCCACAGGGCGCGCAGCGCCGCCGCGGCCTTGCGGAACTGGAGCGCGTCCATGTGCTCCTCGTACTCCGCCAGCAGCCGCGCGATCTCCTCGCCGAGGCGCTCCTCGGCCTCCCCCGCGGCCTTGCCCGCCGGGACCTCGTCGCCGAACCGCTTGCGGGAGAACGACAGCACCCGGTTGACGAAGTTGCCGAGGGTGTCCGCCAGGTCCTTGTTGACCGTCGCGGTGAAGTGCTCCCAGGTGAAGGAGGTGTCGTCGGACTCCGGCGCGTTCGCCATCAGGAAGTAGCGCCAGTAGTCGGCGGGCAGCACCTCCAGCGCGGCGTCCGTGAACACCCCGCGCTTCTGCGACGTGGAGAACTTGCCGCCGTAGTACGTCAGCCAGTTGAACGCCTTGACGAAGTCGACCTTCTTCCAGACGTCCCGGGTGCCGAGCAGGGTGGCCGGGAACATCACCGTGTGGAACGGGACGTTGTCCTTCGCCATGAACTCGGTGTAGCGGACGGTGGTGTCCACGTCGTACCACCACGACTTCCAGTCGCGGTTCTCCGGGTCCCGGTCCGCCCACTCCTTCGTCGCGCCGATGTACTCGATCGGGGCGTCGAACCACACGTAGAAGACCTTGCCCTCGGCCGCCAGCTCCGGCCAGGTGTCCGCCGGGACCGGAACGCCCCAGTCCAGGTCGCGGGTGATCGCGCGGTCCTGGAGCCCCTCGGTCAGCCACTTGCGGGCGATCGACGACGCGAGCGTCGGCCACTGCTTGCCGTGCTCCTCGACCCAGGCGCCGACCTCATCGGCCAGCTTCGACTGGAGCAGGAACAGGTGCTTGGTCTCCCGGACCTCCAGATCGCTGCTGCCGCTGATCGCGGAGCGGGCGTCGATCAGATCGGTCGGGTCCAGCACCCGGGTGCAGTTCTCGCACTGGTCGCCGCGGGCCCGGTCGTAACCGCAGTGCGGGCAGGTGCCCTCGATGTAGCGGTCGGGGAGGAAACGGCCGTCGGTGTTGGAGTACACCTGCCGGATCGAGCGCTCCTCGATGAAGCCGTGCCGCTTCAGCTCGCGCGCGATCGTCTGGGTGATCTCGACGTTCTGCGGGGAGGAGCTGCGGCCGAAGTAGTCGAAGGCCAGGCCGAAGCCGTCGTAGATCGCCTTCTGCGCGTCGTGCTGCTGCGCGCAGAACGCGTCCACCGGCAGCCCTGCCTCCTTGGCGGCCAGCTCGGCCGGGGTGCCGTGCTCGTCCGTGGCGCAGATGTACAGCACGTCGTGCCCGCGCTGGCGCATGTAGCGCGCATAGACGTCGGCCGGGAGCATGGACCCCACCATGTTGCCCAGGTGCTTGATCCCGTTGATGTACGGAAGGGCGCTGGTGATGAGGTGTCGAGCCATTGCAGGCTGCTCCCAAGTCGATACGGTGGGTGACTTCCGGCCCGCCGCTCGGGCGGTTGGGGCCGCCCATATCGTATCCGAGCGGCGAGGGCCACCCGCGCGGCGTTTCGCGTCGCGGATGGCCCTCGCTGTGCGTTTGTGCCCTCTTGTGCCCTTAGGAGAGGACTCCCGCGCCCCGAGCGCCCTCGAGCCACGCCGGGAACGCCTTCAGCAGCTCCTCGTACACCTCCGCGTCGGAGAGCGACCGGGGGTCGAGACCGGCGTGGAAGAACGCCGCGTTGTCGAGCGCCCGCTTCTCCGGCACGGCCAGCGCCGGGGAGGTGCCGAGCTTGCGGAGGAAGTCGAACCCCTTCGCCTCCGGATCGCCGAACCCGACGAACTGCCAGAACAGCGGCAGCCCCGCCGCCTCGCACAGCGCCTTCTCCGCCGCCACCTTCCCGGTGGGGGCGCCGTCCGTCTGGAACACGACCAGTGCGGGGTCGGTGGTGCCGGACGCCTTGTAGTGCTCGATCACCGCTTCGATCGCCCGGTGGTAGTTCGTCCGCCCCATGTGCCCGAGCGAGGCGTGCAGCTCCTCGACCCGCCCCTCGTAGTCGCTCAGGCCGATCTCGGCGGTGCCGTCGATGTCGGTCGAGAAGAACACGATGGGCAGGGTGCCGCTGTCGTTGACGCTCGCGGAGAGGGCGAGCGTCTGCTCGGCGAAGTGCTGGACGGTGCCGTCCTTGTAGTAGTTCCGCATCGAGCCGGAGCGGTCGAGGACGAGGTAGACGGCGGCACGCGTCCCGCCGAGCCCGTACCCCGCGAGCGCGCTTGCCGCGGCCGTCCCCATCCCGGTAAGCCCACCGAGCCCCGCGGCAGCGGCTACCGGCTCCGCCGTCGCAGGGGCCTCGTCCTTGGCGACGGCCGTTGCCTCGGCCTGCGCGGGCTCGTCCTTGGCGGCTGCGGCCGCCACCGGCTCGGCGTCCGCCGTGGGGGTCGGCTCGTCCGCGGCGGCGGGCGTTGCCTCGGCCTGCTCGGGCTGGGCGTCGTCCGCGGCGGGCTCGTCGCTGGGCTCGGCCTTCGCCGCGGGGGCGGGCTCCTCCGTGGCGGCCCCGGCCGTCTCCGGCGCAGGTGCGTCCTCGGCGGTCGGCTCCGGCGCGACGTCCGTCGTGACGTCCGCCGGGGTGGCGGTCTCGTCCTTGACGTTCGCGGCCGCCACCGGCTCGGCGTCCGCCGTGGGGGCGGGCTCGACGGTCGGCTCGTCCGCAGGGGCGGGCGTCTCGGCCTGTGCGGGCTGGGCGTCGTCCGCGGCGGGTTCGTCGCTGGGCTCGGCCTTCGCCGCGGGGGCGGGCTCCTGCGTGGCGGCCCCGGCCGTCTCCGGCTCGGGTGCGGCCTCGGCGGCTGTCTCGGCCGCCAGGGTGGCCGCCTCGTCGCCCGTCGGGGCGTCGGTCGGCTCCGGCCCGACGTCTGTCGTGACGTCGGCCGGGGTGGCGGGCCTGTCGTCGGCGGTCGCGGCCGTCTCCGGCTCGGCGTCCGCCGTGGGGGTGGCCGTTGGCTCGGCCTTTGCGGGCTGGGCGTCTTCCGCGGCGGGCTCGTCCTTGGCGGTGCCCTCTGCCGTCGGGGCGGGCTCCTCCTCGGTGGCCGCGGTTGCCGCCGGCTCGGGTGCGGGCTCCGGGGCGACGTCTGTCGTGACGTCGGCCGGGGTGGCGGTCGCGTCGCCTACGGGCGTGGCCACCTCCGGCTCGGCCTTGGCATCGGTCTCCGGGGCGGTCTCGGCAACTGCCTTGGCCTGGGCGTCGGCCGACGGCTCGGCGGGGGAGCCCAGGATCTCGTCCAGGGTCTTCAGGGGCTCGCCCAGCGCCGGGTCGTGGCGGGTCTCTTCAGCGGCCGGGGCCGGAGCCGGGTCGGGGGTCCGGTCGGCCTCGGGGGCCGACTCGGCCGGGGTGGGGTCGGGGGCCGGGACAACTGCCGCCTCCGGCGCAGCGGAATCGTCCACCCGGGTCGTTCGGGAGCGTCCGAATACTTTGCGCAGTAGGTCCCGTATGCCCATGGGAGATACCTCTCACGTGTTCGAGTGCGGTACATGACGTCGCATGACCGTGGTGCCGAAAGGCTAGCGGGCCCACCGGCTGGTTCCGGTCGCCGATTCCGGTCGCCGGTCGTTCACCCCCGGTTCACGGTGCGGTCGTCGTCATGCGGTTCTACACGCCTAGCTTCGCCGCCAAAGGTTTCCGACGTCATGTCGGCGGGGGCCGCCCCGATATGACGCCCTACGGAGGGGAAGTCGTGCCCAAGCTCCTGCCGCTCATCAGCTCGCATCCGGGCGGTCGTTCCGCGCTGACCTGCCGGTACCGCTGTGGTGACGCCTGTTTCCACGAGACACCGAACACGAGTGACAACCCTTACGTGGGGGACGTCATCGCGCGTGCCGTGTCGCGCCGTTCCCTGCTGCGGGCGAGCGCCGTGGTGACCGCCGCGGCCGCGACCGGGGCGGCGGCCTCCGTGGGGCAGGCGTCCCCGGCCGCCGCGGCCGACGCCGCCACAGCGGCCACAACGGGCAAGGCGGACAAGCCCGCCCGCGGGCTGCGCTTCGCGCCGGTCGCGCCGAACACCAAGGACGCGGTGGTCGTCCCCGAGGGGCATGACCAGAATCTCGTCATCCGCTGGGGCGACCCCATCCTCCGCGGCGCGCCCGCCTTCGACCCGGACAACCAGTCGGCGAAGGCGCAGTCGGGTCAGTTCGGCTACAACAACGACTACATGGCCGTGCTGGACGTCCCGAACGAGAGCGACCGGCAGCTGCTCGTGGTCAACCACGAGTACACCGACGAGGTGCTGATGTTCGCGGGGTACGACGCGGACGACCCCACCCGTGAGCAGGCCGAGATCGGCTGGGCGGCCCACGGGCTGTCCGTGGTGGCGGCGCAGGAGGACCGCAAGGTCGGCAAGCTCACCGCCGTACCGCGGCACCGCCTCAACCGCCGGATCACGGCGACGACGCCGTTCGAGGTGACCGGCCCGGCCGCGGGCGGCAAGCTGCTGCGCACCTCCGCCGACCCGTCCGGCAAGCGCGTCCTCGGCACGCTGAACAACTGCGGCGGCGGCATCACCCCGTGGGGCACGGTCCTCTCCGGCGAGGAGAACTTCAACCAGTACTTCGCGAACCCGGACAAGGTCACCGACCCGGCCGTGAAGGCGGGCCTGAAGCGCTACGGCTTCGAGGACGGCGCCTCCGAGCGCAAGTGGGAGCGTTTCGACGACCGCTTCGACCTCGCCAAGGAGCCCCACGAGCCGCACCGCTTCGGCTGGGTGATCGAGATCGACCCGTTCGACCCCGACTCCACCCCGCGGAAGCTGACCGCGCTGGGCCGCTTCAAGCACGAGGCCGCCGAGCCGCGGCTGACGACGGACGGCCGCCCGGTCCTCTACATGGGCGACGACGAGAAGTTCGACTACTTCTACAAGTTCGTGTCGTCCAAGCGCATGATGAAGGGCAGCAGCCGCACCGCCCGCGAGCACAACCGCACGCTGCTGGACGAGGGCACGCTGTACGTCGCCAAGTTCACCGGCGACAGCCCGGCGAAGGAGATCGACGGCTCCGGGAAGCTGCCCGACGACGGCGAGTTCGACGGCTCGGGCGAGTGGATCCCGCTGGCGACCGGCGACACCTCGCACGTGGACGGGATGACGGCCGAGGAGGTGTACGTCTTCACACGGCTCGCCGCCGACAAGGTGGGCGCGACGAAGATGGACCGCCCCGAGGACGTCGAGCCGAGCCCGCGCACCGGCCGGGTCTATGTCGCGCTGACCAACAACACCGACCGCGGCAAGGACGGCAAGGCCCCGGCCGACGAGGTCAACCCGCGCAACGCCAACAAGCACGGGCAGATCCTGGAGCTGACCGAGCGCCGGAACAACCCGGGCTCGACCCGCTTCAACTGGCGGCTGTTCCTGGTGTGCGGCGACCCGGAGGACCCGAGCACCTACTTCGGCGGCTTCCCGAAGGACCAGGTCAGCCCGATCTCGTGCCCGGACAACCTCACGTTCGACGCGTTCGGCCACCTCTGGATCTCCACCGACGGCAACGCCCTGGGCAGCCACGACGGGCTGTTCGGGGTGGCGACGGCGGGCGGCCGCCGCGGTGAGGTGCGGCAGTTCCTGACCGTCCCGAACGGCGCCGAGACCTGCGGGCCGATCGTGCAGGACCGGCGGGTTCTGGTGGCGGTGCAGCATCCGGGCGAGCTGGACGGGGCGAGCGTGGAGAAGCCCGCGTCCACCTGGCCGGAGGGCCCGGGCACGCTGGTCCGCCCGTCGGTGATCAGCGTGTGGCGGCGCGACGGCGGCGACATCGGCGCGTAACCGCGCAACGCTTCTACAGCCGCGCCAGCCGCCGCCGGGCGGTGCGCAGCGAACGACCCCTGGTGTCCGCATGGGCCCAGGGGTCGTCCTTCAGCCGCTCCTCGTAGGTGCGCAGCGTCCAGCGGTCCGGGGCCAGCGCGGGGTCGTCCAGCTCCGCGGCGTCGACCGGCGCGGCGACGGGGGCGCCGGGGCGGGCGCGCACGGCGTACGGGGTGACCGCGGTCTGCGCGTAGGCGTTGCGCTGGATGTCGAGGTAGAGCCGCCCGCCGCGCCGGTCCTTGCGCATCTCCGTGGTGAGCCGGTCGGGGTGGCGGGCGGCGAGCGCGTCGGCGGCGTCGCGGGCGAAGGCCCGTACGGTGTCGAAATCCGCCCGCCGGTCGAGGGGTACGACGACGTGCAGCCCGCGCGAACCGGTGGTCATCAGCAGCCCGGGCAGCCCCAGTTCGCCGAGCAGTCCGCACACCTGCCGGGCCGCCCACCGCACCTCGTCGAAGCCTTCATCACCGGGTGGGTCGAGGTCGAAGACCAGCCGGTCGGGGTGGGCCGGCCGGTCGGCGCGGGAGAGCCAGCGGTGCGGGGTGACGCATGCCTGGCCCGCGAGATAGACCAGGGTGGCGGTGTCGTCGCACACCGGGTGGGTGACCTCGCCGCCCTCCTTGGGGAGAACGGCCCGCCGCACCCATTCCGGAAAGTAGTCGGGGGCATTCTTCTGCATGAGCGGCGTGCCGCCGATTCCGTCCGGGTGGCGTTCCATCATCAGCGGGCGATCGCGCAACTGCGGGACGATGAGCCGGGCGACCGCGCGATAGTGATCGACGAGATCCGATTTGGTGATTCCGTCGTCCGGGAAGAGCGCCTTTTCCGGGCGGTTGATCTCGACGGTGTGCCGCCCGGCCCTGACCTTCCGTGCATCGGTGGCTGTCTCGCGCATATCCGCCCGGGTTACCAGGGGGCGGCTGCGTAAACTCGGGACCCCTTGGCGGGGATCGGGGGAGACGGGGAGAAACGGGGAGGGAAAACAATCATGACGAGGTCCGGACTGCTGGACAGTCCGCTCGCGCTCATGGACACCACCATGGACCAGCTCCGCACGCTGGTGGTGGTCCATGAGACCGGTACGGCGCTGGGCGCCGCCCGTGCGCTCGGGCGGGAACAGGCCAGCGTGCAAAAGCAGCTCGACACGATGAACCGCAACTTCTCCGAGCTGTGCGGTGAGCCTCTGGTGCTCAAGCAGGGGCGCGGCAAGGATGTGCTGTTCACCGGCACGGGGACGGCCCTCGTCGAATTGGCCCGGGGAACGCTCGGCGACTGGCTGGACGGCATCCACAGCTCCCGTCGCCGCCTCGGCCGGAGCCTGATCGTGGGGACGACGCGTTTTACCCTCGGTTATCTCGCGAGCGCCAGGGAGCGGGTCGCCGAGGAATTCCGGGAACGCGGGATCGACCTCAAGGTCGGCCATGTGCGGACCCGGGACGTCCTGGCCAAACTGCGCGCCAAGGAAATCGATCTGGTGTGCGGAAGCGTGGTGACCGAATCCGGTCGGGAAACCTCCGGCGCACTCGACGCCTTCGACGTCATGGAGTGGCGGCGCAGCGCGGTCTCGCTGGTGACCAATCTGCCCGAGGACGAACTGCCGGGACCGGCCGTCGAACGCGGCGAACTGGCCACGCTTCCGCTGGTGGTGTCGGCGAGCGGGGTGATGGCCGGGGTGCTGCACACCTGGTTCGGCGCCGGTTACCGCGACACCCTGCGCCTCGCCGCCGAGATCGACAACGTCAACTACGGTCTGGAGCTGCTGCGTTCGGGGGTGGTGCGCGGCTGCATGCTGGTCACCGACGACGTCGCGGACGCGGCGGGCGATCCGCAGGCGGCGTACGCGCGCGGGCTGCGCCCCGTCGGACTGGTCCATGACACCGGGCCGCGGCTGGAGGTGCTGCTCGGCGCGTTCACCCGGCGCGGTGAGCGCGCGGGATACGACGCCGGTCATCCGCTCAACCTGCTGTGGGACGCGCTGGAGCGGGAGAAGGAGCGGTGGCGCCGCGAGCGGCACGGGCCAGGGGAGGGTCCGGACCAGGACCCGTTCGAGCTGGCCACCGCGCAGGACCCGGGCGAGGACCTGGGTTAGTCCGCGTGCAGGTCGAGGTCGACCAGCAGCGCCCGGTGGTCGGTGTTCCCCAGGTCCAGGAAGCGGGCGGTGCGCGGCCGCAGCGCGTCGCTGACCAGGACGTGGTCGATCTGCGCGCCCAGCGCCGGAGCCGTGGTGCTCGGCCAGCTCGGCGTCCGGGACACCCCGGCGGCCCGTGCGCTGTCCCGCATCCCGGTGTCCAGCAGGGCGCGGAACGCGGCGTGGTCCTGCGTCGCGTTGAAGTCGCCCGCGATCAGCGTGGGGTGGTCGCCGCGCCCGGCAGCGTACGCGCGCAGCCGCCCCAGTTCGGTGCGCCACACGTCCAGCTGTCCGGGCATCGGCGGCATCGGGTGCGCGACCTGGAGCCGTAGCCTCTCGCCCCCGATCCGCGCGACCGCTCCCGGCATCGACAGCTCGCGCCGCTCACCTCTCGCAGCACGCGTCCTCGCGGAGCTCGGCGGCCCAGCCGTCGAGGTCCGGTCGGCCGGCACCCGGGACAAATGGGTCGGGCACCCCGCGCACACGGGGATGGTGACCGCAGCGGCAGCAGCCGGCTACGACCTCACCGCGCACCGCGGCGTACACCTCACTCCCGGCCTGCTGGACTGGGCGGACACTGTCCTCGCCATGGACACCGGCAACCTCGCCGCGCTCCGCGCCCTCGCCGACGAGGAGACCGTGCCGAAGATCGGCCTCTATCTGGAGGACCGGGACGTACCTGACCCCTGGGGCAAGGAGCCGAAGGCCTTCGCCGCTGTCGTCCGCCTCATCGAGGACGGCGCCCCTCGGCACCTCCCGTAGAACCGGCCCCGGCCCAGTCAACCGCCGGATGCGGCGGACAGGAGCACGTCCACGAGCCTGTCCGCCGCGTCCGGCCGTCCGTGCGCCCGGGCCGCCTCCGCCATCCCCGTGCGCCGCGCCGGGTCGGTGAGCAGGGGCCCGAGGGCATTCTGCAGCCGGTCCGAGGTGACCTCTCCCTCCAGCGCGACGGCCGCGCCCGCTTCTTCCAAATGCCGGGCGTTGTGCGCCTGCTCGTTCCCTGCCGAGGAGGCGAGCGGCACGAACACGGCCGGCTTGCCGAGGGCGGTGAGCTCCGCGAGAGTGCCGGCGCCGCTGCGGGAAACCACGACGTCGGCGAGCGCCAGGACGTCGGGGAGCTCAGGGCCGACGAATCCGGTGAGGTAGTACCGCCCGGCGAGGTGCGGCGGGAGCGCCGACGCGCTCGCGTGCAGGGCCTCGACGTTCGCCGAACCGCACTGGTGGATGATGTTCGCGCGCTCCAGCAGCCACGGGAGGGCGTCCCGCACGACGGTGTTGATCTGCTGCGCGCCCTGCGCGCCGCCGGTGACGTAGAGCGTCGGGAGCCGTCGGTCGAAGCCGACCAGCCCGAGGGCGGCGACCGCCTTCTCAGCGTGGCCGATCAGGACCTCCGGCCGTACCGGGTTGCCTGTGACGACGGCCGCGGACCGCACGGCCTCCGGGAGGAGCGGGAGCGTCGACTCCGACGACACGGCGATACGCGTCGCCGACCCGGCCAGCTTCCGGTTCGCCAGCCCGAGCCGCACGGTCTGTTCATGCAGCACCAGCGGGCGCTTGCACATGCGCGCGGCGAGCCCGGCCGGGACGGCGACGTACCCGCCGGTCGCGAGGACGACGTCCGGCCGGAAGTCCGACACGATCTTGCGGGCCTGAGCGACACCGAGCGGCACCCGCGCCATGTCCTTGACGTTCGCCGGGGAGACCATCTTGAGCGGGTTCGCAGACCTGCGGATCTTGCCCGTCGCGACGGTCTTGAAGGTGATGCCCTCGGCCGGGGCGACGCGGGCCTCCAGCCCGTCGGGCGTGCCGATCCAGAGGACGTCGAGCGTGCGGCGGTCGGCCGTCAGCCGGGTCTGCAACGCCCGGACCGCAGTCAGAGCGGGGTAGGTGTGGCCACCGGTACCTCCGCCCGTGACGATGAGGCGAAAGGCGTTCGGCAGACGGGAAGGTTCATTCACCCCGCGCACCCTACTGCCGACCATGGGCAGCACGTCGGTATTTCCCCGCACCCTCGTCGGCTTGTCATCGACGATGCGTCATCTCTCTTCGCCCATCAGGGAGCGACGTCGGAGCATGGCAAACCGTGACCGGCTCACGGCCGCCGCAGGGCCAGCACCGTCTCCACCGTGTCCGCCTGCTCGGCGGGCTTGTCCTCCCGGTAGCGCAGCACCCGGGCGAAGCGCAGGGTGACCCCGGCCGGGTAGCGGGAGGAGCGCTGGAGGCCGTCGAAGGCCACCTCCACCACCAGCTCGGGCCGCACCCGCACCACCCAGCCGTCGTCGCTGACCGCGATCCCCAGCAGCGCTTCGGTCTGCCACTCCAGCAGCGCGTCGGTCAGGCCCTTGAAGGTCTTGCCGAGCATCAGGAACGTGCCGTCCGGGCGCCGGGCGCCGAGGTGGAGGTTGGACAGCTTGCCGGTGCGGCGGCCGTGGCCCCATTCGGCGGCCAGCACCACCAGGTCGAGGGTGTGCACCGGCTTGACCTTCAGCCAGGACGCGCCGCGCCGTCCCGCGCCGTACGGGGCCTCCAGACCCTTGGCGAGCACGCCCTCGTGGCCCCGTTCCAGCACGTCGGCGGCGAACGCGCGGGCCGCCCGCCGGATTTCCGGGTCCGCCGGGTGCTCGGCGACCAGCTGTCGCACCCGGCGGGGCGCGGGGGCGATCCGGGCCAGTTCGGTGTGGCGCTCACGGGTCGGCAGGGCGAGCAGATCGCGGTCGTCCACGGCGAGCAGGTCGAAGAAGACGGGGGACAGCGGCAGCGCGGCGGACGCCCCGGCGACGTCGAGCCGGGAGCCGACCCGGGCCGAGGTCTCCTGGAAGGGGCGCGGCCGCCCGGTCTCGTCCAGCGAGATCACCTCGCCGTCGAGGACGGCCCGCCGCACGGCGAGTTCACGGGCCGCGGTCACCACCTCGGGGAGCCGGTCGGTGATCTCGTCCAGGGTGCGGGTGTAGATCCGTACGTCGTCCCCGTCCCGGTGCACCTGGACCCGGATGCCGTCCAGCTTCTCCTCGATCACGCACGGGCCCAGCCGGTCCATGGCCTCGTCCAGGTCGGCCGCGCTCTGCGCGAGCATCGGCAGGACCGGCCGCCCCACCTCCAGCCGGAAGTCGGCCAGCGCGGCGGGGCCGCGCGCGAGCAGGGCCTCGGCGACCGCGCCCAGCGAGCCGCCGAGCATCACCGCCCGGCGCACCTCGGCGGGCGGGGCCCCGACCGCCTGGGCCAGGCCCTCCACGGCCAGCGCCTCCAGCGCGCCCTGGCGCAGCTCACCGCCGATGAGCCCGAGCAGGAAGCGCTGTTCGTCCTCGGTGGCCTCGGCCATCAGGGCGCCGACGAGGCGTTTGCGCTCCGCCCCGGCGCCGGTGCCGGAGACGGCGGCGATCCGGTTCAGCGCGCGGTCCACGTCGAGGACGGCGAGCCGCGGGGCGTCGGCGGGCCGGTGCGGCTGCCGCAGGGTGGACCAGCCGACGCCGGTGCGGCGCTGCGGCAGCTTCCCGGCGAGGTAGGTGATCACCACGGGCGCCTCGCCGGGTTCGGTACGGCGGAACAGCCCGGCCAGCGCGGCGATCTTCTCCGAGCGGGCGGAGGTGGCCGCGACCCGCCGGGAGGTGCGTGCGACATCGGCCAGCAGCATGGCTCCAGCCTGCCTCTGCCGCCGCCGTGCCGCACGCGCGCGCCCCGGTCGTCATTCGACTCCGGGACCCGTTCCGCCGGGCCGGGGCTCGGGACCGGGACCCTGCCCGCCGCCCCCAGCGCCACCGCCCATCGTGCCGCCGCCCCCAGTGCCGCCGCCCATGTTGCCGCCGCCGGTGGACCCGGCCGACCGGGCCGCCCCGCCCCCCACCTCCGTGACCTGGCCCCCGCCGGTGCACAGGGCCCAGATGACGAACGCGTCGATGAGCATCAGCACCGTCGCCCACAGCGGGGTGTACGGCAGCCACAGGAAGTTGGCGATCAGGGCGAGCCCCGCGATCACCACGCCCACGACCCGGGCCCACATCGCTCCGGTGAACGTCGCCAGACCGGTGATCACCAGGACGATGCCGAGGATCATGTGGATCCAGCCCCAACCGGTGAGGTCGTAGCTGAAGATGTAGTTCGGGGTGGACACGAACACCCTGTCGGTGCGTACGGCCGCGACGCCCTGGGCCAGGGTCATGAGACCGCCGAAGAGCATCATGACGGCGCCGAAGACGAGACGTCCGCTGACCCCGCCATAGGTGCGGGGGGCGGTTCCCGGGTGGACTCCACCCGCGTGAGTGGCCATGTCGGGCTCCTTCGTCAGACGCGAGCGACGGCACGGTGACCGCCGTTTCGCGGCAATTCGGGTGAATTGCCCTGTTGCCAGGTTTGCACAGTCCGCTGAGGTCGGCACCCCGCGTTCCGGGCGGGCCTCCGCACATAAAGTCACCTTTTGTCAGCAGAAGGTGTTTTTCGCGTGTATGGCGGGCATAAGGGGTTCGCTTTCCGGGAAATCCCGGTGTAGATGTATCTCTATGGCCCGGTTCATGGGTCGATCGTGGGTTGCCCGCGTGTTCCCCGGTCGGCGCCCACGGAGTCGGCGACGTGAGCGGCCTCAGGAGGCGGGGCGGCGCCGGCGGGCATGGCTCAGTGTCCGCAGCGTCGCCGGCCAGGTCTTCGTCCTCCAGCTGATCATCGTGCTGCTGCTCGGTGCCGCGGCGACCGCTGCCCTGGTGCTCCAGGTGCGGCACGACGCCACCGATGAGGCGCGCAGCCGGTCGGTCGCCGTCGCCGAGTCCTTCGCCGGCTCGCCGGGGATGGTCCGGGCGTTGCACAGCCCCGATCCGACCGCCGTGCTCCAGCCGAGGGCGGAGACCGTCCGGAAGCAGACCGGGCTCGACTTCGTCGTCGTCATGAAGACCGACGGCATCCGGCTCACCCACCCCAATCCCGCGCGGATCGGACACCACTACATCGGCACCATCGCGCCCGCGCTGCACGGGCGCACCACCACCGGTACCGGCCCCGGCACCATGGGCGAGGCGATGGACGCGGTGGCGCCCATCTTCGACAGCCACCACAAGGTCGTCGGGGCGGTCGGCGCGGGGATGACGATCAAGAAGGTGAGCGGGCTCGCGGACCGCCAGATGCCGCTGCTCATCGGCGCCGTCACCGCCTCGCTCGCCCTGGCCACCGGCGGCACCGCCATGGTCAGCAGGCGGCTGCGGCGCCAGACCCGGGGGCTGGAACCCGGCGAGATGACGCAGATGTACGAGCACCACGACGCGGTGCTGCACGCCGTGCGCGAGGGCGTGCTGATCGTCGACGGCGACGGCCTGCTGGTGCTCGCCAACGACGAGGCGTCCCGGCTGCTCGGCCTGCCGCCGCGGCCCGAGGGGCGCCCGGTCCACCAGCTGGGCCTGGACCCGGGGGTGGCCGGGCTGCTGACCTCCCGGCGCGTCGTCACCGACGAGGTGCTGGTGGCCGGGGAACGGCTGCTGGCGGTGAACAACCGGCCCACCGACCGCGACGGCGGCCCGCCCGGCAGCGTCACCACCCTGCGCGACTCCACCGAGCTGCGCGCCCTCTCGGGCCGCGCCGACGTGGCCCAGAAGCGGCTCAAGCTGCTGTACGACGCCAGCGTGGAGGTCGGCACCACGCTGGATGTGGGGCGCACCGCCGAGGAGCTGGCGCGGGTGGCGGTGCCGCGGTTCGCCGACTTCGTCACGGTCGACCTGGCCGATCCCGTATCGCGCGGGGAGGAGCCGCCCGCGGTCGGCGGCGCCGAGATGTGCCGGGCGGCCGCCCACGGCATCCGGCCCGACCACCCCTTCTATCCCGTGGGCGAGCGGTTCTCGTTCGCCGAGTCCACGCCCCAGGCGTGGGGTCTGGGCAGCGGACAGGCGGTCGTCGAGGACGATCTGAGCCTGGCCCCCGGCTGGCAGGCCCAGGACCCCGTCCAGACCGCCAAGGTCATCGAGTACGGCGTACGGTCGCTGGTCACCGTGCCGCTGCGGGCCCGTGGCGTGCTGCTCGGCGTGGTCAACTTCTGGCGGATGGCGGAGCGCGACCCGTTCGAGGAGGAAGAGGTGACGCTCGCCGAGGAGCTGGCCTCCCACGCGGCGGTGTGCATCGACAACGCCCGCCGCTACACCCGCGAGCACACCATGGCGGTCACCCTCCAGCACAGCCTGCTTCCCCGCGCCGTGCCCGCGCAGAGCGCGCTGGACGTGGCGTTCCGCTATCTGCCCGCCGAATCGGGCGTCGGCGGCGACTGGTTCGACGTCATCCCGCTGCCCGGTGCGCGGGTGGCGCTCGTGGTGGGCGACGTGGTCGGGCACGGGCTGCACGCGGCCGCGACGATGGGGCGGCTGCGCACCGCCGTGCACAACTTCTCCACCCTCGATCTGCCGCCCGACGAGATCCTGACCCATCTCGACGACCTGGTGGCCCGCATCGACCAGGACGAGAGCCCCCTCGGCCAGGACGTCCCCGGCGGCGGCGAGCCGCTGACCGGCGCGACCGGCGCCACCTGCCTGTACGCGATCTACGACCCGGTGACCCGGCGCTGCACCATGGCCCGGGCAGGCCATCCGCCGCCCGCGGTGGTGAGCCCGGACGGCTCGGTGGAGTTCCCCGACCTGCCCGCGGGGCCCCCGCTGGGCCTGGGCGGGCTGCCGTTCGACACGGCTGAACTGGAGCTGCCCGAGCACAGCCATCTCGTCCTCTACACCGACGGGCTCATCGAGGACCGCCGCCGGGAGATCGACATCGGCCTGGAGATGCTGCGCGCCGCCCTGGCACACCCGGGGCGGTCGCCCGAGGAGATCTGCACCGAGGTGCTGGACGCGATGCTGCCCGCCGAGCCGGGCGACGACATCGCGCTGATCGCCGCCCGGACCCGGGTGCTGGGCCCGGGCCGGGTGGTGTCCTCGGACGTGCCGTCCGACCCGGCCGCGGTGGCCGGGGTGCGCGCCGAGGTGCTGCGGCAGCTGGCGGAGTGGGGCATGGAGGAGGTGGCGTTCACCGCCGAACTCGTCCTCAGCGAGCTGATCACCAACGCCATCCGGTACGCCACCGGACCGATCCGGCTCCAGCTGATCCACGACCGCGGGCTGATCTGCGAGGTGTCCGACACCAGCAGCACCTCGCCGCATCTGCGGTACGCGACGACGACCGACGAGGGCGGCCGCGGGCTGTTCCTGGTCGCCCAGTTCGCCGAGCGCTGGGGGACGCGCTACACCTCGGGCGGCAAGGTCATCTGGGCCGAACTCGCCCTGCCGGAAACGCCGGAAGCGCCGGAAGCGCCGGAGCCACCGGTGACATCGGTACCGCCGGGCTCCCCGGAGCTGCCGGGGCCCTCGGGGCCGCCGGAGTCGTACGGGGTGTCGCCGTCGGCTCAGGCGTCCCGGCCGCCGGTGCTGCCCGGCCCGTCCTGACCGAACCGCCCGACCAGGACGTCCAGCCGCTCCCGCTGCCGCTCCGGCGGAATCCGCCCGGCGCCGGCCAGCACGGCGAGCCCGTGCAGCGCGCTCCAGACGACCTCCGCGTGCAGCTCGTCGCGCGCCCTGTCCCGGGTGCCACCGGCCGCGGCCAGCAGCTCCTCGAAGGCGGCGCGCAGCGCGGGGGGCGTGTCCTCCCGCGCGAACGGAAGGCCGGTCTCCATGACGAACATCGCCGCGTAGAGCGCGGGGCGGGCGGCCGCGAAGTCCAGATAGGCGCGACCCACCGCGCGCAGCGCCCCCCGGGGCGGGTCCGCGGCGCTCCGGGCCCGCCGCAGCGCGGCGGCGAGGTCGTCGAAGCCCTCGACGGCCACCGCGCGCACGATGGCGTCCTTGCCCTTGAAGTGGCTGTAGAGCACCGGCTGGCCGTATTCGACGCGCTCGGCCAGCCGACGGGTCGTCACCGCTTCCCAGCCCTCCGCCTCCGCCAGTTCCCGGGCGGCGGTGATGATCAGCTGATGGCGCAGGGCGCGCTCGTGGTCACGGCGTTCGGAGGAGGACATGACACCGGACCCTAGCAGTGCTAGATACTCGGACCACGGCAATCGGGTTCCCTGCCGGGGCCCGCTGTGCGCAGGATGGGATACGTGACCCCAGCTCAGAACCGTTCAACTTTGGCCCGATCGGACAACGTCCGTTCCTTGGACGTCATGCTGACGGGCCGTCATGGTCCGTGTGCTGAGCGGGGTCGTTAAAAATTGGCCGAGCAGTACTACCATGTGCCGCCCACGGCTTGATGTCCGCGTGGTCCACCTTCAACCCTCGAACGCGCCCATGAGGACCTGATAGATGTCAGCACATATATCCAGCCATCCCTACAAGGGGCCTGCCGTAACCCGGCAGGCCCTGGCCGTGCCCCTGCTGGCGGCGGTCGTCGCCGGCGGGGCGGGGGCCTGGGTGACGGCAGAGGTGCCCGAAGCCCAGCGCGTCCTCGTCGCCGTCTTCTGCGCGCTGGCCGCCGTGGCTCTGGGCGTCGCCCTCGCGGTCGCCGCCCACCGGTCGCGGACCATCGGCAGGCTCCAGTCCCGCATCGCGAGCCTGGAGGCCGCGGCCGCGCAGCACTCCGCGGAGGCCGCCCGGCTCGCTGACGAAACGATTCCCGCCGCGGTAAGGGGCCTGCGGGAAGGCAACTCGGCGGACACCGTGCTGATGCAGGTGACGAAGCCCGGCGACCAGGCGCACGGCCGGGTGCTGCGCCGCGTGGTGCAGGAGATCGGCACCGGTGAGCGGATGCGCGCCTCCGCGATGGCGGCGTGCGCCAACGCTGCGGGCCGGGTCCAGGCCCTGGCCACCAGCATGCTCGCCGACCTGCGCGAGATGGAGAACCGGCACGACGAGGCCGTACTCGGCGACCTGCTGAAGCTGGACCACACCACGGCCCAGACCGGCCGCATCGCGGACAGCATCGCGGTCCTCACCGGCGCCCGCTCCGGCCGCCGCTGGACCAAGCCCATCGTGATGGAGTCCATCCTGCGCGGCGCGGTCGGCCGGATCAGCGCCTATCAGCGGGTACGGGTCCACGCGGCCAGCAACGCCGCGGTGGCCGGGTACGCCGCCGAGGGCGTCATGCACGCCCTCGCCGAGCTGATGGACAACGCCACCAGCTTCTCGCCTCCCACCGAGGAGGTGCACGTGTACGTCGAGGAGACCCACACCGGCGTCGTGGTCACCATCGAGGACGGCGGCCTGGTCATGGGCCCGTCCGCGCTGGCCCGCGCCCAGAAGGCGGTCTCCTCGCAGACACTCGACCTGACCACCCTGTCCGGCACCCGGCTCGGCCTCGCGGTCGTCGGCTGTCTGGCCCGCAAGCACGGGCTGACGGTCTCCTTCCGGCCGTCCGCCCGGGGAGGCACCGGCGTCGTGGTTCTGATCCCGCAGCAGCTGATCACGCACATCAACCAGGAAGCGGTGCCCGGGGCGTCCGCGCGGAAGCGCGCCGAGTCCGCCCGGCCGCGCGCCGCCGCCCCTGAGGGGCGCGCGGTGGAGCCCGCCGGTTACCGGGTCGCCGCGAGCGCCGAGGTGTCCGCCCCGGAGGCCCCCTCGGCTCCCGAGGCTCCGGCGGCCCCGTCCGCTCCCGCCGAGCCGTCGCCCGCCGCGGAGCCTGCCGCGCCCTCCGGGGCCGCCTCCGGCTCGTCCGGCAGCGACGCCCCGGCGGAGCCGCGCATCAACGGGCTGCCCCGGCGGCGCCGCGGCGAGACCCTCGCCGCCGCCACCCGGGCCACGCCCCGCCCCGCGCCCGACGCCAAGCCGAAGCCTCCGCGTACCGACGCCGGGGCCCGCTTCGGTGCCTTCCGCGACGCCACGCGCGGCTGCCCCACCGGCGATGCCCCCGGGCGTAACACCACGTCGGCGACGCCCGCAGAAGCCACCGGACCCGTGTCGTCCACCGGGTCCGCGCCGTCCGCCGAGTCCGCCGAGTCTGCTGAGTCCGCCGAGAACGACCAGCCGTGATGATAGGAACGCCGATGAACACCACAGACCGCAGCTTGGACTGGCTGCTGGAGAACCTGCTGGAGAAGACGCCGGGCGCCCGGCACGCGCTGGTGCTGTCCCGGGACGGTCTCAAGCTCTGCCTCACGTCCGGACTCTCCGTGGACCAGGCCGACCAGCTGGCGGCCATCGCCTCGGGCATCCAGAGCCTCTCCCACGGTGCGTCGATCGAGTTCGGGGACGGCAGCGGCGGCGTACGGCAGTCCATGACGGAGTTCCACGGCGGAATTCTGTTCATCGTCGAGGCCGGTGAGGGCGCCCATCTGGCCGTCGTGGCGCACGACGAGGCCGATGTCGGCATCATCGGCCACAACATGAACGAGATGGTCGAGCAGATCGGCGACCATCTGCGGGCGGCGCCCCGTACCTTCGCGAACGGCGGCAGTGGCGGCGGGGCGAACGCATGATCCGAGGGCCGCTCGACAGCGAGGACCCTGACCGGCTGTACACCGTCACCGGTGGCCGCAGCCGCGCCGACGAGAGCGTGTTCGACATGGTCACGCTCATCGTCAGCGAATCCGAACCGTCACTCGGCATGCAGTCCGAGCACGTCAAGATCCTGCGGATGTGCCGGCGGCCGATGGCGGTCGTGGAGATCTCCTCGTATCTGGGAATGCCCGTCAGCGTGGTCAAGATCCTGCTGTGCGACCTGCTGGACACCGGCAAGATCACCGCGCGCCATCCGCATGCGGCCCGACCCGACAACGGAGGGCTGCCGGAGCCCGAAACGCTGAAGAAGGTGCTCGTTGCACTCCAGAACCTCTGACCGCGCCGACGTCCGGGCACCGCTGCGGGCGAGCGCGAGCGACGGCCTCAAGATCGTGATCGTCGGCGGCTTCGGCGTGGGCAAGACGACGATGGTCCAGTCGGTGAGCGAGATCCGCCCGCTCAGCACCGAGGAGACGATGACCCAGGCGGGCGTCGGGATCGACGACGCCTCGTTCGTCCAGTCGAAGACGACCACCACGGTCGCCTTCGACTTCGGCCGCATCAGCCTGGACGAGGAGATGGTGCTCTATCTCTTCGGCGCGCCAGGGCAGGAACGTTTCTGGTTCCTGTGGGACCGGCTCTTCGCCGGGACCCTGGGCGCGGTCGTCCTGGTCGACACCAACCGGCTCGCCGACTCCTGGTACGCCATCGACCGCCTCGAGTACCACGGGACGCCGTTCATCGTGGCCCGCAACAACTTCACCGAACCGCAGCACACCCTGGAGGAGGTCCGGGACGCGCTCGATCTGCCCCCGGACGTCCCCGTGATCGACTGCGACGCGCGTGAGCGGGACTCCAGCAAGGCCGTACTGGTCGCGCTCGCCCGCCACCTCTACTCCCTGTCCACCTCCTCCGCCGCCCGGGAGACCACCGCGTGACCACCCCGGACCCCACGTCCCCGCCCGTGGACCCGTTCGCTCCCCCCGCACCGCTCCAGGGCTGGCCGGAGCAGCCGGACGCGGTGCGGCTGGACTTCGATCTGCTCCGCAGCGATCCGGACGAGCTGTACCGGAAGCTCCGCCGCGAGCACGGCCCCGTCGTGCCCGTGCTGCTCGAACCGGACATCCCCGTCTGGATGGTGCTCGGCTACCGCGAGCTGCTGCGGGTCACCACGGACCCCAACCTGTTCGCCCGTGACTCGCGCCGCTGGCACTCCTGGGACCGGGTCCCGCCCGACTGGGAGCTGATGACGTTCGTCGCCTACCGGCCGACGATGCTGTTCACCGAGGGCGCCGACCACGAGCGCCGGTCCGAGGCGATCATCGACAGCATGGAGTCCGTGGAGCCGTTCGAACTGCGGGCGCAGTGCGAGCGGGTCGCGGACTCGCTGATCGACGTCTTCGCGGGCAGCGGCCGCGCCGATCTGATGGCCGAGTACGCCAGCCAGATCCCGCTGCGGGTGCTGAACCGCATGTACGGCCTGAACGACGACCCCACCCTCATCCAGGAGACGGTCGACCTGGTCAGCGGGAAGGCGGGACCGGCCGCCTTCGACCGGCTGACCCAGCGGATGGTGGCGCTGCTGGAGCACACCCGGGCCAACCCCGGCGCGAACAACATCGCCTCGGTGCTGGCGTTCCACCCGGCGGGCCTCACCGACGAGGAGATCATCAACGACCTCCTGGGCAACGTCTACGCGGCCCACCAGCCCACCACCGACCTGATCGGCAACGCGCTGCGGCTCATGCTCACCGACGAGCGCTTCGCGGTGACCATGTCCGGCGGCCGGCGCAGTGTGGGCCAGGCGCTCAACGAGGTGCTGTGGGAGGCCACCCCGGTCCCCAACTGGGTCGGCCGCTGGGCCTCCGAGGACACCATGTTCGCCGGGCGCCACATCCGTAAGGGCGACTGCCTGATGCTGGGCCTCGCCGCGGCCAACGCCGACCCCGACGTACGCCCCGACTTCCGGGCCGGGGCGGCGGGCAACCAGGCCCACATGGCCTTCAGCCACGGCACCCACGGCTGCCCCCAGGCCTCCCGGGAGCTGGCCGAGAACATCGCCATGGCCGCCATCGAGGTCCTGATCGACCGCCTCCCGGACGTGAACCTCGCGGTCGCCCCGGACGAACTCGAGTGGCGCTCCTCGCTGATGATGCGCGGAGTGTCGTCCATCCCGGTCGAGTTCACCCCGGCCTTCGCCCACTGACCCGCTTTTTCGGCCGCTTCCGGCCCCGGCGCCGGTGCCAACGCACCGCCCCGCCGGGGCCGTTCGCTGTCCCGCTGAAGTGAGGTGAATCGCAGTCGTGGAGCGCCCGGCGTCGCGGAAGTGGGTGCGGAATCGCGGGGCTGTAAGCGCGCTGGACCTTCCCTCCCCGCGTGCGGAAGGTCCAGCACGCCTACTGGGAAGCTCGCCCTTAATGCTCATGGGCGCGCGTTAAGCTGGGAGCGTCACCGTATCCAGACGTGGGCACGTCACGCAATGGAGTACCGGCAGGTAGCGGCTTGAACTGGTGAAGATCTCGTGCGCCCGGGTTTGGCGGGACATAGGGTCGGCCCGTTACCGACCCCTTCCATGGCAGGAGAGATGGCGGCTCACCATCCATGAACGCGCGACCACCCCACGGCTCGGCGCGCCCCGGCGGGCGCACGGCACGGACCCGCGCCGCCGTGCTGGCCGCCGCCTACGAGGCCCTCGACGCCGAGTCGTTCAGTGCCCTCACCCTCGACAAGCTCGCCGAGCGGTCCGGGGTGCACGTGTCGACCATCCGGCGGCGCTGGCGGACGGTGGAGGGGGTCGTCCTCGATCTGCTGGCCGAGCGCAGCTCCACGCTGCCCACCCCCGATTCGGGCGACTTCCAGCGGGATCTGCATGAACTCGCGCAGGCCATCGGCGACTTCAACAACGCGCTGCGCAACCGCAACGTCATCCAGGGGCTGTTGGCCGCCGCCGCCCAGGACGCACGGGTCGAGGAGATCGTCCGCGACGCCTTCGTCGGCCGGATCGAGGAGGTGACCCAGATCGTGCGGCACGCGATCGACCGGGGCGAACTGGCGGCGGACACTGACGCCAAGGACGTCATCGCCGCGCTGGGCGCGCCCTTCTACTACCGGGTGCTCATCCTGCGCAGGCCCATCGACGCCCGGCTGGTGCGCACGAGCGCCGAGGCGGTGTACGCGGCGGCGCGGGCGGGGGTGTTCCGCGCCGAGGCGGAGGACGAGTGACGCCCCCGGCCCGTCGTGGGAGGGGCCGGGGGCGTCATCAGGGGCGTCGGGTCAGGCGCCGCGCTCCTTCAGCATGTCGGCCATCAGCTCGATCTCCGACTGCTGGGCCCGCACCATCGTCGTGGCGAGCCGCTTCTCGGTCGGGTCCTTGACCAGCCGGGCCGCGCCCTCCGCCATCTCGACGCCGCCCTTGTGGTGGGCGGTCATCAGCTTCAGGTAGAGCACCTCGGCCGCCTTGCCCTTGGCCTTGCGCAGCTCGTCCAGCTCGGTGTTGGTGGCCATGCCCGGCATGAGCGAGCCGTCGTGCGGCTTGTAGTCATGGTCCATGCCCTTCATGCCCTTCATGCCCTTCATACCGTCCATGCCGTGCTTCATCCACGTCATGGGCGCGTCCTCGGACGTCCGGTCGAGCCCCCACCGGTCGAGCCAGCCCTGAAGGATGCCGCGCTCGGTGGCCTGCGCGCTGAGGATGTCGAACGCCAGCCGCCGCACGTCCTCGTCGTCGGTGCGGTCGCGCACGATGAGCGACATCTCCACCGCCTGCTGATGGTGGGTGGACATGTCGCGGGCGAAACCGGCCTCGGCGGAGGTGTCCTTCGGGGTGCCGGTGCCGGTCGTGCCCTCCGAGCGGTCGCTCATCAGCCACACCACCCCGACCGCCACCAGCGTCAGCAGCGCGAGGGCGGCGGTGATCCCCGCCACCAGCGGCTGCCGCGACGCGCGGCCGAGGGCGGTGGTCCCGTCCGTCACGACGACTTCCCGTTGGTGCAGTAGGCGTTCGGCTCCGGCGTCTGCTTGCCCTGCACGAACTTCTTGAAGAACGCGGCCACTCGCGGGTCCGACGCCTTCTGCACGTCCAGCTGGTTGCCCCACGCGTTGAGGACGATCGGCGCGTCCTGGTCCTCGTAGGGGCTCATCAGCGAGTACGGGGTCTTCTTCACGCGCTCCGCGAGGGTGGCGACGTCCTCCTTGGACGCCTTGTCGCTGTAGGTCACCCACACCGCGCCGTGCTCCAGCGAGTGCACGGCGTTCTCCTTGGTCAGCGGCTTGGTGTAGACGTCGCCCTGGCAGTTCTGCCAGACCTGGTTGTGGTTACCGCCGACCGGCGGCGACATCGCGTACTTCACGCTGCCGCCCACATGGGTGCGGCCCAGGTTCTTCCAGGTCTTCATGCCCTTGAACTCACCGGACTTCACGACCGAGGAGCTGACCTTCGTGGCCTTCTCCTCCTTCTTGTTGCTCTTGTCGACCAGGAAGAAGCCGCCGACGGCCAGCCCGGCGACGATCACGGTGCAGGAGGTGATGGTGATGATGCGGTACCTGCGCTCGCGGGCCTTCTCCGCGCGGCGCAGCTCCTCTATCTTGGCGCGGCGCTCGGCCGCGCCCTTCGTCTTCGATCCCTTGGTAGCCATGGCTGTCCCAGTCCTCGCAGTTCTCGCACTGTCGCACTGAATGAGTGATGTGGTGGCGGACGTCGGCGATCGGCCTAGGTGCGGAGTACTTGGAGCTGATGGAGGCCGAGGGCGTGGACCTTTGTGTCGGGCGGCGCCCGTACGGAGTCCGTGCCCCGCAGGGCCTCCGGCGGCCGGAACGCGGCGGGGGCGGGCGGCGGGACGGGCGCGGGCACCAGGGCGGGGTTGCCGTCGCGGGGCCCGGCCACGCAGTCGTCGCTGCCGCCGCCCGGGGCCTTCGCGTGGTCCCCGGCGTGCCCGGTGGCCAGGGCGTCGTGCGCGGCCAGGGCCCGTGCGGGCAGAGGGTGTTCGGCCCGCGGCTCGGCGACGAGACGGTGCTGGCAGCCCACCGATATCGGCGGATGGTCGCCACCGGAGTGGACGCACGAGGGCGCCACCCACAGCAGCGCGGCGAGGAGCGGCAGGACACGTCTGAGCGCGGAGCGCGTGGTGGCTCGCACCACGCGCTTCCGTATGCCGTCGTCTCCGCTCCGCCCTCTGCCCATCGCGCCAGATCGTAACCAGTGGGCCTGCCGGGGCTGAACGGGTAGCGCGGCAATCGCGTCAGTCGTGCCAGTCGTGCCGGGTGCGCGGATGCGCATCGTACGCATCTGACAGGTATTTGCGTGCGCTCATGTGCACATAATGGATGGCGGGAACGGAGTGAGCGCGGAAGGTGGCCGCCATGGACGAACGGCACGGGCACGACCACTCGAACACCCACGGCCGCGCCGCCCGGTGGCGCCATCGGGCGGGCCATCTGGCGCGCCCCCACTCCCATGACACCGCCGACAAGGTGGACCGGGCCCTGGAGTCCTCCGCGCGGGGCTTGCGCGCCCTGTGGACCTCCCTCGCCGTCCTCGGCGCGACCGCCGTCGCGCAAGCCGTCGTCGTGGTCGTCTCCGGGTCGGTCGCGCTGCTCGGCGACACCGTCCACAACGCCGCCGACGCCCTGACCGCCCTGCCGCTCGGGCTCGCCTTCCTGCTCGGCCGCCGCGCCGCCACCCGCCGTTTCACCTACGGCTACGGGCGGGCCGAGGACCTGGCCGGGATCGCGATCGTGCTCACCATCGCGGCCTCCGCCGGGTTCGCCGCCTGGACCGCCACGGACCGGCTGCTGCACCCGCGCGACGTCGAGCAGCTGCCCGCCGTGGCGGCGGCCGCCGTGGTGGGGTTCATCGGCAACGAATGGGTCGCCCGCTACCGCATCCGCGTCGGCCGCGAGATCGGCTCGGCCGCCCTCGTCGCCGACGGTCTGCACGCCCGTACCGACGGTTTCACCTCGCTCGCCGTCCTGCTGAGCGCCGCCGGTGCCGCCCTCGGCTGGCGGCTCGCCGACCCGCTCGTCGGCCTCGCCATCACCGCCGCGATCCTGCTGGTGCTGCGCGACGCCGCCCGTGAGGTGTTCCGCCGGGTGATGGACGCCGTCGACCCGGCCCTCACCGACGCGGCCGAGCGGGCCGTGCGGGCCGTACCGGGCGTACGGGACGTCGGCGAGCTGCGGCTGCGCTGGATCGGCCACCGGCTGCGCGCGGAGGTCGCGGTCGTGGTCGGCGGCGAGCTGACCGTACGGGAGGCCCACGCGGTCGCGGTGGACGCCGAACACGCCCTGCTGCACGCCGTCCCCCGGCTGACCGCAGCCCTGATCCACGCCGACCCGGCCCCGTCCGACCGGGCCCCCGACCCGCACGCACCGCTGGCCCACCACATGGCGTGAGGGGGCCCTGCCGGCTCAGACGGCGCTGACCGGGGCGATCAGCCCGGCGGTGGAGGCCGGGGGTACGGGGCCCACGCGGGCGCTCACCAGGTCGCCGCGCTCCAGGAACCCCGTACCGCTCAGATCGACGTGGACGCGCAGCCCATAGGCGTCGTCGGGGTCCAGCTCGCCGGGGACCGTGACGCTGAACGGGATGTGTCCGGCCGGGCTCAGCGGCACATCGGTCTGCACCTGAGCCCCCACGACGGAGGTGGCCACGTCGGCGCGGGACACGTTGCGCACCTCCACCACCACCCGGGCCGCCCGGACCGTGGGGGTGTCCGGGGGCAGGGACACGATGCCGCTCAGGACGCTGCTCATGCCGCGCTCACCTCACCAGGTCACTCCGAAGGGGTGCCTTGCGCCATTAGATGCCACCCGCGCCCGGGGCGTCACACGGTCGGGGGTCCCGTACGGCCATCCGGGTGGGGAAGCGGCCCTGGGTGCCGTCGGTCCCGATCCGGTCATGATCCGGTCATGATTGCGCTCCCCGGGGTGTCCCGTACCGCCCGCACCAGCAGAATCGGCTGCGGAAGCTCACGGACCGGTGGCCGGACGGAGAGCCGTCATGTCAGGACGGCCGCGGCCGCGCGGACGGGGAGCGACCGCCAACGGGAGAACACAGATGAAGAAGATCGGCATCGTCGCCGTGGCCGCCGCCACGGCGCTGCTGGCCACGGGCGGCGTCGCCCATGCCGCGAACAGCGGGGTGGGCTGGAAGCTGGAGAGCGGCAGCCCGTACTACATCGAATCGCTGCGCCACCACTCCACCTACACCGTGTCGTTCGTGACGAAGGCCGCCCGGGACCGGCTCACGCCGTATCTGAAGATCCCGGTCGCCCAGCTGAACGCCATGCCGGAGGTCAAGGCCGCGGGCATCACCTTCAAGCTGTCCACCACGATCGAGGGCGGCACGAACCTCAAGAACAAGAAGTACTGCGCGGGATCGCGGAACCACATCATGTTCACGCTGGCCCACCGGCCGCTGAACGGGCAGAAGGGCATGTCACAGGCCAAGCCCTGCTACAACACCACCGACAACAGCGCCTGGGGCGGATACGTCCTGATGGACGACGAGTACTGGAACAGCGCGGGCAAGGAGAACGGCTGGTTCAGCTCCGACAAGGCCAAGAACACGGCGATGACCCGCAACGCGGTCACCCATGAGCTCGGCCACATGATGGGGCTCGACCACCCGGACCCGTCGTCCTTCGATCCGAAGGAGAACAAGCCGGTGATGACGTCGCCCAACGGCGGCTATCTGAACGCGAGCGGCGGGAAGTACACGGCCGCGGACCGGCGCGGCGTGAAGAAGCTCGTCTCCAACGGCGGCTGACCGCCCCGGAGTGATGACGTACGGGACGCGGCCCGGACACCCGGGCCGCGTCTTGTTGCGCCGTATCAGGCCGAGCAGCGCTCGCCGTTGAGGGTGAAGGCGCGGGGCGGGGAGTTGCTGCCGTCCCAGGTGCCGAGGAAGCCCACGGAGAAGGGCTTGTCGGCGTCGACCCGCTGGTTGTAGTCGGCGGGCGTGGTGGTCACCGTGGCGCCGCGCTGGGTGAATTCGCCGTTCCACATCTGCGTGACGCGCTGGGAGCCGGGGAAGTCCCAGCTGACCCGCCAGGAGTCGAGCGCGCTGCGGGAGGTCAGCGTGACCTCGGCCTTGAAGCCGTCAGGCCATTCGGTGACCAGGTTGTAGCGGGCCGTGCAGCTGGGCTTGCGCGGGGGCTTCCGGGAGGAGCCGTCGGAGGGGCTGTGGCCCTCGCCCGAGTCCTTCGCACCGGACGGCGAGGCGGGCGCGGCCGTGCGCTTCCCGTCCTTCTCCCCCTTGCCTCCCTTGTCCTCCGCGTCCCCCGTGCGGCCCGCGTCCTCCGGGTCGTCCTTCCCGGCCTTGCCGCCCACGCCGTCGCCGCTGCGGGAGGAGGAGGGTCCGGCGGAATCGCTCGGGCTGCCGGGTGTCCCGGTGCCCGCCGGCGTGGTGTCCGACGGCGCGCCGGGGGCGGTGGTGTCGCGGGTGACGTGGGCCTGCTCCCCGTCCCCGTCGCCGGACACCGCGGCGGTTCGCGTCAACGCCACCATCATGGCCAGCGCCACGACGGCCACCACCGCCAGGGCGACGGTCGCCGTACGGGCTCTGCTCACGCCGTGCGTGGCTCTTCTGCGCCCGGTCGGGCCGAGTCTCTGGCGCAGCAGGCGCGGCGCCATCATCAGCGGTCCGCCGACCTTGTCGAGGACCCGGTCCCTTAACGGGATGTGCACGGCGTGCGTGGCCGGCGCGTTCGACGCGGAGGAGGCGCCCGGGGCCCGCTCGGCGGCTCTTCGCCGCCGCGCCACATAGCCGGAGCCGCCCCACCCCAGCACCCCTCCGGCCAGCGCGTTGGGCAGCCCGCCGCCGTGCAGATACAGGCAGGCGGCGGCCTCGCGGCAGTTGCGGCAGCGGGCGAGGTGCTGCCACAGGTCCGCCGGTGAGTGGGCGTCGGGCGAACGCGTGGCGGCGTCCAGCAGCTTGGCGTAGCTGCGGCACTCCTCATGCGCGAGGGTGTCCAGATGGTTGCGCTGGCAGCGCTGCCGGAAGGCGTGCCGGACCCGGGCGATCTCCTCGGCGGCGTACTCGATGTCGCCGCCCAGTTGCCAGGCCACCGCCTCGACCGGCTGCGACTCCACCTCGACGGCCCACAGCAGCGCCCCGTCGTGTTCCCCCAGGTCGCGCAGTCCGCGCAGGGCGAGCGGCTGTTCGCGGGGCGGTACGGCGTAGCGGGCGACGCCGGTGGAGGAGAGCCAGACCCGCAGCTCCGGGTCGAGCCGGTCGCCGTCCCGGTGGGTGTGCCAGTCGGCGGCGGTCTTGCGTACGGACGTCAGCAGCAGCGGAAGCCACGGCAACCGCGGCCCCCACGAGCGGGCCCGGCGGTTGCGGGCGGCGCGGATGCCGCGCCGGAACGCCTCGGTGGCCAGCCGCATGCCGTCTTCAGGGGTGGTGGTGCACAGGTCCGCGTAGTCGGCTACGGCGTCCCAGTAGAGGTTGAGCAGATCCGTCGGGGAGACGGCGTCGGTGTCCGCTGCGGAGACGGACGGTTGACCGGGTGGCGCGAACGCGCCGTCCCGGGATGCCGAGTGGTCGGGCATGGAGGCACATTCCTCACTCACGAACAGTGGCGCCCCCGCCAGGGGGGCAAGCCTCTCACATGGGGCCGCGGGGTGGGCAGCCAACAGCACAGATCTGACTCGGAGTTGGGGATTCCCCTTCACGGGTGGGCCGAGCCTTTCACGTCTGTGAGTCGGCTGACAAGAGACGATAGAGGAGTCGGGGAGGAGTTGTGTCCAAGGGTCCCGGACCGTGCTGTTCCGGCCACCTCGGGCCACGTATGACGTGACGTCAGAATTCGCCATGACGAAGCGTCAGCTGGTGTGTTACCGAGGGTAACACGGGTAGTTGCGCGGCCAGTTCCGCGGCGGCTGTGTACATCGGGGGGCCTACGCACGAGATGATCAAAGGCGGCAATGTCGGACTCGCCGCGCTGAGCGAGGACACCGGCTCCGTGATTCTGAGCCTGGGCTGGGGCACCGCCACCGGAGAGGGGGACGCGGACGTCTCCGTCCTGCTGCTGAACGCGAGCGGCAAGGTGCGCGGTGCTCGGCAAGGCGCCGACCGCCGACGGCAGCGAGGACCGCATCAGCCTCGATCTGACGGCTGACCCGGCCGACGTCGAGCGCATCGTCGTGACGGCCAGCCGGTACGGCGACGCGCGCTTCGGCGACCTCGCGGACCTCGGGATGACGCTCGCCGACCGGTCCCCCGCCCGGCGGAGGCGGCGGCACCGGCGGTGCCCAGGCGTCCCCACGGCGAAGAAGAAGGTCACGCTCCCCAAGGTCGCCAAGAAGTCGCTGGCCGAAACCGACTCCTGGCGACAGGCCCGGCGCGGCGGATTGCCGTTGGTCTTGGTCTCGACCATGCCAGGGCGACCAGCGCGCCGCCGACCGGGTCACCGGTTTCCGGCTGTCGCTCTTCAAGAGCATGGGCAGCACCCGCGGCAATGCCGAGTCGGGCTTCATCCGCAGCGTCGACGATGCCGTGGACCGCTTCCACGCCGGGGTCGTCGCCCAGCTGGAGCGCCGTCCGGCCCGCCGCGCCGCCGAGTAGCCCCGTCGCGGCATTACCTGTGGCAGGCAAAGCTCACATGCGGCCGGAGGGAAGTGTGCAGGGGACGTAATCGCCCGCGATCGGCGGCTGTGACGCGCTCGCAACCGGGAGTTTTTACGGTGTGGGGCAGTGGGAGAGGCCCACCGCGAGCGGGAGAGGAGCCAGGCGTGACGGCATCGGCTCGGTCGGCGGAGCCGGTGCGTACCGGCTCCGCCGCGGTGCGGACGGTGTGCTCGTACTGCGGGGTCGGGTGCGGGATCGTGCTCGATGTCGGGCGGGACGCCGAGGGGCGCCGGACGGTGCTGAAGGCGTCCGGGGACAAGGCGCATCCCGCCAACGCCGGACGGCTGTGCACCAAGGGGGCCACCAGCGCGGAGATGCTCGCGGCGGACGGGCGGCTGGAGACGGCGCTGTCCCGGGACGACCGCGGGGCGGAGCCCGCGGCGGCCTCCGTGGACGCGGCGATCACGGCCACCGCGCGGCGGCTGCGGGCGATCCTGGACGAGCACGGGCCGGACGCGCTCGCCTTCTACGTGTCCGGGCAGATGACGCTGGAGGCGCAGTACCTGGCCAACAAGCTGGCCAAGGGGTTCGTCGGCACCAACCAGATCGAGTCGAACTCGCGGCTGTGCATGGCGAGCGCGGGCAGCGGCTACAAGCTGTCGCTGGGGGCCGACGGGCCGCCCGGTTCGTACGAGGACTTCGAGCGGGCCGACGCGTTCCTCGTCATCGGCTCCAACATGGCCGACTGCCATCCGATCCTGTACCTGCGGCTGATGGACCGGGTGAAGGCGGGCGCGAAGCTGATCGTGGTCGATCCGCGGCGCACCGCGACCGCCGCCAAGGCGGATCTGTTTCTCCAGATCAAGCCGGGCACCGACCTCGCGCTGCTCAACGGGCTGCTGCGGCTGCTGGTCGAGGGCGGGTACACCGATCGGGAGTTCATCGAGGAGCACACCGAGGGCTGGGACGCCATGCCCGCCTTCCTGGAGGACTACCCGCCCGCGCGGGTCGCGGAGATCACCGGCATCCCGGAGGAGGACATCCGCGCGGCCGCGCGGTGGATCGGGGAGGCCGGGGAGTGGATGAGCTGCTGGACGATGGGGCTCAACCAGTCCACGCACGGCACCTGGAACACCAACGCCCTGATCAATCTGCACCTGGCCACCGGCGCGATCTGCCGCCCGGGCAGCGGGCCGTTCTCGCTCACCGGCCAGCCCAACGCGATGGGCGGCCGGGAGATGGGGTACATGGGTCCTGGCCTGCCCGGGCAGCGGTCGGTGCTGGACGCGGAGGACCGGGCGTTCACCGAGGAACTGTGGGGGATCGCGCCCGGCACGCTGCGGGCGGACGGGGCCGGACAGGGCACCGTCGAGATGTTCCGGCGCATGGCGGACGGCGAGATCAAGGCGTGCTGGATCATCTGCACCAACCCCGTCGCCTCGGTCGCCAACCGCCGGACGGTGATCGAGGGCCTGGAGGCGGCCGAGTTCGTCGTCACCCAGGACGCCTTCGCCGAGACGGAGACCAACGCGTACGCGGATGTGGTGCTGCCCGCCGCCATGTGGGCCGAGGCCGACGGCGTGATGATCAACTCCGAGCGCAATCTCACCCTGGCCCGGCAGGCGGCCGACCCGCCGGGCGAGGCGCTGCCGGACTGGCGGATCATCGCCCGGATCGCCTGCGAGATGGGCTACGGGGACGCCTTCGGCTACGGAAGCGCCGAGGAGATCTTCGAGGAGATCAAGCGCACCTCGAACCCGAGGACCGGCTACGACCTGCGCGGGGTGACGTACGAGCGGCTGCGCGGGACCCCGGTGCAGTGGCCCGCCGCGCCCGAGGGCGGCGAGGACCGCAACCCGGTCCGCTACGTCAACGACGGGGTCAGCCAGACCCTCGCCGTACGGGAGGACGGCACCCGGCCCCGGCTGGCCTTCCCCACGCCGAGCGGCCGCGCCGTCTTCCACGCCCGCCCGCACCTGGACCCCGCCGAGCTGCCGGACGACGACTTCCCGTACCTCCTCAACACCGGCCGGTTGCAGCACCAGTGGCACACGCTCACCAAGACCGGCAAGGTCGCCAAGCTGAACAAGCTCAACCCCGGCCCGTTCGTCGAGCTGCATCCGCGGGACGCGGAGCGGCTGGGCGTCGCCGAGGGCGACGCGGTGGAGGTGGCGTCGCGGCGCGGGCGGGCGGTGCTGCCCGCGGTGGTGACCGACCGGGTGCGGCCGGGGAACTGCTTCGCGCCGTTCCACTGGAACGACCTGTTCGGTGAATATCTCAGCGTCAACGCGGTGACGAACGACGCGGTCGACCCGGTGTCCTTCCAGCCGGAGTTCAAGGTGTGCGCGGTGTCGCTGGCCAAGGTCGCCTCCGCGCCGTCCGAAGCCCCTGGGGCCTCGGACGGGCTCGTAGGGGCGTTGGGCGTCGGCGATCTGACCCCGCCGGTCCTCACCGAGTCCGAACGCCAGTATCTGCGCGGCTTCCTCGCCGGGCTGCACGGCACGGCGGCGAGCGGCACGGCGAACGGCGCGCTGACGAACCCGAGCACTCAGGCCGCCACCGCCGTCCCCGTGCTGCCCCAGGACGCGCCCTTCTCTCCGGACCACGCCCTGTGGGTCAACGGCGTCCTGGCCGGGGCCTTCTCCCGCGCCCCGGCCCCCGCCGCCGCCCCCGTGGCGGCCCCGGACCCCGCCGGAGCCGGACCCGGATCCGGGACGGCCACCCGCGAAGTGGTCGTCCTGTGGGCCTCCCAGACCGGCAACGCCGAGGACGTCGCCGGTGCCACCGCGCGCCGCCTCGCCGAGACCGGACGGCAGGCCCGGCTGCTGGAGATGGACGGCGTCGCCGCCACCACCCTCCCCCGCCCCGCCGACCTCCTCGTCATCACCAGCACCTTCGGCGACGGCGACGCCCCCGACAACGGCCACGGCTTCTGGGAGTCCCTGGCCGCCTCCGACGCGCCCCGCCTCGACGGCACTCGCTACGCCGTCCTCGCCCTCGGCGACTCCACGTACGACGACTTCTGCGGCCACGGCCGCCGCCTGGACGAACGCCTCGGCGAGCTGGGCGCCGTACCCCTCGCGCCCCGCACCGACTGCGAACCGGACTACGACGAGCCCGCCCGCGCCTGGCTGGACGCCGTCCTCGACGCCCTGGGCACGGCGGCCCCCGAGGTGCCCGCCCCGGCTCCGAAAGCCCCGGCCCCGCAGGCCCCCGCGGCCCCCGGCCGCCCCGCCAAGGCCCGGCCCTTCACCTCCCGCCTCACCGGCAACCGGCTGCTGAGCCTGCCCGGAGCCGCCAAGGAGGTACGGCAGTTCGCGTTCGACACCGGCGACGGCGCGCTCACCTACGAGGCCGGGGACGCGCTCGGCGTATGGCCCGAGAACTGCCCCGACCTGGTCGCCGAATGGCTCGCCGCCACCGGCCTCGACCCCGCCGCCGAAGTGGCCGTCGCCGCCGCGCCCGGCGCGGACGTGGCCGCGATGCCGCTCGGCGACGCCCTCCGGCACCATCTGGAGATCGCCAAGATCACTCCGGACCTGCTGCGCTTCGTCCTCGACCGCACCCACGACCACGACCTCAAGCGGCTGCTGCGCCCCGACAACAAGGACGGCCTGGCCCAGTGGACCTGGGGCCGCCAGGCCGTGGACGTCCTCGCCGAACACCCGGTGCGCGCCACCGCCCAGGAGTGGGCCGACGTCCTCAAACGGCTCCAGCCCCGGCTGTACTCCATATCGTCGAGCCCCCTCGCCCACCCCCACGAGGTGCGGCTGACCGTCTCCGTGGTGCGCTTCGAGAGCCGCCGCGGAACGCTCCGCAAGGGCGTCGCCTCGACCCATCTCGCTGACGCCGCCACCGACCGCCCGGTGCCCGTCTTCGTACAGCGCGCACCGGCCTTCCGGCCCCCGGCCGACCCCACGACCCCGATGGTGATGGTCGGCCCCGGCACCGGCGTCGCCCCGTTCGTCGGCTTCCTGGAGGAGCGCAGGGCGCGCGGCGCGACCGCCCCCAACTGGCTGTTCTTCGGCGAACAGCGCCGCGCCACCGACTTCTACTACGAGGACGAGCTCGACCAGCTGCGCCGCCACGGCACCCTCACCCGGCTCGACACCGCCTTCTCCCGCGACCAGCGGGCCAAGGTGTACGTCCAGGACCGGATGCGCGAACACGGCGCCCGGCTGTGGTCCTGGCTCCAGGACGGCGCCCACTTCTATGTGTGCGGGGACGCCACCCGGATGGCCAAGGACGTCGACCGGGCGCTGCGCGACATCGCCGTCGCCCACGGCGGACTCGACGAGGACGCGGCCGAGGTGTACGTGAAGCAGCTGGCCGCCGACAAGCGCTACGCCCGCGACGTGTACTGAGGTACCGAGACTTGAGCTACCGGGGTGCGCAACTGCCCTGACAAGATGGCCCGATGAGTGAACGCGGCGAGCGCGGCAGGCCGAACAGGACGTGGCGTCGCCACCTCATCGCGACGGCCGTGAGCCTCCTGGCCCTCGGGGTGGCCGTCGCCCATCTCGTCGCGCCGGACCTGAAGATAGACAACGTCACCGTCGCGCTGCTGGTCATCGCCGTCGTCCCCTGGCTGCGCGAACTCTTCACCAGCATCGAACTCCCCGGCGGGCTCAGGGTCGAGTTCCGCGACGTCGAGCAGCGCATCGAGGCCGCCGAGCGCATGGCCGACGCCGCGCTCGTCGGCGGCGGCGAGGGCGCGGGGGAGACCGACGACCCGGCGGCGCGGGAGGACGTCCGCAGGCTGGCCGCCGAATACCTGGAGGTGCGCGCCTCGATGCGCGCCGGATCGGCCCGTACGCAGCGCATGAGCGGCATCTTCGCCCGCCTGGTCCGCGCCACCCAGCGCGTCGCCGACCCCGAACTGGCCGACTGGCTCGCGTCGTCGGACGGCGGTCTGCGGCTCGCGGCGTACGCCCGCCTCTACGCCGTCCCGGACGATTCCACGCTGGACATCCTGGCGTACGCCGTCACCGACGAACCCCTCGCGTTCGGCCAGTACTGGGGCATCCGCGCCCTCGACAAGGTCGTCGACCTCGTCGGCCCCGACCAGGTCCCGCCCCGGGTCGTCCGCCGCCTGGAGGACTGCCGCCCGAGCGGCGCCGACCGGGCGCATCTGCTGAACCGTCTCGTCCAGAAGGTCCACGGCCTGACCTGAGGGGGATCTGCCGTCACGCGTCGGTGATGACCACCTTCCCGAAGTGTCCCCGCCCCGCGAAGTGGCGGTACGCGGCGGGTGCCTCCGCGAAGGGGAACGCGCGGTCGATCACCGGGCGCAGCCGGTGGCGCTCGATCGCCCGGTTCATCTCCTCGAACATCTCCCGGCTGCCCACGAACATCCCCTGGAGCGTGACGCCCTTGCGCACCACCGCCATGGGATCGACCCCGCTGCCGTCGGCCAGCACGCCGATGATGCTGATCCGCCCGCCGGTGCGGACGGCGGTGAGCGACTGGGGGAGGGTGCCCGCGCCGCCGACCTCCACCACGTGGTCCACGCCGCCGCCGGTCGCGTCGTACACCGTCCGCCCCCACGCGGGCTCCGTGACGTAGTCGATGCCCTCGGCCGCGCCGAGCGCGCGCAGCCGGGCCAGCTTCTCGTCGCTGCTGGAGGTGGCGATGACATGGGCGCCGCTCAGCGCCGCGAACTGGAGCGCGAAGAGCGAGACGCCGCCGCTGCCCAGCGTCAGCACGGACTGCCCGGGGGCGGTCCGGCCCGCCGTCACCACCGCGTGCCAGGCGGTCACGGCGGCGCAGGGGAGGGTGGCGGCCTCGGCGAAGTCCAGGTGGGCGGGGACGGCGACGAGGGCGTCCTGGTCGAAGAGGACGTACTGGGCGAGCACGCCGTCCGAAGGGCCGCCGAGCGCGCCCGCCGTCCGGTCGGCGGTGGCCGGGCCGGAGAGCCAGTGCGGCATGAAGATGCCCACCACCCGGTCCCCGGTGGCCCACCGGGTGACGTCCGCGCCCGCGTCGACCACCTCGCCCGCGCCGTCCGACAGCGGCACCAGGCCGGGGGTGAGCGCGCGTCCGTAGGTGTCCGAAGCGATCATCAGGTCGCGGTAGTTGAGCGACCAGGCGCGCATCCGGACCAGCACCTGTCGCGGTCCGGGGGCGGGCACCGTGCGTTCGGCGGGGCGGAGGGCGTCCACGCCGGTGAAGCGGGGCAGTTCGAAGCAACGGGTCGTCGTGCGCGTCGTCATGCGGGAATCCTCACCGCGTGTCCGCTGACGCGGACACGCGTGTCGTCGGGGTCGATGTCCACGAGCAGTTCGCTGGGCCGTCCCATGTCCTCGCCCTGCCGGATCCGGACCCGGGATGCCTCCCTGACCAGGCCGTTCGCGCGCAGATACCCGCCGAAGGCGGCGGCCGCTGCGCCGGTGGCCGCGTCCTCGACGACCCCGCCGACCGGGAACGGATCGCGGGCGTCGAAGTCGGGCCGGTCCGGGTCCGGGCGGTGCACCAGATGGACGGTGGTCCAGCCGCGCCGCCGCATCAGCTCCTCCAGCGCGCCGAAGTCGTACGCGAGGTCGGCGAGCCGGGCCCGGGTGGCGGCGGCGAGGACGAGGTGGTCGTTGCCCGCGAACGCGACGTGCGGGGGGAGCGCCGGGTCGAGGTCGTCAGGGGACCAGCCCAGCGCCGCCAGCGCGGGCGCCAGCTCCGTGTCCGCGTCGGCGGGGCGCGTCCGGGTGGGCACGGAGGTGAGCGTGGCGCGCGGCGACCCGCCGTCCACGGTCGTCACCACCCGTACCTCGCCCGCCGCCGTGTCGAAGACCAGCTCGCCCGGCCCTTCGCGCTCGGCGAGGGCGACGGCGGTCGCGACGGTGGCGTGGCCGCAGAACGCGACCTCGGCGCGCGGGCTGAAGAACCGCAGCCGGTAGCGGGCACCGTCGTACGCGGTGACGAACGCGGTCTCGGAGTACCCGACCTGGGCGGCGATGGCCGTCATGGCGGCGTCGTCGAGCGTCCCGGCGTCGAGGACCACCCCGGCGGGGTTGCCGCCGGACGGGTCGGTGGTGAAGGCGGAGTAACGCAGTACTTCGGTCATGGCGTCCACGCTTCCACCGCGCGGCCATCGCGTCCAACGATTCCTTTCGCTGACCGTCATCGAAAAACTCGATACCCTCTCCGTGTGGACACCAGACTCCTGCGGACGTTCGCGGCCCTGGCCAGGACCGGGAGCTTCACCGCCACCGCCGCCGAGCTGCATCTCGCCCAGTCCACGGTCACCGTCCAGGTCCGCACGCTGGAACGGGAGCTGGGCACCCGGCTGTTCGACCGGCTGCCCACCGGCGCCGTCCCCACCAGCGCCGGGCGGCGGCTGCTCTCCGAGGCCGAGGGTGTCCTCGACGCCGAGGCCCGGCTGCGCGCGGCCGCCGCGGGTGTCGCCGGGGCCCATGGCACCCCGGAGGGTCAGGTCGTCCTCGGCGCGGGCGAGTCGCTGTGCGCCGCCCGGCTGCCCCGCGTGATCGCCTCACTCGCCCGCAGCCACCCCGGCATCGAACTCAACCTGCACCCGGCGGGCAGCGCCGCCGCCGTCGAGGGGCTGCGCGCGGGCCGCCTCGACCTGGCGCTCCTGCTGGAGCAGCGGGTCGACCACGCCGACCTCGCCGCCCGCCGCCTCGCCCGCGAACCCCTCGTCTACCTCGCCGCCCCCGGCCATCCGTTCGCGGGCCGCGGCGTGGGCTGGGCCGAGCTGGCCGAGCAGAGCTTCTTCGTCCACGAGGAGGGGTGCTCGTACAGCGACCACCTGGTGCGCACCCTCCGCACCCTCCCCGGCCCGCCGCCCCGGCTGACCCGCTTCGGCAGCATCGAGGCCGCCCGCTCCTGCGTCGCCGCCGGTCTCGGCCTCACCCTGCTGCCGCGCGTCACGGTCGAACGCCAGCTGGCCGACGGCACCCTGGCCGAGGTCCACGGCCCCGAGATCCCGCCCGTCCCGATCCAGCTGACCCACGCCCGCCGCCGCTGGACCAGCCCCGCCGCCCAGGCGGTCGCCACCGAACTGGCCCGCCTCATCCCGGCGGGCTGACCCCCTACAGGAGGTGCACGCCGTCGTGGGCGCGCACGGCGGGCGGCGCGGCGGTGTCGAGCGCGTCCAGGATGCGCGCCGCGTACGCCTCGGACGCCAGGTCCGGCACCTCCGCCCGGCCGGCCCAGCGCCAGGCCCGGGTGCGGGGGCCGGTGGCGGGGGTGCCGTCGAGGGCCCGGCAGCGGAAGACGAGGGAGACGGCCAGGCCGTTCATGTCCTTGTAGACGCCGGTGAGCGCCGCCGGAAGCTCGATCTTGACCCCGGTCTCCTCCAGCAGCTCGTTCCGCAGCGCCTCGGGGATCGTCTCGTCCGGGCCCAGCGTCCCGCCCGGCGGTTCCCAGGTGCTGCTGTCCCGGCGCTTGATCAGCAGCGCCCGGTCCCGCTCGTCGACGATGACACCGGCGACGTTCACTGTGTGCGGGCGGTCCACGGTCACGTTCCCTCGGCCCTCTCGACTGCTGGCTGCGCGCGGCCCTTACGGTAGCCCAAGTCCCGTACCGGTAAAGGGCGCACGGCCCTCAGCGGACGTCGATCACGCCGTCGTCCGGCCGGGCCCCGTCCCGTCCGCCGTCCGCGCGCCGGGACGGCGTCTCCCCGTCGCCCAGGTTGCGCCGTACCGAGTCCAGGATGGTCAGCCCCTGGCCCACCAGCCCGGCCGCGATCTCGCCGAGCCCGTCCGCGCCGTTGAGGACGTTGACGTTGGCGCCGGACAGACCCGCCGAAGCCTCCTTGACGATCTGCGGCAGCTGGTCGATGACCATGCGGTCCAGCGCGACCCGGCCGTGCGAGGCCGCCGCCTCCGCCTGGATCTTCATCCGCTCCGCCTCGGCCGTCGCCAGCACCCTGATCCGCTCGGCCTCGGCCTCCGCGGGCTTCACGATCTCCGCCACCAGCTCCTGCTGCCGCAGATCGGCCGCCCGCTGCGCCAACTCGGTCCGCGCGGCCAGCACTTCCTGCTGGGCGTGGGCCTGCGCCAGCGGCCCGGCCTGGGCGGCCTGGGCCTGGGCGCGGTCCACCTCGGCGTTGTACTGGGCCTGCACGATGGCGGTCTGCCGGGCGTATTCGGCCTGGTTGCGGGCCGCCTCCTGCTCCGCCTCGGCCGACGCCTGGGTGGCCTGCGCCTGGGCGATCTGGGCCTGCCGCTGGATGGCGGCCTTGTGCGGGGCGGACATCGCGTCGATGTAGCCGGTGTCGCCGTCGTCGATGGACTGGATCTGGAGCGAGTCCACGATCAGGCCGATCTTCGCCATCTCGGCCTTGGAGGTGTCCAGCACCTCGGTGGCCAGCTTCTGCCGCTCGGTGATGATCTCCTCGACGGTCATCGAGCCGATGATGGCCCGCAGATGACCCGCGAAGATGCGACCGGTCAGGACGGACATCTGGTCCTGGTCGGAGAGGAAGCGCTGTCCGGCGTTGACGATCGACTCGGTGTCGTTGCCGACCTTGAAGGCGATCACCGCACGGACGGTCAGCACGATGCCCTGCCTGCTGACGCACGTCTCGGCGACCTCCGCCTCGCACATCGCCAGCGTCAGGAACCGCACCTTGCGGAAGACGGGCAGCACGAACTTGCCGTGGCCGGTCACCACCCGGAACGGCGCGCCCCCTTGGCCACGCCTGCCCCCGGAGATCAACATCGCCTGGTCAGGCGCGGGAACGCGGTATCCGAACATCGCTCGTCTCCCTCAAGCGGCGCCGCCGGCCGCGCCGGTCGACGCGTTCAATGGGTCGGCCCACTCCATGACGTCGACCTGCCGGGTGCCCCGGGAGTCGATGACCAGCACGGAAGCCCCCTGCGGCAGGGGGTCGGAGGACCAGGCGAGGAAGGTCTCCGAGCCGCCCCGCACGCGCACCAGGACCTCGCCCGGACCGGCGGCCCCCCGGGTGCCGATCACCAGCACCCCGGTACAACCGATCACGGACTCGTCCCGCGCCATGTGACGGCATCCCCCTCGTCATGTGCACTGATGTGCACTGAAAACCGACCTTAGCCCTCCCCTCCGACACCGGATACGGGGAAGCACGGCCATTACGCGGCCCTTACCGTTCCGGGTCCGAATCGCGATGTAAGCCCATGTGAGCGCCGGCGCTCTACGCTGTCAGGCCGACACGAACAACGGGGGACACATGCGGACACGCATAGGCGCGGCCGGTGCGCTCGCGCTGGCGCTGCTCGCCACGGGGTGCGGCGGCTTCGCCAAGAGCGGCGGCGGGACGACCGACCCGGCGAAGCGGCCGGACAAGAAGCCGACCGCGTCCATGGCGTCGGTGCCGACGGAGACGGCCGCGAAGACAACTTCGCGATCACCCTCGCCGACGGAACCCCCGGCCGCCCGATCACCCTGATGAACCTCATCGGCGACGGCGAGGGCTACGCGGGCACCAACGGCCCGATGACGGTCGGCCAGTCCGCCGACGCCATGTGGCAGGACGACAACCGCGACGTCCCGATGACCGCCACCCTCACCGGCGTGCGCAAGGGCGCCATCGGCGACCTGAGCCGCTTCCAGCTGGACGCCGACCAGAAGAAGATGACCCCGTACTACGTCACCCTGCGGTACCGGAACACCGGCAGGCACGTGCTGCTGCCCACCATGCAGGACGGTGTCGGGGTGAGCACCGCGGGCGGACAGCAGCTCCAGCCGATGACCTTCATGGACTTCTCCGCGCCCGGCAACGGTGTCGAGGGCTGCCGCAGCGCCGTGGCCCACACCCGGCTGAAGCCGAAGTCCTCCCTCACCATGTGCTCCGTCCACCTCATGCCCGAGGGCGACCAGCCGGTGGCGGTCACGTTCCGGGGCGAGGGCGCGGGAGCCCACCAGTTCGGCTGGCGCGTGCCGTAAGCGTGCCGTGGGGACCGTTACTTGTCCGCGGTGTCCGCGGTGTCCTCGAAGTACGCGTCCAGCACCTCGTCCAGCTGGGCCGTCCACTCCTTGAGGGCGCCGCGGGCCGTGGCCTCCACGTCGGCGGCGTACCAGCGGTGGGCGGTCGTGTAGACGGTGACGCTGAAGCGGCGGCCGAAGCGGGGGGTGTCGATCTCCACCGCGCCGATCTCGTCCCAGGAGAACTCGGCGTTCTCGCCGTCCAGCTGGAACGCGACGCCGGAGCGCCCGGCGGTGATCGAACCGCGGCGGTCGGACACCTCGAAGACCGGCCCGTCCGCGGGCTCGTCCTCGTCGTCGTCCTTCGCCTCGGCGTCGTCCTCGGCCTGTTCCTCCGCCGCTTCCGGCTCCTCCGCGTCGGCTTCCGCTTCCGCGTCGTCGTCCACGGGCTGGCCGTCGGCCTCTTCCGTGGCCTCCGGCGCCTCTTCCGTGGCGTCTTCCGGCGCCTCCGGAGCCTCCTTCGGGGCTTCCGTGGCCGTCTTCGCCTCCGCGGTCACCTCCTCGGTGGCGTCCGGGCGCGGGGGCGTCAGGCCGGGAATGTGCCCCGGATCGGTCCCGGCGGCGGGTACGGGCGGGGTGATCGGACCTATGCGCTGCTCCACGCCCGGCAGTATGTCGGATGAAGCTGTGCCGGCGACACCCACTCCCCGAGTGTTCCGCCGCGCGTCACGATCACGCGACGTCGATGCCGTACTCCCGCACCAGTGCCTCCAGCCCGCCCGGGTAGCCCTTGCCGCCGATCACGAAGTCCCAGTCGCCGCTTGCGCGGCGCCGGAACGAGCCGAGGACCAGGGCGGTTTCGCCGCGGCGGCCGTCGGAGACCTCCAGCTGGCCGAGTTCGGCGCCCGACGCGTCCAGCAGCCGTATCCGGGCGTCGGTGAACCCTGACAGGTCCGCGCCCGGGTCGACCTCGGGGTCGACGGCCGCGGCGAGGACGAGGCGGTCGGCCTCGGGCGGCAGGGCGTCGAAGGCGACGCGGACCGCCGCCCGGTCGGGTGCGGTGGCGGGCAGGGCGCTGACGGTGCCGTCGGGGGTGCGGGGGTTGTTGTAGAAGACGAAGTGGTCGTCGCTCAGCACCCGGTCGCCGTCGCAGACGAGGGCGCAGACGTCGAGGGCGACCGCGCCCGACCAGGACATGCCCAGCACATTGTGCTCGGCCGTCGGCCCGTTACCGGCCCCGTCGGCCGAACCGGCGGCCCCGGAAGCGGAGCCACCGTCCCCCAGCCGCCCCCGCAGCCCGTGCCGGTGCAGCAGGTCGACCAGCTCCGCCCCGGACACCAGCTCCAGCGGCTTCCCATGGGCGAAGGTGTGCGAGCCGGGCCCGAAGCGCGACGTGGTGACCAGGACACCCTTGTTCGCGCCGCTGCCCTGCACCGTGCCGTACAGATCGCGCACCGCCGTCGGCGGCACCGTGCCGCGGTAGCGCTTCACCTGCACCACGATCCGGCCGCCCCGGATCGGCGCGGGGTCCATCGCCTCCACGTCCACCCCGCCGTCGTTCGACCGCCGGGTCGTCACCGCCCGCATCCCCATGGCCCGGAAGAGGTCGGCGACCAGCGACTCGAAGGCGATCGGGTCCATGGCGTGCAGATCCGGCTCGTCGCCCCCGCCCTGGGTGAGGAAGCCGGAGCCGATGTCGTCCGGCGTCCGCCCGGGCGTCACGGCGGCGCGCTGGTCGGGGCGCGTGGACAGCCTGCCGCGTACGCCGTCGACCAGGCAGTCCACCGCGCTGACCTGCTCCAGCCGCAGTTCGGCGAAGTCGGTGCGCGACACCGTGACCGTCGCCAGGACGATCCGGGCCCGGTGGCCGGTCGCCGGATCGTGGTCGTCCACGAAGCCGTTCAGCGCGACGGACTCCAGCGCCCCCGACTCGTCCGCCGCGAACAGGTCGCGCAGCGCCAGCAGCACGACTTGCGCGAGCACGTCCCGGTACAGCGCCCTGCGCTGCGTGGCCGGACGCGCCGTCTCCCGGTCCTCGTCGGTACTGGGCATGTACCGCACCGACTTGATGTCCGGGACGATCTCGTACCGCGGCAGCTCCCAGTCCAGGACGAGCTGGCGCGCGGCCGGGGCGTACGCGGCGGACACCTCGCGCGGCAGGCCCTCCGGCCACACCGGGGAGGAGTACGTGGAGTGGTAGAGCGCCGCCGTGAAGTACTCCACCACCGCGTCGGGATCACCGGCCCGCACCTCGGCGGCCAGCTCCGCCACGCCCTCGTTGTGCCGCCGTATCTCCGCGAGCCGGTCGGCGGCCCACCGCTCGTACTCCGACCGGTACGCCTCCAGCCGCCGCACCCGCTCGGCCTCCGCCGCCTGCGCGGCCCGCCAGTCCCGCTCGTACGCCTCCTGGGCCGACCGCCGCCCGGCCCCGAAACCCCAGCCGCCCTGCGGCTGGTAGTGCCGCTGGTCCGGCATCGGTACGGGCTGCGCCAGCGCGCCCGGGTCGAACGGCTCGACCCGCTCGGGCCGGGTCAGCCCGCCCGGCCGGAACGCCGCCGCCCGGCACCCCTCCACCAGCAGCGACCCCAACGCCTCGACCCGTGCCTCCAGTTCCTCCGTACGCCGCCGCGCGTCCGCCTCCCGCTGCCGCCGGTACGCCGCCTGCCGCTCCCGCTGATCGCGCGCCCGCGCCCGCTCGGCGGCCCGCACCCGCCGCTCCTCCTCGCGCTCCGCCCGCACCCGCGCCCGCTCCTGCGCCTCCCGCTGCCGCTGCGCCTCGGCCCACAGGGAGATCAGCCCGCCGGCCCGCCCGGAGCGACGACTCATGACCCCTCCCCCGGCCCCAACCAGCGACAACGCCCCGATTCTAGTGGCCGCCCCTGGTGGTCACATGGTGAAGTGGGCCAGTACGGCGCCAGCTCGCCACCGGCCTTCCCACCCCCGGAGCCCGAAACCTCATGTTCAACCCCCACCAGCAGGCGCGGACCTGGCTGGACTCCACCTACCGCGGGCTGGTCGAACTGGCGGCGCCGGAGCCGGTCGCCGAGTCCGTCGGCACCTGGTACTTCGCCTGCCGGGCCAAGCCCCAGCCGGGCTATCCCGAGACGCCCATGCTGGCCGCGACGGTCGTCGTGCCGAAGGACGGGAGCGTGCCCTTCCACCCGGCCGCGAACGACCCCTGGGGTGACGTCGAGGACTTCACCAGGACGCGGTCCCCGCGGACGGCGGAGGTCCAGGCGCGCAAGCTCAACTCCCGCGGCTGCGCGGTCACCGTGGCCTCGGCCGTGGACGGGGTCCCGTCCAGCCCCCTCCCCTGGTCCCCGTTCCACGAGGCGCCGGGGTGGTGGGACATCCTGCTGCGCCGCTACTTCCCGGAAGCCGAGGTGCTGGAGTGCGCCCGCTGGGACGCGGTGGTCGTGGCCGCGCGGGAGCCGGGGCCCGGCACCCAGGGAGTGGTGTGGCTGCGGCGCGAGATCAATGGCTTCGAGGCCACGGGGCATCTGCTCTCCGTGCAGAACAACAACGGCGACGTCGTCCTCCTCGACGGCATGTCGGGCGGACTCGGCCGGATGGAGACCGAGGGCGTCCGCGCCCTGACCTTCGCGCGGTGCCGGCCCGTCGGCTCCTGACGAAGGGCCCCGGACCAGGGCCCTTCGCTGAACACTCAGGCCGTCAGCAGATCGGCCGCCTTCTCACCGATCATGATCGACGGGGCGTTGGTGTTGCCCGACGAGACCGACGGCATGATCGAGGCGTCCGCGACCCGCAGCCCCGGCACGCCGTGCACCCGCAGCTCGGGGTCGACGACGGCGAGGGAGTCCTGGCCCATCTTGCAGGTGCCCACCTGGTGGTGGTACGTGCCGACCGCGCGCCGTACGAACTCCCGCAGGTCCTCCCGGGTACGGGCCTCAAGGCCCGGGGCGGCCTCGGCCTTGCGCCAGTCGTCGAACGCGGCGTGCGCGCCGATCTCGCGGCAGATCTCGACCGCGTCGACCATGGCCTCCATGTCGTACCGCTCGGCCAGGATGTTCGGGTCCAGCAGCGGAGCCGCCTCCGGGTCGGCCGAGGCCAGCCGCAGGGTGCCGCGGGAGAGCGGGCGGACGACACCGGCGGCGAGGGTGTAGCCGTGCTCCGGCATTTCGTACGACTCGGCCGGATAGACCAGGTGCAGGAAGAGCGGCTGGAGGTCGGGGCCGGGGCGGCGCGGGTCGGTGCTGGCGAACAGCTGGCTCTCCAGCAGGTTCGCGGTGCCGGGCGGCAGCGGCCGCGTCGCCTCGTACACGTTGCTGACCAGCGGGTGGTCGTGCAGGTTCTCGCCGACCCCCGGCAGGTCCACGGCCACCTCGACGCCGACGTCGCGCAGATGCGCGGCCGGGCCGATCCCGGAGAGCAGCAGCAGCGCGGCCGAGCCGATGACGCCGCCGCTCAGCACCACCTCGGAGGCGGCGCGCCCGGTGCAGGGCGCCGTCCACCGCGTACTCCACGCCGGTCGCGCGGCCGCCCTCCAGCAGCACCCGGTGCACCCGGGCCCCGGTGGTGACGGTCAGCCGCGGATGGTCCAGGACGGGCGCCATGAAGCTCTGCCAGGCGCTCATGCGGCGCCCGTCGCGGGTGGTGGTGTGGTTGAACCCGGCGCCGACCATCCGCTCGCCGTTGAAGTCCTCGGTCAGCGGATGCCCGAGCGCCACCGCCGCGTCGACGAACGCGGCCGCCGTGGGGTGCGGTTCGGCGATCCGGCTGACCGGCAGCGGCCCGTCGCCGCCGCCCAGTCCAGCTCGGACTGGAACAACTGCGGCCACCCCTGCGGGCTGTGCACCCGCTCGTCGTCATCGGCCGGTCCCGCCTCGACGACATGGACCGAATGCCCCCGGTCCAGCAGCCGCCGGGCGATCACACTCCCGGACGACCCCGCCCCGACGATGACGAAGTCGTGCTCCGCGCCCGGTGTCCGGCTCATGGCGTTCTGCCCCCTCGACTTGCTGTCACAACATCAAAACCGTAAGGCTGCGGCCCCGCCATCGACGGCACGGCCGCCGACCTGTGAGAAACGGCCCGGCAGGATGGGGGCAGCCATCCTGCCGGGCCGGGCCCGGTCGGCGCGGTCGCGTCGCGCGCGCTTCCGTGCGTCGTCAGCCGCACTTACGGCCGCTGTTGATGCACTTCACGGCCTGCTTCATCAGCGAGTCGGACATGACGTTGATGAAGTCACCGTGGTCGGTGACCGGCTTGTGCAGCTGCTCGGGGAAGCTGTCCACCGCGAAGACCGAGTTCGGCGCGATCTTGTAGGTGATGCGCTGGGTCAGGGCCGGGATGGCCTTGAAGCCCTTGCCGCACGCGCCGTTGGCACCGGCGAAGGCCACATGCGTGCGGTGGTTGGCGCTGTCGGAGTTGCGGCCGTCCCAGCAGCTCTGGAACTTGAACGTGCGCACCACGTTGCTGCCCTTGGGGCAGAGCGGGTACTTGTCCTTGAGCTGGCGGTTCTCGAAGCCGGTGCAGCTCCAGGAGGCGTTGGCGTTGGCCGTGCCGTTGGTGAAGGCCTTGGCGTCGCCGGTGATGATGCGCAGGAACTTCGGCATCGCCACGACCTTGCCGACCGCACTGCCGCGGAAGCTGAGCTGGACGGAGGTGGGCTGGAGGATGGTGCCGATGTTGCCCTCGGTGCCGCCGCCGGGGGCGCCCGCGTCCTTCTCGTTCTTGCCGTCGCGCAGGCGCAGCACCGGCCAGTAGTGGGTGGAGCGGTCGCCGTTGGTGCAGGACGTGGTCGCGGTGGCGAGGATCTGGTCGGTGGCGAAGGCGTCGTTCTTCTGGTTGCCCACGTAGTCGTGCATGTGGTGGGCGCCGTTGCTCACGCCGGGGGCGACGATGACGTTGTCGGAGTTGAACTTCTTGTTCTCGTTGCGCCCGCAGCGCGAGGAGAAGGTGCCCTTGGAGGCGCCCGCCAGCTTGCGCGGGTTCTTGACGTTGGGCTGGACCTTCCGGATGTCCACGAAGTCGGACTTCTGGGGGCCGGATGCCTGCGCACCCGCCTGCGCCCCACCCTGCGCCCCGCCCGCCTTCGCCGCCGGGGCGGCCGCGACGGCGTTCGCCTCGCCCTGCTTGACCGTGCAGGACGCCATCGAGCTCAGCCCGGACGCCTGCTGCGAGCCGCCCATCCGCGTGGAGATGCGGTTCAGCGCGCTGCGGCGCTGGGACGACAGCGGCTCCAGGACGCGGGTGCGCACCCACTCCTGGTCGGCGGCCTTGGCGCCCTGCGCGGCGAGCTGCTTGTAGGCGTCGGCGACCTGGGTGTCCATCTGCGCGAGTTCCTTGTCGACCGCGGGCCGCGCCTTCTGCGGCACGTTCGACAGCTTCGTCGCGACGTCGGGACACTGGATGGTCGCCGAGGACTGCCGGGCGGCGGACTCGGTCCGGTTGGCGGACTGCCCGGCCGAGGCGTTGTTGTCGGTCATCAGCAGCGCCCCGCCGCCGACCGCCAGAGCCGTGACGCCGACGGCGGACACGACCAGCAGCCGGGACCGCTTGTGTCTCTTCTTGTTTCTCACCACTACGCCCCTCATTGGTAGTTGTCGTACTGCGATACGAAAACCAGGGCGGTTCCGCTCATCGGCGGGCGTAGTGGAGGAAGGTGTGGCGAGAAGCGATCCCTACGAGACAGGCGCGGCGGCGGTACGGTGCCGGGCGCTCACTTCGGCGTCGTGGGCCGGTCCGGGCGTACGGAGAACACCGTGTCCCCGGCCATCGCCACGATCGCGTCCTTGACGAGCAGCACGGACGGCGGCTGGTCCTGCGCGGTGTCCCCGGGGTCGCTCAGCGCCGAGGTGCGCCACGCCTCCGTCCCGGTGTCGGCGTCCAGCGCGAGCAGCCGGCCGAAGCGGTTGGAGAAGTAGAGCTTGCCGTGCCGCTCGGATTCCACGGGCGCGGACAGGCTCTCCGTCTCCGTCGCCCGCTGCCACAGCTGCTTGCCGCTGTGCGCCGACACCGCGGTGACCGTTCCGTTGGTCCGGACGGCGTAGACGACCCCGCCCAGCAGGGTGGCCGAGCCCTGTACGTGGTGGCGCAGCGGGATCCGCTTGGTGTCGCCGGTGCGCGGATCGACCCGGATCAGCGCGTTGTACGGGCGCTCGTACCCGGCGTCGTACACCTCCTTCGCGGTCTGCGGCGCGAGGAAGAGCGGCGCCCCGTCGACGGAGCCGAGGTGCAGCGCCTTGCGGGGGAGGGTCGCGAGGGTGCGCTGCGTACCGTCGGCGGGGTCGAACCGCAGCAGGGTGTACGGACCTTCGGCGCTCAGCCCGGACGAGGTGAGGGGCGAGCACAGCGCGTACGGCACGCCGGACGCGACCGGTGTCGCCGGTTCGCAGAACTGCCCCTCCTTCACGGGCGACTGCCACAGCGGCCGCCCCGACGGCCCGTAGGCGACGAGCTGGCGGCTGTCGGCCGACAGCGTCAGCAGCCCGCCGCGGAACAGGCGCGCCGACGCCGATCCGCTGATCTTCCGTTCCCAGCGCAGCTTCTTGGTGCCGGTGTCCAGGGCGATCACCCGGCGTTCCTCGTTCTCCGGCTCGGAGTAGGCGTAGACGGTCTCGTCCCGCACCCCGATGGGCCGCGCGTCCTGCGGCCGGGTGCCGCTGCGCCACCGGACGTGGCCGGTGGCGGCGTCGACCTTGGCGACGGTGAAGCCGTTGCCGCCGCAGTACACTTCGGCGTCGTTGCCCGCCACGCAGCCGGCTTCCTGGTACGTGAGCGGCGGCTGCGGGGCGTCGTACCGCAGCGTCGTCCGCCACGGGTGCCAGCCCTCGGGCAGGGACACCGGCCGCGTGTCCGTGGTGGCGGACGCGGAGGGGTCGTACGGCGGCGGGGGAACGGACGCGGCGTACAGCCCCTGCGCGACCAGCCCGCCGACGACCAGGACGCCGGCCCCGATGAGGGCCGGCCGCCAACGCCGCCACCGCCCACGACCGGTCCGCCCCGCCTGCGTGGCCTCCTGCCGCGGAGCCGTCGCCTCCTGCCGCGGAGCCGTGGGCTCCGGCCGGGCGGGGGGCCCTTCCTGCGGAGCCGCGGCGGCGAAATCCGGCAGCGCGCCGAGCAGACGGTGCAGCTCGTCCAGGCCGGGCCGCGCCTCCGGTTCCTTCGCCAGGCACCGCTCGGCGAGCCCGATGAGCGGTTCCGGGACCCCGGCCAGCGTCGGCGGCTCGTACATCACCTGGTACCCGGACAGATACGGGCTCTCCGCGTCGAACGGCCCGATCCCGCTGGCCGCGTACACCAGCAGCGCCCCCAGCGAGAACACGTCCGAGGCCGCGGTCACCTCCCGCGGGCTGCGCAGCTGCTCCGGCGAGGTGAAGCGCGGCGTACCGAGCACCCGCCCGGCGGTGACGGTGAGCGTCTGGTTGTCGGCGGCCCGCGAGATGCCGAAGTCGATGACGCGCGGCCCGTCCTCGGCCATCAGGATGTTGGCCGGTTTCAGGTCCCGGTGCACCACCCCGGCCCGGTGGATGTCCCGCAGCGCCTCGACGAGCCCGAGCCCCAGCGTCCGCAACTCCCGCCCGCCCAGCGGCCCGCCCGCCCGCACCACTTCCGAGAGGGTCTGCCCGGGTACGTACTGCGTGGCCATCCACGGCCGGTCGGCCTCCGGATCGGCGTCCACCACCGGAGCGGTGAAGGCCCCGCTCACCCGGCGCGCCGCCGTGATCTCCTGCCGGAAGCGGGTCCGGAACTCCTCGTCCTGCGCGTACTGCGCGTGCACGAGCTTGACCGCGACCTGCCGCCCCGAGGCCGACCGCCCCAGGTAGACGACCCCCATCCCACCCGATCCGAGCCGGTCGAGCAGGGCGTAGCCGCCTATGGACGACGGATCATCGGTGCTGAGCGGCATCGCGGATCCCCTTCCCCTTCCCCAACGGCCCCTTGACCGCCCCCTACATTAGGCCGCCCATCCTCCGAGCCCCGACGCCCACGCCCCCGGGCGCGCCCCGCCGGATACGGTCGGCCCATGGAGTGGATCACTCTGGCCAGTACGGTGGTCGGCGCCGGAATCGCCACGGGCTCCGCGATGCTGCTGGACCGGCGCCGCTGGCAGCGCGAGCGGCTGGACCGGGAGTTGGAGACGCGGCGCACCCTGTACGGCGACTACCTGGCGTGTCTCTCCGAGGCCCGCCACGCGTGCGGCAACGTGGCCCGGGACCCGGACATGGACTCCGCGACACGCAGGACCACGGCGCGGGAGGCGTTCGGGCCGTGCATCGGCTTGCGCTACCAGATCACCATCACGGCGCCCGGCCCCGTGGTGGAGGCGTCGGAGGACGCCTTCCGCCGTCTGCGCGATCTCCGGGACCGGGTGATGGAGGGCGTACTCGCCACGGATCAGGTCTATCTGGACGGGCGCGGCCGATACGACGACACGCTGGCCGAGCTGCGCAGACGGATGCGGGAGGACCTGATCATCGGTGGTGGGGCCGGGATAAGGTGATCATGCCCGGACGCGTGCAACAGCCATGCAACGGGGGTTCGTTGAACGGAACGTGCCCTGCGCGCTCCGGGACAGCCCCGCCCTGAAAGAGAAATAATGCGCGTTCAGAAGCTTTCCCTCCTCGCCCTGGCCGTCGCGGCCGGGCTTTCGCTCAGCGCCTGCCAGGGGGGCGACTCCTCCTCCAAGGGCTCGGGCGACAGCAGCGCATCCGCCGACGCGAAGTCCGACACCGGCTCCGGCGGCACCGGCGCGAGTGGCGGCGGCTCCGGCGCCTGCAAGACCTCGCAGCTCGGCTTCAGCACCTCCCACGGCATGGGCGAGGGCACCCTCATCGTCAACCTCAAGAACAACGGGTCCGCCACCTGCACCCTCCAGGGCTTCCCCGGCGTCGACCTCAAGGGCAAGGACGGCTCGATCAGTGCCGACCGCAGCGACCTCACCCCGGAGAAGGTCAGCGTGAAGTCCGGCGAGGAGACCCGCTTCACCCTCTCCTACCCGCCGAACACCTCCGGCGGCACCGGCGCGACGTTCACCAGCCTCCTCGTCACCCCGCCCGGAGAGACCCACTCCCACTCCGTCCCCGCCAGCATCAACCTCCCCGCCTCCGACGGCACCGATTCGGCCATCAAGGTCGACCCGGTCGGCAGCGGCAAGTAGCCTTCGCGCGAAGCACAGCCCCAGTCACTGGCCTGGGGCTTTTCGCTGTAAATCAAACAAGTGAGCGATGCTCTCCCCTCATCGGCGTGCGCCCGCGCCCCCGGCGACCGACCCTGGACGCAGGGAGCGCGTTCCGGACTGGAAGGGGACGATCGCCATGAGGACACCCCCGATCGTTTCGCCGCAGGAGTGGGAGGACGCACGCCAGCAGCTGCTGGTCGAGGAGAAGCAGCTGACCCACGCCCATGACGCACTGGCCGCCAAGCGCCGCCGTATGCCGTGGGTGGCGGTGGAGAAGAGGTACGCGTTCGAGGGCCCCGAGGGCACGGTCGGCCTGCCCGGCCTCTTCGCGGGGCGCCGTCAGCTGATCGTCTACCGCGCCTTCTTCGAGCCCGGCGTCTTCGGCTGGCCCGACCACGCCTGCCGCGGCTGCTCCATGGTGGCCGACCACGTCGGCGACCTCGCCCATCTGCACGCCCGCGACACCACCCTGGTCTTCGCCTCGCGCGCGCCGCAGCAGAGCATCGAGGCCCTGAAGGCCCGGATGGGCTGGACGATGCCCTGGTACACGATCACCGACGACTTCGACGCCGACTTCGACGTGAACGAGTGGCACGGCACGAACGCCTTCATCCGCGACGGCGACCACGTGTTCCGCACCTACTTCATCAACGCCCGCGGCGACGAGGCGCTCGGCAGCACCTGGAGCTACCTCGACATGACCGCCCTCGGACGGCAGGAGAACTGGGAGAACTCCCCCGAGGGCTATCCCCAGACCCCGCCGTACGACTGGTGGAACTGGCACGACGCCTACGACGCCGCCGAACCGGCCCCCGAATGGCTGGAACAGACCCGCCGCGGCCCCCGCCACCTGCCCGACTGAGAGGCGCGCTGTCAGCCCCGGTCAGAGGTGCAGGGCGATGGCGGGCATCAGGTCCTGGAAGGTCTGACCGGTGGCGGGGGCGCCGATGGCCGACATCTGCCAGGCGCCGTTCACGCGGTGGACCTTGGCCATGATCTGGGCGGTGTAGTCGCCGCCGCCGCTGAGGGTGTAGCGGGCCATCTCCTGGCCGTTGGTCTCGTCGACCAGGCGGCAGAACGCGTTCTCCACCTGCTCGAAGGTCTGGCCGGTGAAGGAGTTCACGGTGAAGACGATCTGATCGACGTGGGCCGGAACCCGCTCCAGGTCGAGCAGGATCGACTCGTCGTCGGCGCCCTTGCCGCTGCCGCCGACCAGGTTGTCGCCGGTGTGGCGTACGGAGCCGTCGTCGCTGGTCAGGTGCTGGAAGAAGACCACGTCGACGGCGCCCCGCCCGGAGAACAGCACCGCCGAGGCGTCGAGGTCGATGTCGCGGGCGGTCATGCGCGCGAAGAAGCCCTTGCGGGGCGCGGCCTGCCATCCCAGGCCCATGCGCACCGCGCTGAGCGCTCCACCGTCGGGCTTGCTCAGGCTGATCTGCTGGCCCTTGGCCAGATTCACGGTCATCTGCTTCCTCTCTCAGCGCTTCGATGGGGACGTCGGCCCGGTGAAGCCGGGGCCGGTGTATTCGGGGCCCGCGTAGTCCGGGCTGGAGTAGCCGAGACGTGGGCGGGGGCTCGGCGCGGCGGCCTGGTGGAGCTGCTCGCGCAGGAAGGGCAGGACGCCGCGTTCGAGGAGGGTCCGCCGCCATGTCTCGCGGGCCTCGGCCGCGCCGCCCGCGCCCGCGACGCCATCACGCGGGCCGGGCGCCGGGGTGCGGTGGCGGGCGGCGGTGATGAGCAGCCAGGCCACCCCGCCCGCCGTCGTCACCGCCGTGATCACGGCGGCGGTCTGCCCCGCGGTCAGCAGCGCGTCGCCCAGCTCGCTCCCCGAGCGGCCGAGCCCCAGCACGTAGCCGAGGAGCAGGAAGACGGCGGTCGCGGCCGCGGCCAGCACGGGCACCAGGACCGCGAACGCGGGCAGCAGCCCGCGCACGCCCGCCACTGCGGAAGCCACTGCGGACGGCGCGGCGGACGGCACCCCGCCGGTAGGCGTGTCGGCCGCCCCCGCCGCGCGCAGCCGCAGAAAGGCGCGGTACTCCGGGGCGGCTGCCGCGGCGATGGCCGGGCGCTCGGCGCGCGCCCGGGCCCGTAGCCGCTCGGCCGCCACACCCCCGGCGGAGCCGCCGTGCCGCCGCAGCGCGGCGCGGATCTCCGGGGTGTGCAGCGCCTGCCGCAGCACCCGCTCGAAGTCGGGTTCGTCCTCCGGCCGTAACGCGGGCGAGGTGCCGTCCATGTCGGTGGTCAGAGGTTGACGCCGAAGTCGGAGGCGATGCCCGCGAGGCCCGAGGCGTACCCCTGGCCGACCGCGCGGAACTTCCACTCCGCGCCGTTGCGGTACAGCTCGCCGAAGACCATCGCGGTCTCGGTCGCGGCGTCCTCGCTGAGGTCGTAGCGGGCGAGTTCGGCGTTGTCGGCCTGGTTGACCACCCGGATGAAGGCGTTACGGACCTGGCCGAAGCTCTGGCCACGGCTCTGGGCGTCGTGGATGGAGACGGGAAAGACGATCCGGGTGACGTCGGCGGGCACCGACGCGAGGTTCACCTTGACCGACTCGTCGTCGCCCTCGCCCTCACCGGTGAGGTTGTCGCCGGTGTGCTCGACCGAACCGTCGGGGCTGGTGAGGTTGTTGTAGAAGACGAAGTGCCGGTCGGAGACGACCTTCCCGGCCTCGTCGCACAGCAGGGCGCTGGCGTCGAGGTCGTAGTCGGCGCCGGTGGTCGTCCGTACGTCCCAGCCCAGGCCGACCAGGACCGCGGTCAGGCCCGGCGCCTCCTTGCTGAGCGAGACGTTGCCGCCTTTGGACAGGGAAACTCCCACGACATCCTCCTGAAGCGATCTGAAGCGATCTGAAGCGATTGGGTCCGGACGAGAGAAAATCTACAGCACTGTAGAAGTAAGTGGGTGGGCGGAGGGGCGTCGCCGACCCTGTACCGTCACCAGACGGCTGGTTGTGAGCGGCGTGGCGGAGGGAGATGGCATTGAGAGACCAGGACAGAGACCCGGACGAAGACCGGGGCGGAGACCAGGGCAAGGGCGACCCGCATCCGCGCCGGCGCGGGCAGGGCGAGCTGGAGGCGCAGGTGCTGGCCGTGCTCCAGCAGGCCGAGGGCCCCGTGACGGCCGCCTGGGTGCAGGAGCGGCTGGACGGCGACCTCGCCTACACCACCGTCATGACCATCCTGTCCCGGCTCCAGGCGAAGCAGGCCGTGACCCGGGAGCGGGTGGGCCGGTCGTTCGTCTGGCAGGCCCAGTCGGACGAGGCGGGGCTCGCGGCGCTGCGCATGCGCCGGGTCCTGGACGGCCAGGACGACCGGGGCGCGGTGCTGGCCAGCTTCGTCACAAGCCTGACGGCCGACGACGAGCGGCTGCTGCGTGACCTGCTGACCGACGTGTTGAACGAAGACCTGTTGAACGAAGACCTGTTGAACGAAGCGGAGGGAGACTGAGCGCGTTGGGTGTGTTCGTCTTTCTCCCCCTTGTCCTGCCCTTAACGGCACTGCCGATCACCCGGCTTGCCGAGCACTATCTCCATCCGCGCAGCGCCACCCGCCTGTTGTCGCTGGTGGGAGGCGTCCTCGCGGTGTCCTCCACGCTGTGCCTGGTGCTGCTGGTGGTCGTCGGCACGGCCCAGCTGCCGGGCAACCCGCTGCCGGACGGCTGGTCGGATCCCGAGGTGCGGGCCGCGGTGCCGTTCGACGAGGTGGCCGGGAAGGCGGCCATCGTCGCGCTCGTCCCCGTGGCCGTCGGCTGCGCCGCTACGGTACGGCGGCACCGCCGGGCGCGGCGGCTCGCCCAGGACGCGGTCGCCGGGCTGCCCGACGAGCCGGTCACCACCCTGCCCGACGACGAGGCGTACGCGTACGCGCTGCCCGCCGCGTCCGGCAGGCCCGGCCGGATCGTCGTCTCCACCGCGATGCTCGCCTGTCTGAACGCCTCCGAGCGGCGTGCCCTGATCGCCCATGAGCAGGCCCATCTCGCCGGACGGCACCACCGCTATCTGCTGGCCGCCCAGTTGGCGGCGCGGGCCAACCCCCTGCTGCGCCCGCTGCGGGGCACGGTCGCCTACTGCGCCGAGCGGTGGGCGGACGAGGAGGCGGCGGGTGCGGTGGCGGACCGTAGGGTCGTGGCCCGGGCGGTCGGCAAGGCCGCGCTGGTCTCCCGTGGCAGTCCCGCCCCGACGCTGGCCGGTTTCGCCGCGCCAGGACCCGTACCGCGCCGGGTGGCCGCGCTGCTGGGCCCGGTGCCGTCCGCCCGTCACTGGCCGCCGGCCGCCACGGCGGCGGGCGTGGCCGCCTGGGTCGCCGCCGGCGGATCGGCCGCGTCCGCGCTGTCCTCGGCGAACGCGGCGATCGCCCTGATCCGGGTCCTCCAGTCCGCGACCCCGCTGTGACGGGCCCCATGGGGCTGCCGCGCTCTACACGTCGAATTCGGCGGGGTCCAGGTCCAGGGTGAAGCAGGCTTCGCGGACCACGGCCCGCTCGGTCTTGTCGAAGTCGCCGTCGGCGCCGCCGATGACGATGCCGATCTGGACGACGGCGCGGGCCTCGGCGGGCTTCTTCTTCGCCTTGGCCACCTCCTGGAGGACGCTGACCTTGCCGAAGTCGAAGTCCGCCGTGAGCTTGTCGAGGTAGTCGTCGAACCGCGACCGCAGTTCGTCGGCGGGGAAGTTCTGCAACACCTCGTTGGTGGCGATCAGCTGGGCGACGCGCTGCCGCTCGGACGGGTCGATCGAGCCGTCCGCCGCCGCCACCAGGGCGCACATCGCCATGCTGGCGTCGCGGAACGCGCCGCTCTTGAGGTCGTTCTTCTTGGCGAGCAGCTGGCTCTGCATCGTCGATGCGGATTCCTTGATGCGGTCCCACAGGGCCATGACCAACTCCGAACGTGTCGTCAGGGGCCCGGGCCGGACGTGTTCCGGCCCAGGCTTATTTCTACAACACTGTAGAAGTTAGCAGAGTGGCCGTGGGCCGAGGGGTTCAGTCCTCGTCTTCGTCCTCGAAGGCGTCGCCGATCTCGTCGACGACCTCCGCCGCGACCATGCCGCCGACGACGCCGACCGCGACGCCCGCCGCGACACCGCCGACGATGGCCCCCGTGCTGGGCCCGGACCGCCGCTCCCCGTGGCCGTGGCTGTGGCCGTGGTCGTGGTGGCCGTGGTCGTAGGTCCCCTCGTAACCATGGGACCCGTAGGACCCGTGGGACCCATGTGAGCCGTGGTGCTCGACGAGTTGCCGGACCCAGGCGTCGACCTCCGCGTTCCAGTCGCGCTGCTCTACGCCGTCGTGCCCGACGGTGAAGCGGGTGAGGACGTCATGCCCTCCGGAGAACAGTCCGCCGCGCTTGTCGGCCTCCAGGACGACGTCGAGACCGCCGGGGTTCGCGAGGAAGGTCACCTCCAGCTCGTTGAGGGCGTGGGCGAACTGCGGGGCGGGCGAGAGCTCGATCTCCTGGTAGAACGGCAACCGCTGCCCCGTACCGCCGACGTGGCCCAGCTCCAGATCGGCGGACTTGAAGCCGAAGCCGAGCTGCCCCAGCGCCTCCAGGACGGCCTCCTGGGCGGGCAGCGGACCCACCGTCAGCTGGTCCAGGTCGCCCTTGTCCTTCGCGCCCGCCACCTCGAGACCGGTACGCACCCCGAGCACGATGCCCAGCGGCTGCCCGTACAGCTCGGTGACGGGCGTCTCCCACGGCAGGTGGATGGTGAACGGCAGGCTGCGCTGCTCGCCCTCGCCGAGCCGGAATCCGCCGCCCACCGTGAAGTGGTCGAAGACGACGACGCCTTCGCGCTCCTCGTCCCCGTGCTCGGCCTCGACCCGCGCGACGAGATCCAGGGTGATGGCCTCGATCTCGAAATCCGCCTTGCCGCCCTGAAGGTGGACCTGCCCGCTCAGCGGCCCACCGGGACGTACCGGACCCGCCTCCAGCACGGTGTCCACGGTGGGCCCGCCGACGCCGAGTGAGCCGAGCAGTCGTTTGAACACCATGGTGGCGTCCACTCCTTATGTGCGTATGCGCCTGTGGTTGCTTGTGTGCGCCTGTGGTTACTTGCTGGTGGTGTCGAGCGCGGCCAGGGCCGAGGCCCAGCGGGCGAACTTCAGATCGGCCAGATCCTTGACCGTCGTGATCCCGAACGCCTCCTCCAACAGGCCGCCCTGCCGGTCGGAGACGCCCTTGAGCGCCGATACGGGAGCGGCGAGAATTTCCGCCAACTCCTTGTCGGCCCATGCCTTGTCCAGCACCTTGTCGAGGTCGATGGAAGCCATGCCTGCCCTCCCGGGGCGCGAGTGTGGAGAATGGGTGAGTGCGCGCGTGATGCCGTATTTCTACACGCGTGTAGAAGCATAGGGCACGAAACAAGGCCCGGGTCGGTGATCCGGGCCTTGTCCGTCGGGCAGGTGGTGCGTTTCAGCCCCGGTGGCTCACTTGGGCTGTTCGAGGTCGGCGTCGGGGTCGGGTACGAGGGAGTCGTGCGACGCCGGCGGGGCGACGGTGGTGGTGGGGTTGGTGCAGCCGGGGACGCTGCCCTCGGGCGCGCAGTTGTCCGGCCTGTTGTTGACGACCCTGGTGTCGGTGAGCGTGGTGTCGGCGTCTCCCTCGATGTAGATGCCGCCACCGGCGGTGATCGCGATGTTCCGGGTGACCAGGCTTCTGACCAGCGTGGCGGTACTGGCGTTGTTGGCCAGGCCCGCGCCCCGCTCGGCGATGTTGTCCCTGACCGTGGTCGACTTCAGGTTCAGGGTGGAGAGGTTCACATTGCGGAGGCCGCCGCCGAAAATGGCGGAGTTGCCCCTGATCGACACGGACTCCAGGGTCGCGGTGCCCACTCTGTTCTCCAGCCCGCCACCGTTGTTGGTGACTGCCCGGTTGTTGAGCAGGGCCCCGCTCTTCATCGTCATCGTGCCGTTTACGTCGTTGTTGATTCCGCCGCCGAAGTTGGCCGCGGTGTTGCGCTCGACGGTGGTGCGGTCGAGGTTGAGCTCTCCGCCGTCGTTTTCGATGCCGCCACCGGTGACGGCGCGATTGCCCTTGACGGCCGAGTCGTCCAGGTTCAGCGTGCCCCCCTCGTTCGCGATGCCGCCGCCGAAGGTCAGGCTGATGCCGCCGCTGACCGTGAGCGACTTCAGGGTGAGGACGCCGCCGTCCACCACATGGAAGATGCGGAAAGAGTCCGTCGCATCCGGGTCGCGGCGAATGGTGGTGTCGCGGCCGGAGATGGTCACATTGCCGGTGATCTCCGGAAGGCCGTCGTCCGGGTTGTCGGCGGCGGTCAGCGTGTACGTGCAGTGCGACGCCAGTCTGATCCGGCCACCGCTGGTGTTGGCGTCGTTGATCGCGCTGATCAGGCCGGGAATGTCGTTGCACCGCACCTGGGTCTCCGGGGCGGCACTGGCCGGTCCGGTCGGTACCGCCGCGAGGGTCAGTCCCACGCCGACCGCGGATATCACGCCACCGGTGCGCAAAATGATCTTCATTGCTACGCCTTCCTCAATGCTGAAGTGAAGCGGCATATGACGATTCATTTGTAACGACAGGTGATCACAATCTCACTCTGGGTGCCGCCAAACGGTTCCGGCTCGTCGGGCCGGACGCACCGCGGCCACGTCTCCGTCAGGGGGCGATGCCGTGCCGCCGCCCCAGCAGCGGGGTGGCCGCGGTGGCCGCCACCAGCACGACGGCGGTGATGATCAGGCTGGTGCGCAGGCCGTGCAGGAAGCTCGCGTGGTCCGCCAGCAGGGCGCCGAAGACGGCGACGGCCAGCGCACCGCCGATCTGGCGCGCGGTGTTGAGGATTCCGCCGGCGACGCCCGCACGGTCGGTGGGCACGTGGTCGAGCAGGTGCGCGGTCAGCGGCGGCATTGCGCAATCCGGGAACTGGAACCGTCGGCAGCGCAGGGACGGAGGGGCCGGGCACCTACACTTGGTGGGCGCATGTGCGTCGGCTGTGATGTGGGCGGGACGGGAGAGACTGTGGCGGAGAACGTGGGTGGCTACGCGGACCCGTCCGCCGAGGTTCTGGCGGAGGCGGCCGCCGCGTTCGGGCTGCTCGCCTCGTCGGCCCGGCTGCACCTGATGTGGACCCTGTCCCAGGGCGAGAGCGATGTGTCCCATCTCGCCGACCGGGTGGGCGGTGCGCTGCCCGCGGTCAGCCAGCACCTGGCCAAGCTGAAGCTCGCCGGGCTCGTGCGCTCCCGCCGTGAGGGCCGACGGCAGGTCTATTACGTCGACGACCCCGACATCGTGACCGTGGTGCGCGTGATGGTCGGGCAGCTCACCGCACGCTCCCAGCAAGCCTCCGCACCGGTACACCGACTGCGCGGGACCGGTGACTGACACTGCCGCGGCTTCGGAGCAGAACGCCGCAGAGCACCCTGATCCCGTGGCCGCGCCGGCGCCCGGGAGCGACCAGGGTGTCGTCGACGGACATCGCGGGGAATCCTCCGCGCCGACCATGCTCGAGGTGCTGCGCAGCCTCGACAGCGGACCGCGCGGCCTGACGGAAGCGCGGGCCGAGGAGCGCCTGGCCCGGTTCGGGGAGAACACGCTCCCGGACCGGCACGACCCCTCGTGGCCGCGGCTGTTCGTCCGCAGCCTGCGCGACCCGTTCACGGCGGTGCTGGGGTGCCTCGGGCTGGTCTCGGCGGCCGTCTTCGCCTGGGGCACCGCCGCGGTGATCCTCCTGCTGGTCGTGGTGAGCTGCGTACTGAGGGCTTCCGGGGAGCACCGGGCCGACCGGTCCATGGTCGCGCTGCGCGAGCTGGTCGCCACCACCGCCACCGTGCTGCGGCGCACCGACGAGGACGGCGCGCCGACCGCGCGCGAGGTCCCGGCGGACGAGCTGGTACCCGGCGACGTGGTGCGCCTCGGCCCGGGGGACCTGGTCCTCGCGGACGTACGTCTGCTGCGGGCGAGCGGCCTGACCGTGCACCAGGCCGCGCTGACGGGCGAGTCGGCCCCCGTCGCGAAGTGCGCGGACGACCTTCCCCGCGGGACCGGCCGGGAGGTGTTCGAGCAGCCGCAGATGTGCTTCCAGGGCAGCAGCGTCGCCTCCGGCAGCGCCGTCGCGATCGTCACCGCGACCGGGGCGCACACGCGGTTCGCCGCCGCACACGGCCGCTCCGCCGGCCGGCGGGAGACGAGCGACTTCGACCGTTCCGTACACGGCATCTCCTGGGCCCTGATCCGGTTCATGCTGCTCACGCCGCCGCTGGTCCTCATGGCCAACGCGGCGTTGCGCGGGCGCGGTCTGGAGACGCTGCCGTTCGCGGTCGCGGTGGCCGTCGGGCTGACGCCCGAGATGCTGCCGGTCCTCGTCACCACCTGCCTGGCGCGCGGCGCGTCGCTCCTGGCCCGGGCCCACGGGGTGATCGTCAAGCGGCTGCCCGCGCTGCACGACATCGGCGCCGTGGACGTGCTGTGTCTGGACAAGACCGGCACCCTCACCCAGGACCGGTCGGTCGTCCACCGCTCGCTCGGCCCGGACGGCCGGGACGACCCCGAGGTCCTGCGCTGGGCCGCCGTGAACGCCTGGTGGACCCTGCAACTCGCCGACCTGCCGACACCCGACGCCCTCGACGAGGCGATCCTGGACGCGGCCGACGAGGACGCGCTCATGGCGTACGACGGGACCGCGGCCCTCCCCTTCGACCCGCTCCGCCGTCTCGCCACCGCCGTTGTCCGCACCCCCGGCCGCCTCGGCCGCGACACCCTGGTCGTCAAGGGGGACGTCGAGGCCGTCCTCCAGCGCTGCGCCCTGTCCGAGGACGAGCGCGAGCGGCTCCGAGGCCTCGCCGACCGGCAGGCCGACGACGGTCTGCGCGTCCTGGCGGTCGCCACCGCCGAACGCCCGGCGCGCGCCCGTGACTACACCCCGGCCGACGAACGCGGCCTCGGCTTCCGCGGCCTGATCACCCTGCGGGACGCGCTCGCTCCCACCGCCGCCGACGCGCTGGAAGTCCTCACGGGGCAGGGCGTCAGCGTCAAGATCCTCACCGGCGACCACCCGGGCACCGCCGTCCGGGCCTGCCGCGACCTCGGCATTCCCGTCACCGAGGACGGGGTGCTCACCGCCGACCGCCTCGACGGCCTCACCGACGCCGAACTCCGCGACCTCGCCGTCCGTACGACCGTCTTCGCCCGCTGCACCCCCGAGCACAAGGCCCGCATCGCGCGTGCCCTGCGGGCCGCCGGGCACACCGTGGGCTTCCTCGGCGACGGGGTGAACGACCTGCCCGCCCTGCGCACCGCCGACGTCGGCATCGCCCCGCGCAACGCCGCCGACGTGGCCCGCGAGGGCGCCGACGTGGTGCTCGCCGACAAGGACCTGACCGCGATCGCCCACGCCATCGGCGCGGGACGGCACGCGAGCGGCAACATCGCCACGTATCTGCGCGTCACGCTGTCCTCGAACCTCGGCAACGTCATCGCGATGCTCGCCGCGGGACTGCTCCTGCCCTTCCTGCCGATGCTGCCGACCCAGGTCCTGACCCAGAACCTGTGCTTCGACGCGGCCCAGCTCGCCTTCGCCCACGACCGCCCGCACCCCTCGGTGCTGCGCCGCCCGACCGTGCTGCGCCCGCGCGACCTGCTGCCGTTCATCACCGGGTTCGGGGTGCTCAACGCCGTCGCCGACCTCGCCACCTTCGGCGTCCTCGCGCTCGCCCTGCACGGACCGGGCACGGGGGACGACAAGGCGGTGTTCCACTCGGGCTGGTTCACCGAGAACCTGCTCACCCAGGCCCTGGTGATGCTGCTTCTGCCCCTCGGCCGCCGCGGCGCCGAGGGGCGCGGACCAGGCCCGATCGCCTGCGCCGCGGCGGCGCTGGCCGTCATCGGCGTGCTGCTCCCGCCTTCCCCGCTCGGCCCGCTGCTCGGCCTGACCGCGCTGCCGGGCGTGTACTACCCGCTGCTCGCGGCGGTCCTGGTGCTGTATGCCGCCGCGCTGCTGGCGGCGAGGGCGCGTCACGAACGACGGTGTGCGTAGCCCGGGGCCCGTCAGCCACCGGCCCCGTACGACAGGTCGGAGCACGGGTCGTCGTCGGCGGAGCGGGCGTCGTCCGCCACGGAACCGGGGACGGCGGTCGACGTGGCCGAGGGACCCTTGTCGGCGTAGGAAGCACCCACGACCACGTTGATGCCTGATCCGCCGATCGACTCCAGCCGGGCGCCGGGGAAGAGCTCGGCGACCGTCTCGGCCTGGCTCTGCTTGCCCACGCCGTACTGGACGACTGTGGTGGCGTGCTCCTGGCTGCTCGCGTTGGCGGTGCCGGTGACCGTGAAGCCGTGGTCGGTGAGGGTGGCGGCAGCCGTGGATGCCAGGCCGCCGGTGGTCGTGCCGTTGTAGACCGCGACATCGATACCGTCCCCGGAGACGTTCTCGCCGGGGCTCGGCGACGCGGAGGCGGATGCGGAGGCGGACGCCGCGCCGGTGCGCTTCTTGCCGCTGGCGTCGTGACCGTCGACCGTGCGGTCGGCCTTGAGGGCGGCCCACAGGTCGGACGCGTCCGGCTCGCGGAGCGCGACGCGCGAGCCCTGGTAACGCCAGGGGAGGGTGACGAACTTGGTGTTGTGCAGGTCGACGTCCTTGAGTGACATCGCGAACGAGATCAGCTTCTGCGCCGAGCCCAGGCCCGGGTCGACCGTCATGGACTTGGTGGCGGCGTCGGCGAGCGGCAGCAGTTTCGTCGGCGTGAACCCGTCGCTCTTGATCTTCTTGAGGAGGCTGGAGACGAACGCCTGCTGGCGCTTGATCCGCCCTATGTCGGAGCCGTCGCCGATGCCGTGCCGGAGGCGGACGTAGTCCAGGGCCCTCTGCCCCGAGACGTTCTGCTCGCCCTTCTTGAACAGCAGGCTGCCGCGGGTGGTGCGGCTGGGGCTGAGATCCTTCTCGTAGACGTCGCCCGGCAGGCACACCTTCACCCCGCCCACCACGTCCGTGAGGCTGGCGAACCCCTTGAAGTCGACGACGACCGTGTGGTCGACGCGCAGGCCGGTGAGCTCCTCCACGGTGTTCTGCGTGCAGGCCGGGTTGCCCTTCTCCGTCTGCCCGACCGAGAAGGCCGCGTTGAACATCGTGTCGGCCTGGGGCTTGGTCCAGGTGCCGTCGGGCAGCTTGCACGACGGGATGGTGACGAGCATGTCGCGCGGGATGGACACCGCGATCGCGTGCTCGTGGTCGGCGTAGACGTGCAGCAGGAACGCCGTGTCGGAGCGGCCTATGTCGTCCTTGCTGCCGCCGCCCAGTGCGCTGTTCCCGCCGGTGCGCGCGTCCGAGCCGATGACCAGGACGTTCGTGCCCTTGGACGAACCGGCCTCGGGGCGATTCTTGGACAGGCCGTCCCCGTCGAAGACATCGATGTCGCCGTTCAGCTTGAGGTAGATCCAGCCCAGCCCGGCCGTCCCGAGTACCGCCACCGCCAGGACGATGAGCAGCACCATCCGCAGCGGGCCGTGCTTGCGGCGGCGTCGGGCGCGTGAGGGGACGGCCTGCTTGCTGGTGGTGGTCATCCGTAGGCCCTCATCCGTCGTGGGCCCTCATCCGTCCGGCTCATGCGGAGGGGACGCCTGACCCCGTCCCGTAGTTGTACAGTTGCGCAATCTAGCAAAGATTGCAGAGAAGGGTTGGACGGAATGCTCCGCAACGGACTGGAGCCCTGGCACCTGCTGATCGTGGCCATCGCGATCATCGTGCTGTTCGGCTCGAAGAAGCTGCCCGACGTCGCCCGCGGGCTGGGCAGGTCGATGCGCATCCTCAAGAACGAGGCCAGGGCCATGAGGGACGACGGCGCCGGCGCGCAGGCCGAACCGGCGCCTCCCGCCAAGGGTGACCCGCTCCCCTGAGCCCCTGAGCTTCAGGGGCTGGCGATGTCGAAGCCGTAACGCAGCGGTTCGCTGGTCACGTCGTGGTGGCGGCGGTAGACGTACACCGCTTCCGCGCGCACACCGTGCGGCGCGGCCTCCACCTCACAGGGGTGGGTCACCTGGATCACGCGCGGGCGGCCGGCGACCTTCATCCGCAGCCCGTCCGCGGGGCCGCCGGTGAGCACCGCGGTCTCCCATTCCGTCATGCCGGTCGTCTCCATGCCGACAGTTTAAAGGTTGCGCAATTGACGCCCGCGGGTGGCGTCGACCGCACCGCTCCCGATGCCTCAGGAGCGCGGCGAGGGCTCGTCCCGGTCGACGACGGTGCCGGAAACCACGTGCCCGGGGGCCGCGTCCTGGGAGTCCCGCTTCGTGAGCGTCTTGGTCTCGCTCCGGAAGATGCGGGCCGCCTTGCCCGCCGAACGCGTCAGCTCGGGCAGCTTCTTGATCCCGAGAAGCACGATGGCGACGACGAGGAACACGGCCAGCTCGCTCAAGCCGAACATCGGATCTGCCCTCCGCATGACAATCTACAGTGCTGTAGAAGTCTCTCCTGAAGAGTCATCGCCCAACAAGGTCTCCTTCCAGCCGGGTTGGTCGCGAAGCGCCGTATGAGCCGAGGAGCAGGGCAGCAGGATGCCGGAGCAGCACGACCAGACGACCGCCATACCGCCCCTGCCCAGGAGGACCCCGCGCCAGGCCCGCGGACCCCTCCCGAACCGGAGGACCAACGCGTGCTGCTGGAGCGCATCACGGCAGCCCGCCGCGCCCTGGACGCCCTCGAACACGACCTGGCCCAGGCCGCACCGCCCCCTGCCCGCCAAGCGGCGGGGCGGAGCGGGTGACGACCTCGTGAGCCGGCCGTTCAAGGCCCGTGGAGTTCGGTTTCCCATGCCTGGAACGGTGGCTCGACCTGGTAGCTCGGGTCGCAATGGGCGCGGATCCACTGGGCGGCGCGGTACTGCGCCTCTCCGTCGTTGAGCACACACCCGTTCTCGTCGACCTCCAGTACGTTGCCGTAGATCGCGAAAACCTGCTCCAGGGCAGAGCCGAACCGGAAGAGCGCGGGCCGGTAATCGATGCCGTCGAGGAGGTCGACGTCAATCGTGCCGTTCGCGAGGTAGAAGGCGAACAACCGGAGCGATGCACGCACGTCGACAGGAAGATGCCCCACAGGGCCATCATGCCTGCCGGGTGACACGAGCGCGGTCGCCGCCATGATCCGCAGGAAGACCCTGGTGGACGATCCGAAGATGTTGCCCTGTTTGTGTGCATTTAGGGTGGCGTCATGGGTCGAATACACAAGATCGTCCCGTTACTGACGGTCGCCGTCTTCGTGTTGTTGCACGTCTTCGCTTATCCCGGCACGCGCTTCGCCAACGACTCATACCGCTACGCCCGCTCGGCGTACGAGTTCTTGGGCGCTCCCCACCGGGAAGCCCAGGACAAGGCGTTGCGGGCCTACTGCGCGGACACCGCGGCCATGCTTCAGCGAAACCGCATGCTGCACCAGATCGCGTTCCGGTCCCCGGTGCGCCGCCAGGACTTCCAGGAGTGCCTGGCTCAGTATGCGAAGGGTCTCAACCCCAGCGATCCGCGGTACGAGGCGCTCTTTCACGCCCGTCCCGCCTATCCGCTGATGGCCGCGCCGTTCGTCTGGCTCCTGGGGGCCAAGGCGGGGCTGACGATCGTCGCCCTGGGGTTCACGGCGCTCGGAGGGCTGTTGGTCCTGGTGCTCCTGCGCGCGCTGCGCGCACCGCCCTCGGCGGCATGGCTCGGTCAGTGCCTGTACTACGTCACGCCCATCGGGCTTTGGGGCAGCCGGCCCATGACGGAGGGGCCGGTGCTTGCCCTCATGGTGGCCATGCTGCTCGGTGCGGTGTGGCTGTACCAGGGGCGGTGGGCGGCGGGGGCCCTGCTGTCCGCGGGGGCCTTCGCGCTGGGTTTCGCGGTCAAGTACTCGAGCTTCGCCCTGGTGGGGCCGTGCCTGGTGGCGGCGAGCGCCATGGCGCTGATGTTCGTTCCACAGGCCCGGCACAAGGGCACGCGCTGCCTGCTCGTCGTCTCGCTCTTCGAGTCCCTGGTCGCCTTCGCGATGAGCAGGGTGCTCCGGTTGCCCGGACTGGAGGCTTCGCTCCAGGACACCTTCTCCCTCCACTGGACGTATTCCGAAGTCACCCACCCCTGGCGGCTGCTGATCCGGCTCGACGTCAACTACTGGTGGCAGTGGCTGCAGAGAGAGGCGTTGGCTCCCTCCCTGCTCTTCCTCCTGGTGCTGGGTGCCTGGGGCGTGATGAGCCGGTCGGTGCCCATCGCGCTCTGCCTGCTCGCCGTGGGCGGTACGGGCCTGCTGACGGCCGCGGCCCACCCGCTGGCGATGGAGGGCGACAGGCTTTACGTGCAGGTCTGGCTGATCGTCGTCGTCGGGCTGCCCCTCCTGGCCGAGCGGCTGCGCATGAGCGGCGGGTCCGCCGACGCGCTGCCCGCGCGAAGTGATCCTCTGTTGCGGAGCGACGGGCGCCAGTGACGAACAGCTCAGGGTGCCTTGCCCGGCGGGTCTGCGCCGGGGCCGGTGGCTGCCTCGCGGGTGGGAAGACCCGCGAGGCAGCCGCACGTGGTGCCGTGGGGCGGCAGCGGGGTCCGGCCCAGGATGGCCGCGGTGAGGTCCGCGGTGAGCCGGTGCCAGCGGCGGGCGTCGCGGAGCATGGTGTGGCCGCCGCGTCGCATCGTGACCGTGTGGGCCTCGGCTCCTTCGGAGCGGGCCCGCCCGGCCAGCTGCCAGGAGCCTTCGGCCTCGGTGATCCGGTCCCGCTCGTCGTGCAGGAGGGCGACGGTCCTGCCGCGCAGCTGGGCGACGGGCTCACCCGGGGGACACCACGGCGCGAGGGCGACGACGCCCAGCACCGAGGGGTGCCCTCCGGCCAGGAGCGCCGCGCGTCCGCCCATGGAGTGGCCGACGAGGACGACCGGGACGTCGGGGGCGAGCCGAGCGAGTTCTTCGAGGGCGTCGCGGGCGTCATGCGCGGCGTCCGCGCGGTGCCCGTTCCATCCCTGGCACCGGTAGCGCACGGAGGCGAGCAACAGCCCGTCTTCGCCCAGTGCCCGGGACAGCACCGAGCGGAAGGGACGCATCCGCAGGGCCGGCAGGTTGAGCGGCGGGGGCGGGGCGACGCCGTCCGCCCTCCCTCCGTGCAGCAGCACCACCGCGGCCCGTGGCCCGGCGGGATCGGTGTGCACGACCAGCGGCCGGTGGGGTGCGTACGCCCTGGTCATCGTCCCGTCCTTCCCTCGCGTGCGTCCCGGCGCGGTGGCAGCGGGAAGAAGCCGCTGGCCCGGGCGGTGTACTCGGCGTATCCGGGACGGTCGGCCAGGTGGTTCTCCGGCAGTCGCTGCCCGCTCAGAAGGTAGGACATCACCAGGGAGGAGACGAGCGCGAGGACCGCGGTCGTCTCAGCCAGGCCCTCCTCGATTTGCTCGGTGGAGAACGCCCCGCTCAATGCCAGGGCGGTCAGTCCCTGGAACGCGGCGGTGAGCGGCATGGCCGGGCGGCCGACCGGGCACCGATGCGCTGGTCCGCGTGGCCGCGGCTGGAGGGGGCGCCATCACCTCACCGGGCTTTTCGGTCTGTCCGCCGAAGTATCAGCATGATGCGCCACCTGCCGGACCGGGCTGGCGTGGCCGACTCCATGCTGTCCTTGATCTCGATCGACGGGCTGAAGCCCTGTCGTCAGGATCGCTGCGCCGAGGTGAGGCGCTTGCCCAGCGTTGCGGCGAACTCTTCCGCGCGCGCCAGTTGGGTCCGCAGGTCGGCCACCCGCTGCTGCGCGGCCTCCTCGAAGCCGCGTACGCGGCCCAGCAGTTCCTCCCGTTCGCCGGGCGGCAGCTCGGCGCCGGAGTCGAGGCGGTCGGTGGCCTCCAGCAGGTCGCGCATCTGATCCAGGGTGAAGCCGAGCGGTTTCATGCGGCGGATGACCATCAGACGGGCGACATCGGCCTCGGTGTAGAGGCGGAAGCCGCCCTGGGAGCGGGCGGAGGGGACGACGAGCCCGGTCTCCTCGTAGTGCCGGATGGTGCGCAGGGACAGCTCGGTCCGCGCGGCGACTTCGCCGATCTGCATGTGCTTGCCGTCCACGCCCGTGATCCCTTGGCCCTTCTCGTCCCCGGCTGATCCCTACCCTAACGTTAGGGTAGGGTTTCTGGTGGCAAGGGCCGCGCAGTGCTGCCCTGCCGTTGCCGTGCCGGGGCCGATGGCGCCTCCGGCGAAGATTCGATTCTTGCAGGAGAACCGCGTGCGCGAGCCCATGCCGCCCGCCGCCGCGGCCTGCCCGCCGTGACGCCTTGCCCCTGGACGTGAGGCCGGCCGCATCCGCGCTTCCGATCCGTCCCGTCTTCGACTACCGGTCCGCGTCTGCACGCGACCGTCCGCGGGTGCCGGTCCGGCCTCCGCGCCGTCCCCGCACGCCCCGGCCTTGCTGAAAAGGCGGCGTGCCTGAGCACGAGGTTCTTACTCCCCTTGTCTGGTTCCGCTGTGTCCCCGGCCGCCCGCCTGCGCGCCCTCAAGCCCGACTGGCTGAACGATCCGACGGTCTGGCGCACCGAGATCCTGGGCGGGCTGGTGGTCGGGCTCGCGCTGATCCCCGAGGCGATCTCGTTCTCGGTCATCGCCGGAGTGGACCCGGCCATCGGCCTGTTCGCCTCCTTCACCATGGCCGTCACCATCTCGATCGTCGGCGGGCGCCGGGCGATGATCTCCGCCGCGACCGGCGCCGTCGCGCTCGTGACCGCGCCGATGAACCGCGAACACGGGCTGGGCTACCTGGTCGCCACCGTGATCCTCGCCGGGGTGTTCCAGATCGCGCTGGGCGCGCTGGGGGTGGCGAAGCTGATGCGGTTCGTCCCCCGCTCGGTGATGGTCGGCTTCGTCAACTCCCTCGCCGTCCTGATCTTCATGGCCCAGCTCCCCGAGCTGACCGATGTGCCCTGGGCCGTCTATCCGCTGCTCGTCGGCGGTCTGGTGCTGATGGTGTTCTTCCCGAAGGTCACCACCGTGGTCCCGGCCCCGCTGGTGTCGATCGTCATCCTCACCGTCGTCACGGTCGGGGCCGGGATCGCGGTCCCCACCGTCGGAGACAAGGGAGACCTACCGTCCTCCCTGCCGGTGCCCGGCCTGCCCGACGTCCCCTTCACCCTGGACACCCTCACCACCATCGCCCCGTACGCCTTCGCGATGGCGCTGGTCGGCCTGATGGAGTCGCTGATGACCGCCAAACTGGTCGACGAGATCACCGACACCCGCTCCAGCAAGACCCGCGAGTCCATCGGTCAGGGCATCGCCAACATCGTCACCGGCCTCTTCGGCGGCATGGGCGGCTGCGCCATGATCGGCCAGACGATGATCAACGTGAAGGTCTCCGGCGCCCGCACCCGCCTGTCCACGTTCCTGGCGGGCTCCTTCCTGATGGTGCTGTGCGTCGTCTTCGGCCCGGTCGTCTCCGGCATCCCCATGGCCGCCCTGGTCGCCGTCATGGTCATGGTGTCGTTCACCACCTTCGACTGGCACTCCATCGCCCCGAAGACCCTCAAGCGGATGCCCGCCGGGGAGATCGCCGTCATGGCCGTCACCGTCGCGGTCGTCGTGGCCACCCACAACCTGGCCATCGGTGTCGTCGTCGGCTCGGTCACCGCCATGGTCGTCTTCGCCAGGCGCGTCGCCCGCCTCGCCGAGGTCACCGCCGTGACCGACCCCGACCACGCCACGGTGGTGTACCGGGTCACCGGCGAGTTGTTCTTCGCCTCCTCCAACGACCTGGTGGGACAGTTCGATTACGCCACCGACCCCGACAAGGTCGTGATCGACCTGTCCGCCGCCCACGTGTGGGACGCCTCCTCCGTCGCGGCCCTCGACGCGATCGAGACCAAGTACGCCCAGCGTGGCAAGACCGTCGAGATCACCGGCCTGAACGAACCCAGCGCCCACCTCCACGCCAAACTCAGCGGCGAACTCACAGCCGGCCACTGACCACACCGTCCCGCCCCGCAAGGCCGCACGGGCAGTACACCCGCCGGTGCGGCCGGCGGGAGCCCGCGTATCCGACGCCGGCGCAGCACGCTCACATGGCGCCGATCAGGTCGAACACGTCGTCGTCGCGGCCCAGGCTCAGCGCCGGGCGGCGCGCGCTTGCACCGTGTGCGCGAGCCCGACCGCCGCCGTCCCCACCGCGACTTTCAACACGTGCGGCTCGCCGTCCAACCTGTGGAGAAGGTGGTAACTCACCGCTGGCGCTTGACGTGTGTCCTGGATCAGTTGATGGCTGATGCCTGGTAGGCGGGGACGCGGTCAGGGGCTGGTGCCCGGACGTCGTTACAGTGCGATGAGACGTACGCGGTCGCCGCAGAGTTTGGCCATGTCGTCCGTGTCGGAAGTGAGGAGCGCTACCGGGGCCGGTTGGCGGAGGGCTGCTTCTGCGACGGTTGCGTCGATCGCGTATTTGTGGCCGTGCAGTCCTGCCGTCTTGAGGAGTTCGGCTGCTGCTCTGGCTGTGTGTGTGGTGACCGGTTCCACTTTGACGCGTGACAGTGTCCAGTTCAGGCGTGGGAAGTTCATCCGCTTGTGGCTGACCTCCACGATGGTGTTCGCGCCGACCACCGTGTCGGCCCCCATCTCGTGGAAGACCTGGAGCATCGCGAGGAGTTCGCGGTCCTGCGCGATCCACGCGGACAGTCCTTGTGAATCCAGGACGACCGTCTCGATATGGGTCACGCGGCGTCCGTGTGGTGGGCCTGGCCGGTGGGCCCGAGGATCTTGGCGCGGGCCTCGGCCAGTTCCTCGTCGGTGAAGGCGCCGTGCTCCTCCTGGTGGCGGCGCAAGTCCTCACCGAGGAGCTGGTGCCTGATCTGGCGGGCCACTGCCTCGGCCACGTAGCCGGAGACGTTGTCAGTCAGCTTCCTCAACTCGTCGACCTGCTCGGTAGGCAGGGTGACGGTGATGCGCGTCGTGCTGGACATGTAGCAAGCATACTTCAGTATGCGTGTCCGTGTGATGGTGTTCCGGGGTGGCTTCTGGTGCGGATCTGGTGCGAGGTGCTTGGGGGCCGGACAGCAAAGAAGCCCCGGGCCGCTGGCCTGGGGCTTTGTGCTGGAGCGGGTGACGAGAATCGAACTCGCGCTCTGAGCTTGGGAATCAACGACGCTCTCGCGGCTGTGGTGCGGATGACCAGGTGAAACGTGTCCGGCAGGGCGTGTGGGGGTGGACTTGATCGCCCCGTCCATGACCGCTGCTGACCGCTGCGAAGGGCATGGAGAGGGCACGAGGCCGGCGGATGGCGGCACGTTCTTCATTTCCGCCGGTTCAGCGGCTGCGTCGCCTGCGAGGCCACCCCGGTCCGAGGCCGGCCTTGCAGACGCAAGCCCGAGCACCAGGGGCGAACATGCTGGTCATACCTCTACCGTGACGAGCTGGTCGGCGGAGCCCCCGCACCACTCGACCAGGAAGAGGGTCGCGTCGTCGGTGGTGACCCCGCCCCGTTCTCGCATCAGGGCGTGGGACAGGCCGCGCACCATCTCTTGTACGCCTTCGCCCACGCACCCCGCGCGGTCCACGAAGTCGCGCAGGCGCTCCTCGCCGAACTGCTCTTCGCCGGTGCGGTGCTCCTCGACGAGACCGTCGGTGAAGAAGAGGATCCGGTCGCCCCGGGCCAGCGCCTGCTCGCTGATCTGCGGGTTGGCGCCGCCGAAGCCGACGGGCAGGGTGCCCGGGCTCTCCAGCGGCTGGAGGACGCGGTGGTCGCGGATCAGCAGCGGCGCCGGGTGACCGGCGTTGACCCATTGCAGGTGGCCGGTTCCGATATCGAGGCGCATCATCTGTGCCGTGACGAAGTGGTCGGGCCCGAACTGCTCGTCGATGGCCTTGTCCATGAACATGTACAGCTCGGCGAGCCCGACATCGGCGCGTCTGGCGTGCCGGTAGGCGCCGATGGCGACGGTGGCCAGTACGGCGGCGTCCAGCCCGTGGCCCATGGCATCGATGACGGCCATGTGCAGGATGTTGTCGTTCAGGGCGTAGTCGAAGCTGTCCCCCGCGACGTCGTAGGCGGGCTCGAGGATTCCGGCCACCGCGACCTGCGGTGTGATCATGGTCAGCGGGGACAGCAGTGACCATTGGATCTCCGCGGCCAGGCTCATCGACTCACGGCGCCGTGCCCGGAAGAACTGATCGGTATAGCTGTTCTTGGTGACCAGCATGTCGGCGACCAGGCCGGCGAGGCGCCGCAGCAACCGCCGGTCGTCGTCATCGACGCTGCTCAGGGTGACGGCCAGTACCCCACCTCGTCGCTGCCGTCCAGCAGCGGCAGGAACACCCGTACGCCATCGGCCTGTGGCTGTTCCACCGTCGTCGCGCTCAGAAAGGCCCTGCCGGCCTGGGAATCGTCGATCCGCTCGGGCTCCCCGACCACGAGTCTCATGCCCGGCAGGGGAGCCAGTATCAGCTGGTCGTAGTCCTGAAGGAGGATCGAGACGTCCCGTCCGCCGATCCTGCCCACTTCCTCCGCGACCAGCGGCGCGATCAGCTGGGGCGGCATCTCGTGAGCCCGGTCCAGCAGCACGCCCAGCAGCCGCTCACCGAATCCCTCCGACCGATCCACCGTGACTTTGCGGAAGTCCTCTTCACCTTCTGTCATGGCGACCTCGTTTCGCCGCACCGCCCTCACACAGAGGTGAGCATTTGTGCTCCTTGCCGCACTGTGATCGTGCTGTCTCCGCCACCCCGGAGTCGAGGCTCTCCCCACAACGGCCCCGGCGCAGAAACACCGAGGCCGCCCTTTCGGGTCGGTTGCACGTGAGAGTGAACCGGCCCATTCACCATGCTATGCCAGGTGCATCTTTCCGGCACGAGGGACTTTTTGGGCCTGCCGGCGGGCATCCCTTCAGACTTCGTCCGTCTGCGTGGCGTCCTGCCCGGAGGACCGGCTTGCTACCAGCCAGGACCGCGCCGGCTCTGCCGTGTGCGTGGTGTCCACGGTGAGATGGAGGCGGGTGCCGCCTTCCGCGCCGGCGGGGTAGCTCCGCTGTTCGGTGCCGTCGAAACAACGACGGAGTACCTCTGCGACCTGACGGGCGACCTCGGGGGACGCGGCGACGATACGCACCTCGGCGCGCCCTGCCGGGGGTGATTCCGGTGGCTGCGTGGTGACCCCGTTCATCAGGAAGACGTGCCGCTGGGCGTGGGGCCTCGCTTCGCGCCCTCCGGCCGGACTTGCCGGCCGTCGGCTCTTCCGGCTCCGTCGGCCGACCCCCGGCAGGGCATCGCTGTAGTGGAAGGCTGCGATCCGCTCGCTGTGCTGGCCGTTGAGCAGGTGGATCAGCAGCACTCCGAGCATGATCATGCCGATGATCACGGACACCGTGATGACGGTCTCCACATCCTCACCTCCCTTGGAGCTCAGGAGTCCGGTGAAGCTCAGGGCTCCGGTCGGGTTCGGCCTCCGGCCGCCACTGAGGCGGCCCGCCATCGGTCTCCCACTCCTCCTCCCGGCTGAGATCGTCCCGGGCGTCGCGGATGGCGGTCTCGCTCGCCATCAGACCGCTGGCGGTGACGAGGCTGCCGACGGTGGCTGCGGAGGCCATCAGCCGGGCGGCGGCTGCCGCACTCGTCTCCGGCGGGATCACCAGAAGGTCCCAGCGGCCTGCGGTGTAGGAGAGCAGAATCAACTTGTGCGGGTCCTGCTCATCGGTGAACCAGCCCACCTTCACCGTGTGCCCGGTCACAGGCACCTTGCGCGGGAGCGCGGGCCAATGGGCCGGGTTCACGGAGACGCGAGTGACCCGGCCCCAGTGTGCGTCCAGCACGTCCGTCAGGGCCGGCAGCTCGCGGTGGAGATCGCGGGAGCGAGGCCACCACGCACCGTCCAGAGCACCTGGAACCGGGCTGGACGGGGTCAGCGACAAGCGAACCGGTGGCGAGGGCACGCGCTCATTGGTGGTCGTACGGTCGATGGCCATGGTCATGGCGCGGACCCGTCCCCGGGCGCGTCTTGACGTCCCGGTGTTGTTGCTCGCCGAAAACGACACCTGCGTGGAGGCGGGTGTACGAAATGCTCCCGGTGTTTTCACCCTACTCCGGGGCGTGGCCCCGCCGAGCCCCCGAGTGATCCGGGTCCGGATCCGCAGGGCGCGGCCGAGCCTGTGAGTGGGCTCCCGGAGTACGGTGAAACCCGGGGTCCACCGAACCCCGTAGAGGGTGAGCAGACCATGTCCGACGCCGACACCCCACGTGAAGTGAGTCTTCTGCCGGACGCGATCCAGCATGCTGTGAGACCGGGAACAGCCCTGCTGCGGTTGGCGACGACACATACCCGTGAGGGCATCCTCGATGGTGCGTGGTGGCCGCGTTCGCGCGACATCGGCGCCGAGCTTCCCGCCCTGGTCACCGCGCTGACCGAGTACCTCGGGCCCGTCGTGCGGGTCGGCCTGGACTCCGACGCCTGGGAAGAACTGCCGACACGACTGATCATCGACGACCGCATCGTGCACATCGACTCGTTCCCCGTGGGTGACGACACCATCCTCATCACCCGAAACGATCAAGATCTCTTCTCCCTGCTGGTGATCCCTCCGCACGCGACGCCCGACGCGGCGCGCACCGCGATGGCCCGGTCCGTCCGCGCCGACAACCTCGCACCGGCCAAGCAGATCCTCATCGACACCGGCACCGGCCGGGCCCGCCCGACCGCCGAGGAAGACCCGCAGACAGGCCCGGAACGCCGCGGCACGTCCTGACGCCTCTTTACGGTGCACCCGGCCTCGGCCGCCTGACGCCCCGTAAGGCACCGCCGTCCCCCCTGATGAACGGCCGCCCGCGAACTTTTCCAGACCGCCGCCGCATTGGCCCATGACGGAAAGGAAACGCCAGGCTCAGGGCACCTCGCCGCTGTCGATGCCGGAGCTACCGCCGAAGAGCAGGTCACGAGGCCGCGGGTGACTCTGCCGAGATGCCGTTCTCGGTGCGTGCTCCAGGGTTCGCGCCCTATACGTGCCCCATCAGCAGGGCACGTATAGGGCAATGTGCCGTCGGTGAAGAGGGGGTTGGACTGAGTGACAAACAAGGCCCGGGTCTGTGACCTGGGCCTTTGCTGTGGAGCGGGTGACGAGAATCGAACTCGCGCTCTGAGCTTGGGAATCACCGATGCTTGTGGTGGCTGTATGCTGCTGACCAGCAAAAATGCACCAGCAGGATCCTGAAGGGCGGGCATGGCCGCGCCTGCATTTACCGCTGCTTACCGCCCCGTAGGGCACGGATGGGGCACGACGGGATTCGGTATCGCTGATCGTCGCCGGTTTCGCCTGATGACAGCGGTCTGCGCATGCGCGCCGTTCATGGCCACAGGCTGACCGTGCACACGCAACCGGACATGCCGCGTCCGCCGTGGCGGGGGTGGTGTCGTGTGTTGACGAGCCTCCCATCAGCAGCTCGGAGCTTTTGAGCCCGGCCTTGGAACTGGTATGCCCGCATGTTGATGTGTCGTGCATCTGCTGGGGCTCCACGGCTTTGGTCACGATGAGTAGCTATTTTGGGGTGGTTCGGAGACTCTGGGGGCGGTGACGAGTTAGTAGGTCGCGGAGGTCCTGCCGCTCTGCAGCGGGACGACGATCTTCGCCACGCCGGACCACATCACCGGCCCGAAGTCTGGAACCTCACCTCACTGGCAACTGAGCCCCGTTGCTGAACTTCGTCATGTAGCGGTGTCCCAGGGTGTTGGCCGAAAAGGTCACACGGCTGTGCCAGCATGTTGGCTGCAATGCGTACGGTGGCGCGATGGGAAGGGGGGATGGCATGTCGCTGCGTGACCTGGTACGCCAAGAGGCCGTCGCGCATATGACTCCAGCGGAACGCCTCGCGCAACTGCGCTCCGCGCGGCTCTATTTCCGGCGGCCCGAGCAACCCGGCTTCTTCGTCTCGGAGACGGTGGAGGGGCCGGTGGTGGCGGTCTTCACTTCCTGGGAGGGGCTTGCCCTGTTCGCGGGCGCATGTGAGTGGGCATCCACCACCGCCGAGGACCTGATGGAGCAGCTGCCGGAGGGGGTCAGAGCGCTGGTCGATCCGCTGGGTCCGCGTCCATTCGTGCTGGACGCGGTAATGGCCGACGTGTCGGCGGATGCCGCTGGAGCGGCACACGAGACAGCCGAGACACGGGGCGAGTAGACGTGGCGGGGGATGACGGAAGCGGCAAGGGCACACCCGGCGGGAATGACCCGGCGCCCGGTGCGGGGTACGCGGTGGAGATATCCGGGGTCCGCAAGGTCATGAAGCCGCTGGAGGAGTCCGTCGTAGCGGCCCGCAAGATCAAGGACGACTGGAAGGCGATGGCCGGGGATATCGACTTCGCGGCCACGATCGATATCGAGAAGCCCGCCAAGGAGGTGCTCTCCAAGTGGGGCTACGGTATGGGCCGCATCGCCCAGCACACTGACGAGATCCTTGAGACCTTGCGGCAGGTTCTCTCCGCCTACGTCATGGCCGACTTGCTGCACATCAAGGACTTCTCCCCGACCGAGGACAACATGGCCAAACTTCCCGTCGGCGACCACGGTCTGCAGGTTTGGGATGAAGGGTACCGGGGCGAATTCGACTCCGCGCCGAAGAGCCTCCAGCAGCAGTGGGACGAAGAGCCGAAGCCGGAGAAGACGCCTCGGATCCACCGCGTCGGGAAGGACCATGTCATCGATTGGGAGAGCGATGACAATCGGGGGCCCATTGCATGACCTCGAAGGACGCGACAGAGGGCGCCTCACCCGGTGCCACCGAGCGCATACCGCCGAACGCCAAGCCCAGCGATGTCATCATCGGCAGCCCCAGCAAGATCGATGACCTCGTCGTCAAGCTCCGCGCCTATGCGGAAGCGTTCGGTGACGGCAACGACAAGCTGGCTGTCCTCGTCCGTATGCCGTGGACGGGCGAAGCCGCCGAGAGCTTTGAAGGCGCCGTCAAAGCGCTCCCAAGGGAGCTGAAGGCGGCACGCAAGTACTTCAAATCCGCAGCCAGTGCCCTGGACGCCTATGCCGACAAGCTGCGGTCCGTCCATAAGCGGCTCAAACCGATCATCGCGGATGCGGACGCCGCCCGTGCCGCGTCCACAAAGCACGCCGATCAGGTTGAGAAATACAACGCGGCCGTGGACCGCAAGGACGACAACCTTCCGGACAAGCCACCAACCGAAGACCCCGGCTCCACCGCGCTCCAGGACTGCTATCGCCGTCTGGACATCCTGGAGAAGGAACTTCAAGACGTCGTCGACACCTCCAAGAAGAAGCTGGAGGCGGCGGCGGAGAAAGCCCCTGACGCGCCCAAGGGCTGGGACCGCGTCTATGAAAAGGGACAGAACTACCTCTACGGGGCGTGGGACACCGCGCGCGGCTTGTACAAGCATGGCGAATACCTGGTCGAAGACGGTTTCGGCGGCTGGTCCATGCAACTTGCCGGAATGGCCGACGGCGTCGTCTACGCGCAGGAACATCCCAAGGAGTTCGCCAAAGCCGCCGTCAACTGGGACGAATGGCAGCGCAATCCCGCCCGCGCCGCCGGCCAGCTGACCCCCGACCTGCTGCTCGCACTGGCCACCGGCGGCGGGTCCGTCGCGCGCAAGGGCGCCTCTGCCGCCAAGGACGCCGCCAAACGACTGGCCGGCCGCGAGCGGGCACTGCGCCGGGACGGCAGCGGGCGCGAACGCGCGGACAGCGAGCCGCACAAGCACGACAAGTGCAAAGGCGAGAAGTGCGGCCTCAACGAGCCGGTGGACGCCGCCACAGGGGAAATGTTCACCTCGGCGACGGACGTCGAACTGCCCGGTGCCCTCCCGCTCGTGCTGGAGCGGCACTACGTATCGGGGCACCCGTGCGGCGGCTGGTTCGGCCCCACCTGGGCCGGGACGTTGGACCAACGGCTGGAGCTGGACGACAAGGGCGTCGTCTACATCGCCGACGACGGCATGGTTCTGACCTACCCCGTCCCCGAACCCGACGTGCCCACCCTCCCCACCAGCGGACCCCGCTGGCCGCTGTCCTGGGACGGCAAGCCGGACAGCACCATGACGATCAGCGCCCCCGAGCGCAACCGCACGCTGCACTTCACCCCGCTGCCCACCGGCGGATCGGAGCTGGCCCTCTCAGCGATCACCGACCGGGCGGGCAACCGCATCACCTTCGCCTACGACGCGAAGGGCGCACCGCACGAGGTCACGCACTCGGGCGGCTATCGCATAGCCGTGGACACCGATCCCGAGCTGCTGCGCATCACCCGCCTTCGTCTGCTTCACGGCCAGGACGGAGAGCGCAGCACCACTCTCGTCTCGTACGCCTACGATGCGGCGGGCAATCTCGCGCAGATCATCAATTCCACGGGCGACCCGCTCCGCTTCCGCTACGACGACCAGCACCGCATCACCGCTTGGGAAGACCGTAACGGCACCGCGTTCGGCTACGTCTACGACCATCGAGGCCGGGTCCTGCGCACCGTCGGCCCCGACGGCACCTTCTCGGGACGCTTCCGCTACGACGAGGCAGCGCGCACCACCCGCTACACCGACTCCCTTGGCCACGAGTCGGTGTACGTCTACAACGAGGCGTACAAGATCGTCTCGGAGACGGACAACCTCGGCCACACGACCCGAACCGAGTGGGACGAGACCAACCGCCACCCCGTGGCCGTCACCGACCCCCTGGGCCACACCACCCGTTACACCTACGACGACCTCGGCAATCCCACCCGGATCGAACGCGCGGACGGCACCGCCCTCACCGCCGTCCACGACGACGACTGCCTCCCGCTGGAGATCCGCGACCCGAACGGCGGCGTGTGGCGCCACACCTATGACGACCGGGGCAACCGCACCTCCACCACGGACCCCACAGGCGCGGTAACCCGCTACACCTACAACGACGCGGGACACCTCACCGGGATCACCGACCCTCTGGGTCACACGACGACCGTCACGCCGAACCCGGCCGGCCTCCCGACCGCCCTCACCGACCCCCTCGGCCACACCACCCACGTCCAGCGGGGCCCCCACGGTCGCCCCACCGCACTCACCGACCCCCTCGGCAACACCACCCGCCACGGCTGGACCATCGAAGGCCAGCCCGCCTGGCGCGAGAACCCCGACGGCACCCGCGAAACCTGGGAGTGGGACGGCGAGGGCAACCTCGTCACCCACACCGACGCCGCGGGCCACACCACCTCCCACACCCACACCCACTTCGACCTCCTCGCCACCCGCACCGACCCCGACGGCGCCCACTACGCCTTCACCTACGACACCGAGCTACGCCTCACCACCGTGACCAACCCCCAGGGCCTGACCTGGGACTACACCTATGACGCGGCGGGCCGCCTCACCGCCGAGACCGACTTCAACGGCCGTACCCTCGCCTACACTCACGACGCGGCCGGAAACCTGCTCTCCCGCACCAACGGCGTCGGCGAAACCCTGCACTTCACCCGTGACGACCTCGGCCGCACCACCGAACAACGCAGCGACGCGGGCGAGATCACGAGGTATGCGCACAACGCCGCAGGCCACCTCCTTGAAGCGACCAACGCGGACGCCGAGCTGAGCATCGAGCGGGACGCCCTGGGCCGCGTCCTGTCAGAAACGGTCAACGGCCGCACCACGACCTACGCCTACGACGCTGTCGGCCGCCGCACCGACCGCACCACCCCGGGCGGACTTCTCTCCCGTTGGACCTACGACCCCGCAGGCCGCCCCACCCACCTCGACAACGGCGCAGGCGCCCTGTCCTTCACCTACGACGCGGCAGGCCGAGAAACCGAACGCCACCTGGGCAACGACGTCACCCTCACCCAGACCTGGGACACCTCCGACCGCCTCACCGCCCAGACCCTCACCCGCGCCCCGGAAGCCGCCGACCGCCTCCTCCAGCACCGCTCGTACGCGTACCGCGCGGACGGCTACCTCACCGAGATCCGCGAACTCACCTCCGGCACCCGCCGCTTCGACCTCGACCCGGTCGGCCGGGTCACCGCCGTCCACGCCCACGGCTGGACCGAGACCTACGCCTACGACGCGGCGGGCAACCTCACCCACGCCACGGCCCCGGACCACGAAGCCCCCGGCGACCGGACGTTCGCCGGCACGATCCTCCACCGCGCCGGGCGCACCACCTACGAACACGACGCCCAAGGCCGCCTCACCCGCCGCACCCGCAAGCTCCTCAACGGCCAGACCCGCACCTGGACCTATACCTGGAACACCGAGGACCGCCTCACCGACGCGACCACTCCCGAGGGCGAGCACTGGCACTACACGTACGACCCCCTGGGCCGCCGCATATCCAAACACCGCCTCACCGACGACGGCACAGCGGCCGACGCCCTGCACTTCACCTGGGAGGACACCCGCCTGGCGGAACAGTCCACCCCGGACGGCACCCACACAACCTGGGACTACACCCCAGGCACCCACCGTCCCCTCACCCAGACCAACCGTGACCTGGGCACCCCCCGCTTCCACGCCGTCATCACCGACTTGGTCGGCACCCCCACCGAACTGGTCACCCCAGACGGCGAACTGGCCTGGCAATCCCGCACCACCCTCTGGGGCATCCCCCTCCCCACCCCACCCTCCGCCACCGACTGCCCCCTCCGCTTCCCCGGCCAATACGCCGATCCCGAAACCGGACTCCACTACAACTACTTCCGCCACTACGACCCGGAAACAGCCAGGTACGTCACGCCGGACCCGCTGGGGCTCGAGCCGGCTTTCAATCATCACGCTTATATCGAAAACCCGTACACTTGGATCGACGCACTGGGCTTGGAGTCAGAATGCCCCAAGCTAACTCGCGGTCAAAAGTTTGACAGAATTCAAGATAAGGGGGATTTGAATGAAGCCCAGTTGAAAAATCTCAAGAGGTTCGTTAAGGGGGCCCCTGCTGGTGCCGAGATTCCAACTGTCAAGAAATCCTCAGATGGGTCTGCCGAGTTCAACTACAAGGTGCCAGGTATAGTTCCGGGTTCTTACGCTGTATATACGAAGGTTGTAGATGTGGGCGGAGAGACGATCGACGCCTATAAGACAACGTGGGACCCTGATGGGAATGTGGTCCATGTGAAGCCTAAGTGAGGAAGGTGTGGTAGGTGAATCGCGAGGAAGTCCAGGCCCTTCTGGATCTGGTTAACTTGGAGGGTCGCGTCGACGACCTCATTCCGGCCGCGCGCTCGGTAAGTCGAGGTCATATCGATGAGGTTGTGATTTTCGGCCGCGCCAGTGCAATCAATGCCGTCCGGAAATGTATTTCCGGTGAAATTACGGGGCCAGAATTTACGGAATGGGCGGAAGCCATCCATTCACTGGATCCGATTGGTGTCGACGAGGAATATGAAGACCTGCTGCTTCAATTCCTTTTTGAGATTTCTACCCCTGAGCTGTTTTTTGCTATTGATGCGGAGACATGTGCGAAGTGGGCGGATCGGCTCCGAAAAGGCGCCTAGCTGGGGGATTTCGACTGCCTCGCTGATCGACACCGATATGAGGGGGCAGACCTGACCGATGCCGTCCTTGACGAGAACATCTTCGAGATCAAAGCCGACGACTCCTGTGCGGTACCGACGCGTCGGGAGCGAGCTTCCGCGCCACGAGCAGCGCGGCAGCGTGACACTGCAGGCCGTCGGTCCGCCCAGCTCGTCGAGCGACTCCGGCAGCACGTAGGGCTTCGCCGCTGCATACCTGCTCATGGGTCCGGCATGCCCGATCGGCACTGTCGAGTGCATCGGCAGCGCCCGTCGGGGCACGGGGGAGTGAACGCGGCCGCCGGACATGCGCGGCAGCTACCTGGCATGGAGCGGGCAAGGTGGCCGTTGATCGTCCTGGGCAGCAAACAAGGTCCGGGTCTGTGACCTGGGGCTTTGAGGTGGAGCGGGTGACGAGAATCGAACTCGCGCTCTGAGCTTGGGAATCACCGGCCCATTACGGTTGATCATCCCGCTGACCTGAGTAAACGATACCTTTAGCGATCTTGGGTAAGGGCTCCTGGTGTCCGCTGTTGACCGTGGTCTACCGCTCGTTCTGGCACGTATCTGGCACGGCTCCTCGCGCGGTGACTACCAGTGTTGCCGCGTTGATCAACCGAGTATTACGTGTGATGTCGCTCGGTGGTGCTGTCCTCATCGTCGGGCCTCGGCGCGAAGAGGAGCTCTAGCAGCCTGTGGTAGGCCGCCGGGTTCGGATCGTCGGACACGTGCCATTCGACCTTCACCTGGGGGTTGCTGTGGTCGATCATGCAACCACGTTCGGTGCAGTCGTGGTCTTGGGGCATCGCGTTCTCTGCGTGCATGCGACGAACGTAGCGAGGTTCAGCCCGCTTCGCGTACCAAACGACCCATTTCAGTGCAGCTAGGGTCTGACCTAAGGCAGTTCTCCGGGTGCAGGCATAACACGTCCAGTGTGGCAGATCATCGGCGGGGGCCCAGGTCAGAGCGGGGTGGGGGTGGTCACCCTCGGGTGCCGACTGTCAGCGTTGGTCGGCTTCGGGCGGCCCAGGGACGGCCCAGGAGGTCTGGTTGTTGCAGGCGACTCGCGTGCTACTAGGTCCGCTGGAGATCCATTGCGGGACCACCCTTAGTCACATCACCGTAGCCCTCGACCAGCTTCCCCAGTCGCACTGGCTGACCGGCGGACTGCTCGGTCCCCATCGATATCCCGTGGCAACGCCTGTCGTAGAGACGCGTTAAACGATCACTTGGAAGTGTCTGCCACTGGGCAACTGGGTAGGTATGATGATTAGTTGACGCTTACGCGAACACGGGAGCCACGCTGAATCAGGGGGGGGGAGGTCGGTCGATGGAAGCCGAAATTGCTGGCGTGTTGGCCGGTGTTATTGCCTCGTTCATTCCAGTCGGTTGGCGCGCATTTAGGCAACTGCTGCAATTGCGCCGATTGAACTCTGTGCAGGTCGATATCGCTAGCCACAAAGTAACCTTCGAAGCGAAAGGACGCGATGCTCATTCTGTGAACCTCGATCTAGCCAACGCAAGCGAGGCGGCCCGGTTTGACGAATTCCTGAATGAGTACGACAGTAGGCCTGCGGGACGTGATTCGTGACGATTCCCCCGCAACGGAACGGCATCACTCAGACTGGACCAGCCGTTCCAACGCCGTTTAACGCTGACGCACTCAAGGCGTCGCTCGCCGGGGCTGGTGCTGGCGTCGGCCTAGCCGCTTTTGTTGGCGAAAGCTACCAAGATAAGATAGCGGGCAAAGTATTTCTGTACCTGGCTCCACTGATTGCAGTCCTGCTCTCGGCGCTCTTCGAGTGGATTCTCGTGACTCTAGAACTCGTGAGCCGGCGCAAGAAGGCTAAAATCCGCTACGCCTCCGTACAAGCCATGCTTAATGTGCAAAACCTAGATCCCGCCCGAAAGGCCGAATTGGATCAGGAGCAAATAGAAATCGAGAATGAGGCCCTCCGTTGGGGCTTTCCGCTCACCTGAAGGTCGGTGGAGCGACTTTGGGCTGGAGCTGCTTTGGGGCGAGTGATCATGGCCCCGTAAGCTTGCGGCGCGTCGGGCAGTCTGTGGACCTGCCCACCTGTCGGTGGCGGATCTGGGGTGGCTGGCCGCCCGGGGCGGACGTGCGGCCGGACCGGCCCCGCTGCCTGCCGGCGACGGGGCTGCGTTCGAGGTGGACCGGGTCGTGAACAACAGTGGCCTGGTGGGCCTGGGCGGGCACCAGGTGCTGGCGGCGGAGATCCTTGGAGGACGCCAGGTGGGTATCCGGATCGACGACGAGACACTGTCGTTCTTCGATCCGTCCTCGCGGGAACTGCTGCGGGTGCGGCCCAACCCGCTGACCAGCGAGGAAGTCCGCCGACTGCGGGGCCTGCGTCCGGCCGGACCGCCGCCGCGTCCGGGCATCGAGCCCGTGCGTGTGCAGCGGCGGGTCAGCAAGGTGGGCACGGTCATGGTCTGCCGCCAGACGATTTCGCTCGGCCGCCCCTACGCAGGCCAGACCGTGACCGTGCACGTGTCGGACACGACGATCACCGTTGAGCTGGACAGCCAGATCCGGGTCATCCGGCGCACGACCGACGTCCCGGTCCGTAACGTGAAAGCGAACAAGCCCCATAGGGCTCCCTATGTTGTCTAGGCCCACCGTCAAGCATCACCCGAGACCAGAACGTCAACCATCAGCTGGGATCCGACAGCTTGCGCTTGGCGCGTTCGTGCTCGGCCTTGGTGATGATGGACTCGGCCCCGTCGATCTGGTGGCGGAGCCTGCTGAGCACGTCGGTGCGGGCCGAGTGGATGAGGTCGTCCGTGGTCGGTGTGGTGCCCGTGGGGGACCAGAACGTCTTGTGGCTGCACTCGCGGACTATGTCCAGGCAGGTGCGGATCACCCAGTTCATGGCCACGGTGATCTCGGCGCGGTGGAGCTGGTCCAGGTCCCGGCTGTTGTTGTCGTCAGGGCGCGGTGTCATTCGGCGTGACCTGTGGTCGGCGTCGACTTCACGGTGAACCAGACCGTCTTGCCCACGGTGTGTTCGATGTCGCCCCAGGCGTCGGCGAGTTCGGCGACGAGGAGCAGGCCGCGGCCGTGTTCGCTGTCGAGGTGCGGGGCTTGGGAAATGGGGCGGCCGGAGCCGGAGTCGCGTACCTCGATGCGTACCTCCTCCTCGGTGGCCTCGATGCGCACCCGGAACAGCCGGCCGGGCGGGACGCCGTGTAGGAGGGCGTTGGTCGCGAGTTCCGAGACGCACAGCTCGATCTCGTCTAAGCGATCGACGTAGCCCCACTCGGAGAGTGTTCGGGTCACGAACTGTCGGCTTGCCTGGATGGAGGGCTTACGCCGCGTGAACAACTGTTGGCCCGTCAAGTGCACGGCCGGTCACCGCCTCAGAGCGTACTGTGAGATTGAGGTAACTTTATTGCTATTCGCGAAAGATGGCAAGGTAGTCTCAAGGCGGTGGCCATGGGGTCGCTTACTGTGTAAAGCGGCAAAGTTGGCGAGTCCGATCAAGCTTGAGGAGGGGTTCGGTGCCTGGCGACGCGTGGATCAGTTCCTCGATGCCTTATCTGCGGCCGGCTGCCGGAGGGCAGGGGGATGTGTGGGAGCAGGAGACCGCGGCGCGAGGGCGTCGGGGCACGCAGCGGATCGTGGGGGCGGGGAAAGTGCCCGCTCCCGAGGCGGTGGCCCGGCTGCTGGGGCTTGCGGAGGGGGATCGGGTCGTCGTGCGGCGACGGATCATGTACCTGGACGAGCAGCCGTGCGAGCTGACCGACTCGTACTACCCGGCCGATATCGCGGCAGGGACCGCGCTCGCGGGCACCGCGAAGATCCGTGGCGGGGCCGTGGCCCTGCTCACTGAACTCGGGTACGTGGGGCGGCGGGTGCAGGAGGATGTGACGGCCCTGATGCCGGATGAGGAAGAGCGCGAGCTTTTGCGGACGGCCGCCGACGAGCCCGTGCTGCGGCTGGAGCGAGTGGTCCTCGACGGGGACGAGCGAGCCATCCAGGCCGACCTGATCACCATGCCCGCCCACCGGCAGCGTCTGCGCTACGAACTCACGATGGGATGACCGTGCCCAAGGCCGAACACGACGCCGTCGACCGGCGGTCGCTGCACGAGCGGATCGCCGCCGACCTACGGGACGAAATCATGTCGGGCGACCTCCGCCCCGGCGCGAACCTGCCCTCGACCGCGCAGCTCAAGGAGCGGTTCAGCGCGTCGAATGCGACCGTCCAGAAGGCGCTTCAGCTGCTGAAGGACGAGGGCCTGGCGGTCGGCCGCGCCGGAGCGGCCGTCACCGTACGGGAACATCGGCAGCGCACCATGCGCCCCGCCTCGTACATGGCCCCGGCCGCGCCCGGTCAGCCGTATCGGTGGATCAGCGAGGCCGCCAGTCACCAGACGCGCGGGAGCAGCCGGCTCCTCGACGTCACCGAGGCTCGGCCGCCCGCCGATGTCGCCGAGGCGCTGCGGCTCCCAGAGGACGGCACGGCGCTGTTGCGGACGCAGGTGCTGCTCATGGATGACGAGCCGGTGGAGCTGGTGAAGTCCTACTACCCGCTGGAACTGGCGCGCGGGACGGCGATGATGGACCGCCGCAAGATCAAGGGCGGCACCCCGGCCCTCCTCGCGGAACTGGGCTACCCGCCCCGCCTCAGCGTCGACAAGGTCTCCGCCCGCGTGCCGACCCAGGAGCAGTACACGGTGCTTGGTCTGCCCGGGAACCTGCCGGTGCTGCGTACGTTGCGGGTGGTGTACAGCGACGACGAACGCCCCATCGAAGCCACGGTGATGGCCAAGGCCGGTCACCTCTACGAGTTGCAGTACGAGTTCACTTCCTCCTGACTGCGGCCACGCAGGAGCGGCCGAGCGAAGCCAACGATGTGGCCCGTGACCGCCGTCGAACCTTGCCCGAACTGCACCACTTCAGCCGAAGACTGGGAGTCCCTGCGTGAGTGAGCGGAAAAAGCCGTTCCTGTACGTCGTCGTCTGTGCAGCCGAGATCGCCGATGACGTCGGCAAGCTGATCAACGCGGCGCAGGAGCGGGGCTGGGACGTGGGCGTGATCGCCACGCCGCAGGGCCTCGGCTTCATCGACGCCCAAGCGGTCGAGGTCCGGACCGGCTATCCGATCCGCTCCGCTTGGCGCTCCCCCGGCGCCCCGCGGCCCCTCCCGCCTCCGGACGCGATCGCCGTCGCCCCGGCAACGTTCAACACGATCAACAAGTGGGCTGCCGGGATCGCGGACACCCTGGCCGTGGGCATCCTGTGCGAGGCGTACGGCATGGGCACCCCAATCGCCGCCCTGCCTTACCTCAACGCCGCCCAGGCCGCACACCCCGCCTACCGGCAGAGCCTGGAACGGCTGCGCGAGATGGGAGTACTCATCGCCGACTACGAACCACACCAGCCGAAGGCGGGACGAGGCCGCGACCGGTTCCGGTGGGAGCAAGCGGTGGAGCTTCTCACACCCCGGGTGCGGTGAGCGTTCCCTGAGGAGCACCACATGTTCTGGTGCGAATCCGGTGCACGGCGTGTAGGGCAGTCGGGGCAACAAAGAAGCCCCGGGCCGCTGGCCTGGGGCTTTGTGGTGGAGCGGGTGACGAGAATCGAACTCGCGCTCTGAGCTTGGGAATCACCGGTGCTGACCATGGTTGTAGGCCGCTGATCAGGTAAAACGCGGCCTCTGTGCCTCAGTGGGTGGGTCTGATCGTGCCTTCATCGACCTCTGTGCACCGCCTTGAAGGGCACGGCTGGGGCATGACTGCTGAGCTTGAAAGCGTGGTTGGTCATGGTGGGGTGCGAGCGAGGCCGGTGCCGGTAGATCAGCCGGGGTCCCTTATTTACCGGCGCCCCGATGCGCTCGACCGTGCCTGCCAGCAGGTCGATGCGGGCGGTCGGGCAGGCAACGGCGGTCACCTCGCATGGTCCGGTGCGCGGGGCGGACGGCGACGCGGCGGTCGTCGCGCGCCCGCCCCGAGCACGCATGTCCTCGTCTACGCGGCGGGGGTGAGTTCGGCGCGGCCGAACAGCAGCGCGTAGCCGGAGGTGAGCTGGCGCAGGATGCGGGTGATGAGTTCGGGGCCGGCGTAGGCCGCGACGGCGGAGAAGACGGTTCCGGTGTCCCAGCGGGTGGTGGCCAGGGAGGCGCCGGTGCGGGTGGCGAGGTCCTTGACGAAGGCCCAGCCACCCAGGGGCTGGGTGTCGGGGATCTGGGCGGTGAGGATGCGTGCGGCTTCGAGGGGGAGGCGGGCGGCCAGTTCGACGCGTTCGTCGCCGGTCAGCTGACGTCCCAGTCCCGCGAGGACGAGGCGGACGGCTTCCTCGGCCTTCTCGCGGGTGGGGTAGGCGCCGTCGTAGCGGACCTTTTCCAGCATGTGCGCGTACGCCCTTGTGCAGGGCTGCTGGAGCGGTGCGCTCTGGTCGGACATCACTGCGGTGGTTGCCTTTCTGTCACCAGGGTCGTGGTGGCCCGTGTGTGGTCACCGGGGTGGGTGGTCAGATGGGTCGGGGGCGGCCGAAGAGGAGGTCGTAGCCTGCGGGGAGCTGGAGCAGGATCTCGCCGAGGAGGTCGTCGTCGGCGCTGTCGGCGACCGTGGACAGGACAGCGCTGACGTCCCAGGCCGCGGTCTGTTCGGTGGCCCCTTCGATCCAGGCCGCGGTCGCCCGCACGAACCGCTCCGGGGGGAGCGGCTCGGCGCTCTGCAGCGGGTTGAGGAGGATCAGGGCGAAGTCTTCCGGCAGACGCGCCGCCAGCTGGGCGCGTACCTCGCCGACCAGGTGTGCGCCCAGCAGGGCCAGCACCACGCGGGCCGCGCGTTCGGTCTCCTGCCGAGTGCCGTATTCGCCGCGTTCCTTCACATGGTCGAGGAACGCTTCGCGTCGCACAGCCACTTCGGCCGTCACCCCCTTCCTCGGCCCATGGGGCGCGGAGGACGGGCGAGGGGGGAGATCAGATACCCGTCCTCCGCCGCTGTTCAGCCCTTGTCCGTCCGGTTCAGCCGGAGATCTCCTTGCGGCCGGCACCGACGCCGACGGTGACCTTGCGGGGCTTGGCGCGCTCGGCGATCGGGATGCGCAGGGTGAGCACGCCCGCGTCGTAGTCGGCCTGGATGTGCTCGGTGTCGAGGGTGTCGGCGAGCGCGATCTGGCGGGAGAAGGCGCCCAGCGGCCGCTCGGACAGCTCCATCTGCACGTCGTCGGTCTTTGTCACGGGCCGGCGCTCGGCCTTGACGGTCAGCATGTTGCGTTCGACGTCGATGTCGATCGCGTCCGCGCTGACGCCGGGGATGTCGAAGGCCACCACGTACTGGTCGCCCTCGCGGTAGGCGTCCATCGGCATCGGGGACGGCCGGGACCAGGTGGCCGGTCCCATCAGCTGCTGCGTCAGCCGGTCGAGCTCACGGAAGGGGTCGGTGCGCATCAACATCGGAAAACACCTCCAGGAAGGTTCGGGCAGTTGCTGCCAATGCGCCTCACTGCTTCTGTTGTAGCATGTCATCCAATGGATGACAAACCTGGTGTCGTCCAGAGGATGACTACCTGAGGGAGGTGCCCATGACCCCGGCCGACCAGCCGGCATCGTCCAGCGCCGGCACACAGAGCCCGGCGTCGTTCCTCACCGCCGCGGCGGCCCTGCATGCCATAGACGACGCCCTGCACGCCGCCCGCCACGAGGTCCCCGGCACTGCCGACACTCACGACGTCGGCCCCGAGCAGGCCCTGGCCTCGCTTCTGCTGCTGCGGCAGGTACGCGAGCAGCTCGCCGGATGGGAATCCGGCCTGATCGAAACCGCTCGAGAGGCGGGTGCCAGCTGGGCGGACCTCGCCCACCCCCTCGGCGTCGCCAGCCGCCAGGCCGCCGAACGCCGCTACCTGCGCAACCGGCCCGGTCCCGCCGGAACCACCGGCGAACAACGCGTCCAGGCCACCCGCGAACGCCGCGCCGCCGAACGCACCACCACTACCTGGGCCCGCCGCAACGCGGCCGACCTGCGCCGCATCGCCGGCCAGATCACCGCCCTCACCGACCTGCCCACCACGGCCCGCCTCCCGCTCAGCCAGCTCCACGCCGCCCTCGCCCACGACGACCCCGCCGAACTCATCCGTCCCCTCAACGCCACCCGCCCTCACCTGGCCGCCCACCCCGACCTCGCCGCACAACTCGACACCCTCACACCACCCTGACCCCACTCGTTACTCCAAGGCGCGCGCGAGACATTGCGAGGCAGGCGGCGGGATCCCGCGCGGGTGGCCGCGTGGTGCGGACAGCGGGCATCAACGTTCCGTAGGGGGCGCGTAAAGATCGTGTAAGGTGCCGTGCGGTGTGCCGGGAAGCCTGGTCGGCGGTAGGGGATAGCTCTCTTCACCGATCGGGGACGGTACTCATGGTGCTCATCGCGGTGTTCGGCGTGGCGCTTCTCATCGCGGTCCTGGTTTCGGGGCTGGCGGCCCGCTCGGTTCTCTCCACCTCGCTGCTCTTCCTCGTCGCGGGCGCGCTCGTCGGCGACGGGGCGTTGGGCCTCATCCACATCACGGCGGACAGCCCGATCGTGGCGATCACGGCCGATCTGGCGCTGTTCGCGGTGCTGTTCACCGACGGCATGCATGTCTCGTTCCCGGCGTTGCGCGGCGCCTGGCGGAATCCGGCGCGTGCGCTGGGTCTTGGCATGCCGCTGGCGTTCGTGGGGATGTCGCTGATCACCCACTTTCTGGTGGGGCTGGACTGGACGACGTCGTTCCTGGTCGGCGCGGTGCTGGCGCCGACCGACCCGGTGTTCGCCTCGGCGATCGTGGGGCGCAAGGAGGTCCCGGCGCGGCTGCGGCAGCTGCTGAACGTGGAGAGCGGGATCAACGACGGGCTGGCGCTGCCGGTCGTCCTGTTGCTGATCGCCGCTGCCGGTCCGACCTCGGGGGAGGCGCAGGCGTCGCCGTCGGTGATCGCCGCGGAGCTGGTCGGCGGCCTGGCGCTGGGCGCCGCGCTGCCGCTGCTGGTGAACGGACTGGTACGGCTCCCGGTGCTCGGCGCCGAGCCGAAGCTCCAGCCGCTGCTGCCGCTGGCGACCGGTGTGATCCTTTACGCCGCATGCCATCTGACCCACGCCAACCCCTATCTGGCCGCTTTCTCGGCGGGAGCGGTGCTCGCCTCCGTCGCGCCGGACTCCGGCCGTGCGTTCGAGTCGCTGGGCGAGGCGGTGGCGGAGCTGAGCAAGTTCGCGGCGCTGCTGGTGTTCGGGGCGCTGCTGACGCCTCGGTTGTTCGGGGATCTGCCGGTCGGCGGGTACGTGGCCGTGGTGCTGGCCATCGTTCTGGTGCGCCCGGCGTCGTTGCTGGTCTCGCTGATCGGTACCCGCTTCACGCGGCGGGAGAAGCTGGCCGCGGCCTGGTTCGGCCCCAAGGGCTTCGCCTCCGTCGTCTACGGCCTGCTCGTGCTCCAGTCCGGCATCCCGCAGGGTGCGGAGGCGTACACCCTGATCGCGGTGTGCATCGCGTTCTCGATCGCCGCTCACAGCAGTACGGATGTGCCGGTCGCCCGCCTCTTCGACGTCGAGGACCTCGTGGGCATCCCGGACGACGACGATGTGGAGAGGGAGAAGCGCACGGTCGAGGGCGTCCCGTCGGCGCCCCGGGTGAAGGAGGACGGCGATGCGCGCACGTGATCTGGCCGTGGAGTACGAGTCGGTCCGCGTCGACGACGACGCGCTGGAGGCCGCCCGCCTCCTGGCCGAGCGCCAACTGCCGGGGCTGCTGGTCCTGGACGGGGACGGGGAGCCGAAGGCGATCCTGCCCGCCTCCCAGGTGGTGAAGGCGCTGGTCCCGGCCTATGTGGTCGAGGATCCGGCGCTGGCGGCGGTCGTCGACGAGAACCACGCCGACCGGCTGTGTGAGGCACTGCGCGGCCGCCGGGTGAGTGACCTGCTGTCCGACGACGCGGCCCGGCCACCGATCGCCGCCCCCGACGACACCGCGCTGGAGGTGGCCGCGTTGATGGCACGCGTGCGCAGCCCGCTGGTGGCGGTGGCCGACCGGGACAAGGCGGGCCTGTACCTGCTCGGGGTGATCACCGCCTCGCAGCTCCTCCATCGACTCCTCGGACCTGCGGAGCCCCATGAGTGACTGGCACAGCTGGGCGGCGATCGCCGTTTTCGTCGTCGCCTACGTGGCGATCATCAGCGAGCGCGTGCACCGCACGGCCGCCGCCCTGGCCGGGGCGGCGGCCATGCTCGCCATCGGTGCCACCGACGACAAGGCCGCCTTCTTCGACGAGCACTCCGGGATCGACTGGAACGTCGTCTTCCTGCTGCTCGGCATGATGGCGATCGTCGGAGTCCTGCGGCAGACCGGTCTGTTCGAATACCTGGCGATCTGGGCGGCCAAGCGCGCCCGCGGCAAGCCCTTCCGCGTGATGACCATGCTGATAGTCATCACCGCCTCCGCCTCCGCACTGCTGGACAACGTCACCACCGTCCTCCTGGTCGCCCCGGTCACCCTGCTGGTGTGCGAACGCCTCGCGCTGCCCGCGGCGCCGTTCCTGATCGCGGAGGTGCTGGCGTCCAACATCGGTGGCACCGCGACGCTCGTCGGTGACCCGCCGAACATCATCATCGCCAGCCGGGGCGGGCTGACCTTCAACGACTTCCTGGTTCACCTGGCACCGATCGCCGCGCTGCTGACCGTCGTGCTCGTGCTGCTGTGCCGGGTGATGTTCCGCAAGGCGCTGGTGTACGACGAGGAGCGCGCCGCCGAGGTGATGGCGCTGGAGGAGCGCGAGGCCATCCGCGACCACCGGCTGCTGTACCAGGGCCTGGGGGTCCTGGTCCTGGTCGTCCTCGGGTTCGTGGCGCATCCGGTGCTGCACTACGCGCCGAGCGTGGTCGCCCTGCTCGGCGCCGGGCTGCTGATCGCCATCTCGAAGGTGGAGACCGGCGAGGCACTGAAGGAGGTGGAGTGGCCGACGCTGGCGTTCTTCGCCGGGCTGTTCATCATGGTCGGCTCGCTCATCGAGACCGGCGTCATCGGGGAGGTATCCCGCGCGCTGGCCGACGCCACCGGCGGCAGCGAACTCGGCGCCACGATGCTGCTGCTGTTCGGCTCGGCCGTGCTGTCGGGGGTCGTCGACAACATCCCGTACGTCGCCACCATGGCCCCCATCACCGCCGACCTGGCCCACGGCTTCGGTGGCGACGGGGTCCACGTGCTGTGGTGGGCCCTCGCGCTGGGCGCCGACCTGGGCGGCAACGCCACCGCCATCGGCGCCTCCGCCAACGTCGTCGTGCTGGGCATCGCCGAACGCAACCGGCAGCCCATCTCCTTCTGGCAGTTCACCCGGTACGGCCTGGTCGTCACCGCCGTGACCGTGACCCTGTGCGCCGGATACCTGTGGCTGCGGTACTTCGCCCTGAGCTGACCGTACGCGTCACGGACCCACCGGAACCCACGAACCACAGGGAGCGGACCGATGAGACAGGACCGGATGCCCGCCGACTTCCTCGGCGGCTACGAGCGGATGCTCGTCGATGTCTCCGATACCGGTCGGCTGCTGCGCCGCTCCGAGCTGGACGAACTGCGCGAACTGGGGGAGCGGGCGGCCGAGGCCGGATACGGCCTGCGGCAACTGATCACGCTGTACCTGGGCGAGACCCGCAGGCTGTGGGGTTCGCTGCCCGGTGCGGTCCGGGGGGCCGACGCGGCGGTGAGGGTCCGTACCGCCGACGCGTTGCTCGGCGCGGTGGACACCGCCGTCGCCGCCCTCGGCGAGGGGCACGAGCGGGCGCAGCGCCTGGCGGTGCGGCAGGAGGAGGCGGCGCGCCGGGAGTTCGTCGACGATCTGCTGTACGGGCGCAGCGACCTGGGGCGGCTGGCCGAGCGGGCGAAGCGGTTCGGACTGCGGCTGGCACGGAGCCATGCCGTGGCGGTCGCCGAGGGCGAGGAGCCGTATGACGTCGTCCATCCGGTCGTGCGGCGGGTCGAGCGGGAGGTGATCGCCCGGTTCGGCGAGCACGATGTGCTGCTGACGACGAAGGACGGGCGGCTGGTGTGCGTCGCGGCCGGCGGTGAGCGTGAGCGCGCGATCCTGGACGCCTTCATCGGCTGGGTGCACGGTCCCGGCAGCGGGCAGGCAGGGGCGCGGCGGGTGGCCGTCGGCCGTGAGCACCCGGGGGCCGGTGGCGTGGTGCGCAGTTACGAGGAGGCCCTGGACGCCTTGGAACTCGCCGACCGTCTTGAGCTGCCCGGTCCCGTTCTGCGCGCCGCCGACCTGCTGGTCTTTCCGGTGCTCCTGCGGGACCGTGCTGCCATGTCCGACCTGGTGCGTACGGTGCTCGGCCCGCTCGCGCAGGCCCGGGGCGGAGCCGGGCCGCTCGTGGAGACGCTCACCGCGTGCGCGGCGGCGGCCTACGTCAACGCCGAGGCGGCCAGGCGGCTGAACATCGGTGTCCGCACGCTTTCCTACCGGCTGGCGCGCATCAAGGACCTGACCGGTTACGACCCGGGCGACGCGTTGCAGCGCTTCACCCTGGAGACGGCGGCGATGGGGGCCCGGCTGCTGGGGTGGCCGGCGAACCCCCTGTAGGTGCCGCCCGGCCCGTTCGGTTCCGGCGTTTCCAGGCCGTCAGCAACGCGTAAAGATTGCCGGGTTCCGGCAATGCGCGGCTCGGAGCCGCGGTGCCACGATGAGCCCGCACCGAGACGGGGAGACGGAAAGACGGGGCATCGGGGGAGGCGCTGTGGCTGAGTTCTTGCGTACCGCGCCTGGGCTGCTGGCCGTCCTGTTCGGCGTCGCGCTCCTCGTCGTTGCCGGATACCGGCTGGTGCGGTGGACCGGCGGTGTCGGCGTCGGGGCTCGCGGGGGAGACGGAGCCCGCGCCGACACCGCCGGTCCACCGTTCACCGCCGTGGTCGTGACCGGTATCGCGCTGGCCTGGGGCGTCGCGCTCGCCGGGGACGCGCTGCCCGACCGGCCCTGGCTGCGCATCGCCGTGCTGCCGGCGGTGGCGGGGGCGGGCTGGGTCGGCGTCAGGCTCCAGCGGCGGCTGAACCACCGCCTCCAGCCCGCCGGGCCCCTCCGCGAACAGGTCGTGGGCCGTCGCCCTCGGACCGCCTTCCCGAGGTGCGCGGCCCCCGTGGGAACACCCGCGGACCGGCGCCGCTCGGGCGAACACACGACCAATGGGGGATCATGACGGAGTACCTGGGCCCACTGGAACTGGTCGGGGACCGCTGGATCATCGGCGACCCGAAGCGGGAGGGCGGCTCGTACCTGGTCCTCACCCCCGAGGGCATGGAGCACCACGAGCCCGGAGTGCCGGAACCACTCTCCACCATCCCGTGGGCCAGGTTCATGGAGCTGCATATCCGAGCCGCCTTCAAGTCGTGGCACGCCACCCGCACCATGGGCGTGCTGGGCGTGCTCGGCGGCAGCCACCACATGGATACCGGCCCCAGCGGCTGCTCCGTTGGCGGGCTCGTCCGCCGTCCGTACGAGCCCTGGTCGGTGAACTACACCCATCACGAGCGCCCGTACACGGGCAACCACGTCTACCTGGTGAAAGAACTGTTCCGGAAGACGTCCGAAGCGAGGGCGCTGCACCGCCTGGGGGACCCGGAGTGGCTGGGAGCGGCTGTCGCCCGGCTGGCGCCGTTGTCGACGCGGTGGGCCCTCTCGCTGAATCGCCAGGTGAGGGAGGTCATCGAAGACCTCGGCACCTGACGAGACAGCCGTGGGGTGGGCCTGCTCGGGCGTCAGAAGCTGGAGGCGATGTCGTCGTACGTCGCGTCGTCGATCAGGCCGGAGTCGTCAAGGACGTTCTGGTGGTCCAGGACGGTGAGGTTGACCTCGGAGGCGAAGCGGCGCATCAGGGAGTTCTTGGTGCTGGCGCGGACCTGGGCGATGGTGACGAAGATCTTGCCGTGGGTGCCGCGGAGGATGTTGGCGAACTTCTTGTCGAAGTCCTCGCCCTGGGCGTTCTCCAGGGTGCGGACGAAGCCCTGCTGCTCGGCGCTGGCCTCGTCCGGGAGGGAGACGTTCAGCGCCTCGGCGGTGTTGCGGACGAACTCGTCGAGCTTGGAGTGCCCGTCCATGACGTGCATCCCGGCCCGTTTGACGGCCTCGCTGGTGGCGTGGGTCTGGGCGAGCCGGCCGGCCGGGGCCTCCCACAGGTTGGCCTGCCGCACCTTCATCAGGAACTCCATGTCCAGCTTGCTCACGGGACCGGCCGTGGTGACCACGTCGCCGGGGGCGGCCGGCTGGGCGCTGGGGAAGTTCGCCGAGGCGTTCTCGGTGGCGTTCGCTTCGCTCCGGGTGCCCCATACGATCGCTCCGGCCACGACGGCCAGGGCGACGAGCAGGACGCCCGCGAGGGTGAGGTTGCGTGAGCGGCCGTGTGCCGACCGGGCGTGCGCGGTCATGGTGCCTCCTGGATCGGGGAGCGTCCGTTCATGGGAGACGGACGCCTGTGTCGTGGGCACGCAGAACGCTAGTCTTTAGACAGTGCAAAAATTGCACTTTGCCAAGGTGCGCGAAACCGATGGCCGGGGCCTCTCCGATCCACTACGCTCCCCGCTTCCCTGGCGGCGGCGCGGGGCGGTCGTCGGCTCGGCCGCGTACGGGAGGAGGCCGATCGATGGCAGTCCGACGCACGCGGGTGCCCCCGCCCTCCGGGCTGCGCAGGGTGGTGTTCCGGGCGCCGGTCCTGCTCTACCGCTGGCACCTGGGGTGGCTGCTGGGCGGCCGGATGCTGCTGCTCACCCATACGGGCCGCACCAGTGGTCTGCCGCGGCAGGTCGTCCTGGAGGTGACCGGCCGTGATCCGAAGACCGGCGCCTATCACCTCGCCTCCGGGTTCGGCCCGGGAGCGCAGTGGTACCGCAACATCCAGCGCACGCCGTACGTCACCGTCCAGGTCGGTCGGCGCCGGATGTCCGCGGTCGCCGAGCCGCTGGGGCCGGAGGAATCCGGGCGCCTGATGGCCACCTACGCCCTGCGGCATCCGCGCCTGGCCCGCGGCCTGATGCGCATGTGCGGTCTGGAGACCGACGGCAGCGCGGAGGACTACCACCGCATCGGACGCACCCACATCCCCTTCGTCCGAGTCCTCCCCGACCCCCCGCCCGCGCGGCGCTGAGGGCGGTCAGCGAGGCGACCCGGCCGGGTGGGCGGGTGCGTGGAGGGCGCTCAGCACCGTCTGGTGGGTGAGCCAGCCGACCGGTTCGCCGGTGTCCGCGTCCAGGACGGGAAGCCCGGCGCCGTCGGCGGTGACCAGGGTGTGCAAAGCCCCGCTCAGCGGGGCACCGGCGGTCACCGCAGGGGGCTGTTCGGCGAGGCCGGCGATGGTGCGCGGGGTAGCGTGCGCGTCCAGGGACGGGTCCCGCTCGGTGAGCGCTTCGGCCACGGCGCGGGCGGTGACCACACCCGCGTACCGCCCGTTCCGGCCGGTGACGGGCAGGACCCCGTGTCCGGAGCGGGCGATCACGTCGGTGGCGTCCTCCAGCGGCAGGTCGCCGGACAACGTGGCGGGGAGTTCCTCCATCACGTCGCGGACGCTCGCACCGGCCAGCGGGGAGCCCAGCCGCGCGCCGTCCAGGTCGATGCCGCGGCGGCGCAGTTTGAGGGTGTAGATGGTGTCGCGTGACAGCAGGCGGCTGGTGAGCGTGGCCAGGACGATGGCGAGCATCATCGGCAGGATGATGGAGTACTCTCCGGTCAGCTCGAACAGCACGATCACCGCCGTGATCGGGGCCCGGGCCGAGCCGGCGAAGGCCGCGCCCATGCCGACCAGCCCGTAGGCGCCCACCGCGCCCGCGGTGCCGGGCAGCAGCTGGTGGGCCGTGGCGCCGAACGCGGTCCCGGCCATCGCGCCGAGGAAGAGGCTGGGCGCGAACACCCCGCCCGATCCGCCGATGCCGATGGTCAGGCTGGTCGCGACGACCTTGCCGACCAGCAGGAGCACCAGGAGACCGACGGCGTACTTTCCCTCGATGGCGTTCTCCAGTACCGGGTACCCCACCCCGTACATCTGGGGCAGCGCCAGCAGCAGACCGCCCAGCAGCAGCCCGCCGACCGCCGGGCGCAGCCACTCCGGGCCGCGCCAGGCCCAGTCGCAGGCGTCCTCGATCAGGTACAGCACCCGGGTGAACGCCACGCCGACCGCGCCCGCGACCACTCCGAGCAGGGCGAACAGCAGGTACTGCGCGGGGTGGGCGACGTGGAAGGCGGGCAGTGTCAGGAACGCCTCGTCCCCCAGCGCCGCCCGGCCGATGACGCTCGCGGTGACGCTGGAGAGGACCACGGCGCCGAAGGACTCCACGGCGAAGTCCCGCAGGATCAGCTCCATGGCGAAGAACACCCCGGCCAGCGGGGCGTTGAAGGTGGCGGCGATCCCGCCCGCCGCGCCGCAGGCGACCAGCAGCCGCCGACGGTCCTCCGGCATCCGCAGCAGGCCCCCGACGGTCGAGCCCAGCGCCGAGCCGATCTGCACGATCGGCCCCTCCCGGCCCACCGAGCCGCCCGACCCCATGCACAGCGCCGAGGCCAGCGCCTTGACCACCGCGACCTGCGGGGCGATCCGTCCCCCGCGATGGGCGACGGCGTACATCACCTCCGGTACGCCGTGCCCGCGCGCCTCCTTGGCGAAGCGCTGCACCAGCGGCCCGTACAGCAGCCCGCCGACCACCGGCGCCAGCACCACGAACCACGGGCCGAGCCACGGCAGTCCGGGATGGGCGGCGTGACCGGCGGCCGAGTAGTCGGCGTGGCCCGACAGCAGCCGGGTGAAGGTCTGGATCAGCCACCGGAAGGCGATCGCTCCCAGCCCGGCACCGCACCCCACCATCAGCGCGAGCGCGATCACCCCTCCCTGCCTCTGGCCCGCGCTGCTCAGCAGCCGGGCACCTGCTCGCGCGGAAGGGGACGGCGTTCGCCGGAGACCGATCGTTTCACTACCCATCTTTGCATTATGCAAAAGAATGGGTGTGCCGCACAGACGGCACCGGCCGGGTCAGGAGCGAAGGGCGGCTGCGAAGCGTGCCGTACGCGCGCTGGAACCGCCCCCGGGGGATCACCAGCTCGCGTGTGCCTGCGGGCCGCCCTCCACCGAGGGCTCGCCGCCCGCTTCCGTGAACGCCCGCAGCGCTTCGATGAGATGGCGCCGCTTGCCGGGCGGCATCTCATCGACGATGCGCGCGATCTCCCGCCGCCGTCGGCCCGTGGCCTCGTTCACGATCCGCCGACCCTCCTTGGTGAGCGAGATCACACTGGTGCGCCGGTCTTCGGCGGAGACACCCCGCGCGACCATGCCTGCCGCGGCCAGCCGGTCGATCATGCGCATGGCCGTCGACGGCTGCACTCCCAGCTCCCCGGCCAGCCCGGAGAGGCTCAGCGGTCCCCGGCCGTCGAGAACGACCAGCATCCGGAACTGCGGCAACGTCAGGGTTTCCTCTACCGCGGCCAAGGACCGGGCGGAGACGGCGACGAGCAACCGGGACGCGGTCAGCAGGGCGGTGACCATCGCCTCGGCATCGGATTCGGAGGCTGGAGAAGGGTGGGACATACGCCCTTTCTATCGTCCCGGTCCCGACGCCGCGTGCCCGCCGTTCATCGGGCGCCACTCATGCCGTCCCGCTTCCGCCGCGCAACGTCAGGGGCGGGCCGCCACCAGGAGATCAACCACGTAGGTCTCTTCCACCGCCTCGTCGGGGAAAGCCCGGCTCAGCCGCTCACGCTCATCGGCGAAAAAGGCATGACGGTCGGCCCGATCAAGGACGAGGAACGCCGAACGGCTGCCGATATTGGCGAGATGCAGGTCCAGGAAGACCGTGCGGTTCCAGCGCACTTGGCAGCGAGCGACCCGCAGTCCCGTCAGGCCCGCCAGCCGGATGGCGTCACTGTCGGTGGGGCGCACCGTGGATCTCGGTTTCACCCCGCAGTGGTGGGCGATGCGCTCGTGCTGCTCGCGGATCCACGGAACGTCGAAGGCCGTGGTGTTCCACCAGATCGCGAGCGCCCCGCCCGGACGCAGGACCCGCAACGCTTCCGGGACGGAACGGGCGGTATCGGTCCACTGCCAGGACTGTGCGTACGCGATGAGGTCGCGGGAAGCCTCGGCAAGCGGCAGGGCGTTGCCGTCCCCTCTCACGATCGGCACGTCCGGAAGCGCTTGGCGGAACGTGGCGGCCATGGCCTCGCCGGGCTCGACAGCGATCACATCGGCGCCCCGCTCCCGCAGCAGCGCGGTGGCGATTCCGGTGCCCGCTCCGACATCGGCGACCCGGGCACCGGCCAGGCGATGGCCCACGAATTCCTCGACGTGGTCGAAGAGCGCGGCCGGATAGGACGGTCGACTCGCCGCGTACTGGGCAGCGGCCCCATCGAACGACTGGGCACGTGGGCTGGCGGACATCCCCCCATCATCGCCTTCAGGCCACAAGCACCCGCAGGCCGTCACCGTGCTGGGCGCCCTTTCCACCCTCAAGCCCCCATCAGATGATCGGTCTTATGGTGCTCTTTTCCTCGTCTGTCCGGCTGTGGTTGCTTCCCAACGCCGTCCTGCTCGTCGTGCTGTCGACGTGGGGCGCGCTCCGCTACCCACACCTACCGGGGCGGATACCGAAACACATCGGGGTCGATGGAGTGGACGCCTGGACGGACAAGTCGATCGGCAGCGCGTTCGTGCTGGTCTTCGTGTATGCGGGAGTGACGGTGCTGATGGCCGGCTCTGCGGAGCTGACCCTGCGACTGACACCGCGCGATGAGTTGTCGCACGCCACCGCCGAACCATTCGCTGCCGCACAGGCGACATCGTCCCTGCTCAACAGTCCCGGCAGCCGGGACTCGGCACGCCGGATCGCACGAGCCCTGTTGCTGCTCAATACCTGCGTCGGTATCTCGTTCCTCGCGGGTTGCGGAATGCTCTGGCGTTCCACGCCGGACCCGGACGTGCCCGCATGGCTCCTCGTGGCGATGCCCCTGCCGCTCCTCGTCGGCACCGCGGTGACGGTCGCTGCGGCCGTGAGCGACCGGAAGCGATGAGCCCGTTCCGCTGGGGAGTGTCGGTCGTCTGAGACAGTGCTGGGGTGACGGCCATCTATAAAAGTGCTGCTGCTCATCGGGACGTCGAGAGGTGGTGTGCCGATCGGCTCTCACAGTGGCCGGTACCCCACAGAACCATGGTGTTGGCCACCCGCGTCGGCCGGACCCATGTCGCCACCACGGGAGAGGACGCCGGTCCGCAGCAGTCCACACCCCGCGTGGTGGTAGTCCCCGGTACCAACTTCAACGCGGCCACCAGTCTGCCGCTGGTGACCGCGCTGGCGGCGCGTTGGCCCATCTGCGTCGTCGATGTTCCCGGTCAGCCGGGACTCAGCACCGGCGACCGTCCCGGGCGGCACCGGCTGCCCCGGTACGGGCAGTGGCTCCAGGAGGTGCTGGACGAGATCAGCCCGGGGCCGACTGTCCTGGTGGGCCATTCACTTGGTGGCGCCATCGCGATGGCCTGCGACGTCCCGCAGCTCATCGGGCGGGTCGTGGTCTCTCCTGCCGGCCTGACCCGGCTCAAGGTCACCGGTCGGGTCCTGGCGGCCAGCCTGCCCTGGCTCGCGCGCCCCACTGAAGCCCGCAGCGCGGCGCTACTGCGGCAGATGCATGGTGCAGGCCGGCAACCGTCGGCCGAACTCGTCAGCTGGATGACTCTCCTGGCCCGGTCCTGCCGCTCCAGCCTGGCGCCCGCGCCCCTCTCCGCTCGGGTACTGGCCCGAGCCCAGCGGGTTACCAACGTGGTGGCCACCGGCGAGCATGATGTTTTCCTGCCGCCGTCCCGGCTGGCTCCGCCCGCTTCCCGCCACCTCGGCGTCGTGGTGAAATCCGTGCCCGGTGCGGGGCACCTCGTGGTGGAAGAACACCCGGAGACGATCGTGACGATGGTGGCAGCGTTGATGAGCGGGGACACGAACTTCGGACTGTGAGTGGGCGTTCACGGCCCCAGTGGGTACTCACCCGGCCGATCGACGCGCTGTGAAGTCCGTACGCCACCGGTCGATCAGCGGGGGCAGTTCGCGCAGCATGAACGCGTAGAAGTCCCGCATCTCCGCCAGCCGCCGCCCGGCCGGGGTGGCCGGGTCACCGGCCGCTGCGAGGCCCTGCTCGGCGACTTCGCCCATGGTGGCCAGCAGCTGGTTCTGCTGCGACATCAGCCGCGCCCAGGCGCCGTCCGGGAAGCGGTAATGGTCCCGACGGCTGCCTGGCGCCGGGACCCGCTCCAACAGGCCGCTCTGGGTGAGCTGCTTCACCGCGCCGGACACCGATCCGGAGCTGACCTGCAACTCCTCGCACAGGTCGGCGGCGGTCATCGTCTCCTGCCGACTGAACAGCAGGGAGGTCATCACCCGCGCGGTGGTCTTCTGCATCCCGCCCTGCGCGAGGATCAGCGCCAGCTTCTCCGCGATGTCCCGCAGCTGCTCGTTGTCGCCCATGCCAACACCTTAACCGGCACCTCCTCATGCTCAGAGTGTTCAAAGTTCTCTGAAAGTTTCATATAGTCGCGGCCACGAGCGCGGTCCGAGGGTCGCGTCCCGAAGACGCCGAAAGCGCCGAGCGGAAAGGACTCACACGTGACCGGTAAGAATGCCGCAGCCGCCGTCCACGGGATGTCCGACGAGACCTGGAAGAGGCACGCCAACCCGTGGAGCGTGTGGACGCGTTTCGCCGCCATCCCGGCCTTCGAGCTGGCTGTGTGGAGTCGGCAATGGCTCGGCTGGTGGTGCCTGACCGCTGTCGTCGCGGTCGTTGTCTGGCTCTGGCTCAACGTGCGGCTGTTCGAGCCGGTGGAGCCCACCGGCTGGGCCGCCAGGGGCATCTACGGTGAGCGGCTGCACGTCGACGGCAAGGTTCCCGCCGAGCACCAGACGACCCTCAACTGGCTGATCGCATCTGGCCTCGTCGGCTTCGCGTTGATCGCCTGGGGGCTGGTGGCCTTGAACATGTGGCCGCTCACCTTGGGCACCGTCATGGTCGTGTTCGCCCAGCTGTGGCGGATCGATCGCTACGGCCTGCTGTTCCAGCAGCACCTGCGTGAGCAGTCCCCGGATGACGCGATGTGAAGCAACAGCGGAAAGAGCGGGAGGCCGGGGTGTGGCGGCGTTGTAGAACTCGGTTTCGTTGGCTTCGGTGGCCAGCGTCGGGAAGTTTCAGGAAAGAAGTCAGCGTCGATGGTCCCGACAATGGGTCGGCATAATGGTGTGCTCTCAGCGAGTACGATGACTTGACGGTCTATCGCTTGTCGGGAGTTGATCGTCGTGGATACGTACTTCGTAGGCTCGCGTGCAAGTAATCTGGCCAAGGTGCAGGTACGTGAATATCTTGCTCCCCTGCGCGAGCGTTTCCCTGAGGTTACCTTCACCCACCGAGTGATCCTCGAAGGCGGCGACAGGGACCGGAAGTCGCTGCTCTCGGATGTCTCTGCTGTTAGCGGTGGCAGCGCATTCAGTACGAAGCAGGAAGCCGCGTTGGCTCGCGGAGACGTGGATGTGGTCATCCACTCTCTGAAGGACCTTCCTACGGCGAATCCGACGGGCCTCATTCTGATGCCCCCGCCGCGACGGGAAGATGCCCGTGACGCGTTGTGTGGGTCCACGCTCGTCGGGCTGCGCAAGGGTGCGCGGGTAGGTACGGGCGCTCCGCGGCGTATCGCCCAGCTGCTGGCGGTGCGGCCGGATATTGAGGTCGTGCCGATTCGGGGTAATGTCCCGCCGCGACTGAAGAAGATCGAGACCATGGGGCTTGACGCTGTGGTTCTGGCGGTCGCGGGACTTCGTCGTCTCGGGTTGGATGACGCTATCGGAGAGATTCTGCCAATCGATCTCTTTCCGCCGTCGCCCGGGCAAGGGGCCCTGGGGGTTCAGGTGCGCGAGGGCAACGCAGCGATTCAAGAGATCCTGTCCACGTCGGGGGATCTCGTGGTTTACGCCCAGGTGCGGGCCGAGCGCGCATTGCTTGCCGAATTGCACGGTGGATGCAGTGTGCCTGTGGGAGCATATGCGGAGGTCCGCACGGATGGATCTCTTTCGCTTTATGCGCAGGTGACGTCGCTCGACGGGACACGGCAGGTTTCCGGCTCGCTTTCCGGACCGTTCGGCGAGCCGGAAAAGCTCGGGGAGGCCCTGGCCGGAGAGCTGATCGGCCAGGGCGCGCGTTCTATCCTCGGCGAGATACGGGCCGAGACTGCGGTTTAGCCGCTGAGCTGCCGGGCGATGTCCAGCGCCGCGTACGTCACGCTGGCGTCGGCTCCGGCTCGCTTGAGCATGGTGAAGAGTTCGATGAGCCTGCGCACGTCTCGTTTGCCGGTCTTGGGGTCGAGGGACGAGAGCGCGGTGTACTCGCCGGACACCGAGAACGGGAAGAGCGGTGCCCGGGTGTGCTGCTTCAGGCGGGTCAGCACGTCGGCGGTGAACATGGCGGGCTCCAGCAGGAGCATGTCGGCACCGTCCTGGACGAGCTGGAGTGCCGCGTCGATGAACTGCTCGGGCTTGCCGGGGTTGATCTGGAACTCCCGGTCGATGCCTGCCTTGGGTGTGGCGCCCATGGTGCGGCGGAAGCCGTCGTAGAGGCTGCTCCAGAAGATCACGTGTGGCATGACGGAAACGCTGCTGAAGCCTTCGTCGTTCAGCGCGGTGCGGGCGCCTTGCGTAGTGCCGAGCACCATGGAGGCCGGGCCTACGATGTCGGCTCCTGCCGCCGCGTGTGCGACGGCTTGCCGGGCGGTGACGTCGATGGTGGCGGGGATGTCCGGGCGGCCGTGTACGTCGGTGACGTAGCAGAGTCCGGAGTCGGTGTACGAGCAGAGACACGTCTCTGTCATGACCGCGAGGTCCGGTTCCGCGTCCTTCGCGGTGCGGACGGCCCGGGCCATGAGCGCGTCGGGTACGAGCGAGATCTTGCCTGTGGCGTCGCGTCGGGTGGATTCGGCGAAGATCTTGACCGATCGGATGCCGTGTAATCGCGCCTCGCGCATCGCTGCGGGGATCTGCGGGACCGTGACGGTCGGCATGGGGCGGTCGGCCTGCTGCTCGGTGACGAGCAGCACCATGGACAGGTCCGAGGGGGTGAGTGCCGGGCCTTCCAGGAAGCGGCGGACGGCCGGACGGCTTCGAAGCGGGTTCGTAGTGCTGCGACTTCGTGCTGGTGGCGTCGCAGTAACGGTCATCTGTCCCTCGTTTCGTTGGGCGCGCGGACGCGCTGGTCATCGCTGGTGCTGGCGCTGGTGGTGATGGCGCCGACCAGGTCGAACACCTCGTCGCTGTCATCCAGGGGGCCTGCCAACGCGCCTCTCCTAGGGGTGATTTCGTGCGGGTCCCGCCTCGCGCTGTCGACCTGCCCTTGCGAGGTCGGGGGAGCCTCCAGTTCACACAGCGGAGACGGGACCCGTGACCCGCCCCGGCCACCAACGTGCCTTCCTCGCCGCATGGCGAGGCTTCCGGTGGCGTCGGCGGCCGGAGCGGGGGCATATGGGGTTCGCTGCCGTGGCACCGAGCGTGTCCTCCTGCGGAGCCGGGAGCGTTACGGGCCAGACGGTCAGCGAGTAGTGCCCGGTGTGGTCGGCGGCAGTGAGCCTGAAGGGCCTGCCTGTGGCAAGTTGAGGGAGCGCGGCTTCCTGCTGCACCTCGTCGTCGCACCAGGTGCGGAAGAGCGCTGGTACGTCAGGCAGCTCGTTGCTCACCGGAGGCCGGCTTCGAGATGAACCCGTCCGCGGTCTGGCGCATCGAGAACCGCAAGCGCCGCATCAACCTCGACGAGGCCATCGGATTCGCGGAGGTCTTCGGCCTCGAACTGCGCAACTTCGTCGGGCCCCCGCAACTCGCCGCCAAGGCACGCGCCATGGAACTGATCGATGCCGTGGCCGACACCTTCCGCGAGAGCCAGCGCGCCAACGCCGAGCACGCGCGCGCACGTGATGCCCTGGACGCCTACCTCGCCGAGCACCCCGACATCCGCGAGGAAGCGGAAGTCATGGTGTCCAACGCCATCGCCCAGGCCAGCGCCAGCCACCTGATGGAGACCTACGGGCCCCCGGTCCACGAACACGAGGCCGAGCAGGACGACTCCGCTCCTCAGTCCTAGCCCCGGCTCCCCTCGCAACCGCCATCCCTCACGATCGACCGAACCGGCAGGCCGGTGTTGCCGCACCCACGCCTGCCATGAGAGGACTCACTCCCCTTGCGCCGACACGCAATACCCCATGCCTCCCAGCAGACCGGGCGCACCGGAACGGAGGTGAACACATCTGACCGCCTGCTCACCGTGGAAGAGACGGCCGAGCGGCTCGGCACCGGCGTGCGCTTCGTGCGGCGGCTCATCGCCGAGCGGCGTATCCGCTACGTCAAGATGGGCAAGCCCGTCCGCATCCCCGAGAGCGTTCTGGCCGAGTACATCGAGGCCCACACCGTCGCATCCCGCCGCGACATGCGCTCGCGCTACCGGAGGGTGGCCTGATGGCGGGACGCAAGCCGCAGCGACGGCGCGAATTCGGCACGGTGCGCCAACTGCCCTCGGGCCGATGGCAGGCCCGGTACTGGGCGCCGGACGGGGCCCGGCGGAAGGCGCCGGAGACTTTCGCCTCCAAGACCGACGCGCAGACCTGGCTCACGCTGACCCAGGCCGACATCGAGCGCAATCTCTGGGTCGATCCGGATGTCGGGGCCGTGAACTTCGAGGCGTACGCGCTGACGTGGGTGGAGGAGCGCGGCCTCTCCGACACCACGGATGAGCTGTACCGCAGGCTCCTGCGGCTGCACGTCCTGCCCGCCTTCGGGGACATGGACCTGGACGAGATCACGCCGCCTGGTGTCCGGAGCTGGCGAGCCGAGCGGCTCACGGTGACGGGTGCGACGACGGTCGCCAAGTCCTACCGGCTACTCAAGGCCATCATGGAGACCGCGGCCGACGACGAGCTGATCCGCCGCAACCCCTGCCGGATCAGGGGCGCCGGTACCGAGAAGGCCAAGGAACGGCCGACCGCAACCGTCGAGCAGGTCGACGCGCTCGCCGACGCCGTGGGGCCGCGATGGCGGCTGATGGTGTACTTCGGCGCCTACGGCCCCATGCGCCCGGAGGAGCAGGCGGCCCTCCGGCGGCCCGACGTCACGCTCGACCCTCTCGCCGCGCGGGTACGGGAAGCGGCACCTGAGCTGACCACCGGCCGCCGGGTCGAGGGCGACACGAAGTCGGACGCTGGTGTGCGCACCATCTACCTGCCCGGCTTCCTCTCCATCGAGGTGAAGCGCCACCTCGACTGGTTCGCCGAGAAGGAGTTCAACGGCCTGCTGTTCGTCGGCGAGAAGGGCGCCCCGTTCCGGCGCTCCTCCTTCGGCCGCAAGTGGCGCAGGGCCCGTGCCAAGGTTGGGCTGCCGGAGGACTTCCGCTTCTACGACCTCCGCCACACCGGCCACACCCTCTCCACCCAGTCCGGGGCAACGCTCAAGGACACGATGGTCCGGGCGGGGCAGTCGTCGGAGAAGGCCGCGCTGATCTACCAGCACTCCGACGACGAGCGGCAGCAGGAGGTCGCGGAGGGCATCGACGCGAGGGTGCGCGCGGCGCGCGACAGGGCGTTGTCCCGGCCACCGCAGGCGCGGGAAGCCTGACGGCTAAGTGCGGGGCTGGGGCGAGTCGATGCGCCCCAGCTCGCCTGCCCTTCGCTCAGGGCTGGTGCGTCAGCCGGGTGGCAGTGGCCGCGAGGGTGGCCAGGGCGAGGCAGACGGTCATCACTGCTGCCATCGGTGCGGGGCTGTGGGTGCCGAACAGCCCGACCAGCGGGGAGGCGGCCGCCCCGAAGAGGAACTGGCCGCCGCCCAGGAGGGCGGAAGTGGCTCCGGGCGCTGTGCGCCCGCGGCGTTGGGCGATGGTGACCACGGTGGGGAAGAAGACCCCGAACGCGGTGAGGGAGAGCAGGAGACACAACCACGTCACGGGCATGGTGCTGCCGACGGTCACCTGGACGAGCAGCAGGGCTGCTGGGCCTGCCATCGCCAGCACGGCGCTGGCGATGAGGAGGGTTTCGGCGGACCAGCGTTTGGCCAACCGCCCGCAGGCCAGGCTGCCGGCCATGTTGCCGATGGCGTTGACGCCGTAGACGAGGCTGGCGAGGGCCGGCGCGAGGTGGTAGATGTCCTGGAAGACGAAGGTGGTCCCGGCGATGTAGGCGAAGACCGATGCCCCGCCGAAGGCCAGAGTCAGTACCGGGGCGATGACGGTTCGCTGGGCGGCGACCTGTCCGATGGTGCGAAGGCTGGCGGCCAGTCCTCCGGTCAGGCGCGCGTGTGGCGGATGGGATTCCGGGACCCAGCGCAGTACGCCCAGGACGAGGAGCAGGCCGATGAGGGCGAGCGCCGCGAAGACGTAACGCCAGGACACCATCAGCAGGATGGCTCCCCCGGCCAGCGGGGCCAGGACCGGGGCCGTGGCGCTGATCGCTCCTAACCGGGAGAAGACTGTGGCGAGTTCACCGTCGTCGAACAGGTCGGCGACGACCGCGCGGGCGATGACGATCCCGGCCGCTCCCGAGAAGCCCTGCCCGACCCGCGCCGCGTTCAGTACGGCCAAGGTCGGGGCCACGGCGCACACGACGGAGAAGAGGGTGAACAGCGCGGTCCCCGAGACGAGGACCGGGCGGCGCCCTACCGCGTCACTGAGCGGTCCCAGGACGAGCTGTCCGGCGATGATGCCCGCCAGGAAGCCGGTCAGGGACATCTGCGCGCCCGAGGCGTCGGCCCCCAGTGAACGGGCCAGGTCCGGAAGCCCGGGAACGTACATGTCGGTCGCCAGCGGACTGGCCGCACTCAGCCCGGCCAATACCAGGAGCAGCCGTGCCCGTTGTGGGGCCGCGACGCCAGGAGTGTGACGAGGTCGGGCCGCGTTCTCGGTGCGGTGAACGGTCATAGCGGGGGAGCCGCCCCCTCCGCGTCCGCGGATGCGTGCGCCAGCCTGTCACGCGGTTCAGTGGCGACTTCGGCCGCGGCCACCTGCTCCAGCAGTCCGGCGGCGATCTGCAACACGCCGCGCTCGGCAGGCGACAGCGTCTGCCTCAGCGCCTCCGCCAGCCATCTATTGCCGTCTCGGACGTGCTCTTTCAGCGCTTCCCGCCCCGCATCCGTGATCGCGATGTTCTGGCGGCGCGCATCCACCTCGCTGCGCGAGCGGTGGATACGACCCTGCTCCTCCAACTCGTTGAGCACTCGGGTCAGGGACTGCACCTGCATACCTTCGATGGCGGCCAGTTCGGAGGGCGTCAACGCGCCGCTGTGCCGAAGGTTGGCCAGCACCGAAGCCGCCAGCCGTGTCAGCGTCCGGCTGCTTCCCGGCTGCTCGGCGCGGAGCCGGGACGCCAGTCGGGAGACCCCCCACCTCAACGACTCGGCCAGCAGGAGATCTGTGTTCGCTTGACTGCCTGCGTCACTATCCACAAATAGAAAGCTAAGCCTTGGTATTCAAGAACATCAACCCTTGGAAGGGCGCCTGTTTGTGAAGCGTTAGCTTGTTTTCGGGTCACCGCTCGTCTTGGTCGTGTGGGGCGGGCAGCGTTAATGCCAGTGCGGCGACGCCCGCGCACATGGCCGTGATGGCCAGGAACACTGCCCGGTAGGAGGCGGTCGTATCGGCAGTGGTTGAGGCGAGGGTGACCAGGGTGGCCAGGCCGAGGGCGCCGCCGATCTGTCGGGTCGCGTTCATCAGCCCCGAGGCCGCCCCGGCGTCCTGCGCGGGGATGCCGGAGGTGACGATGGTGGTGATGGGGGTGATCAGCAGGCCCATCCCGGCGGACATGATGACCGCGGGCCCGAGCATGCCGTCCAGGTAGCCGCTGCCCGTTTCGATCCGGCTTTGCCACAGGAACCCGGCCGCGGACAGCAGCGCGCTGCCCACGATCAGCGTCCGAGCGCCGATGCGCCGCATGACGGCGGGGGCCAGGCGGGCGGCGGCGATGCCGACCAAGGTGTGTGGCAGGAATCCCGCCCCCGTGGTCAGCGCGCCGTAGTACTGCTCGTCCTGCATGTAGAGCGACAGGAAGTACCACATGGGGATGAAGCAGGCTCCGGCCAGCAGCATCACCGCGTTGCCCGCCCAGACGGGGCGCATCTGCACCAGGCGCGGCGGTAGCAACGGAGCTGTCGCGTAACGGTCTTCGACCGCCACGAACGCGGCCAGTGCGGCAACGCCGACGGCGAGGCCGATCAGGGCTGTCGGCGCATCCCAGCCGTGCATGCCGGCCTGGGTGACGCCGTGGACGAGCGCGCCCACGCCGAGCGTCGCCAGCACCGCCCCCGGCAGGTCGAGCTTCCCGGCCTCGCCGCGGGCGCGGTCGGCGGGCAGCAACCGCGCTGCGGCGAACAGGGCCACCGCGCCGATGGGGACGTTGATCAGCAGGATCGACCGCCAGGTGAGGGTGTCGGTCAGGACGCCGCCGATCAGATTGCCCGCGGCTCCTCCGGCGGAGCTGACCGCGGTCCAGGTGGCCAGCGCCCGGGTGCGGTACGGCCCTTCGGCGAAGGTAGTGGTCAGGATTGTCAGCGTGGCCGGAGCCAGCACCGCGGCACCCAGCCCTTGCACGGCCCGCATCGCGATCAACAGCCCTGGTGTGGTGGCCACTCCGCCCACCAGGCTGGAGGTGGCGAACAGTGCCAGCCCCCACAGGAAGACCCGGCGGCGGCCGTATAGGTCCGCCAGGCGCCCGCCGAGCAGCAGGAATCCGGCGAAGACCAGCGCGTAGCCGCCGACGACCCACTGCAACCCCACCGCGTCGAACCCCAGGGCGTCCTGGATCGAGGGCAGCGCTACGTTCACCACCGAGACGTCCAGCACCACCATGAACTGGGCCGCGCACGCGAGCCACAGCACCGCTGAGTTCCCGTGGCCCGTAGCTGGTTGGGGCGCGGTGTCCGGTGTGCCACTGCCTCCATGTGTCGCACGGAATCCCATGACCCTCCCGTCGTCACCGCCGTCGCGATTTTTTATCGTACAGCGGTACTATGAAAATCTGGGGCGGAGACAGGAAGGAGGGCGGGGTGCCGAAGCGGGTCGATCACGCCGAGCGCCGCGCGCAGATCACCGATGCGCTGGTCCGGGTGGCCGCGGCCGAGGGGCTGCATGCGGTGACGATGCGGGCCGTCGCGGCGGAGGCGGGTATGTCGCTGAACCTGGTGCAGTACTACTTCGACTCCAAGGCGAAGCTGATGCACGCGGCACTGGAACGGCTGGAACAGCAGAGTCACGAACGATGGTCGGCCCGGCTGGCCGACCTGCCGCAGCCGACGACCGCGCACGCCTTCATCGCGGCCTTCTGCGCCGAGGCCCTGCCCACTGACGAACCCAGCCGTGCCTTCCACCTGGTGTGGACCTCGTACGCGGTACTGGCGATGACCGATCCGGACCTGGCCGCGCAGCCGTTCATCGAAGGTCCCAACCGCCTGGAGCGGCAACTCACGGACGTCCTGCGGCAAGCCCAGCGTGACGGCGAGTTGGCCGCCGATTTGGACGTATCTGTCGAGGCAGCGCGTCTGCTGGTCATGAGCCATGGTCTGGGCACCAGCGTGCTGGTCGGCCAACGCGCCCCGGAGGCGGCGGAAGCCGTGCTGCGCCATCACCTCGCCGGGCTGTTCGGCCTACCCGCCGAGAGGTGAGACCGAGGGTGGATGCCACCGCGCCTTGGCAACGCGTTGAAGCCTCATCACCGGGAATGCTGTGCCGAGGTGAGGCGCTCGCTCAGTGTGGCGGCGAAGTCCTCCGCCCGCGACAGCTGGGTCCGCAGGTCAGCCACCCGCTGCTGCGCGGCCTCGTGGAAACCGTTCACCCGCTCCAGCAGATCCTCCCGCTCACCGGGCGGCAACTGCGCACCGGAGTCGAGGCGGTCGGTGGCCTCCAGCAGGTCGCGCATCTGATCCAGGGTGAAGCCGAGCGGCTTCATGCGCCGGATGACCATCAGGCGGGCGACGTCGGCCTCGGTGTAGAGGCGGAAGCCGCCCTGGGAGCGGGCGGAGGGAACCACGAGACCGGTCTCCTCGTAGTGCCGGATGGTGCGCAGGGACAACTCCGTCCGCGCGGCGACCTCACCGATCTGCATGTGCTTGCCGTCCACGCCTGTGATCCTCTGGCCCTTCTCAACTCCGCGGGCCGCATCCGGTCGCGACCCCCTCCCAATCTCTACCCTAACGTTAGGGTAGAGTTACTGGCGGCGCGGGCGGCCCCTGGCTGCCCCGCTGTTGCCGTGCCGGGGCCGATGGCGCCCCCGGCGGAGATCGGATTCTTGCAGGAGAACCGCGTGTGCGAGCCCATGACGCCCGCCGCCGCGCCCTGCCCGCCGTGATGACGCCCCGCCGCTGGACGTGAGCCCCGCCGCACCATCGCGCCACGGCCCCGCTCCCCTCTCCGACTTCCGGCCCGCGCCTGCACGCGGTCGTGCGCGGAGGCCGGCCCGGCTCTCCGCACCGTTCCCCGCACGCCCAGCCTTGCTGAAAAAGGGGCGTGCCCGAGCACGAGGTTCTTACCCCTTGTCTGGTTCCACTGTGTCCCCCGCCGCGCGCCTGCGTGGTCTGAAGCCCGATTGGCTGACCGATCCGAAGGTCTGGCGTACCGAGGTCCTGGGCGGCCTGGTGGTCGCGCTCGCGCTGATCCCCGAGGCGATCTCGTTCTCGATCATCGCAGGGGTCGACCCGGCCATCGGTCTGTTCGCCTCCTTCACCATGGCCGTCACCATCTCGCTGGTCGGCGGGCGCCGGGCGATGATCTCCGCCGCGACCGGCGCCGTAGCTCTCGTGATCGCGCCGATGAACCGTGAACACGGCCTGGGCTACCTGGTCGCCACGGTGATCCTCGCCGGTGTCTTCCAGATCGCGCTGGGTGCGCTGGGGGTGGCGAAGCTGATGCGGTTCGTGCCCCGCTCGGTGATGGTCGGCTTCGTCAACTCTCTCGCCATCCTGATCTTCATGGCCCAGGTGCCGGAGATGACGGATGTGCCCTGGGCCGTCTACCCGCTGATCGCGGCCGGGCTGGTACTGATGGTGTTCTTCCCGAAGGTCACCACGGTGATCCCGGCCCCGCTGGTGTCGATCGTGATCCTCACCGTCATCACAGTGGCCGCCGCGATCGCGGTCCCCACCGTCGGAGACAAGGGAGACCTGCCCTCCTCTCTGCCAGTGCCCGGCCTGCCCGACGTGCCGTTCACCCTGGACACGCTGACCACCATCGCGCCCTACGCCTTCGCGATGGCGCTGGTCGGTCTGATGGAGTCGCTGATGACGGCCAAGCTGGTCGACGACATCACCGACACCCACTCCAACAAGACCCGCGAGTCCATCGGCCAGGGCATCGCCAACATCGTCACCGGCTTCCTCGGCGGCATGGGCGGCTGCGCCATGATCGGCCAGACGATGATCAACGTGAAGGTCTCCGGCGCCCGCACCCGCCTGTCGACGTTCCTGGCGGGCTCCTTCCTGATGGTGCTGTGCATCGTCTTCGGACCCGTCGTCTCCGACATCCCCATGGCAGCTCTGGTCGCCGTCATGGTCATGGTGTCGTTCACCACCTTCGACTGGCATTCCATCGCCCCCAAGACCCTCAAGCGGATGCCCGGCGGGGAGATCGCCGTCATGGCGATCACCGTCGCGGTCGTCGTCGCCACCCACAACCTGGCCATCGGCGTCGTCGTCGGCTCGATCACCGCCATCGTCGTCTTCGCCAAGCGCGTCGCCCACCTCGCCGAGGTCACCGCCGTCACCGACCCCGACCACACCGCGGTGGTGTACCGGGTCACCGGCGAGCTGTTCTTCGCCTCCTCCAACGACCTCGTCGGACAGTTCGACTACGCCACCGACCCGAAGAAGGTCGTCATCGACCTGTCCGCCGCCCACATCTGGGACGCTTCCTCCGTCGCCGCCCTCGACGCCATCGAGACCAAGTACGCCCAGCGTGGCAAGACCGTCGAGATCACCGGCCTGAACGACCCCAGCGCCCACCTCCACGGCAAACTCAGCGGCGAGCTCACAGCCAACCACTGACGATCATCCACCAGAGCAGAGGACCCCTTGCCATCAAGCGGGGGTCCTCTGCCGTCTCAAGAGTGCGCCGTGAGTTGTCGGTCCAACTGCTGATACGTGTCTTCGTCGCCCGCGTAAGAGGCGCAGGGCCTTGGCGCGCACTTGGTGGACGCGGTGTCGAGTGGGGTAGAGCCGATTGTCCGCCGCAGGCCCCTCGTTCAATTGCCCTCAGACTCTGAAGGGGCTGAGGTGGGGTGTGAGTGTGGCCTCCAGCCGTTGCACTGCGTCTTCGTGGTCTCGTAGATGTGGCTTCATGATCCACAGGTCCTCGCGAAACGGTTCGAAGCCCAACGATTCCCACGTGCGCTGAACTGCAGCCTTCCCCCGAAGCACCCGGGCCTCGTCGTCGCGTTCGTCAACGGGGATGTCGATGGGGAAGGGGTGAGTTGCCACGAGGGCGGCGTGCACGGATGTCCAGCGGAGCATACGAGCGATAAGCAGGCGCCCGACTCCGCCGAGACCGCGCCACGCCGGCGCGATCCGGGCTCGGTCGATGATGACCACCTGTGTGCCTGTGACCAAGCACTCGTCCAGATCCGGGTGAAGACCCAAGTCCCCTGACGAGTCGAAGAGCCCGGCGAAATGCTCGTAGTCGGCGTCGCGTGAGTCCAGCGAGTCGTAGATGCGGCCGATGCGCCAGAGGTCCAGTGTGAGGCCGGACATGGAGAAGACGGTCAACTCCGTACTGTCGTCGTGAGCGGTGCGAGACAGCGACACGTCCTGAGCCAAAAGCCGTTGGTTGGCGGCCGCCTCTTCTTCGTCGTCGGCGTTCCACAGGGGCAGCACGGCGCGGCAGCTCCACTCAAGCGTCGCGGGGTCGTCGTCAGCGTCCATCGCGACGAGCGAGGCGCTGGAGTTGAAGCGCAGTTGCAGGCGATGGAGGGATGGCAGGAGAGCGGCTCCGGCCGGTGCAGCAGCGGTCATGGACCGTCACGCTAGGCCTGTCAGGGTGATCGTTGATGGTGTTTCGGTGGGTAAGGGGCTGCGTCATCGGGTCGCCTGACCACGGAGCGCGGAACGACTGGCGCTTTGCGGGCGCAACAGCACGCCGATGCGGCAGGGGGTGGCGCAGGTCACAGAAAATGCATCTCACTCTGTGAGATTGGCATGCATGCGTCACCCTGTGGAGGGTCGCGCCGTGCCCTTCGGCGGTGTTTTGCGCGCCAGTTAGGGCACGCGGAGGGCACGGCGGCCTCCGAGAGGTCTAGACAACAAAGAAGGCCCGGGTCTGTGACCTGGGCCTTCGTTATGGAGCGGGTGACGAGAATCGAACTCGCGCTCTGAGCTTGGGAAGCTCATGTTCTACCATTAAACTACACCCGCGCGTGAGGCCCGATCTCTCGGTGCCGCATCGTCGCTCACCTTACCCCATGGTTGACCCCCAGTGCATGCGCTGTGGGGTTTTCGCGCTTTTCGGGGGTGATGTCAGGTGGCTGGAGTGGGGGAAGGTGCTGTGGGGGTGCGGGAGTTGGGGCGTACCGTGGGGGTGCGGAGTGCCGCTTGGAACGGCGTGCGGTTGATCCCCTAATGTGGCTTTTGTCGTCCGCGTCGTCCACGTTTTTGGGGAAGGGACTCAATGGAGCGCACCGTCGTCCGTTGTGCCGAAGGGCATGTGTTCAGCACCGCTTCGTTCCCGATGCGGCACCTCACGGTCGACCGCATCGGTCCTGGGCGGCTGCTGCGGTGTCCGCGTTGCGCCAGGCTCCGGCAGTCGGTGCCGGTGGCGCGCGAGGAGCGGTAGGAACAGCGGGTAGTTGGGGTAGTCGAACGAAGATCGTGGGCGCGGGCCCGGTCCATCGGACCGGGCCCGCGCCATGCGGTGGGGGTGGTTTGCGTATCCTCGTTCCGTGCTTCTCTCAGACAAGGACATCCGGACGGAGATCGACGCCGGACGGGTGCGGATCGATCCGTATGACCCGTCGATGGTGCAGCCGTCGAGCATCGACGTGAGGTTGGACCGGTTCTTCCGGGTGTTCGAGAACCACCGCTATCCGCATATCGACCCGGCGGTCGAGCAGCCGGATCTGACGCGGCTGGTGGAGCCGGAGGGGGATGAGGCGTTCATCCTGCATCCGGGGGAGTTCGTGCTCGCCTCCACGTACGAGGTGGTCACGCTTCCGGTGGACATCGCCTCGCGGCTGGAGGGGAAGTCGAGCCTCGGTCGGCTTGGGCTGCTGACGCACTCGACGGCCGGTTTCATCGACCCGGGGTTCTCGGGGCATGTGACGCTCGAGCTGTCGAACGTGGCGACGCTGCCGATAAAGCTGTGGCCGGGGATGAAGATCGGGCAGCTGTGCATGTTCCGGCTGACCTCGCCCGCCGAGCATCCGTACGGCTCGGCGCGGTACGGCTCGCGCTACCAGGGGCAGCGCGGGCCCACGCCTTCGCGTTCGTTCCAGAACTTCCATCGGACGAAGGTGTGATCAGCGGTGGCTGAGGAGCGCGAGAATCTTTCGTACGGGCGCTTCGGCGAGGCCGTCCGCGAGCTGGCGCAGGCCATCGCGGACGACGGGTACGAGCCGGACATCGTGCTGTCCATAGCCCGCGGCGGCGTCTTCGTCGCGGGCGGGCTGGCGTACGCGCTGGACTGCAAGAACATCCACCTGGTGAACGTGGAGTTCTACACGGGCGTCGGCACCACGCTCGACATGCCGGTGATGCTCGCGCCCGTCCCCAACGCGATCGACTTCTCCGACAAGAAGGTGCTGATCGCCGACGACGTCGCCGACACCGGCAAGACGCTGAAGCTGGTCCGCGACTTCTGCCTCGGGACCGTCGCGGAGGTGCGCAGCGCCGTGATCTACGAGAAGTCGCAGTCGCTGGTGCGGTGCGAGTACGTGTGGAAGCGCACCGAGCAGTGGATCAACTTCCCCTGGAGCGTCGAGCCGCCCGTCGTGCGGCGTGACGGGCAGGTTCTCGACGCGTAGAAGGGAAGAATCGGAGGGGCCCGGTGACGGGCCCCTTGCTTACAGCGTTCCCAGCTTCAGCAGCGACAGCAGCGCGATCAGCTGGATCGCCGACGCCCCCAGCGCCTTCTGCCACGGCAGGTCGTGCGACTTGCTGACCATGGACGTGAACAGCGCGCCCGCCGCCAGCCAGGTCACCCAGCCCAGCACCTTCACCAGGGGGCTGTCGCCGCCCAGGAAGAGCGCGAACAGCAGCCGCGGCGCGTCGGTGATCGACATGATCAGCATGGAGAGGCCGATCGTCGGTCCCCAGGTGCCGTCGCCGCCGAGCTGGCGGGCGACGGTGTGGGTGACCGCGCCGAGCACCAGGGCGCTGATCACGACGGCGACGCCCGCGCTGAGGATCCACGGGATGCTGTTGGCCATCGGGGCGTTCAGGACGTCCTTGCGGGCGTCGTCGAAGCCGAAGACCGCGAGCAGGCCGTAGATGAACGTCACGATGAGGGCCGGGCCCCACACCGTGTAGTCGCGCATCTGCCAGAACGTGGGCGCAGGGCGCAGCACGATGCCGCTGAGCAGCTGCTTCCAGTGCAGCCGGGGCCCGGCGGGCGGGGCGGTGGAGGAGCCGGCGCGGTAGGTGGCGCCGTCGTCGTACGAACCGGGGCCCTGGCCGTACGGGTCGTACGCGTCGGGCGCCTCGCCCACGCTGAACGCCTGCGTATGCCCGGAGTTGTTGTCGGCGTACGCGCCAGGGCCGCCGGGGCCCGGTCTGTATCCGCCACCGTCGCCATAGCCCTGGTCGGGGGCCTGGCCACCGCCGGGTCCGTAGTACGGGTCCTGGCTGCCGAAGTACTCCGGCTCTCCCTGGGTAGCGGGCTGCTGCCACTGCGGCTGCGTGCGGCCGTACGGGTCCTGCGACCCGTGCGGCGGCTGCTGCGGTCGCTGCTGCTGCCCTTGTTGCGCGGAGTGGGAGTCCCGTCCGCGTCCGATCCTGAATCCAGCCACCATTCGAACGTACCCGGTCGCGGAGGGTGGGGTGCCGGAGCGGGGGGACAGGCCCGGCATTGCTGCCGAGCTGTGACATCCCTTAGGGGGACCCCGGGGGGTTATCCCCCCGCTGCGACGGGGGTTGGTGCTAGAGGGCCGCCGCGAAGGGCCTGCTGGAGAAGGTGATCTTGTCGGAGGCGCCGTTGGTGATCCACCAGCGCTCGGGCCGCTCGCCGTACAGGGAGAAGGCGATGCCGGGGCCCCAGGCGAGCACGATCTCGTCCTTGCCGTCGTGATCGAAGTCCGCCGCGCCGTAGAGCCGGGCGGCGCGCTCGTCGGGGCGTACGGCCTTGCCGTCCATCCGGGCCGGGACGGTGCGGGTGAGGGTGGGACGGGCGGTGGCGGCGGTACGGCCGGGGCGCGGGGCCAGCAGCGCGGCGCCGCCGGAGCCGAGCGGGACGGCCAGCTCGTCGGAGCCGTCGCCGTCGGTGTCGGCGGCCACCATCGTCCCCGACATGCCCGGCACCGGGAGGGAGGGGGAGGAGCGGACGACGCGGCCGGTGGCGGTGCCGTAGTAGACGCTGACCGTGCGGCCGATGTCCGGCTTCTCGGTCGCGTCGCCGCCCTCGTCGGCGCGGGTGCCGCTGGCGCCGACCGCGAGGTCGCGGCGGCCGTCGCCGTTGAAGTCGCCGAAGGTGATCGAGTTGCCCTTGCGCAGCGTACGGCCGGTGTGGCGCAGCCCCCGCGGGCCCGCGTCCAGCAGGGTGGAGCCGGACTGGGTGGCGGCGCTGAGCCCGTGCACGACCAGGTCGGTGGGGCGGTCGCCGTGGATCCGGTCGGCGACGAGGTCGCCGATCTCGGCGTGCCCGCCGCGGAACGGGCTGCGGTACGGCACGGTCCTGGCGGCCTGTCCCGCGCGGTCGAACGGCCCGTACAGGACGAGGAACGAGCGGCGGTCCGCGCGGACCACCGCCAGGTCGTGGTGGCCGTCGCCGTTGAAGTCGCCGACGGTGGGGCGCGCCGGGTCGACGGAGTCGGTGGGGCCGGTGAGCTGCACGCGGGCGGCGGAGCGGGCGTGCGGCGGGCCGCCGGCGCTGCCCCAGGCGATGTACGGGGCGGTCCGCACCGTGGCGCGGGTGCGCTCGGCCTCGGCGGCACTCAGCCGCTCGCCGCCGGTGGTGGTGACGTCGGCGTAGCCGTCGCCGTCGAGGTCGGCGGTGGCCACCTCGGTCGCGCCCGCGACGGCGACGTCGTCGGCGGGCAGGCCCAGGTCGGCCCGGCGCAGGACGGTGCGGGTGGTGGGGCGGAGGCCGTCGGCCGAGCCGTGGACGAACGCGATCCGGCTGGGCAGGCCCCGCTTGCGGGGCGGGACCGGAAGCTGGAGGTCCGGGTAGCCGTCGCCGTTGACGTCGTCGGGCAGCTTGCTGCCCTTGCCGCGCGGGACGGGGGCGGTCGCGGATGAGGGCGAGGCCGCGGACGAGGACGCGCGCCGCTCCCGTGGCCCGTCGTCGGAGGCGCCCGCTCCGCATCCGCTGAGCAGGGCGAGCACACCGGCCCAGACCCCGAAGGTCGTGAGGGCGGTGCGGCCGAGGGGTCTCGTGGGGCGAGGCGCGGGCGTCATCGGTCACCCCTAACCCATGGGGCGTGTTCGCGGCAACCCGATCGGAGTCCGGAGGGGTTCGGGAGGTTCCGGGAGTGATCAGTCCGCTTGACTGTAAAGATGACCTTTGGTGTACAAGGGCCGTCCAGGACATTTACCTGCCCATGGGTGGGGCATGATCCTGTAGGCATCCACAGGGGATCGACAGGGATCCACGGGGATCCGCAACCTTGTTGTGAGAAGGGATACTTCACGGCCAGGATCGGTACATGTTCGAAGCGGGCGACCGGGGGCAGCCATGTGCGTATCGCACGATGCAGCAGTGACGGGTGAGGTACCGAGACCCTTGGAGGGTGCGAGCGGGGTGTAGGCGCGATGTCGGACGGGAGTCGCCGGCCGGCAGCGGCGAATGCCGCTCGCCCGCCACAGCACGAGGGTGCTAGAAATAACGACATGGCCGGACTTTTCGGTCGATCACGGATCCCCTTGGCCCGGACCATGACCGACTGGCGGAATCAGCGCGGCCATCAGGGCCCCCGCCGCCAGCGGAATGCGCGCGAGGGGAACGGGCGCGACGGCACGCCGCACGAGGGCGAGGGGCGCCGGATGGACCCGGCGCGGCGGGCGCGCGAGCGGTACGAGGGGCGCGGGCTCCTGGGCCGCAGGGGCCGCCGTTCGCGCCGCCGTCCGGTCCGTGGCTTCCGTACGGTCGCGGGCCAGGTCTTCGTCCTCCAAGTGGTCGTCGTGGTGCTGCTGGTCGTGGCCGCCGTGGTGGCGCTCGTCCTCCAGTCCCGGTACGACAGCGAGCGCGAGGCCCGTAACCGCTCGATGGCCGTCGCCGAGAGCTTCGCGAACGCGCCCGGCATCGCCGCCGCCATGCGCGGCCCCGATCCGACCGCCGCGCTCCAGCCGCTCGCCGAGCGGGCCCGCAAGGGTGCCGGCGTCGACTTCGTCGTGGCCATGTCGCCCCACGGGATCCGCTACACCCACCCCAATCCGAACCGGATCGGGAAGCACTTCATGGGCAGCATCGAGGGCGCGGTGAAGGGCCGCACGGTCACGGAGACCTTCACCGGCACCCTCGGCCTCTCCGTGCGCTCCGTGGTGCCCGTCTTCGACAGCCGCGGGAAGGTCGTGGGCCTGGTCTCGGCCGGGATCACGATCAAGAAGGTGAGCGGCGCTGCCAACCACCAGCTGCCGCTGCTCTTCGGCGCCGCCGCGGCCGCGCTCATCCTGGCCACGGTGGGCACGGCGCTGGTCACCGGGCGGCTGCGGCGGCAGACCCACGGCCTGGACCCGGCCGAGATGACCCGGATGTACGAGCATCACGACGCGGTGCTGCACGCCGTGCGCGAGGGCGTGCTGATCGTCAGCGGCGACGGCCGCCTGGTGCTGGCCAACGACGAGGCGCGCCGTCTCTTCGCCCTGCCCCCGGACGCCGAGGGCCGCCTCGTCGCCGAGCTGGGCTTCGATCCGTACACGGCCGAGCTGCTGGTCTCCGGGCGCCCCGCCACCGACGAGGTGCACACGGCAGGGGAGCGGCTGCTGTCGGTCAGCCACCGCCCCACCGACCGCAACGGCGGCCCGCCCGGCAGCGTCGCGACCCTGCGCGACACCACCGAGCTGCGCGCGCTGACCGGCAAGGTCGACCTGGCGCGCAACCGCCTGAAGCTGCTGTACGACGCGGGCGTGTCCATCGGCACCAGCCTGGACGTGGTGCGCACCGCACAGGAGCTCGCGGAGTACGCGGTGGCCCGCTTCGCCGACTACGTCTCCGTCGACCTCGCGGACTCGGTCCTGCGCGGCGAGGAGCCGCACGAGGGCATGGGGGGCGGGGGGAGCGCGGACGGCGGCCCCACGCCCCTGCGGCGTACGGCGCTCAGCGGCATCCGCGACGACGTGCCGTTCTACCCGCTCGGCAAGCTGATCCGCTTCACGCCGAACGCGCCGCAGGCCCATGGCTTCCGCACCGGCGCCGTCACGGTCGTCCCGGTGCTGAGCGACCACGGCGGCTGGCAGGAGCAGGACCCCGACCAGGCGCGGAAGATCGTCGACTGTGGCATCCACTCGATGATCACGGTCCCGCTGCGGGCCCGGGGCGTGGTGCTGGGCGTGGCCAGCTTCCTGCGCGCGGAGAAGCCCGAGCCGTTCGAGGATGACGACGTCTCGCTCGCCGAGGAGCTGGTCACCCGGGCCGCCGTCAGCATCGACAACGCCCGGCGCTACACCCGCGAGCACACCATGGCCGTCACCCTTCAGCGCAGCCTGCTGCCGCGGGTGCTGCCCGAGCAGAACGCGCTGGACGTGGCGTACCGCTATCTGCCCGCCGAATCGGGCGTCGGCGGCGACTGGTTCGACGTCATCCCGCTCCCGGGCGCCCGGGTGGCGCTCGTGGTCGGCGACGTCGTCGGCCACGGGCTGCACGCGGCGGCCACGATGGGGCGGCTGCGGACCGCGGTGCACAACTTCTCCACCCTCGATCTGCCGCCCGACGAGATCCTGTCCCATCTGGACGATCTGATCGCCCGCATCGACCAGGACGAGGGCCACAGCGCCCTCGCGGACGGCGACGGCGGCGGTGAGGTGATCATCGGGGCCACCTGTCTGTACGCGATCTACGACCCGGTGACCCGGCGCTGCTCCATGGCCCGGGCAGGGCATCCGCCGCCCGCGGTGGTGAGCCCGGACGGCACGGTGGAGTTCCTGGATCTGCCCGCGGGCCCGCCGCTGGGCCTGGGCGGGCTGCCGTTCGAGACGGAGGAGCTGGAGCTGCCCGAGGGCAGCCATCTGGTGCTCTACACGGACGGGCTGATCGAGAAGCGCGACCGGGACATCGAGACGGGGCTGGAGATGCTGGGCGACGCCCTGACCCACCCCGGGCGCACCCCGGAGGAGACCTGTACGGCGGTGCTGGACGCGCTGCTGCCCGAGCGCCCCAGCGACGACATCGCGCTCATCGTCGCCCGTACGAGGGTGCTGGAGCCGGGGCGGATCGCCGACTGGGAGGTGCCGGCCGACCCCTCGCAGGTCTCCGGGATGCGGGCGGCGGTGGCGGGGAAGCTCGCGCAGTGGGAGCTGGGGGACGTGGCGTTCACGACCGAGCTGATCCTCAGCGAGCTGATCACCAACGCGATCCGCTACGCGACCGGCCCGATCCGGGTGCGGCTGCTGTGCGACCGCAGCCTGATCTGCGAGGTGTCCGACAACAGCAGCACCTCACCGCATCTGCGGTACGCGGCGACGACGGACGAGGGCGGCCGCGGGCTGTTCCTGGTCTCGCAGTTCGCCGACCGGTGGGGCACCCGGTACACGGCGGAGGGCAAGGTCATCTGGACGGAGCAGACGCTGCCGAAGAACGGCAAGCGGCAGTAGTACAACGCGAGGCCCGCCCGCGCGGTGCGCGGGCGGGCCTCGGTTCGCAGCTCAGCGGGTTACTTCACCGGTGCGGGCTCCGGGGCCTCCTCCGACTCACCGTCGCCTTCCGGCTCGGCGGGGGTCTTCACCGAGTCGAGCAGCAGCTGCGCCACGTCCACGACCTGGAGCGCCTCGCTGACCTTGCCGTCGTTCTTCTTGCCGTTGACCGAGTCCGTCAGCATGACCAGGCAGAACGGGCAGGCTGTGGAGACGATGTCGGGGTTGAGCGACAGGGCCTCGTCGACGCGCTCGTTGTTGATGCGCTTGCCGATCCGCTCCTCCATCCACATGCGCGCGCCGCCCGCGCCGCAGCAGAAGCCGCGCTCCTTGTGGCGGTGCATCTCCTCGTTCCGCAGGCCCGGCACCTTGGCGATGATCTCGCGCGGCGGGGTGTAGACCTTGTTGTGGCGGCCCAGGTAGCAGGGGTCGTGGTAGGTGATCAGACCCTCGACCGGGGTGACGGGGACGAGCTTGCCCTCGTCGATGAGGTGCTGGAGCAGCTGGGTGTGGTGGATGACCTCGAAGTGGCCGCCCAGCTGGGGGTATTCGTTGGCGATGGTGTTGAAGCAGTGGGGGCAGGTCGCGACGATCTTCTTCTTCGCCTTCTCGACCACGACGCCCTCGTCAGCATCCTCGCCGAAGGCCATGTTCAGCATCTCGACGTTCTGCTGAGCGAGCTGCTGGAACAGGAACTCGTTGCCCAGACGGCGGGCCGAGTCACCGGTGCACGCCTCGTCGCCACCCATGATCGCGAACTTGACGCCCGCGATGTGCAGCAGCTCCGCGAAGGCCTTGGTGGTCTTCTTGGCGCGGTCCTCCAGGGCTCCGGCGCAGCCGACCCAGTACAGGTAGTCGACCTCGGTCAGGTCCTCGACGTCCTTGCCGACGACCGGGACCTCGAACTCGACCTCCTTGGTCCATGCCAGCCGCTGCTTCTTGGCCAGCCCCCAGGGGTTGCCCTTCTTCTCCAGGTTCTTCAGCATCGTCCCGGCCTCGCTGGGGAAGGACGACTCGATCATGACCTGGTAGCGGCGCATGTCGACGATGTGGTCGACGTGCTCGATGTCGACCGGGCACTGCTCGACGCAGGCGCCGCAGGTGGTGCAGGACCACAGCACGTCCGGGTCGATGACCCCGTTCTCCTCGAGGGTGCCGATCAGCGGGCGCTCGGCCTCGGCCAGCGCGCTCGCGGGTACGTCCTTGAGCTGCTCCTCGGTCGCCTTCTCCTCGCCCTCGGCGTCCTTGCCGCCGCCCGCGAGCAGGTACGGGGCCTTGGCGTGGCTGTGGTCGCGCAGCGCCATGACCAGCAGCTTCGGCGAGAGCGGCTTGCCGGTGTTCCAGGCGGGGCACTGCGACTGGCAGCGGCCGCATTCGGTGCAGGTGGAGAAGTCGAGGATGCCCTTCCAGGAGAAGTGCTCGACCTGCGAGACACCGAACTGGGCGTCCTCGTCCGGGTCCTCGAAGTCGATGGGCTGACCCTCGGAGGTCATCGGCTGGAGCGCGCCGAGCGCCACGTCCCCGTCGGCCTCGCGCTTGAACCAGATGTTGGGGAAGGCGAGGAAGCGGTGCCAGGCGATGCTCATGTCGATGTTCGTGCTGACCACGATCATCCAGATCATGGTCGTGCCGAGCTTGATCATCGCGAAGAGGTAGGTCAGGTTCTGGAGCGTGCCCAGGCTGAGGCCCTTGAAGAGCGCCACCAGCGGATACGAGGCGAAGTACGCCGCTTCGTAGTGGTCGACGCCGTGCAGGGCGCCCTCGAGGCCGCGCAGCGCCATGATGGCCAGGCCGATGACGAGGATGACGTACTCGACGAAGTACGCCTGCCAGGCCGTGGACCCCGCGAACCGTGACTTGCGGCCCGCCCGGCTGGGCAGGTTCAGCAGCCGGATCACCATCAGGGTCGCGATGCCGAGCGTGGTCATCGTGCCGATGAACTCGATGTAGAGCTCGTACGGGAGGAAGCCGCCGACGATCGGCAGCGTCCAGTCCGCCTGGAAGAGCTGGCCGTAGGCGTTGATGATGGTCGGCGGCAGGGTCAGGAAGCCCACCGCTACGAACCAGTGGGCGATGCCGATGACACCCCACTTGTTCATCCGCGTGTGCGCGAGGAACTCCCGGACCAGCGTCACGCTGCGCTGCCAGGGGTTGTCGGTCCGGGTGCCCGCCGGGACCGGCGCGCCGAGCCTGAAGAACCGTACGAATTGCGCGACGGCCCGGCCGAGCAGGGCAACGCCGACCGCGGTGAGGACCAGCGACACGATGATCGCGGCGAGTTGCATGGAGGCTCCTCGAACCTGCGAGTGTGGGTATTACTAAGCAGTAACTTAATTTGTCTTGACTGACATTACCCGTCCGGGTGCACCCCCATGTAGTCGACCGGCCGGTGATTTGCATCGCCCGGCGGGCCCCTGGCGACCCCCTGACGACCCCCTGACGAGCCCCCTTGGGCGTAAGGCTCATATAAAAGTTGAGTCGTCACGACTCAGGTCTGTTGACAGCGAAAAATTGATCATGCACGCTTGAGTCTGTTCCACTCAATGCTGTAGCTGGAGGATTGCGAAATGGCACGTGCGGTCGGCATCGACCTGGGTACGACGAACTCCGTCGTCAGTGTTCTCGAAGGCGGTGAGCCCACCGTCATCACCAACGCCGAGGGCGCCAGGACCACGCCTTCCGTCGTCGCCTTCGCCAAGAACGGCGAGGTACTCGTCGGCGAGGTGGCCAAGCGCCAGGCGGTGACCAACGTCGACAGGACCATCCGGTCGGTCAAGCGCCACATGGGCACTGACTGGAAGGTCAACCTCGACGGCAAGGACTTCAACCCGCAGCAGATGAGCGCCTTCATCCTGCAGAAGCTGAAGCGGGATGCCGAGGCGTACCTGGGAGAGAAGGTCGCTGACGCGGTCATCACCGTCCCGGCGTACTTCAACGACGCCGAGCGCCAGGCGACCAAGGAAGCCGGTGAGATCGCGGGCCTCAACGTCCTGCGTATCGTCAACGAGCCTACCGCCGCCGCGCTCGCCTACGGGCTGGAGAAGGACGACCAGACCATCCTGGTCTTCGACCTCGGTGGCGGCACCTTCGACGTCTCGCTGCTGGAGATCGGCGACGGCGTGGTGGAGGTCAAGGCCACCAACGGTGACAACCACCTCGGTGGTGACGACTGGGACCAGCGCGTCGTCGACTACCTGGTGAAGCAGTTCAACAACGCCAACGGCGTGGACCTGTCCAAGGACAAGATGGCTCTCCAGCGCCTCCGCGAGGCCGCTGAGAAGGCGAAGATCGAGCTGTCCAGCTCGACCGAGACCACCATCAACCTGCCCTACATCACGGCCTCCGCCGAGGGCCCGCTGCACCTGGACGAGAAGCTCAGCCGCTCGCAGTTCCAGCAGCTGACCTCGGACCTGCTGGAGCGCTGCAAGACCCCGTTCCACAACGTCATCAAGGACGCGGGCATCTCGCTGTCCGAGATCGACCACGTGGTCCTGGTCGGCGGCTCGACCCGGATGCCCGCCGTCGCGGAGCTCGTCAAGGAGCTGACCGGCGGCAAGGACGCCAACAAGGGCGTCAACCCGGACGAGGTCGTCGCCATCGGCGCGTCCCTCCAGGCCGGTGTGCTCAAGGGTGAGGTCAAGGACGTCCTGCTGCTGGACGTCACCCCGCTGTCCCTCGGTATCGAGACCAAGGGCGGCATCATGACCAAGCTGATCGAGCGCAACACGACCATTCCGACCAAGCGCTCGGAGATCTTCACGACGGCCGAGGACAACCAGCCGTCCGTGCAGATCCAGGTCTACCAGGGCGAGCGCGAGATCGCCGCGTACAACAAGAAGCTCGGGATGTTCGAGCTGACGGGGCTGCCGCCGGCCCCGCGCGGGGTGCCGCAGATCGAGGTCACCTTCGACATCGACGCGAACGGCATCATGCACGTCGCGGCGAAGGACCTGGGCACCGGCAAGGAGCAGAAGATGACCGTCACCGGCGGCTCCGCGCTGCCGAAGGACGACATCGACCGCATGATGCGCGAGGCCGAGCAGTACGCGGAGGAGGACCACAAGCGCCGCGAGGCCGCAGAGACCCGCAACCAGGCCGAGCAGCTGGTCTACCAGACCGAGAAGTTCCTCAAGGACAACGAGGACAAGGTCCCGGGCGAGGTCAAGACCGAGGTCGAGGAAGCGGTCACCGACCTCAAGGAGAAGCTCAAGGGCGAGGACACCGCCGAGATCCGCACCGCGACCGAGAAGGTCGCCGCGGTCAGCCAGAAGCTGGGCCAGGCCATGTACGCCAACACCGAGGCCGGTGCGGGCGAGGCCGGTGCCGCCGGTGCGGCGGGTGCCGAGGGCGCTCAGGCCAAGGCCGACGACGATGTGGTGGACGCCGAGATCGTCGACGACGAGAAGGCCGACAAGGGCCAGGGTGGTGCCGCGTGACGGAGGAGACCCCGGGCTTCGAGGAGCAGCCCGACGTCCCCTCCGAAGCCGCGCAGACCCCCGACGACGCGGCGAAGGGCGCCGGGTCCGCCGACAAGGCGGGCCCGGGTGCCCCGGCCGGGGACCTCGAGCAGGTAGCCATTCAGGCGCAGCTGGACCAGGTGCGTACCGCCCTCAACGAGCGGACCGCCGACCTCCAGCGACTTCAGGCCGAGTACCAGAACTACCGGCGCCGGGTCGAGCGGGACCGGGTGCAGGTCAAGGAGGTCGCCGTAGCGAACCTCCTGACCGAGCTGCTTCCCGTGCTCGACGACATCGGCCGGGCGCGGGAGCACGGCGAGCTCGTCGGCGGCTTCAAGTCCGTCGCCGAATCGCTGGAGACGGTGGCGGCGAAGCTGGGCCTGCAGCAGTTCGGCAAGGAGGGCGAGCCCTTCGACCCGCTGGTGCACGAGGCGCTGATGCACTCGTACGCACCGGACGTCACCGAGACGACGTGCGTGCAGATTCTCCAGCCGGGGTATCGAATCGGCGAACGAACGATCCGCCCGGCGCGGGTCGCGGTCGCCGAGCCCCAGCCGGGTGCCTCGCCCAAGGGCCCGGGCGAAGGTGACGGCACGGCGCCGGACGAGGAGAGCGGTGGCCCGGAAGAGGGCTGACGCGACGGTGACTGCAGGACCATCAGGAGAGGAGGGACGTCGGGGATGAGCACCAAGGACTTCGTGGAGAAGGACTACTACAAGGTTCTCGGCGTCCCCAAGGACGCGACCGAGGCGGAGATCAAGAAGGCGTACCGGAAGCTCGCCCGCGAGTACCATCCGGACGCCAACAAGGGCGACGCCAAGGCCGAGGAGCGCTTCAAGGAGATCTCCGAGGCGAACGACATCCTCGGCGACCCCAAGCGGCGCAAGGAGTACGACGAGGCCCGCTCCCTGTTCGGCAACGGGGGCTTCCGCCCCGGGCCGGGCGGGGCGGGCTCCACCGGAAGCTTCAACTTCGACCTGGGCGACCTCTTCGGCGGCGCCCAGGGCGGCCCCGGTGGGGCGGGCGCGGGCGGCTTCGGCGGCGGGCTCGGCGATGTGTTCGGCGGTCTCTTCAACCGCGGTGGGGCCACCCGTACCCAGCCGCGGCGCGGCCAGGACATCGAGTCCGAGGTGACGCTCAGCTTCACCGAGGCCGTCGAAGGGGCCACCGTTCCGCTGCGGATGTCCAGCCAGGCCCCGTGCAAGACGTGCTCCGGCACCGGCGACAAGAACGGCACCCCGCGGGTCTGCCCGACCTGCGTCGGCACCGGTCAGGTCAGCCGGGGCGGCGGGGGCGGCTTCTCGCTCACCGACCCGTGCGTGGAGTGCCGGGGCCGCGGCCTGATCGCGCAGGACCCGTGCGAGACCTGCAAGGGCAGCGGACGGGCCCGTTCCGCCCGCACCATGCAGGTCCGCATCCCCGCGGGTGTCAGCGACGGGCAGCGGATCCGGCTGCGCGGCAAGGGCGCCCCGGGCGAGACCGGCGGTCCGGCCGGTGACCTCTACGTCATCGTCCATGTGGACCCGCATCCGGTCTTCGGCCGACGCGGCGACAACCTGACCGTCACCGTCCCCGTCACCCTTCCGGAGGCGGCGCTCGGCGGCGAGATCAAGGTCCCGACGCTGGGCGGCCCGCCGGTCACCCTGAAGCTGCCGGCCGGTACGCCGGGCGGCCGGACGATGCGCGCCCGCGGCAAGGGCGCGGTGCGCAAGGACGGCACCCGCGGCGACCTGCTGGTCACCGTCGAGGTGACGGTGCCGAAGGACCTCAGCGAATCGGCTCGCGAGGCGCTGGAGTCCTACCGGGAGGCGACCGCGGGCGACGACCCGCGGGCGGAGCTGTTCCAGGCCGCGAAGGGAGCATGACCCGATGGAGACGCACGGCCGAGGGGGCCTCGGAGGCAGGGGACCCGGCCGATCCCGCAATCCGTACGAGCTGACCGACGAATCGCCGGTGTACGTCATCTCGGTCGCCGCTCAGCTCTCCGGCCTGCATCCGCAGACCCTGCGTCAGTACGACCGCCTGGGTCTGGTCTCCCCGGACCGCACCGCCGGCCGCGGCCGGCGGTATTCCGCGCGCGACATCGAGCTGCTGCGCCAGGTGCAGCAGCTGTCCCAGGACGAGGGCATCAACCTCGCCGGGATCAAGCGCATCATCGAACTGGAGAACCAGGTCGCCGCGCTCCAGTCGCGCGTCGCCGAGCTCCAGTCGGCCGTCGAGGGCGCGGCCGCGGCGATGCAGCAGCGTGAGGCCCAGGTCCACGCCTCGTACCGCCGTGACCTCGTCCCCTACCAGGACGTCCACCAGGGCAGCGCGCTGGTCGTGTGGCGTCCCAAGCCCAAGCGCAGGGACTAGCGTCTCCTGATCTTCGGCGTGACAGGCCCGGCGACCGTTCTTCGGTCGCCGGGCCGTTCTACTTGTCCGGGCAACTCCACTTCGAGATCTTCATGACGCGCAGGTCGAAGGAGACGTCGATCGCTTCCGGTCCGCCGCTGCTGGTGACGCGCGCACGGATGGTGTCCGCGCCCGTACGGCGCAGGCCGCCGACGGTGAAGGTGGTGTCCGCGTCCACCGGCCCGCAGGTGGCCGCCGGGCTGGCCGTCGCCGTACGCTTGCGGATCACCTCGGCTCTCAGCGCGGTCGGCGTGAAGTGCGTGGCCATCAGCTTCGACAGCTTCGCGCGCGAGGCCGGCTCCCGGGAGGCCAGGGCGTCCGGCAGGGCGGCGTAGTACGAGCGCAGTTTCTCCTGGGCTCGTTCCATGTCAGGGCTTTCCCCCGGACGGGCCGGCTCCACCGCTGAGGGTGCCGGCCGCATGGCCTTCCAGCCGACGACTCCCGCCAGTGACGTCACGGCGACGGCCGCGACAGCGGCGGTGAGCACGCGCCGCCTGCGCCGCCCGGCGCTTCGCCGCCGCACTTCCCGCCCGGAAAGGGCCCGCTCGATCCGGACCTCGTCGAGTGCCGTCGCGTTCTCGGTGAACCAGGCTTCGATCCGGCGCTCATCCGACATGGTCTACCTCTTTGTCCGGCAGGGGGGAAAGGTAGTGAGCGAGCGACGTCCGGCCACGGACCAGCCACGTCCTGACGCTGCCCGTCGGCCAGCCCGTCTCGGCGCTGATCTGCTCGACGCTCAGATCGCACAGATGGTAGAGAACGATCACGGTTCTCTGCTTGTTCGGAAGCGTTTTGAGCGCGTCCATGAGGGCGACGTGCTCGGGGGAGGGGCCTTCCACGTTCCGGTGTTCGTGATGGCGTTGCAGCAGTTGTACGCCGCGCCGCACGCGGCGGAACCGGGATACGGCGAGCCGCCGGGCAGTGGTGCGGATCCACGCCTCCTGTGAAGCGGCGCCCGAGAACCGCTCCCACCGGCCCCAGGCCCTGATGAACGCCTCTTGGACGACGTCCTGGGCCTCAGGGAGATCTCCGGTCATCGCGTAGAGCTGCCGGACGAGCCTGGGATAGGCCCGTGCGTAGAAAACGTCGAACTCCTCTTCCCGCCCCACCCATCGCCCCTCTTCCCGTCGAATCCCCGCAAGGGACGACGCACCGGCGCCCGCTCCGCGCTACAGCGCCCCGCTGTGACCTGTATCACCGGGATCGGCTGTCGCCGCGGGGGCGCCGTGCGGCGTATTCGCCATGTCCCAGTCGGACCCACAGCGAAGGAAACCCCATGCGCCACGCCGGACGCCGCAAGGCGAGCAAGACAGCCACGAAGCTCAAGACCGCCACGGTCAGTGCCCTCGCGCTCGGCGGCCTGCTCCTGGCAGTGGAGTCGCAGGCCAACGCCGCCCCGACCTCCCACTCCACCCAGGACGTGGCGAAGCGGTCGGAGGCACGGAAGGCCAAGGCCGCCGCCGAGTCGCGCACGCCCTCGCTCACCGAGGCCCAGAAGCGGGCCCTCGCGCAGCGGAAGAGGACCGCCTCGACGGCTGAGAAGCAGGCCCGCGCGCAGCGGGCGAGGGCCGTGGCGGCGGGCAAGAACGGTGCCGAAGCCCGGGCCCAGGAGCGGGCCCGCGCACGGAAGGCCAGGGCCGGGGCCATCACGAAGATGACAGAGCGCGAGGCGAAGACGCGCGCCGAGAAGGCCCGGGAAGTGGCGGAGTACCGCTCGTCCGACCGCTGAGCACCTGATCGCCTGACCGCGCAGCCCGGCGACCGGTCTCCGGCCGCCTGGCCACGCGATGAGTTCCGGGCCGCCGGACCGTCCTATCTGCTGAACGGAGCATTCCACGGCAGGAGACCCCGATGTACGCAGTCCTCGTCACCCTCACGATCGACCCGGCCCAGGCACCCGCGGCCGCCGCCGCGCTCATGAACGAGATCCTGCCGCAGCTCACCGCGGCGCCGGGCTTCGTCTCCGGCCAGTGGCTGGAGCCCGTGGACGGCCGCGGCATGTCGATCCTGACGTTCGATGACGAGCAGTGCGCCCGCGCGGCCGCCCCGCTGCTCGGCGCCTCGGCCCCCGGCGTCACCATCGAGTCCGTCGAGTTCCGCCGCGTCGCCCTCAGTGCCCCGTAGCCCCGCGCCCTACTCCCACGCGGCGGGCGGCTTCCTGGTGATCTCGCACCAGACGACCTTGGACGCGGGCCCCCACAGCTCCCCCGTCAGCGGGTAGTAGTGCCACCGGTCGGCCAGCATCCGCAGCAGGTGCAACCCTCGGCCGCTCTCGCTCCCCGCCGTGAGCGGCCGGAGGCCGGGTGGGGTCACGCTGGAGTCCCAGACGGTCATCCGCAACGTCTCGGCGGACCACTTCAGCCGCAGATCGGCCTCCCCGCCCGCGTGCACGATGGCGTTGGTGAGCATCTCGCTCGCCAACAGCTCGGCCCGGTCGACGAGTTCGGACAGCTCGTGGGCGGTGAGCGCGCTACGGAGGGAGGCTCTGGCCACGCCGACGGCCCGGGGGTCGTGGGGGATGTGGAGGCAGTACTCGAACGGGGCGACGGGTGGCGTGGTGAGGGGCATTCGGGCCTCCTGCGGGCGTGATGGAGCGAGCCGACCGGTGTCATGCCGCCGAGGCGCGCTTGGACGTGGCATGGCGGTGCGCTTCCGGTTGGCCGGATGCTTCGCTGGGTGAGCGATGCGATACGTAACGTAGGGTCCAAGTATGGTCCCGCGCAACCGTGTCGTGAAGGTTCGCCCGATTGGGACAAGCCGTGACACAGTGGCGCCGCAGAGCCTGAGGAGGAAGAGGGGTTCATGCCGCGGAGAAACCACGTAACTGCTCGGCAGGAGCGACTGGGCGCGGAGCTGAGGAAGTTGCGCGAGCGGGCGGGCGTACCCGCGCGTGAGGCGGCCGACGTCGTCGGCATGGACCAGGCCACGATGTCGCACCTTGAGGCAGGGCGCGTCGCGGCGGGTGAGAAGCGTGTGCGGCTGTTGACCTCGCACTACGGCGTCTCGGACATCTCCTTGGTCGATGCCCTTGCCGCGATGGCGGCTGAGCGGGTGCGCGGGTGGTGGGCGAAGTATCAGGGCCGTCTCGTCCCGGTGCTGCTGGATCTCGCAGAGCTGGAGCATCATGCACGGGGCCTCAAGCTGTTCCAGATGGTGCATGTGCCGGGCCTCTTCCAGACCGAGGACTACATGCGGGCACTGCATGTGAACGCGCCCTACGAGTTGTCGCCGGAGCTCCTTGAGGCGACTGTGGATTTTCGCCTGAGCCGACAGCAAGTCCTGGACCGTGATGCTCCACCCGAGACGCGCGCCGTCGTACATGAAGCCGCTCTCCGCATCAAAGTCGGTGATCGCAAGGTTGCGCGCGGACAGCTTGACCAGCTGCTGGAAGCATCCACACGACCGTGTGTGAGCCTGCGGGTGATCTCCTTCGAGAAGGAGGGATTCGCCGGTGCCGGTCTGCCGATGCTGTACGCGGAGGGCCCGGTGCGACAGCTGGACACGGTGCAGTTCGACACGGTGAACGGCAGCGTCTTCTCCGGCGAGGAGAAGCAGTTGGACGACTACCGGAGGGTCTTCGCCATGATGGAGACCGCTGCCCTGCCGGTGAGAGAGTCACGTGACCTCATTCACCGCATCGCAGAGGAGCTGTGAAGAAGTGCAGACGTCCGGGACATGGCGGAAGAGCTCGTACTCCGCTGGAACGCAGGGCAACGAGTGCGTCGAACTCGCCGCTACCGATGGCGCCATACGCCTGCGCGAGAGCGACGCACCCCGGACCGTCCTCGCCACCACCCCGCCCTCCCTCGCGGCCTTCATCCGGGCCGCCAAGGCGGGGAGGTTGGACGGTCTGGCTGGGTGAGCAGGGGGTTTGCGGTCGGTTCGCGCCGTCGATACGCCATCCCGTTGGCGCACCGGCGGCGCGAACCCACCGCAATCCGCGTTATCCACAGGCTCAGCGCGGGAGCAGGCCCCTGCGGCGCTGTGGGGGAATGACGGGGACGGGGGACGCGGTTCCGCTGGCGAGGCTGGGGGCGGCGCGGGAGTGGCTGGCGCTGGCGGACCCCAAGGCGGGGTCACCGGCGGAGACGATTGCCCGACTGCGGATGTACGACGCCCCGAGTCGCAGGTGCTGCTCACCACCCCGACGGGACGCCGGGCGTACCCGGACTTCTTCTTCCGGGAGCAGGGACTGGTGGTGGAGATCGAGGGCTATCGGTGGCACGGCAGCAGGGCGCAGCACCAGCGGGATACGGCCCGCTTCAACGACCTGATGTCGTGCGGGGAAGTGCGCCGGATTCTGCGGTTCACGGCGAGGGACGTGTATCGGCGCCCCGGAGCGATGATCCGCGACATCCGGGGCGCCCTGGCACAGCTCGCCGGCGTTCAGCCCGCTTCGTAGCTGGCACGCCCATCAACTCCAGCCGTCCGACACTCCCTTAGGCAGGATCGGGGCCCGAAAACGGAGCGTCGGCCACCGCACCAGTCCTCTCACCATGCTCAGGGAGTGCCTCCGCTGTCAGCGGGCAGCGTCCCACACCGTAATGTTGCCGGCGTAGTTCCCGCTGTCCTCGTCGAACGCTCCTGCGGTGACCGCGGCGATGCGTCCCTTCCTGGACTTGACGCAATATCGCTTGCCAGTGGTGATCGGCAAGGTCTCCGAGCCTTGTGTTGTGATCAGATCCGAGCACCGCTGCCGAGTGGGCTTCTCGGTACTGTCCCAGCGGGCGACAGTCGGTTTGGTTGTGAAAAATCCACCGCCGAGTCCGTATATATCGTCTTCGCGAATATCGCCGGTCTGGTCGTAGTTGATCCAGAAGCTGGCTCCGGTGTTGCTCGACAGCACGGACGGTGGATCCGAGTCGAGGTTGATGAAGGTCAGTCTCATCCCGCCTGACCACAAAGGAGTATCTGCCTGCGGACTTGGCGATTCTGCAGACTTTGACGCGTTTGCCGGTGGTGCGGCGCCCGTCGGCGGGGATGTGCTGTAGGACTGTGCGGAGTCACTGGGGCGTGTTGATCGCTGGCCCTCTGCGTCACCTGCCGTCGAAGTCCCAGTGAACTTGACCACCAGCACCGCAACGACGGCGACCAACACCACACCGATGAAGACCATGATCTGATTCACCGGGTAGTGATGGTGATGTTCGGTGCGCTGGTCGATTTGCTGGTCGCGACCCGCTTGATTGACTTGCCCGTGTCCGGATGCGCGTCCATGGCTGCGCACCGAACCCGCGGGGTGCTTCCCTTGTCCTTCTGGCTGCGGACGGCTCATCGTTCGGTGATGTGCTGGTCGCGACCTGCCTGGTAGACGCGGCCCTTTCCGGTTGAGCGGGCGGTCATACGGACCTCTCCGACATCCGCGTTCCTGCCCGAGGGTGCCGGGTTCAGTTCGTCCAGGAGATCACGGAGCGCGGCGGCGACGACGGGTCTGTTATGCGCCCTTGCCATTCCGCACGCAGTTCCTCCTCGGACAGCTCATCACCGTTCTCACGTGCAGTGAGCAGGTCCGCACGCCCGGCTTCAAGTGCGGCCCCGACGGTTTCGGCGCGTTCGGGATGAACGCGCCGCCACAACGCGACGAATCCGTCCCGCGTATGGTTCCAGGCGTCTGTCGCCATCGCGCCGACGAGCGTCGCTCCAGCTGTGCGCGCCAAGTCCATGGCCATCTCCGGGCCCATCGCGCCCCCTGTCTCCCTAGCGCTACGTTGCACAGTTGACACCGTCGATGAGAGATAATAGAGCGTTTCTCCCTACAGGGGGCGGCAGTTGACTTAGGGGGCGAGGGCTGGCGACAGAGCGCAGTTCCTTCGCCGGTTCCGCAGGCCGGGTCGTGATCGTGCTGCGGGTCGTGCTGCTTTCTGCCCGCCGTGCGGTTCGGAGGGATCACCGTGGGCGCCGTGTGCCCTTGCCCCGCCCCAGGCGCACCATGGAGGTATGGGAGGAGGTACGCCATGTTGGAGATCAAGACGCTGGACAAGCCGGATGAGCGGCGGGACTTCCCCGGATGCCATCTGGAGAGCCTGCACCTGACGGGGTACGACCTCGCCGTGGGCACCTTCGAGCCCGGCTGGCGCTGGCGGGAGTCGATCCGGCCGCTGGCCGGGACCGAGAGCTGCCAGGTCCGCCACACCGGGATCGTGATGAAGGGCCGGATGCGGGTGCGCCTGGACGACGGTGCCGAGGGCGAGGTCGGCCCCGGTGACGTGTACGTGGTGCCGCCCGGCCACGACGCGTGGGTGGTCGGTGACGAGCAGTGCGTGGTGTACGACACCGGCGGCGAGATGGCCGAGGCCTATGCGCGGCTGGAGCGCACCGAAGCCTGACGGCGGGGTTTCGCCGGGTGGGGTGCCGGTAACGCGTAGCAGCCCGGATCCGTCGGCAGGGATGAGATGAGCACCGGCTCCACACCACCGCACAAGGGCGGCCGCCCCGCCAGAGGCGGCGGCAGCGAACGCACCGACCGCATGGTGCGGACGCTGCTCCGCCGCCGCAAGCGGTCGCTCGCCTACGAGGACGTCACCGTCGTCGACCGGCCGCGGCTGCGGCGGGCGGTGACGGCGACCGCGGTCGGCAACACCATGGAGTGGTTCGACTTCGGCGTCTACGCGTACGTCGCGGTCACCCTCGGCAAGGTCTTCTTCCCGTCCAGTTCCCCGGCCGCGCAGGTGGTGTCGACGTTCGCCACCTTCGCGGTCGCCTTTCTGGTGCGTCCGCTCGGCGGGCTGGTCTTCGGGCCGCTGGGGGACCGCATCGGGCGGCGCAGGGTGCTGTCCACCACCATGATCATGATGGCGGCCAGCACCTTCGCGGTGGGGCTGCTGCCCGGGTACGGCTCGATCGGCTTCGCCGCGCCGCTGCTGCTCCTGTCGTGCCGGGTGGTGCAGGGCTTCTCGACCGGCGGTGAGTACGCGGGGGCCACCACGTACATCGCGGAGTTCGCGCCCGACCGGCGGCGCGGCTTCCTGGGCAGCTGGCTGGACTTCGGCACGTTCGTCGGCTATTCGCTGGGTTCCGGGCTGGTGACGGTGCTCACCGCCGTGCTCGGGGACGACGGCATGGTGGACGGGGGCTGGCGGATTCCGTTCCTGGTCGCCGGGCCGCTCGGGATCATCGGCCTGTACATGCGGCTGCGGCTGGAGGAGAGCCCGGCGTTCCAGCAGGAGGCCGAGCGGGCGGCGGAGGCGGCGAAGGCCGCGGCGGCCCACGGCGGCACCGCGCCGGTGGAGGACGCGCGGCAGTCCGGCAAGGGGCGGCTGAAGGAGATCTTCACCCGGCACTGGCAGGCCGTGTTGATCTGCATGGGTCTGGTGCTGCTCTACAACGTCACCAACTACATGGTGACGTCCTATCTGCCGACGTACATGACCTCCACGCTCGGCGCGGACGCCACCACCGCCCAGCTGCTGGTGCTCGCCACCATGGTGGTCGTGGCGCTGACGATCACCGTGGTCGGACGGTCCTCCGACCGCTGGGGGCGCCGTCCGATGTTCCTGGCCGGCAGCGGGGCCATGATCGTGCTGGCGATCCCGGCGTTCCTGCTGATCCAGGAGGGCGGCATCCTGCTGCCCGCGATCGGCTGTCTGGTGCTCGGGCTGCTGCTGGTCATGTTCGCGGGCACCAGCGCGTCCACGCTTCCGGCGCTGTTCCCGACCCGGCTGCGCTACGGCGCGCTGTCGATCTCGTTCAACCTCTCCGTGTCGCTGTTCGGCGGGACGACGCCGCTGATCGCGTCGTCGCTGGTGGAGTCGACGGGTGATCCGCTGGTGCCCGCGTACTACCTGATGGCGGCCGGGGTGGTCGGCCTGATCTCGGCCCTGTACCTGTACGAGACGGCCGGGAAGCCGCTGCGCGGCTCGGGCCCGATGGTGGAGACCGAGCAGGAGGCCCGTACGGCGGTGGCGGAGAGCCGCAGCGAGGCCGGGCGCAGGGCACGCGACATCTGGATCAGGGTGCGTCACCCGTGGGGGCACCACCAGCAGCGGTGAGGGCGGGGCTCGTCACCCCCGGCCGAGCGCACGGGTGAGCGTGATCTCGATCAGGACGCGCGCCGGGTTGGGGCGGGGGGTCCGCTCGTAGCGTTCGGCGTAGCGGCGTTCCGCGTCGGCGATCAGCTCGGGTTCGGTGCGGACCCGCGCGATCCCCTCCAGCGTGGCCCACCGCTTGCCCGCCATCTGGCAGACGGCGACCCGCGCGGCGCCTTTGCCCGCCGAGCGGACATGGGCGACCTTGCGGCTGTGGCCGCTCGCGATGACGCGGGCGAGCCCGGCGTCGGGGTCGTAGGTGACGCCGACCGGGACGACGTGCGGGGTGCCGTCGGGGCGGAGGGTGGTGAGGGTGCAGAGATGGCGTTCGCGCCAGAAGGCGAGGTACGCGGGGTCCGGGTTGCGAGGATCGAGAGCCATGACGGGGAACCTATGGCCAGAACGCTGGCGGAGACACAGTTGAGTGGAATAGACTCAACTTTGCGGATGTTGTGCAGAGCAGGATTACGGGCAGGATTGCGTGCCGCTGCGTGACGAGGAGGAGCACAGGACGTGGACGCCGAGCTGACCAACAAGAGCCGGGCGGCGCTGAGCGCGGCCAACGACCGGGCGGTGTCCGCCGGGCACGCCGATCTGACCCCGGCCCATCTGCTGCTCGCCCTGCTGGAGGGGCGGGACAACGAGAACGTGATGGACCTGCTGGCCGCCGTCGACACCGACGCGGCGCTGGTGCGGAACGGGGCCGAGCGGCTGCTCGCCGCGCTGCCCAGCGTGCAGGGCTCCACCGTGGCCCCGCCGCAGGCCAGCCGGGACCTCCAGGCGGTCCTCGTGGACGCCGCGCAGCGCGCCAAGGACCTCGGCGACGACTACATCTCCACCGAGCACCTCCTGATCGGCACCGCCGCCAAGGGCGGCCAGACCGGGGAGCTGCTCGACCAGCAGGGGGCGAGTGCCAAGGCGCTGCTCGCCGCGTTCGAGAAGGCCAGGGGTGGACAGCGGGTGACGACTCCCGATCCGGAGGGCACGTACAAGGCGCTGGAGAAGTTCGGTACGGACTTCACCGCCGCCGCGCGCGAGGGCAAGCTCGACCCGGTCATCGGCCGGGACCAGGAGATCCGGCGCGTGGTGCAGGTGCTCTCGCGGCGCACCAAGAACAACCCGGTGCTGATCGGCGACCCGGGCGTCGGCAAGACCGCCGTGGTGGAGGGGCTGGCCCAGCGCATCGTCAAGGGCGACGTCCCCGAGAGCCTGCGCGACAAGCGGCTGGTCGCCCTCGACCTCGGCGCGATGGTCGCGGGCGCGAAGTACCGGGGTGAGTTCGAGGAGCGGCTGAAGACGGTCCTCGCCGAGATCAAGTCCAGCGACGGCCAGATCATCACCTTCATCGACGAACTGCACACCGTGGTCGGCGCGGGCGCGGGCGGCGACTCGGCCATGGACGCGGGCAACATGCTCAAGCCCATGCTGGCCCGCGGTGAGCTGCGCATGGTCGGCGCCACCACGCTGGACGAGTACCGCGAGCGGATCGAGAAGGACGCCGCGCTGGAGCGCCGCTTCCAGCAGGTGCTGGTCTCCGAGCCGAGCGTCGAGGACACCGTGGCGATCCTGCGCGGGCTCAAGGGCCGGTACGAGGCCCACCACAAGGTGCAGATCGCGGACGGCGCGCTGGTGGCCGCCGCGACCCTCTCCGACCGGTACATCACCTCCCGCTTCCTTCCCGACAAGGCCATCGACCTCGTGGACGAGGCGGCCTCCCGGCTCCGCATGGAGATCGACTCCTCACCCGTGGAGATCGACGAGCTCCAGCGCTCCGTCGACCGCATGAAGATGGAGGAGATGGCGCTCGCCAAGGAGACCGACGAGGCCAGCAAGCTGCGCCTGGAGAAGCTGCGCCGCGACCTCGCCGACAAGGAGGAGGAGCTGCGCGGGCTGACGGCCCGCTGGGAGAAGGAGAAGCAGGGCCTCAACCGGGTCGGTGAGCTGAAGGAGAAGCTGGACGAACTGCGCGGCCAGGCCGAGCGCGCCCAGCGCGACGGCGACTTCGGCACCGCGTCCAAGCTGCTGTACGGCGAGATCCCGGCCCTGGAGCGCGAGCTGGCCGAGGCGTCGGAGGCCGAGGCGGAGGTGCAGCAGGAGGACCGCGGCACCATGGTCAAGGAGGAGGTCGGCCCGGACGACGTGGCCGATGTGGTCGCCTCCTGGACCGGCATCCCGGCCGGGCGGCTGCTGGAGGGCGAGACCCAGAAGCTGCTGCGCATGGAGGACGAGCTGGGCAAGCGGCTGATCGGCCAGACCGAGGCCGTACGGGCGGTCTCCGACGCCGTGCGCCGCACCCGGGCCGGGATCGCCGACCCGGACCGGCCCACCGGTTCCTTCCTCTTCCTCGGCCCCACCGGCGTCGGCAAGACCGAGCTGGCCAAGGCGCTCGCCGACTTCCTCTTCGACGACGAGCGGGCCATGGTCCGCATCGACATGAGCGAGTACGGCGAGAAGCACAGCGTCGCCCGGCTGGTCGGCGCCCCGCCCGGCTACGTCGGCTACGAGGAGGGCGGCCAGCTCACCGAGGCGGTGCGCCGCCGCCCGTACAGCGTGGTGCTGCTGGACGAGGTGGAGAAGGCCCACCCCGAGGTCTTCGACATCCTGCTCCAGGTCCTCGACGACGGACGGCTCACCGACGGCCAGGGCCGGACGGTCGACTTCCGCAACACCATCCTGGTCCTCACCTCCAACCTGGGCAGCCAGTACCTGATGGACCCGCTGCTCGGCGAGGAGGAGAAGAAGCAGAGCGTCCTGGAGACCGTGCGGGCCTCCTTCAAGCCCGAGTTCCTGAACCGGCTGGACGACCTGGTGGTCTTCTCCGCCCTCAGCCAGGACGAGCTGGCCCGCATCGCCGAGCTCCAGATCGCCGCCCTCGCCCGCCGCCTCGCCGAGCGGCGGCTGACCCTGGACGTCACCCCGGAGGCGCTGGCCTGGCTCGCCGAGGAGGGCAACGACCCGGCGTACGGGGCGCGCCCGCTGCGCCGTCTGGTGCAGACCGCGATCGGCGACCGGCTGGCCAGGGAGATCCTTTCCGGCGAGGTCCGGGACGGCGACACGGTCCGCGTCGACCGCGCCGGGGACGGCCTTCTGGTGGGCCCGGCGCGGTGATGCGCCCCGCTCCGTCTTGATCGCGCAAAGCTACGGCCGGGGTTGCACGGCGGGGGCCGATGTGAGGGAGGATGGCGGTATCCATACGAAGGGAAATCCACGGTGAGCATCGACCCGTCCTCGATTCCGAATTTCGGGGGCCAGCCCGAGCCCGAACCGGCGGGTCCGAGCGGCCCCGTGCTGCCCGACCAGGACCTGGTCAAGCAGCTGCTGGAGCAGATGGAGCTGAAGTACGTCGTCGACGAGGAGGGAGACCTCGCGGCGCCGTGGGAGCAGTTCCGCACGTACTTCATGTTCCGTGGTGAGGAGGAGCAGCAGGTCTTCTCCGTCCGGACGTTCTACGACCGGGCCCACGGCATCGAAGTGAAGCCGCAGCTGCTCGAGGTGATCGACGACTGGAACCGCCGCACTCTGTGGCCCAAGGTCTACAGCCACACCAATGACGACGGCACCGTCCGGTTGATCGGTGAGGCGCAGATGCTGATCGGCACCGGCGTCAGCCTGGAGCACTTCGTATCCAGCACGGTCAGCTGGGTGCGCGCTTCGATCGAGTTCGACCGCTGGCTGGTCGAGCAGCTCGGCCTGGAGACCGACGTCGAGTCCGGCGACGAGAAGCCGGGCGACGACGAGGCCTGAGCCGGCCCGGTCGGCGGAGAACAGCCACAGCACGCAAGAGGCACAGCAGGCACAAGGCACAACAGGCAACAGACGGCAGAGCCCGGTTGGCGCGCCGCCCGCAAGGACGACGGCGCCCGGCCGGGCTCTTGCCATGTCCACCTACGTGAGGCGAGAAGGGCCGCAGATGAACGAGCACGCCGGAACGGAAGCGGATCGATTACCGCAGCGCGCCGGACTGGAGGCGTGAGGACATGCTGCTTCGGCTGGCCTGGTCGTCCGTGCGCACCCGAAAGGCTTCCTTCGCCGGGTCCTTCGTGGCGATGGCGAGCGCCCAGGCCCTGGTGACGACGTTCGCGGTACTTTTCGACGCGGGCGCGAGGGCGGCACCGGCGCAGGGCGGGGAAGAGGCGACGTCCTTCGCCGTACCGTTCGGCTTCATCTGCTTGTTCGTCTCGGCCTTCGCGGTGGCCGGGACCTTCTCCCTCTCGGTCCAGCAGCGCACCCGGGAAATCGCCCTGCTGCGCGTCGTCGGCGCGACCCCCGGGCAGGTGCGCCGACTGATCGCGTACGAGGCGTTCGTGGTCGCCGCCGTGGCGGCGGTCCCCGGATGCGGTTCGGGCATCCTGCTCGCCGCCGCGCTGCGGGCCTGGATGGTCGGCCAGGGCTGGGTGCCGGACGCCTTCCCCCTGGACTTCGGCCCCTGGAGCCTGTTGATCGCGGTGGCGATCTGCTGGGTGACCGCCCAGCTCGCGGTCCGGGGCAGTGGCAGACGGGCCTCCCGGGTGCGACCCGTGCAGGCACTGGGGGAAGCGGCGGTGCCGTCCCGGCGGGTGGGCGTGATACGTACCTCGCTGGGGCTGGCAGCGCTGGTCGGCGGCATCTGGGGACTGACGGCCATCGACGACTCGGGAGGGTCCGACGCCGCCGATACCGCAGCCGGCATGGTCATGGTGTTCATGATCGCGGTGGGGCTGCTCGCCCCGTGGATCGGGAAACTCGCCGGCGCGGTGTTCGGCATCGCGTGCCTGGTACTCCTGCCGGTGACCGGATCGCTGGTCCGGGCGAACCTGAGCGTCGGACACCGTCGGCTGGGCGCGGCCGCCACCCCGCTCGCGCTCACCGTCGCCTTCGCGGCCGTACTCCTGTTCGTGCCGCAGATGAAGTGGCACGAACAAGAGCGGCAGGACCGCGAGCGGCTGGCCGCCGACTATCTGGTGCGGACCACAGGGCAGGAGGACCTGTCCGACTCGGCCGCCGGGACGGTCGGTGAACTGCCGGGCGTCGCCGCGGCCATCGGCACCATGGGCACCCACGCCACCGTGCTCACCAGCGACGACCCCACGGGCGATGGCCCGCATGGCATCGCCCAGGCCGTCACGGACGGCCCGCTGCACCAGGTGCTCGACCTGGCCCCCGTCCACGGTGGCCTCGACCGGCTCGGACCGCACGACATCGCGCTGAGCCGGTCCCTGGCCCGCGAGGCCCATGCCGAGGTGGGCGACACGGTGTGGCTGGCCCTGGACGACGACCGCACCGAACGCTGCCGAGTGGCCGCCGTCTACACCCGGGACCAGGGCTTCGGGGAGCTGGTCGTCCCGCGGCGCATGGCCGCCGCCCACCGTCTCCCCGGTGAGCCGTCCATCCTGGACACGGTGTACGTACGTGCCCTGCCGGGGCGGCAGGGAGAGGTGGCTGATCGACTGACGGCCCTGACCAGGGACCATCCGTCCTGGCAGGTCCTGGGCCGCTCCGCGCACCGGGCCGAGGCCCGTCGTCAGCAGGAGACCTCGATGACCGCCACCTACCTGCTGCTGACCGTCGTGACCGTGTTCACGTCGATCTCGGTCGTCAACACCCTGGTGATGACGACCATGGAGCGGGTGGGCGAGTTCGCGTTGCTGCGGCTCGTCGGCTCGACCCGGACTCAAGTGGCCCGCATGATGCGGGCCGAGAACGCCGTGACCGTGCTCGCGGCGCTCCTGGTCGGGGCGACGGTGGCGGGGATGGTCCTGACGGCGTTCAGCAGGGCCCTGACCGGCTCCCCTTACCCCTCTCTTCCGGGCCCCACCATCGCCCTCATCGTGGGCGGCGCGGGCGCGCTCGCGCTCGTCACCGGAGTGCTGACGACCCGTATCGCGCTGCGGCAACGGCCGACCGACGCACTGCGGGACGCCGAATAGCCGCACGCCCATGCGGCAGCGCGGGGTCCGGCCGCCGCGGCCGGACCCCGCGCGGCTCAGGGCGCCAGGCTCTTCAGCCGGGCGGCGGCGTCGGTGAGGACGTCTTCGCGCTTGCAGAAGGCGAAGCGCACGAAGGGGGCGCCCTGGGACTGGTGGTCGTAGAAGACGGCGTTGGGGACGGCCACGACGCCGCAGCGTTCGGGGAGGGAGCGGCAGAACGCGAAGCCGTCGCTCTCGCCGAGGGGGCGGATGTCGGTGGTGATGAAGTACGTGCCCGAGGGGCGGAAGACCGTGAAGCCCGCTTCGGTGAGGCCGTCGGCCAGCAGGTCGCGCTTGGTGCGCATCTCCTCGCGGAGGGTGTCGAAGTAGGCGTCCGGGAGGCGCAGGGCCTCGGCGACGGCGTACTGGAAGGGGCCCGCGGAGACGTAGGTGAGGTACTGCTTGGCGGAGCGGACCGCGGTGACCAGCTCCGGGGTGGCGGTCACCCAGGTCAACCTCTGTTCGCACACATCTTGCGCATGTGCTCTGACCTCGGGTGATGGCATGGCGCTGGCGACCAGAGGCCCGGTGCCCGGCAGTCTGCGCCTATCGTGAGGGGCGAACCTCCTGGACGGACGCACGGAAAGCAGGGGCGCATGGGGACGAGCGGGACGGCTGACGTACGCGGCATGGTGGGTACGGCGGACTGGGCTCCTGCGGCGCGGGTGCGAGACATGGGCACGTCGATCTTCACGGAGATGACGGAGCTGGCGCGCCGTACGGGGGCGGTGAACCTCGGGCAGGGTGTGCCGGAACTCGGCAGCCCCGAGACCTTGCTCAAGGGCGTCGTCGTAGCGGTGATATCGGGTAACAACCAGTACCCGCCCGCCGCCGGTTTCCCGGCGCTGCGTGAGGCTGTCGCGGAACATCAGCTGCGCCGGTACGGCCTCGACTACCGCCCGCAAGGCGAGGTGCTGATCACTACGGGCGCGACGGAAGCGCTCGCTGCGGCTCTGCTTGCACTCTGCGATCCGGGTGACGAGATCCTGGCCTTTGACCCCTGCTACGACGCGTATGCGGCGGATGCTCGGCTGGCTGGCGCTCGGTTGGTAGCCGTGCCGCTGGTGAGCGACGGTGACGGCTTCGCCCTTGACGCTGACGCGCTGCGCGAGGCTGTGACGACGCGGACGCGGGTCCTGCTTCTCAATACGCCGCACAATCCCACGGGCAAGGTGTTCACGGCCGATGAGCTGGCCTTGATCGCCGAGGTGGCGCGGGAGCACTCGCTGACGGTCGTCACGGATGAGGTGTACGAACACCTGGTGTACAACGGCCTGGACCACCTCCCGATTGCCTCGCTGCCCGGCATGAGGGAGCGGACGCTGACGATCTCCTCGGCGGGCAAGACGTTCAGCGTCACGGGGTGGAAGATCGGTTGGGTTTCCGGTCCGGCTCCGCTGGTCGCTGCGGTCGCTGCGGCGAAGCAGTTCCTCACCTACGCGTCGGGGACGCCGTATCAGGAAGCGCTGGCGCATGCCCTCGGCTCGGTGGAGGAGTGGGCCGGGACCCTGCGCGAGACCCTGCGGCACAACCGGGATTTGCTGAGCGACGGCCTGACGCGGGCCGGACTGCGCCCGTACCGGGCGGATGCCGGGTATTTCCTCCAAGCGGACGTACGGCCGTGGGGCTACGCGGACGGCGTGACGTTCTGCCGTGAACTGCCCGAGCGGGCAGGCGTGGTGGCCATCCCGACCTCGGCCTTCTATCAGAGCGCTGACGCTCCGGAGTGGCTCGTCCGGTTCTCCTTCTGCAAGCGGGAGGATTCGATCCACACGGCTGTGGAAAAGTTGCTCGCTGCGCGCTGAGGGATTCGCCTCTGTCAACCCGTGTTCATGCCCGCCTGGGGGTGCGGGTACTGAGGGCTGACGCCGCCGCTTCAAGGGCTAGGTGCCACGGATAGTTCTCCGGTCGGCCCTGGCCCGGCTTGTTGGGTACGAATCCGCCTTCCCCGTACAGCACGTGCACGCCCATCGCTCGTAGCGTGGCAACGCTGGTGTCGAACTGCGTGTGCTGGACGTAGGCGGCGTTGACGCATGGCATGGTCACGGTGGGGATGCCCTTGCCGATGGCCTCGGCCACGAATCCCACGATGAACTTCTCGGTGATCCCCAGGGCCCACTGGTTGATCGTGTTGAAGGTGGCGGGCGCCAGCACCGCGACATCCGCCGGGGGCCAGGCGTCCGGCTCCTGGGGCAGCTTGTACTGGCTGCGCACCGGGTGTCCGGTCAGTTCCTCCAAGGCTGGCAGCTCGTCGTCAAGCCAGCGTGCGGCCGTGGGGGTCAATCCGAGGCAGACATCCCAGTCGGCCGCCTGCGCTCGTTCGATGACGCCAGCGATGTTCAGCACCGGCGGGGCGGCGCTTCCGAACAGGTAGAGGACAGGGTTCGCGGTCATGCGGGCAGTCCACCGTGTGGCACCCTCCATGCGCAAACCCCCCGCCCGCTCGGCGTTGAGATCGTCGTTCGTCGTCTTCTGCCGTGGCCGAGCGGGTAGCGTCTCCGTTGAGTGAGTCACGAAAGGGAGGCATGTATGCCGTTCCCCGACGACGAGCACACGGGCGCTCGGATCGCACATCACCGGAAACGGGCTGGGCTGACTCAACGTGGGTTGACTCAGAAGATCCCCTACTCCTACAGCCTCCTCACCCAAGTCGAATCCGGGCACAAGCCCGCCAGTCCCGACTTGGTGGCCGCTGTGGCGAAAGCGCTGTGCATCGACGTCACCGCGCTGACTGGCCAGCCCTACGTCACCGAGCTGCAGCAGGACCGGTTGGCCTCGCTGGTCCGCCCGATCCGTGAAGCCCTCGACCTCTACGACCTGGGGGCCGATCCGGCGATCAAGCCGCGTCCCACTCCTCAGCTCATCGCCGCTGCTCAGACTCTGTGTCAGCAGGTCCGGGCCACGAAGCTCCATGACGCTGCGCTTGATCTCCCCGGCACGATGGCGGAGATCACCACAGCCGCGTATCAGGCTCCGTCGTCCGAGTTGTGGGCCGCTCTGTCGAGTACCTACCGCACCGCGCACGACCTGGCCGTGAAGCTGGGCTATTACGACTTGTCCACCGTGGCTCTGGACCGTATGGAGTGGGCCGCGTCGCGGGCTTCCGATCCGTTGCTGTCAGCAGTGCGCCAGTACATGCGCGCGCTGGTCTACTTCCGAGAGGGCGAGTACACCATTGGTCAGCGGCTCGTGGCCTCCGGACAGGGGCTGTTGGGGCCAGCTCCGCAGACACGAGAGAGTCAGGCCGTCGCCGGACAGCTTCACCTCGGGGCAAGCATCATCGCTGCCCGCGCCGAGGACGAAGGCGCGGTGACGACCCACCTTGCAGAGGCCAAGTCCTACGCGGATCGGGTGGGTGAGGCCACGGACGTGCACTGGCTGTCCTTTGGTCCCACGAACGTCAGGCTGCACGCCGTATCCGCCCATGTCGAGATGCATCACTATGGCGAGGCTCTGCGAGAGGCCGCGAAGGTGCGGATACCAAAGGACTGGCCTGCGTCCCGTGCCGCTCATTTCTACGTGGATCAGGCACGGGCTCAGATGGAGGCGGGCCGTAACGAAGCGGCCTTGAAGTCCATCGTCACCGCGCGCAAGCTGGCTCCGCAGCAGACGCGGTATCACTCAGGCGCACGAGAGACCATCAGGAGCCTGATCCACCTGTCCCGGCGTACTCCGGACACCCTTGATCACTTGGCCGCTTGGGTGGGTCTCTAGCACTTTCACCGCAGTAGCCCCCGGCTTTCACGCAAGTGTGAAAGTTGGGGGCTTCGCATGTCACCAGCATGAATACTCAGCCGGTTTACACCCGCCACAGGACCCCGGCGACGCGGGCATGCGCCCCGGGGCGTGGCCAACCTGAGGAAGCAGGTCGACATGCGGAACTGTATCGGCAGGATCTTCGAACCGTTGAGGAGAGTGCTACGACCCGGTCAGGGGCGCCATCGCACGGTGAAGACAAGCTCGCCGGTGACCTGCGGGGATGCCTCGACCTTGCGCATTCCTCGTGTGTGCCAGGTGTCGACTCGGCCGACGTTGCGCGGGGAAGAGATCGCCCTCGTCCGGCCGTACGTCGTGGCGCATGAGCGGCGGCAGGTACGTGGCGGTGAGGGCTCCCCTCGCGTGGCGCTGGTGTGCCCGCCGCACGGGATGGTGGTGGTCCGGTGAGTGCGCAACCGCGGCTGCTGCCCTGGAACGGCACGAACGGACAGCCCGCCTATCTCGTGACCGACGAAGAAGGCACCGGGCACGTGTCGAGGCTCGCCGACGAGATGGAAGCGTTCCAGCTCAACATGGCCACCGAACTCGTGGGTCATGCCCTCGAACTGCTCGGCAACCCCAAGGCAGAGGTGGAAGAGCTGCGCTTTCTCTCGAACCGCATGATCGAGGCGCTGCGTGATGCGCTCCGGATCGCTGAAAGTCGCGGCAGGCGCCTCGGCCTGTCCGAAGAGGACGAGGACGACGAACCGAATCAGGCGAATGAGGCGGGCGGATGAGCGAGAGGTCGGAAGGCTGGCAAGTCGGTCCCGCACCGGGGCGTGGCCTGCACCGCAGGAAAGACGGCCTGCTTGAACTGCCTCTTCAAGTCCTCCGCCCTGGCCGCGCGTCCCTGGATTCGCTGGTGCTGACGGTGGTGGAGGCAGAGCAGTTGCACGCCGCCCTGTGCTACGCGCTCGGCGACGAGCCTGCCCCAGCAAACGCTCCGGAGTGCCGAAAGCCGGTCCGTTACCCGGGTGGCCGACAGCAGTACTGAGGTCGGCTCGGTCACAAACAACCGAAGAAGCAACACCGGACCACCCCCCTTGCCTGGACAGCTCACGGGGTGGTCCGGCTGGGGATCGATCACGAACCCCGGTGCCGATGGTACCGGGGTCGTCGTCGTGTTCTCGTACGGCGTCCCTGCATGTTGATGGTCAGACGGCTTGCAGAGAAGGGGACTTGACCGAATGTGCGGCCTGGGGGATGACGGGTTCGACGGCGAAGCGGCAGACCTGGACGCGGGGATATGGGTACGTGGAGTGGACTACGTGAGCGGCTGGCGAGACGCGCGGGAAGCGACGGCCGAGCTGGGCGACGCGCTGAGGCTGGTCGGCATGGAGACGGCGGAGATGCGCTTGCGCGCCGCTTCGGGCGCGGACGGCTCCGGAGTCGTGCGGCTAGAGCTGTCGGCAGCGGGCGCGCGTGAGGTGGCGATGCTCGCTCGGGTGGCGGCGGCCCGGCTGGGCAGGGCGAGCTGATCGGGGCGGCCGGTGGTGGGCGTGCGGTGCCTGGGTGGTGCGCTGTGGGCACGCCGCCGGCCGTAGCGGCTTTTGGGCGGGAGCTGCCACGGGGCGAGAGAACAGGGGGCCTTACGCTGGCCCGGCGAATCGGGCGGGTCTGTGATCCTGCCCGCGTTTGCGACCGATCGGCCCCCTGTTCTTAGAGGCTCGCCCCGTGGTGGCTGCCTAAAAGTCGCGTAGGCCGTCGGCCCCAGCCACGACGCACCAGCCCGTACGGCGGTCGGCTCCTCGTGAGCGATCGTGGCGCGCTCGGAAGTGCGGGCGGTGGGCGCCCGACGGGACCGGCGGCCACGCCGCAGCCCGGCGGGGCGCCCACACCGCCCGGCGCGCCGCAAGGCGCGCCCTTGAGTAAGTGAAGACAGGTTTCGACACCGTCTTCAGCCACCGAGTGTGGGAAGCACAGTACGAGCGGATAGGGCTGGCTGCTACAACGAGTACATGAAGAGAAGCTTAGCGTGGAGCGCTGCTGCCATCGGCATGCTGGGGTTCTTTCTGCTGCTTTGGCGCGGACCCTGGTGGTTCGACGGTAGCCATCTACGAGATCGAGCTCTTGAACCTGCTGATGGCGTCGTCATAACTGGATTTCGCACCATGATGGTCGCAATGGGTGCAGGAGTTGTTGCTGGAGTCGGTCTTTACTACACGCACCAGACCCTAAGGCATACGCGAGAAAAGGACGCCAGAGACGTCGAGTTAACCCGAGAAGGGCAGCTTACTGATCGGTATGTTGAAGCCATCAAGTTACTTGGTTCCGACAACCCGACCCAACGCATCGGCGGTATTTATGCCCTGGAGCGGATCATGCGGGACTCAGAGAGAGACCATGCCGCCATTGTGGAAGTCCTTGCCGCTTACATTCGCAACCCTCCTTCCGGCGCTAAACCTGACCAACTTGACGCGAACGAGAAAGAACCTTGCAATATTGACCTAGAGCAACACATCCAGGCCGCACTTACCGTTTTATGCCGACGCCCACGGCGACCAGAAACATTCCGCATCAATCTTGCCCGCGCCAACCTGCGCGGAGCGGACTTGACCAATGCCCGACTGGACGGTGCCGACTTGAGTGGTGCGCAACTTCAGGAGGCGAACTTGGACTTCGCTCAGCTGAAGAAGGCAAACCTTAGCGATGCTCAGCTAACGAAAGCTCGAATGGACAACGCGCAGATGCAAGGGGCCGATTTAAACGGTGCGCAGCTGCACGCGGCTCAACTATTCGCCACCCATTTAGAGGGGGCTGAGCTAGACAACATTCAGCTTCGAGGGGCCTATTTGGATGGTGCCCGACTAGATAAAGCGAGCTTGCTCCATGCATTTTTAGAAGGAGCTAGCCTTTATGAGGCTCGACTGAGAGGAGCTGAACTTGATGGGGCCCGCTTAAATGGAGCTGACTTAGGAAATGCGAACCTTGATGGAGCAACGCTGAGCGACGCCGATCTATCGTCAGCGAGGGGGCTGCAAGTCGACCAGCTTGCCTCAGCCGAGCTGTCTGCTTCAACACTCCTCCCGCGTAGATTGGCGGAGGACCCACGCATTAAGGGAAAAGTCTCTGGATGATGATTTCTAGGCTGCGCTGGCGGTAATTCGGTAGGTAAGTTGAGCGTGGTCGGCGCTGGCGCGGAGTTCTTCGAGGAGTAGCGGGTGGTCGTCGGTGCCGAGTGTGACGCGGGCGGTGTGGAGGATCGGGGTCGCGTCGGGGGTGTCCAGGGTGCTGCGTTCGTCGGGCAGTGGCATGCGGGCGCTGACGGTCTCGTGCCAGGTGAGTTCGTGTCCGGCTGCGGTGAGGATGGCGTAGATCTGCTCGGGCTCGGTGTCCGGTGCCTGGGCCAGTTGTTCGGCCTGGTCGGCGGTGGTGAACGGGATCAGTACGCGGTGGAGCGCGCGGGCGCCGGTGTCGGGGTCGGCTAGCAACCGGTCGACACCGAAGAGCGCTTCCCCCTCGTCGAGTCCAAGCAGCGGGGCCGTGGTCGCCGTGGTCGTGGTGCGGTAGATGGCCGGTTCCTCGACCCGCTCCCACGCTTGGTGTCCGGTGTGGAAGGTCTTGCCGCTGCGGGTGATGGTCCGCTCGATGGTGACGGCGGGTGCGGGCAGGGCGCGGACGTAGCTGCCCTTGCCGTGGATGACCTCGATGAGTCCTTCGGCGCGGAGTGCAGCGATGGCCTTGCGGACGGTGGGGCGGCTGACCTTGTAGCGCTCGATGAGCTGGGCCTCTGAGGGGAGCGGGGCCCCGGGCTTGTATTCGCCTGCCGCGATGCCGCTGCGGATTTCGGCGGCAACCTGCTGGTACAGCGCTCCGGGGCGCTGGATCTCTCCCATGCCGGGCTCTCCTCGTCACCTGTCGTCGGTAGTTCTGACGTGACCTGATGTCACTCGTAAGCATAAGTACTTGCCTCCGGCCGTCAAGGCATGCATAGTTGGCGACTCGTAAGCACGAGTGACGTCACGTGACGTGTGGCGTCTCGACTGGCCAAGGAGGCCCACAACCCATGCAGTCCATCCCTGTGGACACATCCCGGCTGGGCGTACTGCGGTGCGCGGTCGGGCCCGAACCGAAGATCGCGGATTTCGAAAGCAAGGAGGTCAAGAAGGACCGGGACGGCAACACGATCTACACCGTCGCCGTGACGGTGCGGCAGGACGGGCGGCGCGTGTCGGTGATCGAGATCGCCGTATCCGGTGAGCCCAAGGGCGTTGTGGAGGGCTCGGAGGTGCGGGTGACGGGCCTGGAGGCGTTCGCCTGGACCATGGGCGACCGCCACGGCGTCAGCTTCCGCGCAGCGGCTATCACCCCCGTACCGGCTCCGGGCTCGTCGGCGTCGGCGGGCAAGGGCGGTGGTGCGTGATGGGTCCGCTCCTGTTCATCGTCGCGCTGCTGGTGGTGGCCTGGATGGCGGTCATCGGCCCCCAACTGCGAGACCAGCGGCCGGACTGGCACTGGTACCTGATTGGCTTCCCGCGTACCGCGCTGCGGGTGATGGTCACCTGGCGCAAGGTCGCTCACCTCAATGACCTCACCGTTTCCCACAAACCCAATCGGCGCCTGCTGGGGGATCTGGCGGTCAAGGGCGAGCCTCTGCGCACCCGCGTGCCGCGCTTGTCTTTCCCCCAACCCACGCCGAATGGACTGTCGGTGCTGGTGCGACTGCACCCGGGGCAGACCCCGGAACCGTTCCTCGCTGCGGCTGACGCGCTAGCCCATGCCTGGCGGGTGCACGCGGTGCGGATCGTCTCTCCCGAACGCGGCGTCGTGCTGATCACCGCGTCAGCCAGTGATCCGCTGGAGCATCCGGACCGGCCTACAGGTGAGGTGTCGGCGTCATTACTGTCGGCGGTGGTCGGCACGTTGGAGACAGGCCACGCCTGGGTGATGGACTTCCGGCGGATACCGCACTGGCTGATCGTCGGCGCCACACGGTCGGGCAAGTCCACCCTGATCGCCCGGCTCATCACCGAACTCGCTCCGCAACCTGTTGCCCTGGTCGGCGTCGACTGCAAGGGCGGCATGGAACTGGGCCTGTTCGAACGGCGGCTCTCAGCCCTGGCCACCTGCCGCAGTGAGGCCATCGCGGTACTCGGGGCCCTGGTGGTCGACATGCAGGACCGCATGCGCACCTGCCGGGCGGCCGGGGCCCGTTCGATCTGGGAACTGCCCGAGGAACAGCGGCCGATGCCCGTGGTGGTGATCGTCGACGAGATAGCCGAGCTGTACCTGACAGGCGGGAGCAAGGAACAGCGGGCAGAGGCCGAACAGTGCTCCACCTACCTCCTGCGCCTGGCGCAGCTCGGTGCGGCACTGGGGATGCACCTGGTGGTGGCCGGACAGCGGTTCGGCTCCGACCTCGGGCCGGGGGTAACGGCGCTGCGGGCCCAGTTGAGCGGCCGTGTCTGCCACCGCGTCAACGACCCCGGTACCGCAGAGATGGTTCTGGGCGATCTGAACAAGGACGCGGTAGCGGTCGCGCAGTCCATCGGAGAGGCCGAACAAGGTGTCGCGGTCACCACCGGGGAGCTGGGTGGCTGGATGCGCGGGCGGTCCCACCTGACCACCCCCACGGATGCCCAGTTGACGGCGGCCGAATACGCGGGGCTCGCACCCCGCCTGCGCGGGATCGTCCGCGCCCTGGAAGACCTGAACGGAGGGGATGACGTATGAGCGAGCAAGCGGCTCTCCCGCTGGCGCTGCTCTTCGGGCTCGCCACCGTGCTCCTGGTCCGCTCCCGCGCGGTGCGCTGGTGGGAAGCGGTGCTGATCGGTCTGTTCGGCATGTACCTGGGCCAGACACCCGTCATCTTCACCGCAGACGGCCTCGTGAACTGGCTCCTCTCCGGCTTCACCCACAACAGCTAGACCACCCTCGGGAGGCCCACCAGGTGACCATGCGCCGTGTCCGCTGCCCCATCTGCAAGGGGGAGCGCTTCCCCAAGACCCGCACCGGCCACCGGCGGCGCTGCCGCTGCTGCCGGGGCACCGGAACCATCCGCTGACCCACCCAACCCACCCCGCCAACCAAGGGAGTGATCGCCATGGACGACACCCACCCAACCGCAACCATTCGTGCCGCTGCGGCGGCCCACCCCGGGAGGTCCCCACCATCACCGCCGAGATCACCTCGGCTGACAGGCGCGCCGTGCTCGACCGCGCGGCGCGCCTGCGTCAGCTCTCCGAAGTTGACCAAGACCTGATCCGCCTCGTCCAAGACGCAGGCTTCGGCCGCTGGCTGGAGCAGATCACCGCTACCGGCGGCTGCGCCCACCCGATCCACCTGACCGGCTCCACCACCACCCGAGACGCAGCAACCGGCGAAGTCCTCCACCACTACGACACCCGAAACGAACCCGGCGAACGGCTCCTGATCCGCTGCCGCAACCGCCGCGCAACCGTCTGCGCCCCCTGCTCCCGCCTCCACGCAGGCGACACCTTCCACCTGGTGCGCGCCGGACTCGTCGGCGGCAAGACCGTCCCCGCCGACGTACGGGACCGGCCTCGACTGTTCCTCACGCTCACGGCCCCGAGCTTCGGGCCCGTCCACCGTGCCACTGCTGACGGGCAGCGCTGCCGACCGCGACGTGATGCCGGGCGATGCGATCACGGCCGTTCCCTCGGCTGCCCGGCCATCCACGACGCCGATGACCCGGCCACCGGCCAACCGCTGTGCCCCGGCTGCTACGACTACCCCGGGCATGTCCTGTGGCACGCGCACGCGGGACGGCTGTGGAAGGCGTTCACAGACAACCTCTACAACCACCTCGCCGCTCGCGTCGGCCGCACCCGTACCGCACTACGCCGCAGCCTGCGCATCTCCTACGCCAAGGTCGCCGAGTACCAAAAGCGTGCCGCTGTCCACGTCCATGCTGTGGTGCGCCTCGACGGCGCACACGGGCCGGACGATCCGCCACCGGCCTGGGCAACGGCTGACGTTCTCGCGTCCGCAGTGCGCACTGCGGCGGCGGCCGTACACCTCCACACGCCCCACAGCGCGGCTCTGGGAGAACACCAACTGCGCTGGGGCTCCGAACTCGACGCCCGGCCGCTCCGTGCCTTCGGTAGCGGTGAGGGCCTGGCCGATGACGCCGTGGCCGCGTACGTCGGCAAGTACGTCACCAAGGGAGCCACCGACACCGGGGCGGGACTCGACCACCAGGTCGCCAGCTTCCACGAGATCGGGGCGGCTCCCGTCTCGGCCCACGTCCGAACGCTCATGCGCGCTTGCTGGCGCCTGGGCGGCCTCGCCGAATTGGAGCCGCTGAGGCTGCGCGCCTGGGCTCACACGCTCGGCTACCGGGGCCACATCCTCACCAAGTCCCGGGCCTACTCGACGACCTACACCGCACTGCGCGCCGAACGAGCCGACCACCAATCCAGCGGGGCTCAGCTCGCGGACGACCCCGACACGATCACGGATGCCCACTGGCGCTACGTCGGTTCCGGTCACACGCCGGGTGCCGCGCTCCTCGCTGCTGGGGTCGCAGAAGACCACGCGCGGAATCGCGAGATCGCGCGAGAAGAACTGCACGTCGCGGGTACGGGCGGCGGTGCCGTATGAGCCAGCCTGTACGGAGCGCGGTATGCAGGCGTCGGGCGCCTGAGACTGATGAAAAGTGGGCGGCGGCCGTGCGCAGGGAGGCCGCCAAGTTCCCGACACGAGTCGGGCCGAGGAGTGCCGCACGTCTCGCGCAGCTCCTCGGCCCGTGAGGGGCGTTCGTCCTCAGTCCAGCGGGTTCGGCTTGATGCTGATCCGGTCTGTGTCGAAGTTGCCAACCCCGGACGCCGGACCGATGACGATGCCCCCGAACAGGAATCGGAAGATCGCGTTGATGCGGGCGTAGTCCTCGTTCTTCTCCAGCCGCTTCCAGTTCTCTGCGGCCTTCGGCCCGGCGACTCCCTCCAGCACGACCACGGGCCGGATACGGGTCTGCTTCTGCCGCTCCCTCATCCGGGCCTCGATCTCGCGTCGCTTCTGCCGGTACTCCCGGGTCGGCATCTCGTCGGCGTCCCACATCTCGTAAAGGTCCTTGAGCTTCCGGTCGTCCCTCTCGTCCGCCTCCACGTCGGCGGCCGGGCGGGTGGTCGTGGCGGGTGTCCGGCCGCTGACGTCGAGCTTCGACAGGACGTTGATCGCGACGTCCCGGGCGAATCGTTCCAAGGGCTCCGCCGCGATCGTACGCTTGCACGCCGTACCGTCGACCGCCACCCGCCGCGTGCAGCGGTACTCGTAGACGCTCCCGGAATTTCCGCTCATGGTCCGGCCGCAGGTGCACATGACGACGCCACGCAGCAGGTAGTAGCGGGTCCGCTTGTTCTTCTCCGCTGACTGCTCCGCGCGGAACTTCCGCCTCTCCTGAGCCTCGTCCCACTGCCCCCGGTCGATGATCGCGGGCCAGCTGCCGATGCCGTGTTCCTCGCCTCGGAACATCCGGATACCGGCGACGTGCCGTGAATCAATCAGGGCTCGTACCGTGTCGGGCCCCCACGACTTCCCGAGTGCGGTCGTCACCTCGCGCTCATTGAGATCGCGGGCGATGGCGCGGGGCGACTCTCCGGCCAGGAAGCGGCGGAAGACCTCGCGCACGATCTCCGCCTCCTCCTCGATGACCTCCATGCCGTTCTTGGTGTAGCCGTAGCGGCGGCGGCCGGTGTGCGGGGTGCCTGCCCTCGCCCGGTCGTCCATCGTGTCCTTCAACCGGCGTGAGGTGTCGTCCGAGGAGCGGCAGGCGTGGGCCACCTCGATACGGAGGATGAAGCGGTCATCCGGGTCGGACAGATCGCGTCGGTTGGCCTCACCGTGCAAGGTGATGCGGTTGCTGTCGGAGATCGTCAGCAGTTCCTCAAGATCCCTCGGCTGCCTCATCAGCCGGTCCGGGTGATAGGCGATCAGATGACGGATCTCGCCCTCTTCCATCTCCTTGAGCATGGTGTCCCACCCCGGCCGCTTCCGGTCCCGTCGCCAAGCCGACCGGTTGTTGTCCACGAAGACCAGGGACGGGGGGACGACGAGCCCCAGCCGTTCGGCGATCTCACGGCAGATGCGTTCCTGTCGGTCTACGCCCGTCTGGTCGTCGTCATCGGTGTGGGATATCCGGCAGTAGATCGCTGCCTCTGTGCCGGGGGTGATGGGCAGTCGCTTCGCTGTCTTCGTCGCCATGGCGGGAGTGTATGAAGAGGGGATGACTCAGCCGACCTTCCAGCCGGTGAAGGAGAACGTCTTGCCCGCGCTGCTGATGCTGACGGTGCGCTCGCGCATGCCGGGGAAGGCGGCGAGCGGGGTGTGGGCGGTGCCGAAGACGAGGTGTTCGTAGACCTCGTCCGTGATCACCAGCAGATCGCGCTCGACGGCGAGGGCGGCGACGGCGGCCAGCTCGTCGTGGGTGAGCACGCTGCCGGTGGGGTTGTGCGGGGTGTTGAGCAGGATGAGGCGGGTGCGGTCGGTGACCGCGGCGCGCAGCTCGTCCAGGTCGAGGCGGAAGGCGCCGTCGTGGGGGCGGAGGGTGACGGGGACGCGGGTGCCGCCCGCCATCGCGATGCAGGCCGCGTACGAGTCGTAGTACGGCTCCAGCGCGATCACCTCGTCGCCCGGCTCCAGCAGGGCCAGCAACGAGGCGGCGATGGCCTCGGTGGCGCCCGCGGTGACCAGCACCTCGGTGTCGGGGTCGCGTTCCAGGCCGTAGAAGCGCCGCTGGTGCTCGGCGACGGCGGTGCGCAGTTCCGGGATGCCGGGGCCGGGCGGGTACTGGTTGCCGCGGCCGTCGCGGAGGGCGCGCACCGCGGCCTCGCGCACCTCTTCGGGGCCGTCGGTGTCGGGGAAGCCCTGGCCCAGGTTGATGGCACCAGTGCGCACGGCGAGGGCGGACATCTCGGCGAAGATCGTGGTGCCGAATGCGGCCAGCCGGCGATTGAGCAGCGGTCGTCCCATGGGCCCATCCTCCGTCGAACCTCTGGACTTCCTCAACTCCGCTTTTGAGGGGGACGAACCCGGGCAGGAGCCCCGCAGACACGACAGAGCGGTACCTCGCCAGGGGGTGTCTTGCCGGTCAGGCGGGAGCCCGGCATGACCGGCAAGACACCCCCGTAGGGGGCTCGCTACGGGGGATGGAAGGAGTGAGGACCCCATGGGTTTCATCATCGTGTTCGTCGTCGTGGTCTTCGCGATCGGGGCGGTGGCGGCGCTGAGCGCCGGTAAGGCCAGGAAGCGGTACGGCGGTCGCCGGGGGGCGTACCGGGCGGGGTCGTCCGGCGGGGCGGCCGGCGGTGGCTGGTGGCTCGGCAGCGGGGGGTCGAGCGGTGGCGGCTGCGGTGGTGGCGGGGGCCACCACGGCGGTGGCGGCTGCGGAGGTGGCAGCGGCTGCGGCGGCGGGGGTGGCTGCGGCGGCGGTGGCGGTGGCGGCGGTGGCTGCGGGGGAGGCGCCTGAGTCACACGTCCTGCGGGGGAGGCACCTGAGCAGCCCTCCGGGGAGCCGTAGGGGGGGTCGGCTTCCCGATGTGCGCCCGGCGCGGCAACGTGCGCCGGGCGCACGTGTGTTGAACACTTGAGCTGGGGACCGCCCTAGGGGGTGGAAACCCGGCGAAGGTGGGTAAAAACGATGTGGCGCCGACCATTTCATGATTCCGTATACCACCGCCCTACGGACCCCACGTGGGCACGAGCCGGCGTATCCGCATACCCCTGGACCACCGCGGGGCGAGCCGGCCCACCTTTCCCCTGCGTGCTTGCGGAGCCGACCCATGCTCACGACCCTCAAGACTGCCTACACCGACACCCGTTCCGACGAACTGGCCTGGGCCCTGGGGCGGGAACCGCTTCCGGCGCTGGCCGTGCTCGACCTCCGACTGCACGGCTTCGCCGTGCAGTTGAGGCTTCTCGGGGCCTCGCACCAGGTTCTCCTCGAGGCGGAGGACGGGCGCTGTTCGGAGACCGTGGCCTGCATGTCCGGCAGTAGCACCCCGCTTCCGCTGGGGTATTCCACGCTCGTCGACGGCCGTGAGTACGAATTCGCGGCGCGGGTCGAGGAGTTGTCGCAGGGTGCGTTCGCCGGGCGGGCCCAGGAGTTACTGGCGCTGGTCGCCGACCATCCGCACGGCCTGGCCGGGACGTTCCCCGGCAGCCCGCACGCGTTCACCGCGCTGCTCGCGCAGTGGCACGAGGGCACGGTGGGCTGGCGCACCTGGCACGCCTATCCGCAGGAGGGGCGGCTGGTGACCACCCGCACCTGCCTGGGGGTGGCGTCCATACCCATGGAGCTCCGGCCGCCCGCCGATCCGGTGTGCGGATGAAGCGGATGATGCGGATGATGCGGTGTACGGATGAGCGGCAGTCAGTGCACCCTTGTGGGTGACAAGGCGTGGGTGATTTGTAACGTAGCGTTCCGTTCGTGACCGAATTCCCCATGCCCGCGCCGGAGCCCGAGAGTCCGGTGCGGCTGCCCGTGCGGGCCGGGTTCGGCCGCTTCCTGATCCTCGTCACCGTCTTCGTCTGCGCCGCCTGCGGGCTGGTCTACGAACTCGAACTCGTCGCCCTCGCCTCCTACTTGGCGGGCGATTCGGTCACCCAGGCGTCCGTCGTCCTGTCGGTGATGGTCTTCGCCATGGGGGTCGGCTCCCTGCTCGCCAAGCGGCTGCGCTGCCGCGCCGCGGTCGGCTTCGGCGCCGTCGAGGCGGTGCTCGCGCTCCTCGGCGGCTGCTCCGCGATGGCGCTGTACGCGTGCTTCGCGTGGTACGGGCAGTCGCGCTCCGCGCTGGTCGGCTTCTCGTTCGCGATCGGCGTGCTCATCGGCGCCGAGGTGCCGCTGCTGATGACGCTCATCCAGCGGGTGCGGCGGCAGGACCCGGGCGGCGCGGTCGCCGATCTGTTCGCCGCCGACTACGTGGGCGCGCTGGTCGGCGGGCTCGCGTTTCCGTTTCTGCTGCTGCCCGCGTTCGGCCAGCTGACCGGCGCGCTGGTGACGGGCGCGGTCAACGCGGTGGCGGGCGGGGCGCTGGTGCTGTGGCTGTTCCGGCGCGACCTCAGCGCGCGGTCCCGGTGGGCGCTGATCGTCGTCAACGCCCTGGTGCTCGCCCTGCTGGCCACGGGCGCCGTCCTCACCCCCTCCTTCGAACGGGCCGCCCGGCAGGCCGTGTACGGTCCTGAGGTGCGCGTCGCGCTGCGCACCGGGGTGCAGGAGGTCGTGCTGACCGGCGGCCGCACCCGCGGGCGGCCGCTGTCGCTGTTCCTCGACGGGCGGCTCCAGGTCAGCGGGCACGACGAGATGCGCTACCACGAGGCGCTGATCCACCCGGCGATGGCGGCCGGACCGCACCGCCGGGTGCTGGTGCTGGGCGGCGGCGACGGGCTCGCGGCCCGCGAGGTGCTGCGGTACGGAGGGGTCCGCTCGGTGACCGTCGTCGAGCGCGATCCCGAGGTGGTGCGGCTCGCCCGCCGCGACCCCGCGCTCTCCGCCCTCAACGCGGGCGCGTACCGCGATCCGCGGGTGCGGGTGGTCACCGCGGACGCCTTCGACTGGCTGCGGCGGAGCGCCGCGTACGACGTCGTGGTGTCCGATCTGCCCGACCCCGGTCTCACCTCCAGCGCCAAGCTGTACTCACAGGAGTTCTACGGCCTGGCCGAACGGGTGCTGGCCCCCGGCGGCCGCCTCGCCGTGCACGCGGGGGAGGCGGGCCCGCGGCCCCGCGCGTACTGGACGGTGGACGCGACGATGCGGTCGGTGGGGCTGCGGACGGTGCCGTACGTGGTGACGACGCGCCCGTCGGGCGGCGGGCCGACGGCGGACGGGCCGACCGGCGACGGGCCGCGCGACTGGGGGTTCCTGCTCGCGGCCCGCACCCCGGTCCCGCTGACCCTCGCTCCGCACGGCCCCCGCCCGCGCTCGCTCACCCAGGCCCGGCTGGACGCGGCGCGGCGCGCGGCCGAGCGGGGCCGGGAGCCGGATCTGCCGCCCTCGACGCTCATGCGTCCGCGCTATGGGGAGTGACGAGGAGTGACCGGGCGAAAGTTGCGTGGGAACGGGTCTCAGCCAACGCGCGATGGGTAGTGTTTTGAGCTATGGAGCATGAGGTGTTCGTTCCGTTTCCCGTCGACACCGTCCGGCAGGCGCTCTCGGAGCCCGACCGCATCGCCCGTTGCGTCCCCGGGCTCCAACAGGACGCCGACGAGGACGCGGGCCCGCTGGCCGGGCGGCTGCGGCTGCGCATCGGCGGATCCACCATCACCTACCGCGGTGCGCTGCGCGTCACCGAGCGCGGCGGTGCCGTGGAGGTCGAGGGCGAGGGCACCGAGGCGCGGGGCGGCGGCTCGGTGAAGGTCGCGCTGACCGTGACGGTCCGGGCGGTGGACGGCGGCGGTACGGGGCTGCTCTGCTCCGGGACCGTGCGCAGCGAGGGGCGGCTGGCCGAATTCGACGCGCAGGCCGTCGAGACGGTGGCCCGCCGGCTGCTGGACCGCTTCGGGGCGGCGCTGGCCTCCGGCCTCGAAGCGGCCCCGGTCACCCCGCCCGCCGACCACGACCCCCTCGCGGAGGCGGAGCTGCCGCTGCGCGACGACGACCACGCGGATCAGGAGGCCGAGGACGTCGACGTGGACGACATCGGCGACCTGGACGACGTCGTCGAACAGGTGGAGGACCTGGACGACGTCAGCGCCCTCGCCGAGCTGGGCGGGCTGGACGAGGACGAGCCCCCGGCCGAGGCCGCGCACGCCCGTCGCACCATGATCGGCCGCTCGACCGAGGAGGTCGACCACGCCCCGCCCCGCGGCCGCTACGCCCCCGTACCGGCGCCCGAGGCCGGGCACACCGGCGCCGCGCTGCGCTGGGCGGCGCCCGCCGCGGCCGTGGTGATCGCGTCGGCGGTCGTCGTCGGACGGCGCGTACTGCGCCGTCGCCGCTGAGCCGCCGCTGAGGAGTGGATGCGCTTCCGTGATGGCTCGCCGCCGTCGAGCGGCTGCGCATAGGGTCGGGGCGTGACCGAAGAGACTACGGAGACCAAGGACGTCCGGCTCACCGTCGGGGACGCCGAGCTGACCGTTTCGCCCGACAACGGCTGCCGCATCGGCTCGCTGCGCATCGGTGGCACGGAGGTGCTGCGGCAGGGCCCGCGGTACGGGTCGTTCCCGATGGTGCCCTGGTGCGGCCGGGTCGAGCTGGGCCGGTTCCGCGACGGCGGCCGGAGCCATCAGCTGCCCGTCAACTCCCCGCCGCACGCGATCCACGGCACCGGCCGGGACCTCGCCTGGCGCACGGTCCGCACCGGTCCTGACAGCGCGGCCTTCACCTACGACCTCGCCGACCCGTGGCCGTACGAGGGCCGGGTCACCCAGACCTTCGACCTCGCCGCGGACGCGCTGACCGTCACCATGAGCGTCGAGACCGAGGGCGACTCCTTCCCGGCGCAGGCCGGATGGCACCCGTGGTTCCTGCGCGACCTGGGCGAGGGCGGCTCGGAGGTCGAGCTGTCCTTCGCCGCCGAGTGGCAGGAGGAGCGCGGCGAGAACCACCTCCCCACCGGCCGCCGCATCCCGCCGCGCCCCGGCCCGTGGGACGACTGCTTCGGCATGCCGGACGGCGTGGACGTCACGCTGACCTGGCCGGGGCGGCTCGAACTCAAGGTCACCAGCCGCAGCGAATGGGTCGTGGTCTACGACGAGCAGGCGGAGGCGGTGTGCGTCGAACCGCAGTCCGGGCCGCCGAACGGTCTCAACACCCTTCCCCGCCTGGTCACGCCCATCGACCCGCTGGAGATCTCCATGACGTGGAGCTGGCGCGAGCTGGCGTAGGGGCCGATGGGAGCGGGTGCGGACACCGCCTAAGCTCGTCCGCATGAGCGAAGCGCGTGACGCCCTGCTGCGACAGATCAAGGACAAGGCCGTGGTCCACGGCAAGGTGACCCTCTCCTCCGGCAAGGAGGCCGACTACTACATCGACCTGCGCCGGATCACCCTGGACGCCGAGGCCGCGCCCCTGGTCGGGCAGGTCATGCTCGACGCCACGGCCGACCTGGACTACGACGCGGTCGGCGGCCTGACCCTGGGCGCCGACCCGGTGGCCACGTCCATGCTGCACGCGGCCGCCGGGCGGGGCCGCAAACTCGACGCCTTCGTCGTCCGGAAGGCGCAGAAGACCCACGGTCTCCAGCGGCGGATCGAGGGCCCGGACATCGCGGGCCGCCGGGTGCTGGTGGTCGAGGACACCTCCACCACCGGCGGCTCGCCGCTGACCGCCGTCGAGGCGGCGCGTGAGGCGGGCGCCGAGGTCGTCGCGGTCGCCACGATCGTCGAACGGGGGGCCGCGCCCGCGATCGCGGAGGCCGGGCTGCGGTACGTACCGGCGTACTCGCTCGCCGACCTGGGCCTGAGCTGACCCGACCAGCGGATCTGACCAGTGAATCTGACCTGGGGTGATCGCGTGGGTGGTTTCACGTGAAACCACCCACCCCCCGTCCGTGTGGTCCGCGCGTGCACCGTGTGGAGCAACCGACGGAGTCTGGGAAGATGGCCACGACGATGACGTCGCCGCAGGACTCCCCCTAGGTCAGGGCCACCCACACCTCACCGGCACATCACAAGGAGCGGACAGATGCCCATCGCATCCCCTGAGATCTACAACGAGATGCTCGACCGGGCGAAGGCAGGCAAGTTCGCCTACCCGGCGATCAACGTGACCTCGACGCAGACGCTGCACGCCGCGCTGCGGGGCTTCGCCGAGGCGGAAAGCGACGGCATCGTCCAGATCTCCACCGGTGGTGCCGAGTTCCTGGGTGGCCAGTACGACAAGGACATGGTGTCCGGCGCGGTCGCGCTCGCCGAGTTCGCGCACGTCGTCGCCAAGAAGTACCCGGTCAACATCGCGCTGCACACCGACCACTGCCCGAAGGACAAGCTGGACGGCTATGTGCGTCCGCTGCTCGCGGTCTCCCAGGAGCGCGTCGCGGCCGGCCAGAACCCGCTGTTCCAGTCGCACATGTGGGACGGCTCCGCCGAGACGCTGGACGACAACCTGCGCATCGCGCAGGAGCTGCTGGCCGAGGCGGTCAAGGCGAAGATCATCCTCGAGGTCGAGATCACCCCGACCGGCGGCGAGGAGGACGGCGTCTCGCACGAGATCAACGACGAGCTGTACACCACCGTCGCGGACGTCGAGCGGACCGCCGAGGCGCTGGGCCTGGGCGACAAGGGCCGCTACCTGCTGGCCGCCTCCTTCGGCAACGTCCACGGCGTCTACAAGCCGGGCAACGTCGTGCTGCGCCCGGAGCTGCTGCGCCAGCTCCAGGACGGCATCGCCGCGAAGTCCGGCAAGACCGACCCGTTCGACTTCGTCTTCCACGGCGGCTCCGGCTCCACCGAGCAGGAGATCCTCACGGCGCTGGAGAACGGCGTGGTGAAGATGAACCTCGACACCGACACCCAGTACGCCTTCACGCGGCCGATCGCGGACCACATGTTCCGCAACTACGACGGCGTGCTGAAGGTCGACGGCGAGGTCGGCAACAAGAAGACCTACGACCCGCGGAGCTGGGGCAAGGCGGCCGAGAAGAGCATGGCCGAGCGCGTCACCCAGGCCTGCGCCAACCTCCGCTCCACCGGCACCAAGCTGAAGTAACCGCGCCGTTCCCTCCGGGCCCGGGGTCCCGCCGTCGTGGCGGGCCCCGGGCCCGCGTGCTGCGGCATGTCCGCGGGGTGGCTCGGGGCGGGGGCTGCGGGGATGATCCTGGTATGGGCGATGACGCGGGCGACGGCACCGTACGGCTCTCCGGGACCACGGGGCGGTGGGTCGTGCTCACCACCGTGCTGGGCTCCGCGATGGCGCTGCTCGACAGCACCGTCGTCAACGTCGCGCTGCCCCGCATCGGGCTCGACCTCGGCGCCGACCTCGCCGTACTCCAGTGGACCGTCAACGCGTACATGCTCACCCTCGCCGGGCTCATCCTCCTCGGCGGGGCGCTCGGGGACCGGTTCGGGCGGCGGCGGGTGTTCATCATCGGGGTCGTGTGGTTCGCGCTCGCGTCGCTGCTGTGCGGGATGGCGCCGAGCGCCGGGGTGCTCATCGCCGCCCGCGCGCTCCAGGGCATCGGCGGGGCGCTGCTCACCCCGGGGTCGCTGGCGCTGATCCAGTCGGTCATCCACCCCGACGACCGGGCCCGGGCGGTGGGGCTGTGGTCCGGGTTCGGCGGGGTGGGGGCGGCGATCGGGCCGTTCCTCGGGGGCTGGCTGGTGGACGGCCCCGGCTGGCGCTGGGTGTTCTTCCTCAACGTGCCGCTGGCGGCCGTGTGCGTACCGGTCGCGCTGCGGCACGTACCCGAGTCGCGGGATCCGCGGGCGCACGGCCGGTTCGACGTGCTGGGCGCGGTGCTCGGCGCGCTCGCGCTCGGCCTGGTGACGTACGCGCTGATCGCCGCGCCGCAGCGGGGCGCGTCGCTGTCCGTGGTGCTTCCGGCGGTGGGCGGGCTGCTGGCGGGGGCGGCCTTCGTGTACGTGGAGCGGGTCCGCCCCGAGCCGATGCTGCCGCTCACCCTGTTCTCCTCGCGCCAGTTCACCGCCGTGAACGCGGTGACGCTGTGCGTGTACGCGGCCTTCGGCGGCTTCTTCTTCCTGGTCGTGCTGAACCTCCAGGTGGTCGTCGGCTACTCCGCGCTGGCCGCCGGGACCGCGCTGATGCCGACGACCCTGCTGATGCTGCTGCTGTCGGCCCGCTCCGGTGAGCTGGGCAAGCGCATCGGGCCGCGGATTCCGCTGACCGTCGGCCCGCTGCTGTGCGCGGCCGGAATGCTGCTGATGACCCGGGCCGGGGTGGGGGCGGTCTACTGGCGGGACGTGCTGCCCGCGCTGGTGGTGATGGGGCTCGGCATGGTGGTGCTGGTCGCCCCGCTCACCGCCACCGTCCTGGCCTCGGTGGACGTCGGACGCGCGGGCCTGGCCAGCGGCATCAACAACGCGGCGGCGCGGGCGGCGGGCCTGGTCGCGGTGGCGGCGCTGCCGCTGCTGGCGGGCATGGGTTCGGAGGCGTACCGGTCGGCGGACCGGTTCTCGGAGTCCTTCCGGCGGGCGATGCCGATCTGCGCGGCGGTGCTGGTGGTGGGCTCGTTCATCGCCTGGCGCACGGTACGGACGGACGCCCTGGAGCGGGCCGGGGGCGCGGAGGGCGCGGAGGCCGCCGAGGGGCTCAAGGAGGACACGCGCCCCTGCCGTCCCGAGTGCGCGTACCACTGCGGGGTGGGCGCCCCGCCCCTGGACCCGGGCGAAAAGCCGGGCCGCCGCCGCGGCCCGGCCGCCTGAGCCACGGTCCCGACCCGCGCCCCGGCCGCCCGACCCGTGGGCCGGATCAGGCGTGGGGCGGCGGGCGGGGCGGGTGGTCCGGCAGACTGGAACCCATGGCCATTCACGAGAATCTGCTCGGGGGACCGCCCCCGACCCATCTGCCCGACGACCCCGAGCCCCGGGAACTGCTCGCGTCCGGCGCGGCTCCCTCCGAGGTCGCCGCGAAGTACCCGGCCTCCTCGCTCGCCTGGGCCCAGCTCGCGGACGAGGCGTTCGAGAACGGCCGGGTGGTCGAGTCGTACGCGTACGCCCGCACCGGCTACCACCGCGGACTGGACGCCCTGCGGCGCAGCGGCTGGAAGGGCCACGGCCCCGTGCCGTTCGAGCACGAGCCGAACCGCGGCTTCCTGCGCGCCCTGCACGCGCTCGCCCGCGCCGCGCAGTCCATCGGTGAGGAGGAGGAGTACGAGCGCTGCGCGACGTTCCTGCGCGACAGCTCCCCGACCGCGGCGGACACGCTCTCCTGACGCTCTGCCGAGCCTCTTCCGGGGCATGGGCCTGCCGGGGCGAATCGCCCCGGCAGGCCCGTTTCGCGCCGTCGTGAACGTGCCGCACGCACTTGCGACCGGCGCGTGCGGCACGCATGATGCGGGCAGGGACCACAGAAGTGGTCCCTGAGGGGACCGGGGCTCCGAGACCGAAGGGATGGGGCGGACCGCTACCCGGTGGCGAGCAGTACACAGGAGATGCGATGTCGCAGCAGCCTGCCCCGAAATCCGCCCCCGCGCCCGAGGAAGCCGTCCCGTCCGACGGCGAGCCCGAGGCGCCCCATCTGGACTTCCAGGGCACGACTCCGTACGAGGACTACGTCCGGGCGTCCGTCCTCACCCACCTCCAGCACCCGCTCTCCGACGATCCCGGCGAGATGGTCTTCCTGGTCACCACCCAGGTCATGGAGCTGTGGTTCACGGTCATCGTCCACGAGTGGCACACCGCGGCGCAGGCGCTGCGCGAGGACGACCTGCCCACCGCGCTGGAGGCGCTGCGGCGCTCCACCTACGAGCTGGAGTCCCTGAACGCGTCCTGGCAGCCGCTGGCGCACCTCACGCCCGGCCAGTTCAACGCGTACCGCTCCGCGCTCGGCGACGGCTCCGGCTTCCAGTCCGCGATGTACCGGAGGATGGAGTTCCTGCTCGGCGAGAAGTCGGCGTCCATGCTGGTCCCGCACCGGGGCGCGCCGCGCGAGCACGCGGAGCTGGAGAAGGCGCTGACCGAGCCCAGCCTGTACGACGAGGTGCTGCGCTTCCTGACCCGCCGCGGCCACGCCGTGCCCGCCGCCGTGCTGGACCGCGACCCGGCCCGCCGGTACGAACCGGATCCGGCGGTGGAGCGGGTGTGGCAGGAGATCTACTCCGGTCCGCGCGAGGGCGAGCTGATCCGGCTCGGCGAGGCGCTGACCGAGGTCGCCGAGCTGGTGTGGCGCTGGCGCAACGACCATCTGGTGGCCACTCGGCGGGCGATGGGCGCCAAGACCGGAACCGGCGGCTCCGCCGGGGTGGCGTGGCTGGAGAAGCGCGCCGCGAAGAACGTCTTCCCCGAGCTGTGGACGGCGCGCAGCCATGTCTGACACGACGCTCCCCGAGGAGCTGACTGACGAGGCCGCCGCGCTCGACGCGGCCGATGAACTCCGCGCCAAGCGCGACGCCTTCACCCTCGACGACACCGTGTACCTCGACGGCAATTCGCTCGGCGCGCTGCCCTCCGCCGTCCCCGCCCGGCTGGCCGACGTCGTGGCCCGCGAATGGGGACAGCTGCGCATCCGCTCCTGGGAGGAGAGCGGCTGGTGGACCGCCCCCGAGCGGATCGGCGACCGCGTGGCGCGGATCGTCGGGGCCGCCCAGGGGCAGGTGGTGGTCGGCGACTCGACCAGCGTGAACGTCTTCAAGGCGGTCGTCGCCGCGGTGCGCATCGCGCAGCAGCGCGGCGCCCACCGCGACCAGATCGTGGTGGACGAGGCCACCTTCCCCACCGACGGCTACATCGCCGAATCCGCCGCCCGCATGACCGGCTGCACCGTGCGGGCCGTGGCGGCGGACGAGGTGCCGACCGCGGTCGGGCCGCGCACCGCCGTCGCGCTCGTCAACCACGTCGACTACCGGACCGGCCGCCTCCATGACCTGCCCGGTACGACGGCCGCCGTGCACGCGTCCGGGGCGCTCGTCGTGTGGGACCTGTGCCACAGCGCGGGCGCGCTGCCGGTGGGGCTCGACGCGCACGGGGTCGACCTGGCCGTCGGCTGTACGTACAAGTACCTCAACGGCGGGCCCGGTTCGCCCGCTTATCTGTATGTGGCGCGGGAGCATCAGCCGCGCTTCGACTCCCCCCTGCCCGGCTGGAACTCCCACGCCGACCCGTTCGGCATGGACCCCGCCTACGCCCCCGCCGACGGCGCGGCGCGCGGCCGCGTCGGCACCCCCGACATCCTCTCCATGCTGGCGCTGGAGGCCGCGCTGGAGGTGTGGGACGACGTGCCCGTAGAGTCCGTCAGGGCCAAGAGCCTGGCCCTGACGGACTTCTTCCTGCGGTGTGTCCAGCGGTACGTACCGGCCGGGCGCGTCCAGTCCGTCACCCCGGCCGCCCACGCGGAACGCGGCAGCCAGGTCTCGCTGCGCTGCGCGGACGCGGGCGAGGTGATGGCCGAGCTGGTGCGGCGCGGAGTCGTCGGCGACTTCCGCCGCCCCGATGTGCTGCGCTTCGGCTTCACCCCGCTGTACACCGGCTTCGCCGAGGTGGAGCGGGCGGCGCGGGTGCTGGCCGACGTGCTGGGCGAGGCGGGCTGACCGATGCGACGTGACGCGGCCGCCGAGGAGGCGTCCCTGTTCGGCCACGCCCCGGTGGCGCCGGACGCGACGGCCGCGTACGGCGACCACCCGGACCAGGCGGTGGACTTCTTTCTGCCCCGCGACCCGGCGGGGCCCGCTCCGCTGGTCGTCCTCTTCCACGGCGGCGCGTGGCGCGCCCCCTACGACCGCCACCATCTGTCCCCCTTCGCCGCCCACTTGGCGGGCCACGGCCTGGCGGTGGCCGTGCCGGAATACCGGCGGGGCGCCGCGGCGGATGGCGACCGTGAAGACCCGCCAGGGGCGCGGCCCGTGGCGGGGCGGTGGCCGGAGACCCTGGACGACATCGCCGCCGTCGTGGACCGGCTGCCGCAGCTGGTGCGGGAGTCGGGGCTCGGCGGGGTGGACGGCGGGCGGGTCGTGCTCGCCGGGCATTCTGCGGGCGGGCACGCCGCGCTGTGGGCGGCGGCACGGCACCGTCTGCCGCCGCACGCCCGGTGGCATCTGCCCGCGCCGCCCGCGCTCCACGGTGTCGTCGCGCTCGCCCCGATCGCGGATCTCACCGCCGCCCGCGCGCTGCGGGTGTGCTCGGACGCCGTGGACGAACTGCTCGGCGACCGGCTCGCGGCGCGGCTCCCACTCGCCGATCCCGCCGCGCTGCTGCCCACCGGCGTGCCCACCGTCCTGGTGCAGGGCGGCACGGACGTCGACGTTCCGCCGCAGGTCGCGGACTCCTTCGCGGCGGCCGGGGCGGTCGCCGGGGAGCCGCCGCGGGTGGTGCGCATCGCGGCCGTCGGGCACTTTCCGCTGATCGACCCGGCCACCGCTGCCGCGCGCACGGTCGCCGGCGAGATCGCCCGGCTCGCCGTGCGGGATGCGTCTCGGCCCCGTACCCGTAGTACTTGAGAGGGACGCCGGACAATCACCATCGTTGGGGACGACGTGGGCCCTGCCCGCTCCCTACGGTGTGTGACGTGACCCAGACGATCCCGCGGACCGAACTCCGCATCGCCCGCAGTGCGCTGTCCGGCCTGCGGCAGGACCTGATCCAGGACGCGTTCGCCATCCGCCCGCTGCCGCCGCTGAGTTCCGCGCATCCGCTGGTGCGCCGGGCCCCGCTGCGGCTCCGGCCCTACGTGGGCTGGCTGCCGCATGCCGCGCTCACGGCCTGCGCGTTCTACGTCATGGCCCAGTCGGTCTTCATGGTCTCCGACGACACGAGCCTGGTGCTGGCCCTGCTGAGCGGGGTGCCGCTGCTGCTGACGATGTTCCGGCCGGTCGGCGCCTTTTGGCTGTCGTTCGGGGCGAGCGCCGTGGTGGGTCTGGACCTCTTGCCCCTGGACTGGGGGCTGGGCTGGCCGTGGCCCATTCCGCTGGCCATCTCGCACGTCCTGGTGATGGTGATGGTCGCGGTCCGGTCGCGCCCCCGGGCGGCCATCGAGATATGGCTGCTCTCGGCCCTTCTCGCGAGTGCCTTCGAGTACTTCGGCGACCTCCCCCAGTACCTCTCCTCGGACACCGTCCCGGTGCTGTTGGTCTCCGGCCTGATGCTCTGCGCCGTCGTCACCGAGCGCAGTCTGCGCGAGAGCAGGCGGCAGATCGCGGTGCAGGAGTCGGTGACCGTCGAGGAGCGCTCCCGCCGCACCACGCTGGAGGAGCGCGCGACGATCGCGCGCGAGCTGCACGACGTCGTCGCGCACCACATGTCCGTCATCGCGATCCAGGCGGAGGCGGCCCCGTACCGGGTGGAGAACCCGCCCGAGGAGCTGACCAAGAGCTTCGCGACCATCCGGGAGAACGCGGTGATCGCCCTCACCGAGCTGCGCCGGGTCCTCGGGGTGGTGCGGGCCGACGACATCGACACGGACACCGACCCCGAGGCGCCCCAGCCGACGCTGGCCGCGCTCGACGGCCTCTTCGCGGGGGTGCGGGCGGCGGGCCTGACGGTCGACCACGTCATGACCGGCGCGGTGCGCCCGCTGCCGCAGGGCGTGGAGCTGTCCGCGTACCGCATCGTGCAGGAGGCGCTGAGCAACGCGCTGCGCCACGCCCCGGGTTCCACGGCACGCGTCGAGGTGTCGTATGTGCTGGGCGGCCTCGGGCTGCGCATCGTCAACGGGCCGCCCACCAAGGCGGTGCCGCCCTCGCCGGGTATGGGGCACGGGCTGCTCGGCATGCGGGAGCGGGTCACGATGCTGGGCGGGGAGATACGGGCCGGGGCGAGGGAGGAGGACGGCGGCTACGAGATCACCGTCTTCATCCCGGTTCCGGAGGCGCCGGACCCGGAGACGGCTGCTCCGGAGGCGGCGACCCCGAAGGAGACGGCGAAGGAGACGGCGACGGAGGCGGCAGCGGAGCCGATGGCATGACGAACATCCGCGTGCTGATCGTGGACGACCAGGTGATGGTCCGCGAGGGCTTCTCCGTCCTGCTCGGCGCCCAGCCGGACATCGAGGTCGTCGGCGAGGCGGTCGACGGCCGCGAGGCGATAGCCCAGGTCATGGCGCTGCGCCCGGATGTGGTGCTGATGGACATCCGGATGCCCGAGCTGAACGGGCTGGAGGCCACGCGGGAGATCGTGGCGGCGGACGCTGACGCCAAGGTCCTGGTGCTGACCACCTTCGACCTCGACGAGTACGTCTACCAGGCGCTCCGCGCCGGGGCGAGCGGCTTTCTGCTGAAGGACGCCTCGGCCCGTCAGCTCGGCGAGGCGGTACGGGTGGTGGCGGCGGGGGAGGCGCTGCTGGCGCCCACCGTCACCAAGCGGCTCATCGCGACGTTCTCGCAGGGCGACGGGGTCACTCTGCTCGGTGCGCCGCGGCCGGGCCCGCAGGAGCGGCTGGACGAGCTGACCGAGCGGGAGAACGAGGTGCTGGTGCTGGTCGCGCGGGGCCGTTCCAACGCGGAGATCGCGGAGCATCTGATGGTGGCCGAGTCGACGGTGAAGACCCATGTGAGCCGGATCCTGGTGAAGCTGGGGCTGCGCGACCGCACCCAGGCCGCGGTCTTCGCGTACGAGGCACGGCTCGTGACCCCGGGAGGCTGACCCCGGCAGTGCCCTCTGGAGGACGGGCCGGTGCGGCGATACGGTCCGGAAATGAGCAGCGCACCCCCTGCCTTCGACCCCTGGCAGCCGTCGTTCGTCGCCGACCCCTACCCGGCCTACGCGGCCCTGCGCCAGCACGGCCGGGCGCACTGGTTCGCGCCCTCTCGCCAGTGGCTGATCCCGCACTTCGAGGATGTGCGCGCCCTGCTGACCGACCGGCGGCTGGGCCGTACGTATCTGCACCGCTTCACCCATGAGGAGTTCGGCCGCACCGCCCCGCCGCCCGAGCACGAGCCGTTCCACATCCTCAACGACCACGGCATGCTGGACTTGGAGGCGCCGGACCACACCCGGCTGCGGCGGCTCGTCTCCAAGGCGTTCACCCCGCGCACCGTGCAGGCGCTGGTGCCGACGATCCGTCGGCTGGCGGCCGGGCTGGCGGACTCGTTCGCCGCCTCGGGCGGCGGCGATCTCATCGCGGCGGTCGCCGAACCGCTGCCGGTCGAGGTCATCGCCGAGATGCTGGGCATTCCGCCCGCCGACCGCCCGGCGCTGCGCCCCTGGTCGGCGGACATCTGCGGGATGTTCGAGCTGAACCCGGACGAGGAGACGGCGCGCCGCGCGGTGCGGGCGTCGGAGGAGTTCTCGGCGTATCTGCGCGGCCTGATCGCCGCCCGCCGCAAGGACCCGGGCGAGGACCTGATCAGCGCGCTGATCGCCGCGTACGACGAGGGGGACCGGCTGTCCGAGCAGGAGATGGTGTCCACCTGTGTGCTGCTGCTGAACGCGGGCCACGAGGCCACCGTCAACACCACCGGCAACAGCTGGTGGACGCTCTTCCGCCACCCCGACCAGCTGGCCCGGCTGCGGGCCGCCCCGGACGCACTGCTGTCCACAGCTGTGGACGAGCTGCTGCGCTACGACACCCCGCTCCAGCTGTTCGAGCGCTGGGTCCTGGAGGACATCCGGGTCGGCGACACCCTCATCCCGCGCGGCAGCGAGGTCGCCCTGCTCTTCGGCTCGGCCAACCGCGACCCGGCCCGCTTCGAGCGGCCCGACACGCTCGACCTCGCCCGCGCCGACAACCCCCACCTCAGCTTCGGCGCCGGTATCCACTACTGCCTGGGCGCCCCGCTGGCCCGTATCGAACTCGCCGCGTCCTTCGGCGCGCTGCTGCGCGCCGCGCCGGGGCTGCGGCTGGTTCGGGAGCCCGAGTGGCAGCCCGGCTATGTGATCCGCGGGCTGACGGAGCTGCTGGTGGAAATCTGAGGTCCGACGTCCGAGGTCCGGCAAAGGTCTGACGTCAGAGGAGATGGGCGCCGCACATGACTCGGCGCCGGGTCCGCCACAGGGGGAGAGGGCGGGCCCGGCGCCGAGAGCAGCCGAGAGCAAGGGTCAGCCGATGTCGCGGCGGCGCAGCGCCACCAGCCCTCCGGCGGTCAGCACGGCCGACACCAGCACCATCCACAGATACGGCGCGGCGGTGACGTGTTCACCGGGCAGCTTCGGCAGATGGCTGAACGGCGAGGTGTTCATGACGGACTGCGACACCTTGAGCGCCGGGCCCATCCAGCCGATGGCGACGACCCAGCCGACGATGCCCCAGGCCGCGGCCGAGTACTTCGGCAGCACCCCGATGAGCAGCACCGTCAGGCTGGTGACCAGCCACACCGCGGGCGCCTGGGAGAGCGCGGCGCCCATGACGCGCGGCACCGAGCCGCCCACGTCGCCCGACGCCATCCCGTAGCCGAGGCCCAGCGCGAGCCCGCCGACGGCGAGCACGGCGACCGGGCCGAGGTAGGAGATGACCAGATGGCTGGCGGCCCAGCGCAGCCGGCTGACGGCGTTGGACAGCAGCGGTTCGGCCCGCTGGTCGGTCTCCTCACCGCGCAGCCGCAGCACGGAACTGGCGGTGTAGACGGTGAGGATGGTGCCGAGGACGCCGACCATGGAGGCCATGAAGGCGTCGTTGAGCCCCTGGGCGCCGCCCATCCGCTCGATGATCTCGCGGGTCTGGTCGCTGTCGCCGAGGAAGCCGTCGGCGCCGTCCGCGATGGCGCCGAAGAGGGCGCCCGCGAAGACGAACCCGGCGGCCCAGCCCGCCAGCGCGCCGCGCTGGAGGCGCCAGCCCAGGCCGAAGACGCCCCGCAGGAACGGCCCGGCGGCGGGCGGCCCGGGCCGGGTCGCGTAGAAGCTGGCGCCGACGTCACGGCGGCCCGCGAGGGAGTACGCGACGGAGATTGACGCGGCGGCCAGCACCGCGATCAGCAGCAGCGGCCACCAGCGCTCGGCCGCGAACGGCCGGGCGTACTCGGCCCAGCCCAGCGGCGAGAGCCAGGCCAGTACGTGGCCGGAGCCCTTGGAGGCGTCCTCGGCGGAGTCGCCCGCCATGCGCAGTACGAACGCCAGGCCGACGGCGGCCGCGGAGAGCCCCCGGGCGAGCCGCGCGCTCTCGGTGAGCTGGGCGGCGATGGCGGCGAGCCCGCCGAAGGCCATCCCGGACAGCCCGACGGCCAGTCCCAGCGCGACCGCTCCGCTGCCGCCCTGGCTCGCGACCCCGCCCGCGACGAGCAGCGTGACGGCGCCGTTGGCGATGGCCACTGTGAGCAGGGCCGCGGTGAGGCCCGCGCGGCGGCCGACCACACAGGACGACAGCGCCTCCTGGCGGCCGGTCTCCTCCTCCTCGCGGGTGTGCCGGATGACGATGAGCAGGCTCATGATCGCGGCGAACACGGCGAGGAAGGCGCCCACCCGCCAGACGGTGAGCGCGCCGAGCGAGTCGCCGAAGGCGGTGCCGAACAGCGCGCGGGTCGCCCCGTTGCCGTTCATGTCCTGGACGAGCTGGGCGCGCTGGCCAGGGGTCTCGTAGGCGCTGTCGAGGCGGCTGACGGTGCTGGAGGCGGTCAGCCCCAGGCACAGCACCCACACCGGCATCATGATCCGGTCCCGGCGCAGCGCGAGTCGCAGCAGGGTGCCGGTGCCGGTCAGATCGCGGGACGAGCCGCGGGCCCGGCCGGTGACCCGCGCGTCGGCTACGGCGGTCATCGGGCGATCGCCCCTTCGGGGTCGGTGTGGACCTCGGCGCCGGTGCCGGTGATGTCGTCCTGGTAGTGGCGCAGGAACAGCTCTTCCAGCGTCGGCGGGGTGGAGGTGAGGCTGCGTACGCCCGCCTCGGTGAGACGGCGCAGCACGGCGTCCAGCTTGTCGGAGTCGACCTGGAGCTTGACCTGGCGGTCCTGGACGTCGAGCCCGTGGACGCCGGGCAGCCCGGACAGCCCGCTGGGCGTGGCGGCCAGCTCGGCGGTCACCGACGTACGGGTCAGATGGCGCAGCTCGGCGAGCGAGCCGGACTCGACCCGCCTGCCCTTGCGGATGATGCTGACCCGGCCGCACAGCGCCTCGACCTCGCTGAGGATGTGGCTGGAGAGCAGCACGGTGCGCCCGCGGTCGCGCTCCTCGGCCACGCACTCGCGGAAGATCTCCTCCATCAGCGGGTCGAGCCCGGAGGTCGGCTCGTCGAGGATCAGCAGATCGACCTCGGAGGCGAAGGCGGCGACCAGCGCGACCTTCTGGCGGTTGCCCTTGGAGTAGGTGTGGCCCTTCTTGGTCGGGTCCAGCTCGAACCGCTCCAGCAGCCGGGCGCGCCGGGTCTGGTCGAGCCCGCCGCGGAGCCGCCCGTACAGGTCGATGACCTCGCCGCCGCTCAGGCTGCGCCACAGGGTGACGTCTCCGGGGACGTACGCGATGTGCTGGTGGAGGTCGACCGCATCGTGCCAGGGGTCCTTGCCGAGGAGCTGGACCGCACCGGAGTCGGCGCGCAGCAGTCCGAGCAGGACCCGGATGCTCGTGGACTTCCCGGCACCGTTGGGCCCGAGGAAGCCATGGACCTCGCCCGCCTCGACTTCGAGGTCGAGGCCGTCCAACGCGTGGGTCCGGCCGAAGGACTTGTGCAGGCCGGACGCGGAGATTGCCGTTTTCATGCTGGCGAAGCTACGCTAGTTTCACAAATTTGTGAAGTTAAGGAACCGTATAAACTTATGATGATGTGATGACGAGGGGAGATGATGAGCCGGTGAGGGAGATGATCGATTCGGACCGCGCGCACGACGCGGCGCAGGAAACCGCCCCCGACGCAGCGCGGGACGCACCACCCGAGACAGCGCGGGAGGCGGCGGAGGACGCACGCGACGACGAGGCGGTGTCCCGGTTCGTCGAGCGGTTCGCCGCCGACCTCGTCGAGGCCGGGATGCAGCGGATGGGCTCCCGTGTCTTCGCCGCGCTGCTCGCTTCCGACTCCGGCGCGCTCACCTCCTCCGAGCTCGCCGAGCAGCTCCAGATCAGCCCGGCCGCGGTCTCCGGCGCGATCCGCTACCTCGCCCAGGTCGACCTGGTCGCGCGGGAGCGCGAACCGGGCTCACGGCGCGAGCGCTACCGGCTCTACAACGAGGTCTGGTACGAGACGCTGACCCGCCGCGACCAGGTGCTCACCCGATGGGAGAGCACCATGCGGGACGGGGCGAAGGTCCTCGGCCCCGACAGCCCGGCCGGGCAGCGGGCCTCCGAGACCGCCGAGTTCTTCGAGTTCATGCAGCAGGAGCTGCGCGTCATGCTGGAGCGCTGGCGCGCCCACCATGCGGCCCGCGGTGGGGCCGAGGAGCAGTAGCCGGGCAGCGGCGGCCGTGCGGCAGGAACCGTTCAGCGCAGATGCGGCAGGGTGAGGTGCCACGCCCCGGCCAGCACCGTCCAGGTCCGGCTGCGCACCGGGCCGCGGACCAGCGCGTCCGAGTGGTAGCGGAAGTCCTGCCCGGAGACGGTCACGGCGCGCGCCCGCGCCCGTACCGGCGCCTCGGCGCCGTTGTCCGCGTGCGGATGCACCACCACCTCGGCCAGCCCGCCGCCTGGTGCGGCCGTCGACACCGAGACCCCCTCGACCTGCCGGTCCAGATCGGTCAGCAGCACCCCGTCCGCCTCGACCCGCAGCCGCTGCGGCGGCGGCTGCGCCCGGCGCCCCCGGCCGCCCGCGCCGAGCCCCATGACCGGCAGCGACAGCAGGCCCAGCGCCGTCCGCGCGGTGCGCGCCGCCGGGCTCCACCAGGGGTGGTGGCCGCCGGCGGCGCAGTCCGGGCGCCGCGCCCCCGGCTCACCGCCGGGACCGGCGCCCCGGCCGGAACCGGCCGCGCCCGGGTCCACCGCGTACGGATCGCGGCCGCAGCCGCAGGGGCCCGCCGCGCCGCCGCCCGCCGCGCCGGTCATGCCGCCCTCCGCGGCGACCGGCCCCGTGCGGGCGGGCCCGGCCGGGCCCGGTGGCGCCGTACCGTCTTCCCCGCCGGGGATGCGCAGGCCGCCGAGGACCACCCCGCCGCTCTCGTCGACCAGCAGATCGCGCGGGCGGACGGCTCCGTCGAGCACCGTGCGCGCCGCCGCAACCGCGTCCGTCGGCACGCCGAGGGCGTGGGCCAGGGCGACCGTGGCCGCCCCGCCCACGGGGACGACCGACAGCGCCGCGTCCGCCAGCTCGCGCTGCCGGTGCAGCAGCTCCACGACCCGCAGCAGAGCCCGGTCGTCGCCCACCACCACCGGCCGCCGGCCGCCGCGCCGGGCCAGTGCCCGCTCGACTTCCTCGGGCCCGTCCGGCAGGCAGATTTTCGTCTGCGCGCCCGCACACAGCACATCCTTCGCGATGCGTACCGACTCCCCGTCCGTTTGCCGGGCGTTGGGGTCGATGACCATGAGCAGGCGGCGCCCCCGGACGGTGTCCGGCGGAGAGTGCCAGGGATCTGGAGCCGACACCTCGGTCCTTCCTCAGGTAATCTCTCGGTGCAAGAGCCCCTGTCGCTGTTGCGCCAGGGGCTTCGTCTATCCGGGGCACCGGTTCGACGGCTCTTGTGGTGACGTACGCCACCACGCACGTTGGACATGCCCCGCCCGGAAGGGGTGTACGCCTGTGCCCGCACTTGTGCTGCTCGGTGCTCAGTGGGGTGACGAGGGCAAGGGGAAGGCCACCGATCTGCTCGGCGGCTCGGTCGACTATGTGGTCCGTTACCAGGGCGGCAACAACGCGGGCCACACGGTGGTGGTCGGCGACCAGAAGTACGCCCTGCACCTCCTCCCGTCCGGCATCCTCTCGCCCGGATGCACCCCCGTGATCGGCAACGGCGTCGTCGTCGACCCCGCGGTCCTGCTCTCCGAGCTGAGCGGGCTGAACGAGCGAGGCGTCGACACGTCCAAGCTGCTGATCAGCGGTAACGCCCACCTGATCACGCCGTACCACACGACCATCGACAAGGTGACGGAACGCTTCCTCGGGAAGCGGAAGATCGGCACCACCGGCCGCGGCATCGGCCCCTCCTACGCCGACAAGATCAACCGCGTCGGCATCCGGGTCCAGGACATCTTCGACGAGTCGATCCTGCGGCAGAAGGTCGAGGCCGCTCTCGACTTCAAGAACCAGGTGCTCGCCAAGCTCTACAACCGCCGCGCCATCGCCGTGGACCAGGTGGTCGAGGAGCTGCTCGGCTACGCGGACGACCTCCGCGGCTACGTCGCCGATACCACCCTGCTCCTGAACAACGCCGTTGACCAGGGCCAGGTCGTGCTCTTCGAGGGCGGCCAGGGCACCCTGCTCGACGTCGACCACGGCACGTACCCCTTCGTCACCTCCTCCAACCCGACCGCGGGCGGCGCCTGCACCGGGACCGGCGTCGGGCCGACGAAGATCAACCGGGTGATCGGGATCCTCAAGGCGTACACCACGCGCGTCGGCGCGGGCCCCTTCCCCACCGAGCTGCTGGACGAGGACGGCGAGAAGCTGCGCACCATCGGCGGCGAGCGCGGCGTCACCACCGGCCGCGACCGGCGCTGCGGCTGGTTCGACGCGGTGATCGCGCGCTACGCGACCCGGGTCAACGGGCTCACCGACTTCTTCCTCACCAAGCTCGACGTGCTCACCGGCTGGGAGCGCATCCCGGTGTGCGTGGCGTACGAGATCGACGGCAAGCGGGTCGAGGAACTGCCGTACAGCCAGACCGACTTCCACCACGCCAAGCCGATCTACGAGACGCTGCCCGGTTGGTCCGAGGACATCACCCGGGCCAAGACCTTCGACGACCTGCCGAAGAACGCGCAGAAGTACGTGCAGGCGCTGGAGGACATGTCCGGCGCGCCCATCTCGGCGATCGGCGTCGGCCCGGGCCGCGACGAGACGATCCAGATCAACTCGTTCCTCTGAGCGACGACGGCCCGAGCGCCACTGCCACGGCCCGCACCCCGGCGTCATCGCGCCGCGTGCGGGCCGTCGCGCTATCAGGGGGAAGGCCGCTCTCAGGAGACGGGCGGGCCGAAGACCCCGGCGGGCACGGGCTGTTGCTGCTGGCGCCGCTGCGCCGCCCGCCGCCGGTCCTGCATCCCGGTCAGCTTCACCACCACGGCGATGGCCAGCGCCGCGGCCATCAGCGAGATGGAGTCGTCCACGATGTGTCCGGCGGCCGAGATCCGCTCGTCCAGGTTCTGGGTGTCGACGATGACCTCCAGGAAACCGGCGGACGGGGCGGAGAAGCACATCAGCACGAACAGCAGCCACCACCAGTGCAGCGCCGCACGCGACACCCGGCCGGGGCCCGGGGGAGTGCTGCCGGTCCAGATGTCGTTCGCGATCTGCTTGGGGATCCACAGCAGGGCCACCGGGATGAACCACGCCCCCACGGCGTAGCCGCTGCCGAACCGCAGCAGGCCGGGGGACAGGGCCGTGGCGTTGATGTACGCACGCCGGAACCACACCAGCCACAGCGCGACCAGCGCCACCACGCACATCCCCAGGGCGGGGTCCAGCAGCTGGATCGCCGTCGTCCGGCGGCCGACCGCGGCGCGGGAACCCTCGTGCGCGGCCATGTCGCGGAGCGCGCCGAACTGCGACATCCGCAGATACAGATCGCTGATCGTCATCAGCATCCACACCCCGAACACGGCCACCAGGGTGTTCCCCAGCGCCCGCACCGCGAGCACCTTCCGGCCCTGGCCAGGGCCGCCGGCCGGGGGCTGATAGCCGCCCTGCTGCGGCCACGCCTGCCCCGGCTGCTGCGCCATGGGGTACGCGGGCGCCGCCGGGCCGCTCGGGGTGGCGTACGCCGAGGGCGTGGGGGGAGTGGCGTAGGCGGACGGTGCGGGGCTCGGATTGGCGTACGCGCCCTGCGGCGGGCCGGGCGCCGCGGCGGTCGCCTGCTGATGCGGGTTCTCGGCCTCCAGCAGCTGGAGCGCGTCCCGGCCGAGCCGGGCCAGCAGCCCGCCCGGCAGCCAGGGCTCGGCGGGGTCGGGCGCGGCCGCCTCGGTGTACGCGATCAGGTCCGTGACGGACGGGCGCTGCACGGGGTCCTTGCTCAGACAGGCGGTGACCAGACCCAGCAGCCCCTCGGGCAGCCCCTCCAGATCCGGTTCCTCCTGGGCTATTCGGTACATCAGCGCGTGGATGCCGCTGTCCACCCGGCCGAACGGCTGCCGCCCGGTGGCCGCGAACGCCAGCACCGACCCCAGGCAGAACACATCGCTCGCGGTGGTCACCGTCTCGCCGCGCACCTGCTCCGGCGACATGAACCCCGGCGAGCCGACGACCGCGCCCGTCATCGTCAGATTGCTGTTCCCGCCGCCCACCGCGTCCAGGGCGCGGGCGATGCCGAAGTCGATGACCCGCGGGCCGTCGATCGTGATCAGGATGTTGGACGGCTTGAGATCGCGGTGGATCAGCCCCGCGCCGTGGATGTCGCGCAGCGCCAGCGACAGGCCGTGCGCCAGCACCCGCACCGACTGCTCGGGCAGCGCCCCGAAGTCCTCGGCCACCACCGCGTGCAGGGACGGTCCCCCGATGTACCCCGTGGCCACCCAGGGCACCGCCGCCTCGGTGTCCGCGTCGAGCACGGGCGCGGTCCACTGGCCGCCCACCCGTCTCGCCGCTTCCACCTCACGCTTGAAGCGGCCCCGGAAATCCGGTTGCCGGGCGAGTTCGGCCTGCACCAGCTTCACGGCGACGGTCCGGCCACGGGCGGAGCGGGCGAGGTACACCTTGCCCATTCCACCCTCGCCGAGCCTGCCGAGCAGTTGGTACTCGCCGATCCACCGCGGGTCCTGGGCCCCGAGGTTTTCCATCGCGGTGTGGCTCCTGTCCCTGTGCCGATGGTCCCCGTAACGCCGATCGGCCGATCAGTTAAGACGGGTGAAGGTCTGGGTCATGGTCTCATCGCATGAGCCACTTCGGGCGTCGTGCCCGACACTGAATTTGTCGCATTCCGGTTACAGTGACCGGCCGCCGCGGCCCCGTTCAGGCCCCGTTGGCAGGTGCGGCCGGGGGTGGGGAGCGGCGGCGGGCGAGGCGCTGGGTGGGTGGGGAGACGCCGTGGTCGAAGAGCTGAGCGCCGCGTTCCGGAGGCGGACCCCGTTCGTCGTTGCGTGATCGTTCTCCGCAACCGGCTTCCGGGCCTTCCTCCGCTCTTCTTCCTTGTCCGGTCCTTCTCGTTCCGCATCGAGCAGCCGCACGGCCAGCTCAAGCGCCTCTTCGAGGCTCGGCACCAACGTGCCGTCCCCGCAGTCGATGTGGGTGCCGCAGCCCTGCCAGGCCACCAGCCATCCGCTGCCCGCCTCGCGTAGCTCGACGGAACGCGCGCCCCGGCGCAGTGCGACAGTGACCGCACCCGCCGGTCCCTCGGTCACCTCCCGCTCCACCGCAGCGCTCACCATGCGGCGGACGGTCTCCTCGATCCCCGTGGTGTCGTTCATGGGGTACGCCTTCCCACGTCAGGCTCTGTTCGTGCGGCCCCGCGTCGTCCGATCTAGCGAGAAGGGCCACCCGACTGGTTCGGCGGACGAGGCGGCGTGACGCGCGCTGCCTCGCCGAGCCTGTTCTGCCCGGCCGGGTGTCCCTGAGCCGCCGGCCGCTGTTGGGCGGCGGTGCCCCTGTCGAACTTCATACCGGCCGCCGCCTTGATGGCCTGGGTGCCAGGGGAGGCGGACCGTGTCGTGGCCGAGTTGCGCTCCCCCGGTCCCTCCTACTCGGAAGACCGTGTTCACGTGTCGGATAGGGCTGCCTGCGCCCGCCATGGGGCCACGCTCAAAGCTTCCGAGAAGTCCTGGCGAGTTGCGTCGTGTGTGGCATGACGACGTGGTCTGCGGCGAACCCGAGGTGCCTGGCCACCCATTCCGGGGGGTCATCAGGTGCGGGCTCGAACCGAATGATGGCCACGCGCCCACCTGTCGGCTCCACCTGGTCCCGGCAGTCCGCGTACACCTTCCTGGCCTGACGCAACAGCGCGCGGCCGGATACCTCCTGGCTGGCCATTTCCTCCGCTCACCCCTGATGGCCGAGCTCGGAAAGTACCTCCTGAACAGGGCGGAGTCGCCAGCCCCCGAGCAGGCGTTCAACATCCGTTTCACTGACCCTGGTGTCTCCTGTCCGCTTGTCGACGAATTCATTACCATGTCGCGTCAGCGAAATTGTGGTAAAGGTGTCGGGGCCTGCTGGGTCGTGGTAGCTGAACTCGCCGAAGTGTGCGATCCACGTTGTCCGCTGAAGACCAGCGGAAAAGGTCTGGTGCAGCAGGGGGAGAATCGAGTCGGCTACCTTCCCGAAGTTCGCGGTGATGCCGCGGTTGCCGGGATTGCTGGCGATCTCGGACACCAGCACGGTTGCTTCGCTCGTATCCGGCAGATAGGCGGCGCGTACCAGGCAATGAGCAGGGCCGTTGGCGTGCTGCCAGTGGGCGATGGCGGTTACTCGCGGAGCGCCGTTTTCGGCGTGGGTGATGTGGTCAACGTGAGCGGTCATGTTTCCTTCCAACCCGGTGCCCCGACCGGCAGGCCGGTCTTGATGTGCGCTAGCGCCCTCTTCCGCCACCGTGTTGGTTTCTTGGCTGGCTTTGCTGGCGAGCCTGCTGAGCGATCTGGGGACCGTTCTTGGGGGCCTGCCCGGGCTGTGAGTTGCCGATGCCTTTCGCCTGGGCCGTGCCGCGGCTGGAGCGTGCCTGGGCTGCCGCGGAAACGGGGTTCTTCGGGCCGCCTTTCATCTCGGCGAGTTGGCTGACCGACAGTTGCTGCTGTGCGGCTTGCTTGCCCGCAGGCGCGCTGTGCTGTTGTGCCGTCGGCTGGGGTTCTCCGGCGCGTACGCGTACCGCCGCCTTGTGCTCCTCGCTGGCGGGTGGGCCGAGCTGCGCCCGTTCGAACGGCTTCGCCAACAGTTCGTGATTCTGCGGGACCTCGATGGGTAGCTTCTGGTCGCCGGTTTCACGGCACTGCTGATACCGGTCGTTCATCAGCTCGTTGGCGGCGTCGATGTAGGGTTGTGCCTTCTTTTTTCCGAACTCCTCGCGCAGGGCACCCGAACGCTCAAGTTCGAAGAGCTTGTGGTTTTCCGATTTAACTCGGAAGCTGTCAGGGGTATGCAGCTGAAGCTCGATCCGCTGCCCTGACTCCTTGTGTTCCCAGGCGCTGTTGATGCCCTTGTACACCGGGTCGGTCCAGGTATTCTGAACCTTGATGCTTTCGAAGCCCCGCTGTTCCAGGTCCTGGAAAGCAGCGCGTACTCCATCCGTATAGGCCCCGGGCTCGAACGTCAACGTGTACCGGTTGAGGTCCTTCAAGTCGGCGACTACTTCTGTGGCCTTCAGGCCGACCTCTGAGCGAAGCTCGGTCGCGACCTTCCTCCGCAGGGAGTCCAGACCTTTCAGAGAGAAGTCGATTTCGCGCGTGCCCTCCGAGTTCATGCGGTCGCCCGGGAGCTGACTGCCGTTCCGCGTGGTGCGCTGCTGGATGCCGCGCATCATGTCGTCGAACTCGGGACGTTTGGCCGCTGCCCGCTCCCAGGCCGCCCTCACCACAGTGTCCTCGGCGACACTCAGCCAGAGGTGGTCCTCGTTGTTCTCGGCGCTGCCCCGCCAGGCGTGTTCCTCGGTCACCAGGACGTAGCCCCTGTCACCCCTCGCCGCTTCCGCAGAATCCGTTCGGCCTCGGCGGCGTCCACGGGCTCGAGGTGCGGCGGATCAGTCGGCCAGGGGGAGTAAAAATCGAAGATCTTGGTTGTCCTCATCCACTCGTCCCCGGTTCCGAAGATCTCGTCTCGGCCGCTCTCGGGGCTCGGCCGCATGCGTGCGACGTTCACCGGCTCGTCGCCCGGCTTCGGCTCACTCCGGTACACCGCCCAGTAGAGGAACCAACGTGCCCGGTCCTTCTCCAACTCGTCCGCCTGCTCGGCGCTGATGAGCTCCAGGTCCTCCACGTCCGGCGACCCGTGCTCACGCATGGTCTGCGTCGGCTCGTGCCACTCCCAGTCCCAGAAAGACAGGAACTGCCAGTCCCCTGTGCTCACCTTTCGACGCCACAGATTTTCTGCGACGCGGTTCCCCTCCTGAATGTGGAATCGATCCAGGAAGTACTCGTACTCTCGACTCATCGCTCTCCCTCATGTTTCAGCAATGGTTGGACGTCACCCCGGGTTCATCACCCGTCGTATTCCTCCACCACCGGCGTTTCCTTCGGCCGGTGTGCCCCCGCCTTGCAGCCGCCGAAGGGCCCCGCCGGGTCACGCAATTCGATCGTCGCCGGGCCGAGGTGGTCACGGTGCCACACGGCGGGACCGCTCGCCCCGGCCGATGGGTCCGTGAGCTCTAGCTGTATTGCCCCGTGAGGTTCGGAACGCGGCTGGCGGGTGGCTGCCCCTTCAGCGCGGTGTGTCCGCGGTGGTGATTGTAGGTGTGCAGCCAGTCGGGGAAGGCGTCGCGTCGTTCCTGTTCCGAACGGTAGGGGCGGGCGTAGGCCCATTCGTCGAGCAGAGTGCGGTTGAACCGTTCGACCTTGCCGTTGGTCTGTGGCCGGTAGGCGCGCGTGCGCTTGTACGTGATCCCGGCTGCGGCCAGGGCATCGCGCCACAGACGGGACTTGTAGCAGGAGCCGTTGTCGGTCAGCACGCGCTCGACGGTGACCCCGCACGAGGCGAGGAACGCCTGCGCCCGCCCCCAGAAGGCCACGGCGGTCTCCTTCTTCTCGTCGGTGAGGATGTCGCTGCAGGCCAGGCGGGAGTGGTCGTCGACGGCGGTGTGCAGGTAGCTGTAGCCGGCACCGGAACGCGTCTTGCGGCCCGCCTGGCGGCCCAGGACCTTGTGGCCGCCGCCGTCGGGTATGTTGCCGAGCTTCTTGATGTCCACATGCACCAGCTCACCGGGCCTGGCGCGTTCGCAGCGGCGTATGACGCGGCCGGTGGCCCGGTCCAGGTGCGTGAGGCGGGCCAGGCCGAAGCGGTTGAGCACCCGGTGGACGGTGGAAGGAACCAGACGCGGCAGGCCCGCGATCCGCGCAGGTCCCCATCGGCGCAGCACCCGGACCTTGATGATCCGCCGCTCGGTGCGGGTCGGGGTCCGCCGTGGGCTGGCATGCGGGCGGCTGGACCGGTCGGCCATGCCCGCCTCGCCGTGCTGCCGGTAGCGGTCGGCCCATCGCCTGGCCGTGCTCACGGAGACCTGGAACCGGCACGAGGGCCTTTCTGGTCGCCGGTGCAGATCTCGCAATCCACACCGAGCCAGAAGGCCCTCACTCATTTCAAGATCACACGTCAGTGATCGCTGTCACCAACCTCCGTGGACAGAACAGCTAGCGTCCTCTTCCGCCACCGTGTTGGTTTCTTGGCTGGCTTTGCTGGCGAGCCTGCTGAGCGATCTGGGGACCGTTCTTGGGGGCCTGCCCGGGCTGTGAGTTGCCGATGCCTTTCGCCTGGGCCGTGCCGCGGCTGGAGCGTGCCTGGGCTGCCGCGGAAACGGGGTTCTTCGGGCCGCCTTTCATCTCGGCGAGTTGGCTGACCGACAGTTGCTGCTGTGCGGCTTGCTTGCCCGCAGGCGCGCTGTGCTGTTGTGCCGTCGGCTGGGGTTCTCCGGCGCGTACGCGTACCGCCGCCTTGTGCTCCTCGCTGGCGGGTGGGCCGAGCTGCGCCCGTTCGAACGGCTTCGCCAACAGTTCGTGATTCTGCGGGACCTCGATGGGTAGCTTCTGGTCGCCGGTTTCACGGCACTGCTGATACCGGTCGTTCATCAGCTCGTTGGCGGCGTCGATGTACGGCGGTGCCTTCTCATCACCGAACTCTTCCAACAGAGCGCCTGAACGCACGAGTTCGAAGAGCTTATGGTTTTCTGATTTCACCTGGAAGCTGTCGGGCGTGTGCAGCTGGAGCTCGATTCGCTGCCCTGATTCCTTGTGTTCCCAGGCGCTGTTGATGCCTTTGTACACCGGGTCGGTCCAGGTGTTCTGGACCTTGATGTTTTCGAAGCCGCGACGTTCCAATTCTTGGAATGTGGTCTGCGTGCCTGCTGTATAGGCGGCCGACTCAAAGGTGAGGGTGTAGCGGTTGAGGTCCTTCAGGTCGGCGACGACGTCTGTGACCTCCAGGCCGAGCTCTGCGCGAAGGTCGGTCGCGACCTTCCGCCGCAGGGAGTCGACACCTTTCAGGGAGAAGTCGATTTCGCGCGTACCCTCCGAGGCCAGACGGTCGCCCGGGAGCTGACTGCCGTTCCGCGCGGTGCGCTCCTGGATGTCGCGCATCATGTCGTCGAACTCGGGACGCTTGGCCGCTGCCCGCTCCCAGGCCGCCCTCACCACCGCGTCCTCGGCGGCACTCAGCCAGAGGTGGTCCTCGTTGTTCTCCGTGCTGCCCCGCCAGGCGTGTTCCTCGGTCACCAGGACGTAGCCCCTGTCACCCCTCGCCGCTCCTGGAGAATCCGTTCAGCCTCGGCGGCGTCAACGGGCTCAAGGTGCGGCGGGTCGGTCGGCCAGGGGGAGTAAAAATCGAAGATCTTGGTTGTCCTCATCCACTCGTCCCCGGTTCCGAAAATCTCGTCTCGGCCGCTCTCGGGGCTCGGCCGCTTGCGTGCGACATTCACTGGCTCGTCACCTGGGTTCGGCTCACTCCGGTAGACCGCCCAGTAGAGGAACCAACGTGCCCGGTCCTTCTCCAAATCGTTCGCCTGCTCGACGCTGACGGGCTGCAGCGACTCCACGTCCGGCGACCCGTGCTCACGCATGGTCTGCGTCGGCTCGTGCCACTCCCAGTCCCAGAACGACAGGAACTGCCAATGCCCTGTCCTGACGTCTCGACGCCACAGGTTCTCTGCGACGCGATCCCCCTCCTGAACACGGAACCGCTTCAAGAAGTGCGCGTAGTCCTGGCTCATCGTTCTCCTTCGTGTATCAGCAACGGGTTACACCGCCGTCTGGGCTCATCACCCGTCGTATTCCTCCACCACCGGCGTTTCCTTCGGCCGGTGTGCCCCGCCTTGCAGCCGCCGAAGGGCCCCGCCGGGTCACGCAATTCGATCATCGCGGGGCCCAGGTGGTCACGGTGCCACACCCCGGGACCGCTCGCACCGGCCGATGGGTCCGTGAGCTCTAGTCCTTGTCCTCGAACCCGGCTACACGTGGGGGAGGGAGCCGCATCGTGCCGTGGTGCGGTCGCTCGGTCAACGGCTGGGGCCGCCGCCCTTCCCTTGCTGTGGATTCTGGGGCGGCCGTGGCGGCACCGGCCGGGATACGTGACCGGAGACGCTGCCGCCTCGCTTGTTCTGCATGCCCGATCCGCCCGGCTGGGCGGGGCTTCCCGGCGACCCCGTCTGGCGGTGGAGTGCAGCGGCCTGAGCTACCGACGAGCCCGACGTGTGCCCCTTCGGCGGCCTGCTCGAAGCCGACGTGACGACTTCGCGGAGGTGCGCCTCAGGTGTCTTTCCGCTTCCTTTCGGCGGCGTGGTCACGTTGTGCAGAAACTGCTTCTTCTCCGCCAGGGACTTGATACCGCCGAACTGCTTCCAGAGCGGCTCGGCCATGCGCTGGTCCACCTGGGCATGTTTGAGGGCCTTGTCCAGATCTTTGATGACATTCTTGTCAGCACGCCTCACGAAGCTGTCCAGGACCGTGGCGAGCTTGCCATCCGTCCGGCCGTCCTGAGAAACCCAGGACCGCACTTGATCGGTGAACCGCTCCCGTGACTGCAAGAGTTCGCCCTTCCAGTCGCGCCCCGCGCTCCGGCTTTCCGCCGCTGCTCGGGCGCTGTCGTGTACGGCCAGTACGGCGGCTGCCTTGACGGCCTCGCGTACTTGCGGATCGCGGTATCGCTCTGCCACGAGCACCGGATTGAGACCCACCAGAGGCTGTTGGTCCAGCCGCTGCGGCAACTGGTCCGGTCCCTGGGCCCCGATGCTTCGTGGACTGCCCAATGGCCCGTGCAGGGTCTCCTCGATGACACCGAGCGCGTCCTGGTTGCCGAAGGTCTGTTCACGTTGCTCCGGCAGGTATGTCTGCGGTAACCCTTGCCAGACGGCGTCCGGCTCCTGATGGAAGACGTAGCCCTGCTTGGTTCCGGGGTGCGGGTCGTGCGGCGAGGTCGCCAGGAACGCGTATCTGCCCTGGATCTCGGTCTGAGGATAGGCTGCGGACATCAGCTCTTGGACCGTGCCCTTGAAGCTGGTGTCAACCACCGTGACGGTGCTGCCCTGGTGGCCTACCGGAATACCCGAACCACGGAGGTAGTCGGTGAGGTGCCGGTAGGCACCGTCCACGTCCGCCGGATCGACTTTGTTGCGGGCGCCTCGGAAGGCCTCCGCCTCTGGGAAGCGTTCTCCAGCGTTCTTCTCCAAATCCTGGAGCGCCGCGTCCACCACGGCCCTGGACACCACCACTTCACGGCAGTGCTGATCGAAGAACTCAGGGTCCAACCCGCGAACCGCCGCGGCCAGACTGTGGCCGTCCCGGCCGAGGAAGGCGACCACGCGGTTGGGGTCGTTCTGGACGTCCGATCGTAGATCGTCGAGCATGTGCGCGGCGATGGACGCCATGAATGGCCCACTGTGCTCGCGGAAGGCACCGTATGCCTCCTCGACCGCCTGACGCTGCGCCGGGTCCGTGAGCCCGTATGCCTCATGCAGGTCGGAGACGTTGCTGTACAGCTTGTCGACTGGTTGCAGCGCCATATCAAGCGCCCCCGGCGGATGGACTCCACGCCGGGTCCAGTCGTTGTCCGAGCCACCGCATAAAGGCGGGGTAACGGGCGGACAGACTCAGCCAGACCGGTACGCCCTGCTGAGAGTGAGTCGTTCGCCCGATGCTGTCCAGCGCCACCGGGACCCGGTCGAAGTCGACGAACGGCAACTGGAGTGCGGCGGACAAGGTCAGCGCATCGTGCTGGATGGTGCCGGGGTGAAAGCGCTCGAACCACTGCCTCATATGAGTCACCAACAAGGCGGCCCAGGCCGGCGCGTCACGGGCGGCGAGCGCTGTGTGGACCGGGTGCCCTTCCGTGATCTCCAGATCCGGGGTGAAGGTCACGTCGGACGTGACGAAGTACGGCGTCGGCAGCAGGTCGCGCCCCACCGCGTCGAAGATTTGGTGCGCGGCGGACACGTCCAGGCGGAAGTTGTGCTCGGCGCGGCTGGGGTCACGGTAATTGAGGGCCCCGCCCATCTGGGTGACATGGAGCCGGGCGGCCAACTCGGGTGCGGTTGTCACAACCTGCGCGAGATTGCTGAGAGGGCCCATGCCTACCCATTGCACCGGCCCCGGTGCCGCCGCGCACAGGGCGCGCACAGCTCCCACTACGTCGGTCGGCTGGGGGCCGATGTCGTCTGGTACCAGGCCGTCCGCGCAGAAGTACTTGGTGTCTCCGAGGGAGATGCCCGACACGACCGCGACATTCGTACGTCCGGTCAGGTCCAGCAGCATCCGGGCGAACCTTGCCCGCGCCCCGTAGCCCGCCGTCGGTCCGGTCTCGTCGCTGGTGATGACCAGAGCCAACCGCGGTACGCTCCGGGCTGCCAGGGCAACCGCCAGAGCGTCGTCGGCGTCACCGCCGATATCTGTGTCAATGATCAGTGGCGCTTGACGGAGATCCTCTGGCCAGTTTCCAGTCGCCCGCATGCGCGCACTCTGGGCGGAAAGTCCTGAGCCCGGTAGAGCCTCCCCGGATTCCACGATGGCGAGCCATTCGGCCCGGATTGCCTCCCTGGTGGTCGGCTCTTCTTCACGACTCTCACCCATGTTTGTTCCATTCCGTGAATCGGTTCGGGCCCCGGCCCTTTGCCCCGCCCGGTGGCCCTGTTGCCCAGGCCGCTGGGCGTTGGACGACACCATGATGCGAAGCGTTCGTATTCCTGCTCGTCACTTTCCTTCACGTTTGAGCAATGGATTGGATGTCGCCCGGGCTCATCACCCCTCATATTCCTCCACCGCCGGCGTCTCCTTCGGCCGGTGTGCGCCCGCCTGGCAGCCGCCGAAGGGCCCTGGGGCTCGCCGTTCATGCTGTCGAAGGTCTGTTCCGTCATGGGGTTCCCATCGCTTCCCGCGCCGCTCGTGCCGTCATGGCGTCCATGCCCGTCTCGCCCCAGACCCGGCTGCCCTGCCGATAAATCGGAGATGCGTCAGACGTTCGCCGCCGTCCAGGACCGCTGTCATCGGCGGGGAGTGTCGCCGCCAGCGGGCGCGGGGCCGGGGCCTGGTCGCTTGTGAGGCAGGGGGGTCTGCCGGGGGACGCCGGGGCCGTGGGTTCCCTGCTGACTCTGGTGCGCGGGTTGCCCGGCGGGACCTGGCATCTTGGCCGACCGCAGGGCGGCGAGCTGCTGGACGTTCATGACGGGAGCGGTCGCCAGTGAGGGGGACACGGCGGTCTGGTTCTGCGGTTGCTTCTGTGATTCCTGGACCTGCGCCGTCCGCTGGGTCCGGTCGTGGGACTGCTCCTGCGGACCGACCGTTCGCGGGTTCGCCGCGTCGGAGCGGAGTACCGTTCCGTTCGGGCCCTGCACCGTGGTTGCGACTGTCTGCTGTGCCTGGAGCGTGGTCCGCGTGCGGATGTGGACGGCATCCTCGGTCGCCGTGACGAACGCCGTGCTTCCGTGGGTCCACGAATACTTTCGCAGCTCCTGCTGCAACTGTCGCGCCCCCTCGCGGCGCTGCGGAAGCTCCTCCTTGAGCTGGGCGATGGCGTTGGCCCACATGTCCGGTCGGCGTTGCGAGGGGGCCGGTTCGGGGACGACGCACGGTGAGCCGATATCGGCGGGGATGCGATTCTGGTCACCGAGAAACTGCGCGGCTCCACTGTCCTGATTGACCAGGACGGGGATGCCGTGGCCCAGTGCCTCCGTGGCCACCATCCCGAAGCCCTCGTGTTTGGACGGCATGATCACCGCATCGGCCGTCCGGACCTCCGCCATCAGCTGATCGGGGTTTTTGATAAACGCCTTCACCTCGACGTTTTCGTGACCGGCGAGGACCGCGAACTGTTTCTTGGCCACCGCGAGATTCTCCTCGTTGGCGCCCAGAACGGTGAGGCGAACGTCGATCCCGGCGGCATTGAGGTCGTTCACGGCGATGGCCACGTCCCGAAAACCCTTGAGCGGATCGTCGGCCCGGCCCATGGCCAGGACGTTGAGGCGCTCCTGGGAACCGGCCGGGGTGACCGGCTCGAAGATCCGCGTACCCGGTACGAGTTCATGGACGGAAGGCCTGGAAGAAAGGCCCGAGGTGATCTTCTCTGCTTCACCTCTCAGAAGGGGGCCGACCCCGACGACGATGTCCGACCGGCTCATGCACTCCAGTTCCAGCCCCAGATCGCGTTCTGTCTTCAACGTGATCATTTGAGGGTCGTCCGGGTATTTGGCGGGAGGAAGCTTTTCCGGGCTGGTGTGCAGAAAATGGGCCAGCTTGGCGCTCGGATACCAGCGCTCCCGCAACTGGGCCGCTGCCGGTCCAGAGAAACGGCTGTGGCCCACGATCACGTCGAAGGCGTTGTCTCCGGCCGCGGGCAGGCCGAAGGTCCGTGGATCGTGCTGGGCACACCACTCGAGCCAGACCCGCTCCTCCCACGGGTCGCTCCCCGGTCCCGCCATGAGAGGGGGCTCGGGGGTGTGGAGCAGGGTGACGCCCTCGTGTGGTGGGGTGTCCGGCCGCGTGGTCAGGAGGGTGACGTGGTGTTCCTTGGCAAGCGCTTCGCTGAGCTGCCAGTTGAAGACCGGCACGCCCCCCTTGCCCAGGCCACTTTGCGTGCACACCATCAGAATGCGCTGCGCTTTTTCCGCCATCCTTCTTTCCCCCGGCTGTTCATCAATGCGACGGTATGCGGTCAGGCAATTTCGCCGAATTCGCCGACAATGAACTGCCCCAGCTCGAAAGCGTCGAAATGCAGTATGCCGGAGTGGTGGCCCGGACGCAGTCGGGCGGAGAATTCGTCGAGAATTTCCGCGAAGACATGGGCGACGGCCGCGGACAGCACGGTGTCTGTGGCACCGAGCTCGGGTTCCGGCGGGAGTTCGTAGATCGCCGGTGTCCAGGGCTTCCGTTCCGCATCGAAAAGCTCCCGCCAACTGGCGGCCTGCGAGGCCAGTGACCACGGGGTGCCGTCGGTTCCCAGCCCGACCGTGCCATGAGCGGCCGGGTCGATCCCCTCCACCCGCTCGCGCCAGGCGGGCGCGTCGTCCCGGGTGAGCACCTCACGCAGTGCCAAGGCGGCCTTGGCGGCGGCCATCTTGACCGAGAACTTGACCGAGAAGTCCCGGGTGGCCTTGATCTCCTCCGGGCTGGGGAGGGTTTCGGCGGCCCGCCACGCGGCCCGGCTCAGCTCGTCCAACTCCCGTGCCAGGTCGGGGATGCCGACCGCCCAGCGGGTGCCGGTGGAGATCCATGAAGCCTCGCCGGGCGCAGGGGTGGGGGTGGGCACGCCCAGCGGCGCCCGCAGCGCGTCGGCCGCCTCGTGCGCGAGCCGACTCAGCTCGGCCCCGTCCTGTCCCATCGTCATCGCGGGACGTCCCGGGGCGAGACGCGCGAACATCTCCCAGAAGACGCCCGTGGTGGCGAGATGCCGCCCTGAGGGAATCAGGACGCACGCGCCCGGTTCCATGTACAGCTCGTGGAAGGGCTCCCGGCGCTCCACCAGGGGCCCCGGGTCTTCCCTGAGCCGCTGCCGCCACTCCTCCGCCGCCTCGCCGAAGGTGAGGGGGCGGTCTTCGGACCCGGCGGCCCTCCGCGAGATGAGGTGGCGCGCCGGATCCGACGGTTCACCGGCCTGCGGAGCGGTCCGGCCGGTCTCCAGCAGCAACCTCTCCAGCTCCTGGAAGGCGGCCTTGCGCTCCTCGGGCCACTGGGGATGCTCACGCCAGGCCGGAGCCTCCTGGGCGTACAACATCCTCGACGCGGCCGAGTACACCCGCTCGAACCGGGCCAGGGTCTCCGATGTCCCGCTCATCTCACTCCGTTCCTCGTCGTGCACCGGCGGCGGCCGGGCCGCCACGGGAGTCACCCGTCGTATTCCTCCACCACCGGCGCTTCCTTCGGCCGGTGTGCGCCCGTCTTGCAGCCGCCGAAGGGCCCCGCCGGGTCACGCAATTCGATCATCGCCGGGCCGAGGTGGTCACGGTGCCACACGGCGGGACCGCTCGCCCCGGCTGACGGGTCCGTCAGTTCCTGCCAGGTCAGCCACAGGGCGTGCAGGCGGGCCACCGCCTCCAGGTGTTCCCACCACCGTGGGCACCATGGGGCCTGGGAGCGGGTTTCGCGGCCGTAGACCGGGATGAGGAGGCCGTTGACCCTCACCCACCAGCTTGGAGACCTTTTCCACGAAGTCCGCGTCGTCCAGTCCCGCACCCAGCAGCTTGATGGTGGCCGCGCTCCACAGGGCGTCCATGCCCGCCTCGCCCCAGACCCGGCTGCCCTGCCGATAGCTCTGCAGGAGGGTGACGACATTGATGCCGCGCGAGCCGAAGTGCGAGTAGAGGTCGGGGAGGTCGGAGATGCGGCAGACGTTCGCCGCCTCGTCCAGGACCGCCGTCATCGGCGGGTCGAGCCGTCCGCCCTGCCGCTCCGCCGCGACGGCCCCCGCGCGCATGACCGAGTCGGCCATCGCCGCGATGACGCCCGCGGCCGATCCGCCGCCGTCCTTGGACAGCAGGTAGAGCGTGTCCCGGCCGAGGACGTGGCGCTGTGGGGAGAACTGCGCCACCTTCGGGTCCGGGGTCACCCATGCGGCGATCTTCGGGTCCAGCAGACAGGCGACACACTGCCGGGCGGTCTCGAAGATGCCGTCGCGGGTTTCGACGGCGCCCTGGATGGTGCCCCGCAGCTGCGCTGCGAGCGCCTCCATCCCGGCGTCGTTGAGCAGGTCGATGGGGGTACGGTCGGCCGGGTCGGCTTGTGCGCTGAAGATCAGCAGAGGAGGTCTGGTGCAGCAGGGGGAGAATCGCGTCGGCCACCTTTCCGAAATTAGCGGTGATGCCGCGGGTTTCGGGGTTGCTGGCGATCTCGGACACCAGGACGGTTGCCTCGTTTGTGTCCGGCAGGTAGGCGGCGCGTACCAGACAGGGGGCGGGGCCATTGGCGTGCTGCCAGTGGGTGATGTGGTGAATGTGAGTGGCCATGTTTTCCTTCCCTACGCGGTGGCGCCGACCGGCAGGCCGGCCATGATGTTTGCTAGCGCCCTCTTCCTCCACCGTGTTGGTTCCTTGGCTGGCTTTGTTGGCGAGCCTGCTGAGCGATCTGTGGGCCGTTCTTGGGGGCATGCCCTGGCTGTGAGTTGCTGATGCCTTTTGCCTGGGCTGTGCCGCGGCTGGAGCGTGCCTGGGCTGCCGCGGAAACCGGGTTCTTCGGGCCGCCTTTCATTTCGGCGACTTGGCTGACCGACAGCTGCTGTTGTGTGGCTTGCTTGTCGGCAGGCGCGCTGTGCTGTTGTGTCGTCGGCTGGGGTTCTCCCGCGCGTACGCGTACCGCCGCCTTGTGCTCCTCGCTGGCGGGAGCGCCGAGCTGGGCCCGTTCGAACGGCTTCGCCAGCAGTTCGTGATTCTGCGGGACCTCGATCGGAAGCTTCTGGTCGCCGACTTCACGGCACTGCTGATACCGGTCGTTCATCAGCTCGTTGGCGGCGTCGATGTAAGGTTGGGCCTCGTCCTTGAACTCTTCGACAAGAGCGCCCGCGCGTTCCAACTCAAAGAGCTTATGGTTTTCCGACTTCACTCGGAAGCTGTCTGGGGTGTGAAGCTGTAGCTCGATGCGTTGGCCCGACTCTTTGTGCTCCCAGCCGCTATTTATGCCCTTGTACACCGGATCGGTCCAGGTGTTCTGAACTTTGATTGCTTCGAAGCCGCGGCTTTCCAGTTCTTGGAACGCGGTCTGCGTGCCTGCTGTGTAGGAGCCCGACTCGAAGGTTAGGGTGTAGCGGTTGAGGTCCTTCAGGCCTGCAACTACTCCCTTCGCGTCCACATCCGGGTTTCGGTGAAGCGCTGTCGCGACTTTTCGGCGCATCGAATCCAGGCTTTTGAGGGAGAAATCAATCTCCCGAACTCCCTCGGACGTCATCCGGTCGCCGGGCAGTTGGCTGCCGTGTTCCGTAGTCCGCTCTTGGATGCTGCGCATCATGTTGTCGAAATTCGAGCGCATGGCGGATGCTCGCTCCCAGGCTCCGCGCACGACCGCGTCCTCGGCGGAACTCAGGGTCAGGTGGTCTTCATTGTCCTCAGCCCGACCCCGCCACCCGGGTTCCCCACTCACCAAGACGTGGCTCCCGAGATGCCGCGCCGTTCCATGATGATCCGCTCTGCCTCGTGGGCATCCACTGGCTCAAGGTGCGGTGGGTCGGTCGGCCAGGGGGAATAGAAGTCGAAGATATCCGTTGTCCTGACCCACTGATTGTCCCGGCCGAAGATCTGATCTTGACTCTTGTCCGGACTCAGCTTGCGGCGGACCACGTTCACAGGCTGGTCCCCTGGCTTCGGTGTGTCTGGGTAGACAGCCCAGTACAGGGACCAACGCGACCGGTTGTTCTCCAACTCGGCGGCTTGTTCAGGGCTCACCGGTTGAAGCGACGCCGCCTGCGGCGAACCATGCCGAGGCGCGGTTTCCGCCAGCTTGTGCCATTCCCAGTCCCAGAATGACAGGAACTGCCATTCCTCTGTCCCCGGCAGCCGCCGCCAGAAGGTTTCTCCTGTGCGATTTCCTTCGCGTACTTCATAGGGCACCAGGAAGTATTCGTATGCCATGCTCATGTTCCCCTCGCTGGTCGAACATTGTTCGGTACTCACCCGTCGTATTCCTCCACCACCGGCGTTTCCTTCGGCCGGTGTGCGCCCGCCTTGCAGCCGCCGAACGGCCCCGCCGGGTCACGCAATTCGATCATCGCCGGGCCGAGGTGGTCACGGTGCCACACGGCGGGACCGCTCGCCCCGGCTGACGGGTCCGTCAGTTCCTGCCAGGTCAGCCACAGGGCGTGCAGGCGGGCCACCGCCTCCAGGTGTTCCCACCACCGTGGGCACCATGGGGCCTGGGAGCGGGTTTCGCGGCCGTAGACCGGGATGAGGAGGCCGTTGACCCACATCGCGAGGTTCCGCATCTCTTCGGCGTATTCCTCGCCCTCCAGGTAGAGGATGAAGGGAGGTGCCTGGGGCTCGCCGCTCATGCTGTCGAAGGTCTGTTCCGTCATGGGGTTCCCATCGCTTCTCGCGCCGCTCGTGCCGTCATGGCGTCCGTTTCCGCCTTGGCCGCCGCCTGGATGCGGTCCGCGCCCGGCTCCAGGAACCAGGGCCGCAGCCGGATCAGGGCCGGGCGGATTCCCGTGGCCAGCAGCAGGGCCGTGCCCTTGGGAAGGGCCCGGATCCGGTCGACCGGCATGACGCGCTCCTGCCGGTAGGACGTGGAACGGGAGCGGCCGTCCTTGCTGCGGGAGATGCTGACGGTGCTCACATCGTGCTCACCCACCAGCTTGGAGACCTTTTCCACGAAGTCCGCGTCGTCCAGTCCCGCACCCAGCAGCTTGATGGTGGCCGCGCTCCACAGGGCGTCCATGCCCGCCTCGCCCCAGACCCGGCTGCCCTGCCGATAGCTCTGCAGGAGGGTGACGACATTGATGCCGCGCGAGCCGAAGTGCGAGTAGAGGTCGGGGAGGTCGGAGATGCGGCAGACGTTCGCCGCCTCGTCCAGGACCGCCGTCATCGGCGGGTCGAGCCGTCCGCCCTGCCGTTCCGCCGCGACGGCCCCCGCGCGCATGACCGAGTCGGCCATCGCCGCGATGACGCCCGCGGCCGATCCGCCGCCGTCCTTGGACAGCAGGTAGAGCGTGTCCCGGCCGAGAACGTGGCGCTGTGGGGAGAACTGCGCCACCTTCGGGTCCGGGGTCACCCATGCGGCGATCTTCGGGTCCAGCAGACAGGCGACACACTGCCGGGCGGTCTCGAAGATGCCGTCGCGGGTTTCGACGGCGCCCTGGATGGTGCCCCGCAGCTGCGCTGCGAGCGCCTCCATCCCGGCGTCGTTGAGCAGGTCGATGGGGGTACGGTCGGCCGGGTCGGCCAGCCAGCCCAGCAGATCCGTGACGTGACGCTGCCCCCGGTTGGCGGCGTGGAAGAGCGCGGTGAGGGTGTTCTGCGCCGCGGAGATCCAGAAGTCCTTCTTCGAGGCGTCGTCGTTGACGGCCCCCACGAAGTGGCCGGCCAGCCGCATGGCGCCCTCGATGGTGGACGCCTCGGCGAGCATGTCCCACCACATGGCGCGCGGTGTGTGGGCGATGCCTTGCGGATCGAAGGTCCACACCGTGCCGACGCGCTCCCGCTCGGCCTTTGTGACGGTGTAGACGTCCGCCTTGTTCGAGGTGAGCAGCACCGGTCCGCGGGCACGCAGGGCACGAGGTGCGGCGATCCCGGTGGACTTGCCGGAGCGGGGAGCCATCAGGTGGAGCTCAACGTCCTCGTACGAGGAGCGCAGCTCGGGCCCGTTGGGCTCCAGGTTGCCCAGGAGGTTCCCGGTGTCGTCCGGTTCGAGCTTTCCCGTCTTGGCGAGCGAGGGCCGCAGCGAACGCGCTTTGGCCGCGGCCTCCTTCGGCAGCAGGATGGCCAGCTCGCGGGGGCCCGCCAGCCCCTTGGGCTTGGAGACCCGCTTCCGTATGGCCACGATCACCCAGGTGATGAGCGCGGTGCCCAAGAGGAAGAAGAGGACGATGCCGGTGATGACCGCGCCGACCGGAGCGTCGGGCCACAGGGCCGACGGCCCCTTCTGTACCAGGTCGCCCATTGACCGCAGGGAGAACGGCGGAGGGCTCCACCCTGCTCCGGCGACGGCGGCACCCACCGTTCCGCCGAGCCATGCCCCGAAGAAGACGACGAAGCAGAGGGCGAAGATGCCGACGATGACCCAGGGCAGGAATTCGTCGGCGCCCGCGCCACCGCCTTTCCGGCCTCCCGCGCGTGGTGTGCTCATCCTGCCGCCCCCGTGTTGCCCGTGACGGGATCTCCCGCACCGGTCCAGCGTGTATTGGTGTTGTGCAGCTCGCGTTCCGTGTCGGTGATGGCCACCCTGATCGGGATCCCCGGTCGGCCACCGACCTTGACCAGGAAGCGGCCGCGCCCCGGAGGCTCCTCGTTTCCGCCCGTACCGGCCCAGCCCGGGGGCGAGGACCAGGAGGAGACCAGGTCGATCTCGCGTTCCGACAGCCCGACGACCTTGCTGAGGTCCTGCATCTCAGCTCGTGGCAGACCGGCGCACACCACCATGCCCGCCCGCTCGACGAAGCCACGGGCCTTGGCCTTGTCCGCCTCGCTGCCGAGTGCCTCGGCGTCCTTCAAGGTGTGGGTGATCTTCGCATCGCCCATGCCCAGCGAACGGTTGAGCCGGGTGAGCGCGTCGATGCGCTCGACGATGCCGGTGGCGGCACGCAGCGGTCGCCACAGCTCGTCCAGGACGGTGAAGAACCACCGTTGCGGTGCCAGCCCGGCGTCCGCGAGGGCGTGTGCGGCGGCGACCGTCCCCAGACCGTCCGACCAAGCGGCGAGCATGGCCGCCGCCGTCAGCTGGGTGTCGGCCTCGCCGATGCGCGAGATGTCGATGCAGACGGCCGGTGCGTTGGGGTTGATCCGGGTCGAGGTCTCGGACGCGAACGTATCGCCGAGCGGGCCGTCCAGTACGCCGAGCAGCGACCGGTGCAGGGGGTCGACCGCCTCCCGGTAGCGCGACATGTCGCCGCGGTCGAGCGTGACGGAGCGAACGCGGTCCGGCCCTTCGTCGAGGACCCGGAGCAGGTCACCCAGCAGAGGCGCGCGTCCCTTTTCCGTCCGGTCGTTGAGGTGGTGCAGACAGGCGGAGAGCACCGAGAGCTCGTGGTCGTGCATCGGGTGTCCGCGCACGATCGTGATCAGGGCGGCGACCATGTTGAGCACACGCCCGTGGGCTTCGGCCAGGAGCGTACGGCCCGCCTCGCCGCCCAGCTTCGCGGCGGCCTCGCCCATCGCGCCCGGATCGAGGACGTTGATGCCACCGACACCGCGGCCGATGGAGATGACCTGTCCGCCCAACGCCCGTACGGTGACGGCGTAGTCGGGCTTCAGGTCGCCCAGCACCAGGGGCACGACGCCCGTCGCAGCGAGCCCGATGAGCATCCGGTTGACGAGTGTCGACTTGCCGAGACCCGGCATGCCCAGCATGAACAGCGACGGGTTGGAGATGTAACGGGCGCGGGTGAACCACGAAATCGGATCGCCGCACACGGTCGCACCGGTGTGCAGGTGCTGCCCCAGCGGTACCCCGGTCATCGGCGCCCCGGACCCGGCGGCGAACGGCCACAGCCCGCAGGCCTGCACCGTTGTCGCGCGCCACATGGACGGCGGGTCGAGATGCGCCACCTGCCCGCCGCCGGGTCCCATCCAGCCGCGGGAGGTCGGCGTGGGCTCGCGGGGCTGCCGCTGCTGCTTGGCGCCCTTGGGAGGCTTGGGGGACTTCTGGCCGCTCACAGCGCCTCCCGGATCTCTCGGGGCATGAGGGTGTGCTCCCACGGGAGGAGCCCGACCGGGAGCGTGCAGGTGAACGCGGACGCCTGCATGCGGTCGGCGGGCCGCATCTGCACGCGGGAGGACGCCTGGAGGTTCCTGACCGTGGTCGCGGCGTCGGCCAGCTGCGCCTCGTTGTCGACCGTGATCGTCAGCATCAGCGAGAACTCCACAAGGCCGGCGCCCGACGCCTCCTCGGCCGCGGTCTGCTCGGCCGCCCGCATCGCCGTGGACGCGCGGGCCTGCACCAGCCCGCGCCCTGACGAGGCCGTGAAGTGTGCGTTGCGGCGGTCGGCCTCCACAATACGGGCGGAGGTCGCGGGGTCGATCGGGCGATACACCAGACAGACGCGTTTGCGCCGGGTCCCGGGCGCGGGTTCTAGGAGGCCCCGGAGCACATTTGAGCGGACGGTTCCGCGCGGTGCCAGGGTGAGCAGCCAGCTGCGGGAGACTCCCGAATCGTGTTGGTAGCTCGAAATGGTCTCCACCGCGCTCGCGGGACCGGCATCCTCCCATTCGAGCCCGGTCGACGTGTGCCCGGCGCGTGCCTTCAGTACGTCCGGTGCGACGGCCGGGTCGTACGCCACGCGAACCGTCTCGGCGATCTGCTCGGCGGACAGCGGGTAGGCCGAGCCCCCGCCCGCCGCGATGAGCCCGGACAGCAGGCCGGGCAGGCGCATGGCGAGGTCGGTGATCATCTCGTCCGGCTTGCGGCGGGTGCCGATCGCGCCGTACGTGAGCGTGATGTATGTGTGCATCTCGGAGGAGGCGGAGGGGTAGCGCTCCACGACCTCCTGCATCACCGCCCGGGCAGCGGCGGGGGCGTCGGGCGACAGCCGGGGCAGGACTTCCGCCGCGAGCCGGGTGCCGGTGTCCGGCGCGGTCTCCACGACGACGGACGCACCGCGCAGGCCCGGTTCGTGGGAGAGCCGGGCGAGCCAGTCGCCCCAGGACGCCACCCAGACGTCGACCTGTTCGGCGTCGATGAGGGAACCGCCGTCCGGCTCACAGGCCAGCACCACGGTGTAGAAGTTGCGGCCCGGGTGGTGCAGCACGCCGAAGGGCCGATCGTAGGCGTCCCGTCCCTCGTGCATCTTGATCCGGGCGAGCAGGCCGGGCGGCGAGAAACGACCGCCCGGACGCTTGGACAGCGGGCCGGACACATAGACGTGCGAGCCCTTGGACTTTCGGTTCATCCAGCCGATGCGCACAGCAACCATCTGATAGACGTTTCGGCCGTCCACGGTGCGGACGGCGATGGGGGCGACAAGGAAGAAGAGCGGGATCAGCACGGCGATCGCCATCATCAGCGATATCAGCGAAGCGAGCAGCACCACCACCAGCCCGCCGAATGTGACAACGGTGCCGAGCAGGCCAAGCGGCCCCAGGCCGGGTCGTCGGGGCTGCCGCCAGTTTCCGTACGTGGGCCCCGCGGCTTCGGATGACATGGTGTTCCTTTCGAGGATCCCTGGCCTTCGGGAGGAATCGGATGACCGGGGCGGTACACCCGCGTCGGTACCGGCGCGGGGCCGGTACCGACGAGGGGCGCCTATTCGTTGTGGCCCTTGTTCCCGTCGTTGTCGCCGAAGGAATTGACCACTTCGGTGGCGGCTCCGGTGGCTGCCTGTCCGGCGATGGCCGCGGCCTGGGCCGCGGTCGCGGCGCCTCCGGTCGCGGCGCCCGCGGCCGCGCCGCCTGCCGCCGCACCGCCGCCTGCTCCCGCGCCCGCGCTGCCACCGGCGGTACCGCCGGGTGCCGCCCCGCCGCTGGGGGAGGTGCCCGCGCCGGAAGAGGGCGAACCCTTGGGGCCTTCCTTGGACCCGCCGCCCATGGGACCGCCTCCGCCGCCTCCGCCTCCGCCTCCGCCACCGCCGGCGAGGCTGACGGCGCCGCTGGCGACGGTGTTGGCCGCTCCCATCGCGACACCGCCACCGGAGGTGTCACCGAGCGCGGCGGTGGCGGGTGCCACAAGCTTCAGCAGGGCGGGGAGGGCGAAGGTCGCCAGGATCAGGGTCCCGAGACCGGCGACGACCTGGGTGATGTATTTGTCCTCTCCCTTACCCCCTCCCTGCATCATGATCTGGCCGGAGAAGAAGACCAGCGCGGCGGCGGGTTTGAAGAGGAGCCATGCGACGAGCCAGCCGACGTGCTTCTTCCACCAGCCGCTCCCCCAGCCCGTCATCGACGCGGCGGCGGCGAGCGGCAGGGTCCCGACCAGCATGACCAGGACACCGATCCGAAGGATCATCAAAATGGCCTGGACGAAGGCGGCGAGAATGGCCAGGAGCCCGAAGATGATGACCAGGCCGGGACTCGTCTGCACGAGTGTCTTCAGCGCAGTGCCGACGACCATGTTCCCGATCTGGCTCTGGCCGGGCTTGTTGTAGATGTACTCGGCGTAGGCATCCGATGCCCGGGCGAGCCCCATCATCACCGTCGTCGCCAGGGCGCCCACGAGGATGACCCGCCACATGCCCTGGAACGCCTGCTGCATTCCCTGGCCCTTGCGGTCCAGAGCCATGCGTATGGCGGCGAAGATGAGTGAGGCGACCGCGACATAGCCGATCAGCCAGTTCATCTCGTCTTGGATCTTGTTGATGGACCCGCCGCTGCCGTCGGTGTCGATCCCGATCCAGAGGCTGTTCAGCCACTTCATGAATGCGTTGGCGGCACTCCCCATAGCCTCGGCGAATGATTCCACTACGTTTCCAATCACCGTGTCCGCAGCCGATGACACCGCGTCCTTGACCGCATTCGGAATCGCCCTCAGGCACGCTCCGGGGTCGGTGACTCCGCAACCCATGTCACTTCCCCCACATCACGAATCCGTTGGTGCTGTCCACCATGGTGGGATCCGGACTGTAGGAGCCGTCCTTCCGGAGCACCAGTTTCCAGTCCCCGTCCCGCCACTCGGTATCCACGGGAAGGGTGAAGTAGACCTCGGAGAACTTGATGAGGATCATGATGGACGCCTTCTCCTTCGAATAGCCCAGAACGGAGAAACCCGCGTACTGGCTGCCTTGGGAGGGCGCCGAGAGCTTCCTGTCCTCCTCCCCCGCCCGCTCGCGCAGAAAGGTTTCCCGGTTCTTTCCGGGCACCATCTGCTTCTCCGCGAGCTCACGCCATCCGGCGTACGGAATGTGCTGGATGATGGAATGCGCGGCCATGACGGCACCCATCGGGGTATGGGCGAAGCACGACCAGACGGGGTTGTCGTACGTGAGCGGTCCGGCGGACGGAGATGTCGGGACGGTCTCACTGCCGATGTTCTTCCACCGCATGTCCGCGGGTGCCTTCGTCGGCTTCCGCTGGTCGCTGTCATCGGTGCGGCAGCCCGCGGGACGCCCGTTTCCGGACGGCGCCCCGCCTTCTTCGGACGGTGGGGCGCTGGGCGAAGCGGAGTGCTGTCCCTGGGTGGCGTCCGCGCCCCCCTCGGAACTTCCGCCGTCGTAAAGTGCCGCTACGCCGGCAAGTCCGACCATCGCGAGGAGAAAGCCCGCGGAGATGAGCCAGCCCCGCTGCTGGAAGTACGGCTTCTCCCATTCTCCGCTCTGGTTCTTGTCCCGCCTGAAAGCCATCGGCCGTCCCCCTTAATCGCCGCGGTTGGAGGTCAGAAGATGAAGTTGACGAGCGGCCCGGCTGTGGAAACCAGGACGCAGCCCCCCAGCACCATGCCCAACCGGCCCATGTGCTCGGAACCTTCGCCCCGCCGCATGGACATCGCCATCATCGCGCCCGTGATCAGCACGCCGGCCACACCGGCCGCCGTTCCCGCCCAGGCGACGATGCCCAGCACGGTGTCCACCTTGCTGGTCAGCTCACCGGGAGCGTTGGACTTGGGCTGAGGGACATTGCCGTCCGCGAGGAACCTATGAACGCGGTCCTTGAACATTTTTTCTCCTTGCCGACACCGCAGGTCATGTCATGTATTTGTGGCGCAAGTCGCCGACTGTCTTCAGATCAGAAAATTGACGATGGGGCCGGCCGTGGTGGCGATGACGCAGGCGCCTATCACCGTCGCGAACTGCACCAAGTGTTCCTGCCCTTCTCCCTGGCGCAGGGAAATCGCCATCCGCATGCCGACGATCAATAGCCCCATCACGCCTGCGGCGGAAGCCAGCCAAGCCATGTACCCCAGAACTTCGTTGAGGGGCTGGGTAACTTCGGCGGGAGGTCCGGCCAAGAGTGGGAACGTCTCCATCAACAACTCTCCGTGCTCAGTGCGAGGGGGGCGTAACGAGATGCGCGAGTGCGGTGACCTCGCGCGGTACGGGGCCGTTCAGTTCCCCTGTGCGCCAAGCCGCGACCCATGGCACGCGGTGGACCGCGATGGCCGAACCAATGATCTTAATGCGCTGGTTGAGCGCCCGCGGCAGGCGGCCGGGCGCGTCCGCGACCAGGACCACGGCCGCGACCTGTACGCCCGGAGGCTGGTCCCCACGGCGGAAGACGTCCAGCGTCTGTGATACCGCCTGGAGCCCCGCCGAGTGGGTACGCGCCACCAACAGCACCGTATGCGGCTCGCCTCGCGAGACGTCGGGCCAGCGGTGACCGATGTCCACGCCGCCCAGCAGCGTCGCCAGGGTGGACGCTCCGGCGCCTCCGTGTACGCTCAGCCAGGCGCACTGCTGGTGAAGCACGGGCTCCGACGGCTCGGCCGGCCCGTTCATCGCCTCGGGCGTACTCTCCATGATGACGGGGCCGCGCACCCAGATCTCCGGGCCCCCGCTCTGCTCCGTAGTCCCCCGCACGGATGCTTGTCTCCCAACGCCTGAACAGTCGGCACTGCTCAAGGCTTAGGTCATGCTCCTGTCACTACTGCACGGCACTTTATAGGATGCCTGCTAAGGGCATGTTGGCAGAGGTGCGGATGCCGCCCAAGTGGCGTGACGCATCTGCAGCAAACACGTGACCAAGTCGGGGGAAGCAGTGTCGAAGAGCGCGGGGGTATGGGTCGCGGGTGGCGCCGCGGCCATGGTGGTTGTGCCGATTGTGCTGTTCGTCGGCATCGCCGGTGAGGGTGCCAAGACGCCCGAGGCTCCCGGCGGTACGGGCGGTCTCAACAGCAAGCAGGTTCCGGCCGCTTACGCGCCGTGGGTGCTCAAGTCGGGAAAACAGTGCAAAGACATCGGCCCCGCCGTCATCGCCGCACAGATCGAGGCCGAGTCCGGCTGGAATCCGAAGGCGGTTTCCCCGGTCGGCGCCGAAGGTCTGTCCCAGTTCATGCCCGGCACCTGGAAGACCTGGGGCCGCGACGACGACCACAACGGCACCATATCCCCCTATGACGCGGGCGACGCGATCATGGCGCAGGGCCGTTACGACTGCGCCCTGGCCGAGCAGATCAAGCCGTACGCGAAGGGGGACAACGTCGTCGATCTGGCTCTGGCCGCCTACAACGCGGGACCGGGAGCGGTGCAGCAGTACGGCGGCATGCCCCCGTACGACGAGACCACGGCCTACGTCGCCCGCATCAAGTCGCTCATCGCCAAGTACGAGCAGGCGGCGGGCAGTGGAACGAAGGTCCCGCCGGGGCAGAAGATGGCCATGCCCGTCGACGGCAACCCGCCCGTCACGTCGCCCTACGGCATGCGGGTGCACCCGGTGACCGGCCAGTACAAGCTCCATACCGGCATCGACTTCGGCGCGAAGATGGGCGATCCGATGAAGGCCGCCCTCGATGGCAAGGTCACGTTCGCCGGGTGGTCCACCGGCTACGGCAACCGCGTCGTCATCTCCCACGGCACCATCGACGGCAAGAAAGTTTCGACAACGTACAACCACATGTCGGCCATCAACGTCAGTGTGGGCCAAGAGGTGAAGACCGGCACCCAGGTCGGAGCGGTGGGGTCCACGGGCTACTCAACCGGTGCTCACTGCCATTTCGAGGTCCAGCTGGATGGCGAGTACGTCAACCCGGCACCGTGGCTCGGACTCAAGTAGGGGAGAAGAGCGATGAGCGCACCCGTCACAACCAGGCACATAGTCGCTTCCACGGTTGCCGGTGCGGTGGCGGCCGTCCTGCTCAGCGGCTGTGGTCTGCCCGGCCTGGACAGCGGCTCGGAGCCCGAGGCATCACCGTCAAAGGCTACGTTCGTCCCGAAGGCCCCCGTGCCCTCGGGGAAGTCGCTGGGGCCCGACGCCCACGTCCCGGACCCCCCGAGGCCCGATGGGAAGGACGCCACCGAGGTGGCCAAGGCGTGGGCCGTGGTGGCGTACGGCTACGACACCAAGTACGACACGAGTCCCCACGACGCGGTGCTCCGGGCATCGCCCTACTTCACCAAGAAGAAGGCGGCGGAGGAACGTGAGTACAGTCCGGCCGCGGGGAGCGGCGAGCAGTGGAACAACTGGGCCGCCCACAAGGCGTGGACGAAGGCCACGGTGACGCTCCAGGTGGACGGGGACTCGCCCCCGGACAAGAAGACAGTGGTCTGGCGCCAGTTGGCCATCGTCGGCACCGCCTACGGCCGCGACGGCTGGAAGGGCAAGGGGGCCCGGGTTCAGGCGTTCGTCAAGCTCGTCCGGAGTGACGGGGCAGAGCCCTGGCGGATCAGCATGGTGAACGCCATTCCGGAGGCCGCGGTTCCTAGCGCGGTGCCCTCCGCGAGTCCCAACTGAGCCACACACGCTGACCGAGGGCTACAGGGTGTGCCCGCCATGCCGGTGGGCACACCCCTTGCCGTGGCACCGGTGCTATGACTTCGCCGGAGTTACCGTGCCGATAGGAATGCAACGCGGGTTCTCGTCGGGGTAACCGCAGAGTTGACTGCCCTTGACATCCGTGTCCGTGCCGATCTCCACACCGAACGTGGCGTAGTAGGGAGTATTGGCCTCCAGCTTTCCGGTGACCGGCCTCACGCCCGCGCCGTGGCCTTTTCCGGTGGCGTCGACCTGGTCGGTGGTGAAGTAGTTGGTGACCGGCTTCAGGGTCGGTGTGCTGTCGCCCCATTCCGGCTTCTTCACGTCGATCTGGTCCCAGCCGGGTGCCCTGGTGGGCCGGTTCAGTCCCGACTTCACCACCATCACCACTGCCAGGTAGACGGAGTCAGTGCCGACAGGCGTACCGTCGGGGCTCTCGTAGCTGAGACTGGAGGAGACAATTTGCGCCGTGTAGCTTTCGGCGTCGTTCTCCACCCGCAGAATCGGTCCATGCGGCTTGGGCGGCTGCGGCTTGGGGGTGGAAGCGGGCTTCTCACTGGCCGAGTCACTTCCGTCAGCCGTCTCTCCTCCTCCACCGCACGCGGCCAGGGAAGCGGCACACATGAGGGCTGCACACCCCAAGGTCAGTTTGCGGCCCATTGCGAGCATGTCGAGTAGTCCTCTCGTGGGTACTGGCGCGCGCGCCGAAGGTCTCGCGGGGAGTGACCTCGGCAAGCGTATCGTTCCCACCTGGCGTCGGCTCATGTGTCCGAAAAGAGAAAGGAGGATTTCGAGCAAGACGTTCAATGGGGTAGATATTGGAAGAATTTGGTGCAAAGGGTTCACTGGGTGCGGAAGGTGTCGGGACCTACGGTACGCAGTTCGGCGGCACCAGGCCATGCCCGCCCTCGTGGTCTTGCCTCCGTTGAGGATTCGGAGGGACTAATCAGCCTGCCCTGACGCCCTTCGGCGTTCAGATCCCGCCATGGCGACTGGCCACCCGGTAAGGGCGACCATGCACGACGGTCGTAGCGATTGCCTCACGCCCATTCGAGGTCCTCACCGACGGCTTCAGTCAACTCGTGGGTCCGCCGGGTGCGTCGGAGTGTGTCCCGTGAGAGGACACACTCTGACAGGCGGCGTCAGGATGCCGGGCTTACTTTGCCGAGCTGAATGCACTCGGGAGAATCCTCGACGTAACCGCAGAGCTTATCTCCTGAGGGGTCGTCTCCTTCTTCGAGTTGCGCGCCGAAGGTGACATAGTATGGAGTGTCGGCATTCAGTGTGCCGAGGGTCGCCCTCACCCCGGCACCTATTCCATTCCCCTGAGCGTCGACATTGTCAACCGTGTAATATTGCGTGGCCGGCTCCAGTACCGGAGGACTGTCACCCCAGGACGGAATCCTCACTTCCATCTGAAGTGAACCAGGTGCCTTGATGGGCCGGTTCTTGTCCGCGGACTTCACCACCATCAGAACTTTGAGGTACACCCGGCCTGTTTCCATCGGTGTGCCGTCAGGCCGTTGGTAACTGAGCTTTGAGGAAACGATCTGCGCAGTGTAGCTCTGTGCAGGATTCTTCACCGTCAGTATCGGGCCCTGTGGCTTGGGGGGATCCGGCTTGGGCTTCGAACTGGGCGCGGTCGGAGCTGGCTTGTTCGCTGACGATTTTTCACTATCCCCGTCGCCTCCGCATGCAGTAACGGTGACGAGACACAAGAGCGCCGCACACCCCAAGGTCAGTTTGCGGCCCGTTGCGAGCATGTCGAGTAGTCCTCTCGTGGGAACTGGCGCGCGCCGAAGGTCTCGCGTCGAGTGACCTCGGCAAGCGTAGCGTTCCCACCAGGCGTCGGCTCATGTGTCCGAAAAGCAGGCGCCGAATTCGAGGCAGAAGGTTCAAAGGAGCGGATTTTGACAGAATTTGGCGTAAATGTGCTTGCCTTCGCGGTTTCGCCTCTGCCGCGGATCCGCAGGGGCTCGCTACAATCCACCGCGCCTTACGCTGGAAGCGGACCATGCGCCTGATCTCATCCAGAGCGACCCAAGTGAGTGCCTGATGCCCAATCCACTTCGCCGCAAGCGGAATTCTTCCGCCGCCGAGCATCAGCCCGCCCTGACGCCCTTCGACGTTCAGATCACAGAAAGCGGAATCTGCACGATCGGCGGGTTGCCGGTCGTGCCGGGGGACAACGAGGCGCTCCATGACTCCGTGCTGAACCATCTGCACCGGCTCGCCATGGCGACCGGACACCCGGTCAGGGCGACCGTTCACGACGGGCGGAGCGGCTACATCACGCCCATCGAGGTGCTGACCGATGGCTCCAGCCAGCTCGTTGGGGAGCCCGAGCTCGTGCCCCGGAGCGACGCGTCCGCCGCCCCTGCCGCAAGCGGGTCCGCGCCCGCGCGCCCGGTGGTCCAGGAACCCATCGGCCCGGCGGGGCAGGGGGATTGGCTCACGAAGGGCGGGACACCGGACGCGCCGGAGGCGCAAGGCGAGCCGGGTACGGAGGTCTCCCCCGGGTTCCCCGCGGACCTGCCGCCTCCGCTGCCGCACACCAGGATCACTTCTCCGGCCGAAGAGCCGCCGCCCGCGCTTCCGCGGGAACAGGGAGAAGAGCGGCGGCCATGGCCGGGGCCGGAGTCCTCCGAGGGCGAAGCGGCGCCCGGTGCGGGCGAGACCGTGCCCGGAGACGTGCCACCGGTTGTCGCCGACGCCGTCACCCGGATCAATCAGGCTCTCCAGCGCGGGCATATCGAATTCGCAGCCATGACGGGGCAACACAGCCTGGCGTCGGCCGTCCAGCAATTCGGCCCGGACCATCACCATGTGCTCGAACTGCAGGAACTGTGCGCGCATATCGCCTATGTCGCGGGAGACGTCGACCGGTCCATGGCCACCGCTCTCGACGTTGCCCGCACCCGGCAACGCCTGGGCGACCCCCGCGCCTACGAGAGCCTGATGCGGGCGGCCGCGGTGTGGCCCGCTGTCCGTGAGCCGCGTCAGGCGCTGGAGCTCGGGCGGGATCTGGTCGCGGTGTGGTCGGCGCTGGCCCGGCAGGGCGGACGGGCCGCGGCCGAGATCGGCAGGCTCGACGCCGCCAAGCGGCGCATGGTCCGCCTCGCCCAGCGGGCGAGTGAGATGGGGGCGAGCGACGACACGTCAGGAGCGACGGGGAACGGGGCGGGCTGAGAACCGTTCTCTAGGAGGTACGTGGGAAATGGCGCACGACGAACGCGATTCCGGACACCGGTCCGGACGGGAGAACGAACGGCTGGAGCGCAGTCGCAGGATGGCGGGCAACAGCGACATCGAACGGCGTGAAGCCGTACGCCGGGAACGAGAGAGGGCGCGAGCCGCGCGGGGCCGTTCGCCGCGGCCGCGTGCCGACGTGAACGTCAACGAATTCACGGGGACGGTGAGCTGGCGCGTGCGGATGGCGCCGATGGAGGGCCGTGCGGCCGCCGACCGGGCCGGGCGGGATGCGCGGGAGTCACCGCGTCCGGCGATGTCGCGGCGGGCGGCCGAGGCGGCGGCTCTCCGATCCGTCGGCGTCGATCCCGCTCGTGGCCGGTCCGGTGCTGCCCCGATACCGACGAACCCGTACGCGGTGCGGGCCGCTCTTGAGGCGCCTGTGCATGACATGACCCCGGGTGAGCTGAGCGCGCACCTCGCACGTGTCGGGGCTCTGCGTTCGCAGACTCAGGGTGATGTGGCGCGTTCGGCTCGTATGCCACAGGCGGCGACGGCACGCCTGCGCTCCTCGGTGGGGTCCGCTCAGGTGCACTCGCTCCGGGCCGAGCGGTCCCGGGCGGTGCGGGAGATGGGGGAGCGCCATCAGCCTCCCGCACATCTTCAGGCCCACCGCTGGCAGCAGTCTCCCGACCGGTTCGGGCCTCGTCGGGGTTAGCGGTCTCGGGCGCGCCGAACCGAAACGGTGGCCTGCGGCCCCGGGCCGCCTCTCCTCGACGCTGCCAGCTCCACGACCACCTGGCCGCTCAGGCTGTACGGCGCGCGATGTCGAGGTCGAGTCCGGTGGAGCCTGGCTCCGCTCCCCCTCCTTGACCCGGGCGTCCAGGACGTCCGGCGAGGACGGCTCACGAGGATCCGCGGCGAACCGTCGGGCGGAGGAGGTGACGGGAGGCCCCCGACACAGTGCCGGGCCACACGCCCGAAGCCGTACACCTTGGCGGTGTGCGACCGGTCGGAGGGCTCCGTACGCTGGGGGCTGCCCAGACCCGCGAGCGATCCGAGGTAGTGAACGTGTCCGTGCAGCCCACGCACCCCAGCCCCGATCCCGCCGCCGGCGCCGCTGTGAAGGCTGCCGACCGCGCACACGTCTTCCACTCCTGGTCCGCGCAGGGGCTGATCGACCCACTCGCGGTCGCGGGCGCCGAGGGCTCGTACTTCTGGGACTACGACGGCAACCGTTATCTGGACTTCAGCTGTCAGCTGGTGAACACCAACATCGGCCACCAGCACCCCAAGGTCGTCGCCGCCATCCAGGAGCAGGCGGCGAAGATGTGCACGATCGCGCCGGGCTTCGCGGTGGACGCGCGCTCGGAGGCGGCGCGGCTGGTCGCCGAGCGCACGCCCGGCGACCTGGACAAGATCTTCTTCACCAACGGCGGCGCCGAGGCGGTCGAGAACGCCGTCCGCATGGCCCGGCTGCACACCGGCCGCTCCAAGGTGCTGTCCGCCTACCGCTCGTACCACGGCGCCACCGCCGCCGCGATCAACCTGACCGGTGACCCGCGCCGCTGGCCCTCCGACACCGCCTCGGCCGGGGTCGTCCACTTCTGGGCGCCGTTCCTCTACCGCTCGCCGTTCCACGCCGAGAACGAGGCGCAGGAGTGCCAGCGCGCGCTGCGCCACCTGGAAGACACCATCGCGTACGAGGGCCCGGCGGGCATCGCCGCGATCATCCTGGAGACCATCCCCGGCACCGCCGGGATCATGGTGCCGCCGCCCGGCTATCTGGCCGGGGTCCGGGAGATCTGCGACCGGTACGGGATCGTCTTCATCCTGGACGAGGTCATGGCGGGCTTCGGCCGCACCGGCCACTGGTTCGCGGCCGACCACTTCGGCGTCACCCCGGACCTGCTGACCTTCGCCAAGGGCGTCAACTCCGGCTATGTGCCGCTCGGCGGCGTCGCGATCTCCGCCGAGATCGCCGCCACCTTCGACCAGCGGCCCTACCCGGGCGGCCTCACCTACTCCGGGCATCCGCTCGCCTGCGCCTCCGCCGTCGCCACCATCAACGCGATGGCGGAGGAGGGCATCGTGGAGAACGCGGCAGCCATCGGCGAGAACGTGATCGGCCCGGCGCTGAGGGAGATCGCCGAGCGCCACCCCTCGGTGGGCGAGGTGCGCGGTCTGGGCGTCTTCTGGGCGCTCGATCTGGTCAAGGACAAGGAGACGCGCGAACCGCTCGTCCCGTACAACGCGAGCGGCGCCGCCAACCAGCCCATGGCCGACTTCGCGGCCGCCTGCAAGCGCGGCGGGCTGTGGCCGTTCGTGAACATGAACCGCACCCACGTCGTGCCGCCGTGCACGGTCACCGAGGCCGAGGCCAAGGAGGGGCTGGCGATCCTGGACGAGGCGCTGAACGCGGCGGACGCCCACACCGCGTAGCCGGACCCTCACCGTGGCGTCACACCGTCTTCACGCCCCATAACCACATATAGCGGTCCGGTGTAGACCACCACCTGACTCTGCGTACTTTGCGCAACGGCCCTCGCATATCGTGATGCGAGGGCCGTCCGCTTCCGGATGACATGACACGACGGCCGCGGAAGGAGACGGTCCTCGATGCCCGTGCCCGGCACCAGCCCGGTCAAGCGGAACACCCTCCGGCAGCAGATAGCCGACGCGCTGTGTGACGAGGTGCTCGCGGGCAGACTGCCGGCGGGGCGGCAGTTCACCGTCAAGGAGATGGCCGACCACTACGGCGTCTCAGCGACCCCGGTCCGCGAGGCCCTGCTCGACCTGTGCTCCCAGGGGCTGCTGGACGTGGAGGAGCACCGTGGCTTCAAGGTCCACGAGTTCACCATCAAGGACTTCCGGCACATGGTCGACGCCCGCAACATGGTCGTCGAGGGGCTGTTCCGGCACGCCGTCGAGCAGACGCTGTCCACCATGAACCCGCAGTCCCTCGCCTCGGTGCGGCGCCGGGCGGAGGCCGCCGAGCGGGCCGCGCGCGGCGGTGACCTCGACATCTTCATCGGCTACGACCTGCGCTTCTGGCGCGAGATATGCGGGCTGGTCGGCAACCCCTACATCACCGACTTCCTCCAGCGGCTGCGCATGCAGACCTGGGTCTTCACCGTGCCTTATCTGCGCCGGGTCACCGATCTGCGCGGCGAGCTGTGGGCGGGCCACTGCGAGCTGACTGCGGCCGTCACCCGCCGTGATCCCAAGACCTCCGAGCGGCTGATAGCGGCGTACAACGCGCACTTCCGTGCGCTGATCGAGCGGTTGGTGACCGACTCCCCCTGACGGGACCCCTGAGCGCGCTCCCGAACGGGCTCCCGAGGGCGCTCCCCGAGGATGATGGCTGCCGTCAGCGCTCTTCGCGCCGCGTACCCGGGGCACTACGCTGAACCGACCAGCGACCATACGGATACGAGAGTGAGATCGCGTGGCCTGTGACCTCTGGCTGGTCCCCCTCGTCGATGTGCTGTGCCACAGCCCCGACAATCCCTTCGCCGACGAGATCGCAACCTACGACAAGGCACTCGGAGAGGCCGGTCTGCCGCCGGTGCCCGTCCTCGGCTACATGCCGGGCCTGTCCGGGGACGTCGCCCCGGTGGCCGGCTTCGACTACGACGCACTCCACTTCCTGCGCCGCGCCTATCTGCTCCAGCTGTGCGGCCTCGAGGTCGCCCCGGTCGACGAACTCGGCGGGGACTACGAGCAGTTGCTGGAGATGTTCGAGCCCACGGCCAAGCAGTCGCACCTGGTGTGGCACTACGACCACGCGGGCGCGTACGTCCCGGTCGACTTCCCGGGCCCGCTGGCCAACGACGAACTCATGGAGGGCGGCGGCCCCCTGGGCTCCAGCCATGGGCTGCTGCGCGAACTGGAGGCGGTCGCCCCGGCGCTCGGCATCGACCCGGCCAACCCCCCGGCCGCCCCCGCGCCCCCCACCCGGCCGACCAGCCTGGAGGAACCGGCCGCGCCGGGGCCGTACGAGAACAGTCCGTTCGCCCGTGAGCGCCATGTCTGGCTGGGGCTGCACGCGGCCGCGACCCGCAGCCTGAGTCAGGGCTCGATGATCCTCTTCAGCTGATCCAGCCGATCCGCTTCGGCTGGCGGGCCCGTACGGGCCGTCAGCGGGGCGGCTCGGGAGGACGCTGCCGCGGCATGTTGGGCCGGGTGCTGGTCGGCGGCAGCGGAAAGCGGTGCGCGGGGCTCCCGCTGTCCGGACGGGAGCCCTGGGCCACCAGCGACTGGGTGAACAGCGCGTGGGTGAACATCGGCGCCGCCCCGGAGCCGAAGTCCACCATCCAGCCCGCGGTCTCCGTCCGCACCAGCTCCGACACGTCCTCGCAGAACCGCCGCAGCACCGCGAGACACCGCTCCACGGCCTCGGACGCGGTGCCCTCGGCCGGGCCCAGCACCTCCCGGACGCTCTCCGAGGCCCAGTCGAACTGGAGCGACTCCAGCCGCCGCTGCACCGCCTGCGCCGTCGCCACGTCCCGCATCCAGCCGGACGTCAGCCCGAAATACCGGTCGCAGGCCACGCACGCGACGGCCAGCAAGAGCGCCAGCGCACCCCATCCGGCCCCACCGCCCAGCACCCCGTTCAGCTCCAGCAGCGGCAGCAGGGCCCCCGCCACCGCCCCTGCCGCGGCCCCCGCGCGCAGCGCCCGGGCGGCGCGGCGCTTGACCGTCCGGTCGGCGAGATACCAGGCGCCCACCCGCAGCGCGCCCTCCTCGACCCACCGGTACAGCTCGGCCAGGCGCTCGGCGGGCTCCCCCCAGTCGCCGTGCGGGAAAGGCCGGCCGAGCAGGTCCTCCTGCGTCCTCGCCCCCTCCTGCCGAGGGAGTTCCTCGGGCTGCATCTCCGGCTGACTCACCCGTGCACTCCCTCTGCGGCGGTGTTGCTCCTGGCGTGCGGCTGACGCGCAACGACCATTCCTACCGCCGAACGGCTGGCCACGCGGCCACGATCACGGGTATTCCGCCCATAAGTGGTGGACATCGGATATAGGGACCCATCCCCGCTCACCCGAAAGAGTGCCCGCCCGTCCCGGGGCACGCGCTGCCCGCGTCCTGACCCGGCCGGGCCGCGCGGACCGGGGAGGCCGTAGGGTGCCTACCGTGAAGGTCCTCGTCATCGGCGGCGGCGCCCGCGAACACGCCCTGTGCCGCTCCCTCTCCCTCGATCCCGACGTCACCGCACTGCACTGCGCGCCCGGCAACGCCGGTATCGCGGAGGTCGCCGAGCTGCACGCCGTCGACGTCCTCGACGGCACCGCCGTCGCCGAGCTGGCCGCCGCGCTGGAGGCGGACCTGGTGGTCGTCGGCCCGGAGGCGCCGCTTGTCGCGGGCGTCGCCGACGCCGTGCGCGCCCGCGGCATCCCGGCCTTCGGGCCGTCCGCAGAGGCGGCACAGCTGGAGGGGTCGAAGGCGTTCGCGAAGGACGTCATGGCCTCGGCCAACGTGCCCACCGCCCGCGCCTACGTCTGCACCACCCCCGCCGAGGTCGACGAGGCCCTGGACGCCTTCGGCCCGCCGTACGTGGTCAAGGACGACGGGCTCGCCGCGGGCAAGGGCGTCGTGGTCACCAGCGACCTGGCGGCGGCCCGTGAGCACGCGCTGGCCTGCGGCCGCGTGGTGATCGAGGAGTTCCTGGACGGCCCCGAGGTGTCGCTGTTCGCGGTGACCGACGGCCAGACCGTGGTGCCGCTCCAGCCCGCCCAGGACTTCAAGCGGGCGTACGACGGCGACGAGGGCCCGAACACCGGCGGCATGGGTGCCTACTCCCCGCTGCCCTGGGCGGACCCCGCCCTGGTGGACGAGATCGTGGCCACGGTCTGCCAGCCCACCGTGGACGAGCTGCGCCGCCGCGGCACCCCCTTCTCCGGGCTGCTGTACGCGGGGCTCGCGATCACCTCGCGCGGGGTGCGGGTGATCGAGTTCAACGCGCGCTTCGGCGACCCCGAGACCCAGGTCGTGCTGGCCCGGCTGAAGACCCCGCTGTCCGGTCTGCTGAAGGCCGCGGCGACCGGCGCGCTGGCGGCCGAGCCGCCGCTGCGCTGGAGCGACGGCGCCGCGGTGACCGTCGTGATCGCCTCGCACAACTACCCCGGCACCCCGCGCACCGGCGACCCGATCACCGGGCTCGACGAGGTCGCCGCGGAGGACGCGCCCAAGGCGTACGTGCTGCACGCGGGCACCAAGCGGGACGGCGCGTCCGGCGATGTGGTGAGCGCGGGCGGCCGGGTGCTCTCCGTCACCGCGTCCGGCTCCGACCTGGCCAAGGCCCGGGAGCGGGTGTACCGGGCGGTCGACCGGATCGGGCTCGACGGCTCCCACCACCGGACCGACATCGCGGCGAAGGCGGCCTCCGACGCGTCCTGAGGCCGCGCGGCCGCGGAGTTCCCGGTTCTTCCCAAGGCCATTCCATCGGGTGAGGGCTTCCGCATCCTGCTGACGCACGCCCGGCCTCCAACTACTGTGCCGCTCAGGCGAGGTGCGGCAACTGGCCCATCGGCATTGCGGAGCGGGCGGCCGGTGCCACAGTGGGGGGATAGACAAGACGCCGCCGTCGTCCGCTGTTCAACCACCGGCCGGACAGTAGGGGGTGATGAGAACCGTGGCAGGTCCGGAAGCAGGTGCACTGGCGGCACGCGCCCGTGCCCTCGCCGTACTGCGCATCCGGGGCGCCGCGCTCGCGGTCGCCCTCCTCCCGGCCGCGGTGGCGGTCGTGCTGCTCGCGGGCAGCGCCACCGGGCGTATCGGCGGCGGTTCGCACGACGAGGGCTGGACCGCGCTGCGCTGGGCGGTGGTCGGCGGTGCCCTGCTGGTCCTGCTGCTGGCGGCGGGGGTGGCCGCGGTGGTCGTCCGGGCGAAACCGGCCCTGACCCCCACGGTGCCCATCCCCGAGGAGACGGCCCCCGACCTGTACCGGCTGGTCCGCGATCTGGCGGAGCGGCTGGAGGTGCCCGCGCCGTCCGCCATAGCGCTCACCCCGGACTGCGACAGCTGGCTGGAGGACCGCCCGCATCCGGCGTCCGGCGGCGGTAGCGGCGGCAAGAGCGGCGGCGGCAGCGGTGGCGGTGAGGACCGGCATCCGCCCGAGGAGCCCCCCGCGGTGCACACCGTGGGGCCCCCGGGCACCAGCCGGAAGGAGCGCCGCGCCCCCAGGGCCCCGGTCCTGGTGATCGGCTCGCCGTTCCTGTGGTGGATGCGGGTCGCCGAGCTGCGCGCGCTGCTCGCGCCCGTGGTCGCGGGCACCGGCCCCTCCGTCCACCCGGACATAGCCGCCGCCCGCCGCTTCGTGCGCGGGCTCGACGCCGCCGTGGCCGTCGCCGCCTCCCGCGACGACGACCTCGCCAGCGGCACCGGCACCCCACTCGGCCGGGCCGTCCGCCGCCCCGCGCTCGGCTTCCTCGGCTGGACCTCCCGGCTGCTGCTGCGCGGCTGCCGGGACCACGCCGCCCAGATGGAGCGCGCGGTCGCCGCGGCCGCCTCCGAGCGCGCCCAGGCCGTCGACTACGGGCTGCGGATCGTCGCCCAGGAGCAGGTGGGCCTCGCCTACGCGGGCTGGGACCGGCTGCTGACCCGGGTCGCGCTGCCCGCCTGGCGGATGGGCCGCTGGCCGTCCCGGCTGGACGCGGGCGTGGTGTCGGCGCTCACCGAGCTGTCCCGCCGGGACCGGCTCGCCGAGGGGTTCGCCTCCCGGCTCAGCGAGCGGCCCGCGTGCGATCTGCTGGAGGAGCCGGGGCTGATCGACGAGGCCACGTCGCTGCTGGCCGCGCGGCTCTTCCACGGCGGCCCCCCGGAGCCGGGCCCGGACTGGTCCCCGGTCGACTGGGGGCAGTATCCGGAGGAGGTCGTGGACCGCAAGTGGCGCCAGGAGGCGGCCCGCCTCCACCGCGTCCTCGACGAGCGCACCGACCCCTCGGGACCGCCGCCGACCCCCGCGAGCACCCCCGTCCCGCCGACCCTGGCCCGGGTCATGGACCGGCTCACCGCCACCACCCCCGACACCGCGGCCACCGGCGACGACGGCCTCGGCGAGGACCTGGCGGCCCGGCTCACCGTGGAGCTGGCCCGCGAGGAGGCCGCCGCCCACCGGGCCACCGCCCAGGCCCGCCAGGCCCGTACGGCGGAGGGCGCGGGCGGCGACCCCTGGATCGACGGTTTCGCGCCGCTGCTCCCGCTCCAGCCGCCCCGTACCGGCCGTGAGCTGCTGGCCGACCATGTGACGGCGATGGTCTGCTGCGCCGCCGTGGACACCGCGGGCGCGGCCCCCGGGCTGGACTGGCTCGACGGTCCGGCGCTGATGGTGGCGGGCCGCCGCCGCGCCGATCTGTCCCATCCGGTGCTCACCCTGGTGGAGGACGGCGACGCGGCCCCGCTGCGCAGCTGGCTCGCCGAGGTCGGCGTGCGCCCCGAGAAGCCGGTGCGGCTCGTCTGATTCGTCCGCCCCGGCGCGGAATCAGGGGTTGCGAATAGTTTTCGGTTGAAGAATTCGCGACGATCGGTGACGGAGTGGGTGCGTAATGTGATGTGCTGGGACCGGTCGCTGCCACCCGGCCCAGCGGACCGTGGCCACCAGCCCGGTCCACACCGACCGGACCCGCGGACCCGGACCCACAAGGCCCGGACCAGCGGGACGGGAGCGCACGGCAGCGAGGCGACGGGACGCCGCCGGGGCACGCAGGGAGGGGAACGAGGATGGGGACGGACCAGATCCGGCGCTGGGAGTCCGGGGCGTTGGCCCACGCGGTGACGGATCCTTTCGGCCAGGGCCCGCTGCCCTGGCTGCGCACCAGCGAGAACTACTTCGACGACACGGGCCATGTGGTCCCGTGGTACGTGGACCACGCCCCCGGGACCATGGTCAGGATTCCCGGACCGCGCACCGCCGACGATGTGCGCCGCCAGATCAAGGGCTTCGCCTCGACCTCCGCCGCCGCCCCCGGCGAGGCCATCGACTTCCGCATCACGGTCGACCCGCCGCAGCAGTTCGGCGTGGACATCTACCGCATCGGCCACTACGGCGGCGACGGCGCGGCGAAGATCACCACCAGCCCGCGGCTGTCCGGCATCGTGCAGCCGCCGCCGCTCACCGCCGACCGCACCGTCTCCTGCCACCACTGGTGGCTGTCCTGGCGGCTCCAGATCCCCTCGTACTGGAAGGTCGGCGCGTACGTGGCGGTGCTCACCACCGTGGACGGCTACCGCAGCCACATCCCGTTCACGGTCCGCGACACCCGCCCCGCCGATCTGCTCCTGGTCCTGCCCGACTTCACCTGGCAGGCGTACAACCTCTACCCGGAGGACGGCCACACCGGCGCCAGCCTCTACCACGCCTGGGACGACCAGGGCAGGCTGCTCGGCGAGTCCGAGGCGGCCGTCACGGTCTCCTTCGACCGGCCGTACGCGGGCGCGGGGCTGCCGCTCCACGTGGGCCACGCGTACGACGTCATCCGCTGGGCCGAGCGCTACGGCTACGACCTGGCCTACGCCGAGACCCGCGATCTCCACGCGGGCGGTGTCGACCCCACCCGCTACCGGGGCCTGGTCTTCCCCGGCCACGACGAGTACTGGTCGGCCCCCATGCGGCGCACCGTCGAGCGGGCCCGGGACAGCGGCACCTCGCTGGTCTTCCTCTCCGCCAACACCATGTACTGGCAGGTCGATCTCGCCCCCTCGCCCTCCGGCCCCGACCGCCTGCTGACCTGCCGCAAGCGGCGCGGCCCCGGCCGCGCCGCGCTGTGGCGCGAGTCGGCGCCCGAACAGCAGCTGATCGGCATCCAGTACGCGGGCCGGGTGCCCGAACCGCGTCCGCTGATCGTGCGCAACGGCGGCCACTGGCTGTGGGAGGCCACCGGGGCGGCCGAGGGCGACGAGCTGCCCGGCCTGGTCGCGGGCGAGGCCGACCGCTACTTCCCGCGCACCCCGCTGCCCGAGCACCTGCGCCGCATCCTGCTGGCCCACTCCCCGTACGAGGACGGCGAGGGCGCCACCCGCCACCAGAACACCTCCCTCTACCGCGCCCCGAGCGGCGCCCTGGTGTTCGCCTCCGGGACGTTCGCCTGGTCTCCGGCGCTGGACCGGCCGGGGCACCGGGACGAGCGGGTGCAGCGGGCCACGGCGAACCTCTTGGACCGCATCTGCAAGCGGGCGTGAGCAAGCGGGGGTGAGGTGGTGGTCCGGCTCGGGCGAGACCGAGCCGGTTGTGGCCCGGACGCGCGCCGCAGGCGGTTCGTGTTCGCCTCCGGGACATTCGCCTGGTCTCCGGCGCTGGACCGGCCGGGGCACCGGGACGAGCGGGTGCAGCGGGCCACGGCGAACCTCCTGGGCCGCATCTGCAAGCGGGCGTGAGGCAGAATCGTGGTGGCTTGGACAGAACCACCAGGAGGAAGCGTGTCCGGATTCGTCGAAAAGCCCGAACCGGTGGAGGTTCCGGGCCTTGAGCACCTGCACACCGGCAAGGTGCGTGACCTCTACCGGACCGAGCGGGGCGAGCTGGTCATGGTCGCCAGCGACCGGATGTCCGCGTACGACTGGGTGCTGCCCACCGAGATCCCCGACAAGGGCCGGGTCCTCACCCAGCTCTCGCTGTGGTGGTTCGACCTGCTCTCCGACCTGGTCCCGCACCATGTGCTGTCCACCGAGCTGCCGCCCGGCGCCCCCGCCGACTGGCAGGGCCGCACCCTGGTGTGCCGTTCGCTGCGGATGATCCCGGTCGAGGCGGTGGCCCGCGGCTATCTCACCGGCTCGGGCCTCGCCGAGTACGAGCGCGACCGCACGGTCTGCGGTCTCGCCCTGCCCGAGGGGCTGACCGACGGCTCCGAGCTGCCCACCCCGATCTTCACCCCGGCCACCAAGGCCGAGGTCGGCGAGCACGACGAGAACGTGAGCTACGAGGAGGTCGCCCACCGGATCGGTGCCGAACCCGCCGCCCAGCTGCGCCAGACCACCCTCGCGGTGTACGCGCGGGCCCGGGACATCGCCCGGGAGCGGGGCATCATCCTCGCCGACACCAAGTTCGAGTTCGGCTACGCGGAGGCGACCGCGGACGTGGAGGGCGCCGAGCTGGTCCTCGCCGACGAGGTGCTGACCCCCGACTCCTCCCGCTTCTGGCCCGCCGACACCTGGCAGCCGGGCCGCGCCCAGCCGTCCTTCGACAAGCAGTACGTCCGCGACTGGCTGACCTCCCCGGCCTCCGGCTGGGACCGCCACGGCGAGCAGCCCCCGCCGCCGCTCCCCGCGGAGGTCGTGGAGCGGACGCGGGCGAAGTACGTGGAGGCGTACGAGCGGCTGACCGGCATCAGCTGGTAGCCCCCAGGGGCACGACGAAGGCCCCGGTCGCATCGACCGGGGCCTTGATCCTGAGCGGACGACGAGGCTCGAACTCGCGACCTCAACCTTGGCAAGGTTGCGCTCTACCAACTGAGCTACGTCCGCCTGCACCGCCGGTTTCCCGTTCGGCGCGCCTCTACTATAACCAAACCTCCGGCCGTCGCCACCACCGCCGGGAACAAACCCCCACGATCCGCCCCTACAGCCACCCCCGCTCGCGCGCCCTGCGCACCGCCGCGTGCCGGTTCTCGGCGTGCAGCTTCGCCGCCGCCGCGGAGAGATAGTTCCGCACCGTCCCCGGGGACAGCGCCGCCCGCCGGGCGATCTCCGCGATGGAGGCTCCGTCCGCCGCCAGGTCCAGCAGTTCCGTCTCGCGCGCGGTGAGCGGGGAGTCGCCCGCGCTGATCGCGTCGGCGGCCAGGTCGGGATCCACGTACCGGCTGCCGCCGTGCACCGCCCGGATGATCTCGGCGAGCCGCTGCGCCGAGGCGGTCTTGGGGACGAACCCCCGTGCCCCCGCCTCCAGCGCCCGCTTGAGGTGCCCCGGCTTGCCGTGGCTGGTCACGATCATGGTGCGGCAGTCCGGCAGCTCGGACCGCAGCGCCGCCGCGACCCCGACCCCGTCCGTGCCCGGCATCTGGAGGTCCAGCACCGCCACATCGGGCCGGTGCGCCCGCGCCATCGCCAGCGCCTCAGGGCCTGAGGCGGCCTCCGCTACCACCAGCAGGTCGTCCTCCAGGGACAGCAGCGCGGCGAGCGCGCCGCGGATCAGGTGCTCGTCGTCGGCGAGCAGCACCCGGATCACCCCGGTGTCGTTCATGCCCCGCCCTCCAGCGGGAGTTCGGCCCGCAGCCGGTACGTCCCGGCGGCATCGCCGGGACCGGACTCCAGCGTGCCGCCGAGCGCCGCGAGCCGCTCCCGCAGCCCCCTGAGCCCGCTGCCCTCGCCGAGTCCGGTCCCGGCCCCCGCCCCGGTACCGGCCCCCGTTCCGGTCCGAGTCCCCGTGGGCACCCCGTCGTTCTCCATCTCCAGCACCGCCGTCCCCGCCCGCACCCGCACCCGGACCGCGCACCGCCCGGCGTCCGCGTGCCGCAGCACGTTCGTCGTCCCCTCCCGGACCACCCACCCCAGCGCGGAGCGCACCGCCTCGGGCAGCGGCGCCCCGTCGCCGTCCTCGGGCGGGCCGTCGACGGTGCAGTCGACGCGGGCCGCGCGCAGCACCGAGCGGGCCCCGGCCAGCTCCACCTGGAGGTCCGCTTCCCGGTAGCCGCGCACCACGCCCCGGACCTCCATCTGGGTCTCGTGCGCGATCCGCTGCACCTCGACCATCTGCGTCACGGCCTCGGGCCGCTCCCGCCGCGCCAGCTGCACCGCCAGCTCGCTCTTGAGGGCGATCACCGCCAGGTTCCGTCCCATCACATCGTGCAGATCCCGGCCGAAGCGCAGCCGTTCCTCCGCGACCGCCAGCCGCGCCTGCACCTCCCGGTTGGCGTCCACTTCGTACATCACCTGGAGGATCCACCCCGAGCAGCGGACCGAGAACAGGCACAGCGCAGAGGTGACGACGACCGTGAAGAACACCCCCACCGGGGCAGCGGCCCCCGGGCGGACCGCCGTCTCCGCCACGGCCAGCACCGCCGCGATCCCCATGTGCAGGGCGAAGAAGGTACGGACCGGCAGCAGCAGCGCGGACACCATGGCGAGCGGCCCCGTGCTGAGCACGGCGGCCGTGATGGCCGTCTCCGGCTTGTGCGGTCCGTCGGCCGTCTGGAGCACGAGCCCCACGGCCAGCCCCGCCGCCGCCAGCGCGGCCGAGAGCGCGGGCAGCCGACGGCCCACCGGGCGGCCGCGCAGATAGTGGTCGAGCCCCCGCCGCAACAGCGGGACGGCGAACACGTTCTGAGCGGCGGACAGCCCGAGCAGCGCCCACACCAGCGCGGGTGCCGCGTCCCGCAGCCCCTCGACCAGCTGGCCGACCACCCCGAGCGCCACGAACCACGGCAGCACGTACAGCGTCCACCGGGTGAACAGCTCCACCCGCGTCAGCCGCGCCGCCCCGCGCCATCGCCGTATCACGGTCCCCGTACCCTCTCGCTCGCCCAGCCCCGCCCGGTCAGCGCCGCGGTTCCCAGGGGAACCGCTTCCGCACGGCCCACCCTGCCAGCACCGTCCAGGCCAGCGCCGTGGCGAGGGCGCCCAGGGCGTCGGCCGCGCTCATGTCGCCGGTCCACCCGGCCCGTACGAGATCGACCACCGGGGTCAGCGGCAACAGCCGGCACACCGACGCCACCTGGTCCGGCATCACATCCAGCGGCACGAAGAGACCGCAGGCGGCCATCGAGATCAGCATCATCGGCACCGGTGTCAGCTGCGCGGACTCCGCGCTCTTGGTGAACGCGGCTGTCGCGGCGGCCAGCATCACCATCTGCACGATGCCGACCGCGAGCCCGACGACGGCCAGATACGGCGCCTTCGGCGCGGCCACGTCGAGCACCACGCTCAACCCGCCCACCATCAGCACGCATTGCGCGAGCGCGAGCAGAACAGCCGGGAGCGCGGACCCGGACAGGATCTCCGCATCGGTCAGCTCCCCGGCCCGCAGCCGCTTGAGGACCAGTTCCTCGCGGCGGATCACATAGACGCCGACGAGGTTCATGTAGACGGCCAGCACCAGGGCCATGCCGAGGGAGCCGGGCAGCAGCAGCGTGCCCAGGTCCAGCCCGGTGCCCTTCAGGTCGACGCCCTCGACGGCCGTTTTCATGCTGTACGTGAGCATGCCGGGCAGCACCAGCGCGTACGTCAGCGCGGCCTTGTTGCGGGCCAGCAGCGTCAGTTCGGCGCGGGCCAGCGCGAACACCCGCCCGCGTGCGGCGGTCCGCGCCCTGGTGGTCCCTGCCGTGGCGGTCGTGGCGCTCACTGTGCCTCCCCCTGTGCCATGCCGGCGGTCGCCGTGCCGATGGCCGCCGGGCCGGTGGTTTCCGTGCCGATGGTGCTCGCGATGTGCAGGAATGCCTCCTCCAGCGAGGCCGACCGGGCGTCGAGCCCGCTCAGCGGGATCCGCCGCTCCCGCGCCCACAGCAGCACCTCGGTGGCGGTGAGCTGGAGGTCGCGGGTGCGCAGCCGTACGGCCTGGCCCACCGAGTCCCGCTCGATCGCGCCCAGCGCGGCGGGCGGGGGCAGATCGTCGGTCGAGGTGCCGTGGGGGAGGGTGAAGGAGAGGTGCGAGGGCCGGGCGGCCACGATGTCCGCGACCCGTCCCGAACTGGCGATCCGTCCCGCGTGCATGATCGCGAGCCGGTCGGCCAGCGCCTCGGCCTCCTCCAGGTAGTGGGTGGTCAGCAGCACCGTGGTGCCCTGGTCGCGCAGGCTGCGCACCAGCTCCCAGGTGTTGCGCCTGCTCTCCGCGTCCAGACCGGTGGTCGGTTCGTCGAGGAACAGCACCTCGGGGCGGCCGAGCAGGGCCAGCGCCAGATCCAGCCGGCGCTTCTCGCCGCCGGACAGCATCTTGACCCGTACGTCCGCCCGCCCGGCCAGATCCACCAGCTCCAGGCCCTCCCGCACGGGCCGGGCGCCGCTGGTGCAGCCCGCCCACATCCGCGCGGTCTCGGCGACCGTCAGCTCGGGCGGGAGGCCGCCTTCCTGGAGCATCATCCCGATCCGCGGCCGCACCTTGGCCCGCTCCCGGTACGGGTCGTGGCCGAGGATCCGCACCGTGCCGCCGGTCGGGGCGGCGAGTCCTTCCAGCAGTTCGACGGTGGAGGTCTTGCCCGCGCCGTTCGTGCCCAGCAGCGCGAACAGCTCCCCGCGCGCCACCGAGAACGAGATGCCCCGTACCGCGTCGAACCCCCGCGCCCCGCTGGGGCCGTACCTCCGCCGCAGCTCGTCGACCGCGATCGCGCTCTCTTTCGCATCCATGACTCCAGGCTTTCGCCGCCCGGGGGAGCCTTGTAGTGCGCGCTGTCATCAGCCCCGATGACAAATGTCATCGGCACCGAGCCGGACAACAGAAAGACCTGAGGCGCCAGTCGATTCGACTGGCGCCTCAGGTCCGTATGGAGCGGACGACGAGATTCGAACTCGCGACCCTCACCTTGGCAAGGTGATGCTCTACCAACTGAGCCACGTCCGCATGCCTCCGACCGGCTTTCACCGATCGGCGCGTGCATCACTCTACCCGATCTCCCGAAGGTGAACGAGAAGTGATGAGAGCGGGTGACAGGGATCGCACACTGCGCCTCCCCCTTGGAAAGGGGGCGCTCTACTACTGAGCTACACCCGCATGGTGTGTTCCTCGGGGTTTTGGCCTTCCGGCCTCGCCCCTCGGCGTGCTCCAGACTCTAGCGGACCACCCGGGGTGTTGTGCAACTCGGCTGAACGTCGCCTGAACGAGCGGTTCAGCGGGACTCGTTGAAGGCCTCGTAGACCTTCTTGGGGATGCGCCCGCGCGGCGGCACCTCCATGCCGTGCGACCGCGCCCAGGCGCGGACCGCGGCCGGGTCGGGCGCCACGGAGGTGCGGCGGTAGGTCTTGCCTGAGCGGGCCCGCTTGCGGCCCGCCTCCACGAAGGGGGCGAGGGTGTCGCGAAGTTTCGATGCATTGGCGGCGGTGAGGTCGATCTCGTACGACTTGCCGTCCAGACCGAACGTGACCGTCTCCTCGGCTTCCCCTCCGTCGAGGTCGTCGGAGAGCGTGACTACTACTCGCTGTGCCACGGATATCGGTCCTTTCGGGCTGCATCGTTGCGTTGACGTGCAAAGATGTCAGCTGTCCAGTTGTTAGCGAACAATGCTTTTTCATTTGTACAGCGACCGGCATTGCATTGTGAAGCCCCGGTAATTCCGTCAGCGTGTCACACCACAATCCCGACGATGCGTTTTTGCTGGATCTTTCCCTGGTAGTTGTCTCGGCGGTTGTCCTGACTGTGATATCTACTCGCGTAGATTTTGGCTCGGGGTAGGCTTGCGTCACCGCCTTACGCACCAGCACCACACCATCGGGAGTGCCAGTGGCACGCGTCGTAGTCGACGTCATGCTCAAGCCGGAGATCCTCGACCCCCAGGGCCAGGCGGTGCAGCGCGCACTGCCCCGTCTCGGTTTCGAGGGCATCGCCGACGTCCGTCAGGGCAAGCGCTTCGAACTCGAAGTGGAGGGTCCGGTCGACGACGCCGCCCTCGCCCGTATCCACGAGATCGCCGAAACCTTCCTCGCCAACACCGTGATCGAGGACTTCGATGTGAAGATCGAGGCCGACGCAAAGGCGGAGTCGTGACCGCACGCGTCGGAGTCGTCACCTTCCCCGGAACGCTCGACGACCGCGACACCCAGCGCGCGGTCCGCACCGCCGGTCTCGAAGCCGTACCGCTGTGGCACCGCGACAAGGACCTCAAGCAGGTCGACGCGGTGATCCTCCCCGGCGGCTTCTCCTACGGCGACTATCTGCGCGCCGGAGCGATCTCACGGTTCTCCCCGGTAATGGAGACCGTCATCGCCCAGGCGAAGGCGGGTATGCCGGTGCTTGGCATCTGCAATGGGTTCCAGGTTCTCACCGAGACCCATCTGCTGCCCGGTGCGATGCTGCGGAACAACCATCTGCACTTCATCTGCCGCGACCAGAAGTTGCGAGTGGAAAACGCGGAGACGGCCTGGACCCGCTCGTATGAGCAGGGCCAGGAGATCAACATCCCGCTGAAGAACATCGACGGCCGCTATGTCGCCGACGAGCGCGTCCTCGATGAACTCGAGGCCGAAGGCCGCGTCGTCTTCCGCTATCAGGAGCTGAACCCCAACGGCTCGCTGCGCGACATCGCCGGGATCTCCAATGCGGAGGGCAATGTCGTCGGCCTCATGCCGCACCCCGAGCACGCCGTCGAGCCGCTGATCGGCACCGGTCGCACCGATGGGCTCGGCTTCTTCACCTCGATCCTCAAGAGGCTGGTCAGCGCATGACCCTGGACACCACCAAGCACGCCGCCCAGACCCCGGACACCGAGCAGCCCTGGGCCGAGCTGGGGCTGAAGCAGGACGAGTACGAGCGCATCCGCGCCATCCTGGAGCGCCGTCCCACCGGCGCCGAGCTGGCCATGTACTCCGTCATGTGGTCCGAGCACTGCTCGTACAAGTCGAGCAAGGTCCATCTGCGGCAGTTCGGCGAGAAGGCCCCGGAGACCGACGCGCTGCTCGTCGGCATAGGCGAGAACGCGGGCGTGGTCGACGTCGGCCAGGGCTACGCGGTCACCTTCAAGGTCGAGTCGCACAACCACCCCTCGTACGTCGAGCCCTACCAGGGCGCGGCCACCGGCGTCGGCGGCATCGTCCGCGACATCCTCGCGATGGGCGCCCGCCCGGTCGCCGTCATGGACCCGCTGCGCTTCGGCGCCGCCGACCACCCCGACACCAAGCGGGTGCTGCCCGGCGTCGTCGCCGGCATCGGCGGCTACGGCAACTGCCTGGGCCTGCCCAACATCGGCGGCGAGGTCGTCTTCGACCCCTGCTACCAGGGGAACCCGCTGGTCAACGCCCTGTGCGTGGGCGTCATGAAGCATGAGGACATCCACCTGGCCAAGGCGTCAGGCACGGGCAACAAGGTCATCCTCTACGGCGCCCGCACCGGCGGCGACGGCATCGGCGGCGTCTCCGTGCTCGCCTCCGAGACCTTCGACGACAGCAAGCCCGCCAAGCGCCCCGCCGTCCAGGTCGGCGACCCGTTCCAGGAGAAGCTGCTCATCGAGTGCACCCTGGAGATCTTCAAGGAAGACCTGGTCGAGGGCATTCAGGACCTCGGCGGCGCGGGGCTCTCCTGCGCCACCAGCGAGCTGGCCAGCGCCGGCTCCGGTGGCATGCGCGTCGAACTCGACACCGTGCCGCTGCGCGACTCCTCGCTCTCCCCCGAGGAGATCCTGATGAGCGAGTCGCAGGAGCGCATGTGCGCGATCGTGACGCCGGAGAAGGCCGACCGCTTCCTGGAGATCTGCGAGAAGTGGGACGTCATCGCCACCGTGATCGGTGAGGTCACCGACGGCGAGCGGCTGGAGATCTTCTGGCACGGCGAGCAGATCGTGGACGTGCCGCCGCGCACCGTCGCCCACGAGGGCCCGGTGTACGAGCGCCCCTACGCCCGTCCCGACTGGCAGGACACCCTCCAGGCCGACGACGCGGGCAAGCTGCCCCGCCCGGCCACCGGGGACGAGCTGCGCGCGCAGGTGCTGCGCGTGATCTCCTCCCCGAACCAGGCGTCCAAGTCCTGGGTCACCGACCAGTACGACCGCTTCGTGCAGGGCAACACGGTCCTCGCCCAGCCCGAGGACTCCGGCATGGTCCGGGTCGACGAGGAGACCGGGCTCGGCGTCGCCGTCGCCACCGACGGCAACGGCCGCTACGCCAAGCTCGACCCGTACGCGGGCGCGCAGCTCGCCCTCGCCGAGTCGTACCGCAACGTCGCCGCGTCCGGCGCCAAGCCGCTCGCGATCTCCAACTGCCTCAACTTCGGCTCGCCGGAGGACCCCGCGGTCATGTGGCAGTTCGCGGAGGCCACCCGCGGTCTGGCGGACGGCTGCCAGACCCTGGGCACCCCGGTCACCGGCGGCAATGTCTCCCTGTACAACCAGACCGGCGAGACCGCCATCCACCCGACGCCCGTCGTCGCCGTCCTCGGCGTGATCGACGACGTGGCGCGGCGCACGCCGATGGCGTTCGCCGAGGAGGGCCAGCTGCTCTACCTGCTCGGCGACACCGCCGAGGAGCTGGGCGGCTCGGCCTGGTCGCAGGTGATCCACGACCACCTGGGCGGGCTGCCGCCCGCGGTGGACCTGGAGCGCGAGCGGCTGCTCGCCGAGATCCTGATCTCGGCCTCCCGTGACGGCATGGTGGACGCGGCCCACGATCTGTCCGACGGTGGCCTGATCCAGGCCCTGGCCGAGTCGTGTCTGCGCGGCGGCAAGGGCGCCCGGATCGTCGTCCCCGACGGCACGGACCCCTTCGTGCTGCTGTTCTCCGAGTCCGCCGGCCGGGCCGTCGTGTCGGTTCCGCGCAGCGAGGAGATCCGCTTCAACGACATGTGCGGGGCGCGCGGACTTCCCGCGGCCCGGATCGGTGTCGTGGACGGCGAGACGATCGACGTCCAGGGTCAGTTCTCGATCCCGCTGGCGGAGCTGCGGGAGTCCTACGAGGCGACCATCCCGGGCCTGCTGGCCTGATCACCCGCCCGCGTGGCCCCGTCCCGACGTGGGCGGGGCCACGCTCGGGGCTTCGTCAGCTCTTCGCCCAGAAGGCGTTGGCGGCGTCGATGTCCTCGACGCAGTAGTCGATGTCGCTGATCTTCCCGCCGACGATGGTGAAGAACAGCCCGGTCTTCATGTCCAGCGTGCGGTTGCCGCGCTCGGCACGGCAGTGCTGGCCGGAGATCACATGCCCGCGCCCGTCGGGCAGCACCGTCTCGATGTCGACCCGCAGGGTGCCGCCGGTCTCCTCGTATTCGGTGCGGTACAGCTGCAGGCACGCGTCCCGGCCCTTGTGGTGCCCGGAGAGCATGTGGTCACCGGGCACATGCTGGACGACGTCCGCCGTCAGCATCGTGGCGAGAGCGTCCAGGTCGCCTTGCTGGAACGCGGTGGCGGCTCGGCGCACCACGGCGGCATCGGGGTGTTCACCCATGACATTCACACCTTTCGCGCCAGTAGATACCTCTCTGTCCCCTTTCTTACATCCTCCGTCGGCCCCGCCGGGCTGTCGATAGGGTCGGCGCCATGCCGCCTCGCCCCCGCGCCCGCCGTTACGACCCCGCCAAGACCCGCGCCGCCGTGACCGCGCAGCTGCGGCACGTCCGGGACGCCGTACGGGAGCTGGACGAGGAACGGCTGGACGCGTCCATCCGGGCCGGCGGCCGGTCGGTCCGCGAGCTGATCGCGCACCTGTCGGCGGAGGCTGAGGCGGAGGCGGAGCCGGAACCGGAACCGGAGTCGGGAGCGGGAGCGGCCGACGAGGATGCCCGCGCCCTGGCGGCCCGCTGCGCCGAGCTGGTCGTCCACACCGGCGACCTGGCGGCGGCCACCGGCCTGGACGTGCCGTACGACCGCCAGGCGCTGGCCACCGCCGTCCGGCTGCTGGCCGACGCCCTCGCGGCGAAGGCGCCCGGCGGATCGGTCGAGCTGCGTATCCCGCCCTTCGCCGTCGTGCAGTGCGTGGAGGGGCCCCGGCACACCCGGGGGACGCCGCCGAACGTCGTCGAGACGGACCCGCTGACCTGGATCCGGCTGGCCGCCGGCCGCACCGGCTGGGCCGAGGCGCTGGACGCCGGTGAGGTGACGGCGAGCGGCGAGCGCGCCGACCTCGCCGCACACCTCCCGGTGCTCGATTAGACGGAGACATCGCAGGTCAGAGCGGTTCGGGCGGCGGCCGGAAGGGTCCGGGAACGGGTCTCGGTAAATGTGACATACGCCCCCCATCGGGTCCCTCGTTCGGACGCACAGCGGAACTGGCCTAGACTCGATGCCGTGCCACGTGGTGACGGACGACTCAGCCACGACCTGCTCCCCGGTGAGAAGGGCCCCCAGGACGCTTGCGGCGTCTTCGGAGTCTGGGCGCCGGGTGAAGAGGTCGCCAAACTCACCTATTTCGGGCTGTACGCCCTGCAACACCGCGGTCAGGAGTCCGCGGGTATCGCAGTGAGCAACGGCTCCCAGATCCTCGTCTTCAAGGACATGGGCCTGGTCTCACAAGTCTTCGACGAGACATCCCTCGGCTCCCTGCTGGGCCACATCGCGGTCGGTCATGCCCGCTACTCCACCACCGGAGCCTCGGTGTGGGAGAACGCGCAGCCGACCTTCCGGGCGACCGCCCATGGCTCGATCGCATTGGGCCACAACGGGAACCTGGTCAACACCGCCGAGCTGGCGGAGCTGGTCGAGGCCCTGCCCAGGGACAAGGGCCGGGCCACCCAGGTCGCGGCGACCAACGACACCGATCTGGTCACCGCCCTCCTCGCGGGGCAGGTCGACGAGGACGGCAAGGCGCTGACGGTCGAGCAGGCCGCTCCGATCGTGCTGCCGAAGGTCAAGGGCGCTTTCAGCCTCTGCTTCATGGACGAGCACACGCTCTACGCCGCCCGGGACCCCCAGGGCATCCGCCCGCTGGTGCTCGGCCGCCTGGAGCGCGGCTGGGTGGTGGCGTCGGAGACGGCGGCCCTCGACATCGTCGGCGCGTCCTTCATCCGGGAGATCGAGCCCGGTGAGATGGTCGCGATCGACGAGAACGGCCTGCGCTCCACGACCTTCGCCCCGGCCCGGCCCAAGGGCTGCGTCTTCGAGTACGTGTACCTGGCGCGCCCCGACACCGACATCGCGGGCCGCAACGTGTACCTCTCCCGCGTGGAGATGGGCCGCAAGCTCGCGAAGGAGGCCCCGGCCGACGCCGACCTCGTCATAGCGACGCCGGAGTCCGGCACCCCGGCCGCGGTCGGCTACGCCGAGGCGAGCGGGATTCCGTACGGCTCCGGGCTGGTCAAGAACAGCTACGTCGGCCGGACCTTCATCCAGCCGTCGCAGACCATCCGGCAGCTCGGCATCCGGCTCAAGCTGAACCCCCTCAAGGAGGTCATCCGCGGCAAGCGGCTGGTGGTCGTGGACGACTCGATCGTCCGCGGCAACACCCAGCGCGCCCTGGTGCGGATGCTCCGCGAGGCCGGTGCGCTCGAAGTGCACATCCGGATCAGCAGCCCGCCCATCAAGTGGCCCTGCTTCTTCGGCATCGACTTCGCGACCCGCGCCGAGCTGATCGCCAACGGGCTGTCGACCGAGGAGATCGGCAAGTCGCTGGGCGCCGACTCCCTCGCGTACATCTCCACCGACGGCATGATCGAGGCGACCACGATCGCCAAGCCGAATCTGTGCCGCGCCTGCTTCGACGGCGAGTACCCGATGGACCTGCCGGACCCGGGGCTGCTGGGCAAGCATCTGCTGGAGTCGGAGACGCAGGGCCAGAGCAGTGCCGACGCCGACGGCGTGCGGACGCTGACCGCCGGGGTCGGCGGCGCCGACGCGCTCCGCCGCCCGTAGGCCGGTTCCCGGGCACCCAGCCCTCGTATGCGCTACCCGAAACGAAAGAACTCAAGGTCATGTCTGAGTCCACTGGTGCCAGCTACGCCGCCGCGGGCGTCGACATCGAGGCGGGCGACCGCGCGGTCGAGCTGATGAAGGAGTGGGTCAAGAAGGCCAGCAGGCCGGAGGTCGTGGGCGGCCTCGGCGGCTTCGCGGGCCTCTTCGACGCCTCCGCGCTCGCCCGCTACCGCCGCCCCCTGCTGGCGTCCGCGACCGACGGCGTGGGCACCAAGGTGGACATCGCCCGGCGGATGGGCGTGTACGACACGGTCGGCCACGACCTGGTCGGCATGGTCGTGGACGACCTGGTGGTGTGCGGCGCCGAGCCGCTGTTCATGACCGACTACATCTGTGTCGGCAAGGTCCACCCGGAGCGGGTCGCCGCGCTCGTCAAGGGCATCGCCGAGGGCTGCGCCCTCGCGGGCTGCGCGCTGGTCGGCGGCGAGACCGCCGAGCACCCGGGGCTGCTGGGCGCCGACGACTTCGACGTCGCCGGGGCCGGTACGGGCGTGGTCGAGGCCGACGCGGTGCTGGGCGCGGATCGCATCCGTACGGGGGACGCGGTGATCGCCATGGCCTCGTCCGGACTTCACTCGAACGGGTACTCACTCGTCCGCCATGTGCTCTTCGACCGGGCCGGCTGGGCGCTGGACCGCGAGGTGCCGGAGCTGGGCCGGACGCTGGGGGAGGAGCTGCTGGAGCCGACCCGGATCTACTCGCTGGACTGCCTGGCCCTCACCCGCACGACCGAGGTGCACGCCTTCTCGCACATCACCGGCGGCGGGCTCGCCAACAACCTGGCCCGGGTCATCCCGGAGGGCCTGCGCGCGGTGGTGGACCGCTCGACCTGGACCCCCGGCGCGATCTTCGATCTGGTCGGGCGGCTCGGCTCGGTGGAGCGGCTGGAGCTGGAGAAGACCCTCAACATGGGCGTCGGCATGATGGCCGTCGTACCGGGCGGCTCGGTGGACGCCGCGCTCGCGACCCTCGCGGACCGCGGGGTGGACGCCTGGGTGAGCGGTGAGATCACCGACGCCGGGGCCGGTGACACGGAAGCGGTGACGCTGACCGGTGACTACGCGAGCTGAGCTGACCGCGCCGGGTGCGCGGACAGCACAGAAGCCGGTCCGAGGCGGGTGCCCCGGACCGGCGGAGGTGCGGCGATTGCCGAGCGCCTGGAACGTTAGGTTCAGGCGCGGCGACGCTGCGCGGACGGATCCGACCGGTCGTCGTCCTCGTCGTCATCGTCGTTGTACAGATCCGCGTACTGTGCGTACGGGTCATCGTCCAGCTCATCGTCATCCTCGAACGGCTCGCCATTCGGCGGCTGATTCGACGTCGGCGATGCGCCCAGCTCCTCGGCCAGGCGTGAGAGGTCAGTCCCGCCGCTGTTGTACTTCAGCTGGCGGGCGACCTTCGTCTGCTTGGCCTTGGCCCGGCCGCGCCCCATGGCTCGACCCCCTCAACGACGGGGCTCGACGGCCCCAGAGTCTTGACACGCGTTCACGTTCATGAATCGGAGCGGACTCCCCAGGGAGAGACCGGTCCGTAGGGCTTCAACGGTACCTGCTTCTGTGGCCATACGGTACGTCGCCCACACGACGTGCCACGAGGCAGAACCCGCGGGGCGCCCCGTCCCCGCTGGTCAGCTGCGATTTTAACCTGTCTCGTGGGGCGACCCGCCGACGGGCCGTGAGGGATCTCTCGCTGAGGGGTCTTTCCCGTCACACCCGAGCGACGCCCGGGTGTCCTCCGGGCGTCGCTCGGACCGTGCTCAGACGGCCCTCAGATGACACTCATACGGCTCCGTGACCCTCCGCCATCCGGTGTTCGGCGAGCCGGTCGGCGGCGGCCGCGGGCGGAATGCCATCGGTTCGCGCCCGATCAAAAATGGCCAAAGTCGTGTCAAAGATCTTTGACGCCTTGGCCTTGGCCCGCTCGAAGTCGAACCCGTGCAGTTCGTCCGCGACCTGGATCACCCCGCCCGCGTTCACCACGTAGTCCGGCGCGTAGAGGATCCCGCGGTCGGCGAGGTCCTTCTCGACGCCCGGATGGGCGAGCTGGTTGTTGGCCGCGCCGCACACCACCTTCGCGGTCAGGGCGGGCACCGTGTCGTCGTCCAGCGCGCCGCCGAGCGCGCACGGCGCGTACACGTCGAGGTCCGCGCGGATCAGCGCGCCGGTGTCCCGGACCGCCTCGATCCGGGGATGTCGGGCCAGTACCCGGTCGACCGACGCGGCGCGCACATCGGTGACGACGACCTCGGCGCCGTCCTCCAGCAGATGCTCCACCAGGTGGTGGCCGACCTTGCCGACGCCCGCGATGCCGACGCGGCGGCCGCGCAGCGTGGGCGCGCCCCAGGCGGCCTGCGCGCTGGCCCGCATGCCCTGGAAGACGCCGAAGGCGGTCAGCACCGAGGAGTCGCCCGCGCCGCCGTTCTCCGGGGAGCGGCCGGTGGTCCAGGGGCACTCGCGGGCGACCACGTCCATGTCGGCGACGTAGGTGCCCACATCGCAGGCGGTGACGTAGCGGCCGCCCAGAGAGGCCACGAAACGGCCGTAGGCGAGCAGTAGCGCTTCGGTCTTGATCTCTTCGGGATCGCCGAGGATCACGGCCTTGCCGCCGCCGTGGTCGAGCCCGGCCAGCGCGTTCTTGTAGGACATGCCGCGGGCGAGGTTGAGCGCGTCGAGGACCGCCGCTTCCTCGGGGTGCTCCTCGCCGGCGTAGGCGTGGAACCGGGTGCCGCCGAGCGCGGGGCCCAGGGCGGTCGAGTGGATCGCGATGACGGCCTTCAGGCCGCTCTCCCGGTCCTGGCACAGCAGGACCTGCTCATGGCCGCCCTGATCGGTGCGGAACAGTATCGACAGCGGTGAGAGAGGGTTCTGCACGCGACTCTCCGTCGGACCGTCGACGCTGACGGTGTGACGTACGTCGGTCACGGTGGTGACTCCCATAGGTCGGGTGGGGTGCCCTCCGAGCTGGTGGGGAGGGCCGGTGGGCACGAGCGTAAGCCCTGGGAGGGCGCGGGAGCGGCCATGTCCCCGCCGAGTCCGCATGGTGGTCATGGGACGATGCCGTGAGCAGGGAGTAGGCAACTCCTGGCGGTGGTATCGGCCTTGAGGGAGCGCGTGTGACCTTGGCGTCTTCGGTGATTGTCCCGTATACGGCGTATCTCCGTGTCTATGAGCCATTGGCCGCTTTTCCTGAGCCCGAGCGCACGCACTGGGCGACGTACGCCAAGCGCGACGACCTCCCCGGCGCGCAGGACGAGCTGCGCCGGTCGCTCGCCGACCTGCTCCCGGTGCCGCCGGTGCCGGTCCCGGTGCACGAGAGCGCGGACGCCTTCGTGGCGGTCGTGGACGGCGTCACATGCGTCTGTCCGTGGCGGACGCGGCTGCGCGGCTGGTTGGCCCTGGAAGAGCTGCCCGAGCGCCTTCCCGCCCCCCTTCTGGACGCCGCGCTGCCCCCCGTGGTGCGCCGCCAGGCCGCCTCGGACTACGAGCAGTGGCTGGAGCGCAACCCCGACGCCCGGCCGTGGATCCGCTCGGCGACCTGGCACGTCCCGGTCCGCTGGTTCGTGCTCTTCGCGGACGAGGAGCGCGAGTGCACCAAGGGTGACGAGGGGCTCATCCTGCGTTACCGAACTCCGATGGTCCAGGCCAGGCGGCGGGTCGCGCGCGGGCTTAAGGTGCTGAAGGAGGCTCTCGGCGAGGGCCCGCTCATCGACGGCCTGGTGGACGTGGGCCGGTGGCTCGAGGAATTCCATCCGCGGTCGCTGGTCGAACTGGACTACGGCGGTCTGGTGCACGTGCTGCCCGCCGGGCAGTTGGAGGACGACCGCTCGGCGGCGGATGTGGCGGAAGGGCTTGCGGCACTGAGGGACGGGGACGGGGAGCGCGCGGGCAGCGCGTACGAGCGGCTGACCGACCGGTGGAGCGAGATCCGGGGGCGGCAGAACGCCAGCTGAGATGATCGGGTCCAGGGAAAACGGATCCATCGGGCGGCCGGGTACGTCAGAGCCGGAGCAGGGGGACGTAGGTCCCGATCCGGGCCATTACGTCAATCGTGATCTAAAGCACTGACTGAGGGCCTTGCGGCAATCCCCCATCCTCGTGTCAAAATAGGACAAGGAGTCCGGGAAGTTCTCCTTCCGTCCAAGTATGGGCGGATTTATCGGTATTGCACTCCTTGGCGGATCTGGTACCCCTGATCCTGTTGTGACTGATCGTCACGGTCGCGTGACTGTCCGCTATGACATGGTCCATCGGCTTCCGTCGAGGTTGGGCACCTGAGAGGGCAATTCCATCGGTTTGGCCGACGCGGCTGGACAGATGGTGTAGTTGTAGTGCCGAGGACAAGCCGTTCGTCCTATAACCGACTCGGCCCGCGTCCGCCATTTCGGGCAACGCGGGTCAAGGTGCAGAATTTAGAGGAAAGAACCGTGATGGTTCGGTTCTCCCGAGGAGGCCGCTCATGACCGCTCGCACCCCTGATGCCGAGCCGCTGCTGACCCCGGCTGAGGTTGCCACCATGTTCCGTGTGGACCCGAAGACGGTCACGCGCTGGGCCAAGGCAGGCAAGCTCACGTCCATCCGCACGCTCGGAGGGCACCGGCGCTACCGCGAAGCGGAGGTCCGTGCGCTTCTCGCGGGCATCCCGCAGCAGCGCAGCGAGGCCTGAACAACCGCATAACCGGGCATTTCCGGGCCCCCCAGCCCGGCTTTCGCCTGTATGGCTCCACCACGACGGGTGCCTGCCCCAACAGGCCATCACCGCTCGACATGGGTGCGTCGTAGATCGCGCTGGACTCCGCCGGGTCCAGCGCGATCTTTTTTATGCCCTCACCGGCCCCGCCGCCGGGCGTCGGACGGCCGCTCCATCAGGGGGCGAGGAGGGCTCCGGACGGGCCTCCGCGGCGCTCTCGGGAGGGCCCGGACAGAGGGTGCAATTGCACATATTAAATTGACCTGTTGTGAGGAGGGCGTAAGTTCCCCCACTCTCCGAAACTCATTCGGTGACTCCCGTCACACAGTTCAGAGCTTGTCGAGTTCCGCTGAACCGCGGTAAGGGCTTACCGAGTTGACGAGTCGTCGGAGCATGATCCCCCCTCGGCGGGTGCCGGCTCGGTGGACGCCGGCTCCGCGGACGGTACGGGCTCCATCGCGAGCCGCAGCAGCCGATGGCAGACCGGGCAGTGCCGGGTCGAGTGGCGGTAGCCGGAGGCGGCCGCCAGGTGGGCCCGCAGCAGGGCCCGGATCTCATGTTTCGCGGTCGTCGTCATGTGCCCGCACCTCCCGGCCACCCCCACGCCACCTTCTAGTCTGGGTACCGCCGGTCGCGGGGCGCCGTCAAGACGACCGAAGGCCCGGATCCTTGTGCGGATCCGGGCCTTCGGTGTGTTGTGCGGTCCTGACGGGATTTGAACCCGCGGCCTCCACCTTGACAGGGTGGCGAGCACTCCAAACTGCTCCACAGGACCATCAGTGAAGCTCCACAGCCTGTTCGCTGTGTTCCTCGCTGCGGTGCGTCACAGACTCTACAGCAGGTCAGGGGGTGCGGTCGAACTCGCGCCCGCCCGGCCCGTCCGGCGCCGCCCCGGGCCGGGTCAGGGCCGGTCAGAGCTACGGAGCGACCGCGTCGATGGCCTTCACGATGCGCTTGTCGGAGACCGGATAGGCCGTGCCGAGCGCGTGCGCGAAGTAGCTGACCCGCAGCTCCTCGATCATCCAGCGGATCTCCAGCGCCTCCGGTGGCACCGGGCGGCCCGCCGGGAACTGCTCCAGCAGCCAGGCGTACTCGTCCCGCATCTCCTTGACCTTCGCCATCCGGGTGCGGTCCCGCTCGGCGTGGGTGGGGAGCTGCTGGAGGCGGCGGTCGACGGCCACCAGGTAGCGCATGAGGTCCGGGAGGCGGCGTACGCCGTGCGCGGTCACGAAGCCCGGCGTCATCAGCTCAGAGAGCTGTTCCCTGACATCCGTGAGGGACGGCAGCAGCACCGGGCTCTTGATGCCCTTCAGCCGCCGCTCGCACGCCTGCCAGGCCGCCAGCACCTCCTGGACCTTCCGGACGGTGTCCAGCGTGACGTCCGCGATGTCGGCCCGCACCGCGTCGAAGAGCTTGCGGAACGATTCCTCGTCCCACACCGGGCCGCCGTGGGCCGCGATGAGCCGGTCGGCGGCCGCGGACACACAGTCCTCGAAGAGCGCCGTGATGTTGCCGTGGGGGCTGCTGGAGAGCGCCAGCTTGGCCTGGTTGGACAGCTTCCCCTGCGCGAACTTCGCCGGGTTGGACGGCAGCTGGAGCAGGATCAGCCGCCGGGTGCCCCGCCACATCGCCTGCCGCTGCTCGGGTTCGGTGTCGAAGAGCCGCAGCGCCACCGACGCGCCCTCGTCCACCAGCGCGGGATACGCCTTGACCGGCTGGCCGCCGCGGCGGGTCTCGAAGGTACGCGGCAGCGTGCCGACCGTCCACGAGGTGAGCCCGCCGCGCTGCTCGATGCCGACGGCCTCCTTCGAGGACTCGAACGCCTTGGAGATCGCGGCCCGGGTCTTCGGCTTCAGCCGCTGTTTGAGCGCCTCCAGGTCCTTGTCCTCGGCCAGCTTGCGTCGCCGCTCGTCGACCACCCGGAAGGTGATCTTCAGATGGTCGGGGACCTTGGCCGGTTCCCAGTCCTCCGGCTCGATCCGGACCCCCACCATCCGGTGCAGCTCCCGGCCCAGCGCCGCCGTCAGCGGCTCCTGGAGCGGCATGGTGGCGTCCAGGAAGCGCTTGGCGTAGTTCGGCGCGGGCACGTAGTGGCGGCGCACCGGCTTGGGCAGCGACCGGATCAGCTCGGTGACCAGGTCCTCGCGCAGCCCCGGGATCTGCCAGTCGAAGCCGTCCGGGGTGACCTGGTTGAGCACCTGGAGCGGGACGTGGACGGTCACGCCGTCCGCGTCCGCCCCCGGCTCGAACTGGTACGTCACCCTGAACTTGAGCTTCCCCTGGCGCCAGGAGTCCGGATAGGCGTCCTTGGAGACGCCCTGCGCCCGCTCGTTGATGAGCATCGACTTCTCGAAGTTGAGAAGTTCGGCCTCGTCACGGCGCTTGTGCTTCCACCAGGAGTCGAAGTGCGCCCCCGACACCACGTGCTCCGGGATCCGCTGGTCGTAGAAGTCGAACAGCGTCTCGTCGTCCACCAGGATGTCGCGGCGCCGGGCGCGGTGCTCCAGCTCCTCCACCTCGCCCAGCAGCTTCCGGTTGTCGTGGAAGAACTGGTGGTGGGTGCGCCAGTCGCCCTCGACCAGGGCGTTCCGGATGAACAGGTCGCGACTGGTCTCCGGGTCGATCCGGCCGTAGTTGACCTTCCGCTGGGCGACGATCGGGACGCCGTAGAGCGTGACCCGCTCGTACGCCATGACCGCCGCCTGCTTCTGCTCCCAGTGCGGTTCGCTGTAGGTGCGTTTGACCAGGTGCTGGGCCAGCGGCTCGATCCACTCGGGCTCGATCTTCGCGTTGACCCGCGCCCACAGCCGGGACGTCTCGACCAGCTCCGCCGACATCACCCAGCGCGGCGGCTTCTTGAACAGGGCGGAACCGGGGAAGACGGCGAACTTGGCGCTGCGCGCGCCCACGTACTCGTTCTTCTCGGTGTCCTTCAGCCCCACATGGGACAGCAGCCCGGACAGCAGCGACTGATGCACGTGGTCCGGCGCCGCGTCCTGCTCGGACAGCTGGATGTCCATGGTCTTGGCGACCGTGCGCAGCTGGCTGTAGATGTCCTGCCACTCGCGTATGCGCAGGTAGTTCAGGTACTCATTGCGGCACATGCGGCGGAACGCGGAGGAGGACAGCTCCTTCTGCCGCTCCCGGATGTACTTCCACAGGTTGAGGAAGGCCAGGAAGTCGCTCGACTCGTCCTTGAACCGGGCGTGCTGCTGATCCGCCTGCTGCTGCTTGTCGGAGGGGCGTTCGCGCGGGTCCTGGATGGACAGAGCCGCCGCGATCACCATGACCTCGCGGACGCATCCGTTCCGGTCCGCCTCCAGCACCATCCGGGCCAGCCGCGGGTCCACCGGCAGCTGGGCCAGCTTCCGGCCGGTCTGGGTGAGCCGCTTGCGCGGGTCCTTCTGCTTGCCGTCCAGCGCGTGCAGCTCCTCCAGGAGCTGGACGCCGTCCTTGATGTTGCGCCGGTCCGGCGGGTCGATGAACGGGAACTTCTCGATGTCGCCGAGCCCCGCCGCGGTCATCTGGAGGATGACGGAGGCCAGGTTGGTACGGAGGATCTCGGCGTCCGTGAACTCCGGGCGGGTGAGGAAGTCGTCCTCGGAGTACAGCCGGACGCAGATGCCGTCGCTGGTCCGGCCGCAGCGGCCCTTGCGCTGGTTGGCGCTGGCCTGCGAGACCGGCTCGATGGGCAGCCGCTGGACCTTGGTGCGATGGCTGTAGCGGGAGATCCTGGCCGTGCCCGGGTCGATCACGTACCGGATGCCGGGGACGGTCAGCGAGGTCTCCGCGACGTTCGTGGCGAGCACGATCCGGCGGCCGCTGTGTCTCTGGAAGACCCGGTGCTGCTCGGCGTGCGACAGCCGCGCGTACAGCGGCAGCACCTCGGTGGACTTCAGCTGCTTCTTGGTCAGCGCGTCGGCCGTGTCCCGGATCTCCCGCTCCCCGGAGAGGAAGACCAGGATGTCGCCGGGCCCCTCGGCCTGGAGCTCGTCCACCGCGTCGCAGATCGCGGTGATCTGGTCCCGGTCGCTGTCCTCGCCGCCCTCCTCCAGCAGCGGCCGGTAGCGCACCTCGACCGGATACGTACGCCCGCTGACCTCGACGATCGGCGCGTCCCCGAAGTGGCGGGAGAAGCGCTCCGGGTCGATGGTCGCTGAGGTGATCACGACCTTGAGGTCGGGGCGGCGGGGAAGCAGCTGGGCGAGGTAGCCGAGCAGGAAGTCGATGTTGAGGCTGCGCTCATGGGCCTCGTCGATGATGATCGTGTCGTACTGGCGCAGCTCGCGGTCGGTCTGGATCTCGGCCAGCAGGATGCCGTCCGTCATCAGCTTGACGTGGGTGTCCGGGCTCACCTGGTCGGTGAAGCGGACCTTCCAGCCGACCGACTCGCCGAGCGGCGTCCCGATCTCGTCCGCGATGCGCTCGGCGACCGTGCGGGCGGCGATCCGGCGGGGCTGGGTGTGGCCGATCAGTCCCTTGACGCCCCGGCCCAGCTCCATGCAGATCTTGGGGATCTGCGTCGTCTTCCCGGAGCCGGTCTCGCCCGCGACGATCACCACTTGGTGATCGCGGACGGCCGCGAGGATGTCGTCCTTCTTCTGGCTGACCGGCAGCTCTTCCGGATAGGTGACATCCGGCATGGCGGCGCGGCGGCTCTCGACCCGCGCTTCCGCCCGTTCGATGTCGTCGGCGATCTCGCCGAGCACGGCCGCGCGGGCCTCGGGCTTGCGGATCCGGCGGGCGCCGTCGAGCCGGCGCCCCAGCCGCTGCTGGTCGCGCAGCATCAGCTCGGGCAGCCGCTCCAGAAGGGCGGACAGGGCGGGGGCAGGAGTCGTGGACATACGGATCCCAGGATCTCACCTCCGCAAAACGACTGGCGAACCATTTCCGCCGGGTGTTGTCCGGGCCACGTCGTGGCGGATGCCGGGTTTGTCCGTTCTAGCGTGAGCGCATGGCGGATGACGACAGGGCGGATCGCGACGGGCCGGATGACGGCGGGGCGGACGACGGCGGGGCGGACGACGCCTCCCCGTGGGCCCGGTTCACGCACAGCCCGTTCCTCCCGGCCACGGTCATCGTGCTGATCATCTCGGCGGGCGCGGGGCTCTTCGCGGGCTCGTACACCTTCGCCTTCGCGAACCCCACCCCGCGCCAGATCCCCGTCGCCGTCGTGCGCACCCACCATGGAACCGCCCCGCCGCCGCGCTTCGTCGCCGGGATGGAGAAGGCCCTGAACGCCTCGCTGCGGCTGCATCCCGAGCCCGGTGACGGCCGCGCCCGCTGGGCCGTCGAGGAGCAGCAGGCCTTCGGCATCCTGCGGATGCGCGTCCGCCGCGTCGGGCTGGGCCTGTCCTCCGCCGCGGGCGCCAGCGTCGCCCAGGTGCTGGCCTCGGCCGGTACGAAGGTGGGCCGGGCGGTGGGCGTGCCCGTCGCCGTGACGGACCTGAAGCCGCTCCAGCCGGGCGACCCCCGGGGGCTCGCGGTCTTCTGCCTGGTCTCCTTCGAGGGTGCCCACACCTTCAGGCGGGGAAGGGATCGAATCCCGCGGAGCAGGGCAAGGAATGGTATTTCCCCTCTAGGGGAAAAATCGCCCACGCGATCGAGTGAGCTGCGTGTCGTGCGTTGCGAGAACCAAGCGCGCACATCGCGCTGAGCGAGAACCAAGCCAGTGCAGCTCAATGCTTTCGGGCAACCGGGCAGGTTCCGTCCCGGCTGGTGCTGGGGGAGTGAGACCTTTCAGGTCGCTGACCTGCGGGGCTTCCTGAGCCAGGAATCCCCCTGCTTCAGCTGGGGGAGGGTTCAACTCGGGGATGGTCTTCTCCATGTTCAACGTCCCGTTCGGACGTTGGGCGGTCAGCCCTCACTTGGGGGCTGACCCGCGTGGGGGCTGATGGTCCTGCTCGGCAACCCCTCGTCTCCGTCGTGGTCTTCTGGACCTGGCGCCACCGCCATCCGGGCGGCTGGCCGGGGAGGGCGACCCCGGCTTCGTGAGTCCCTTGCGCGCACAGACGCAAAGATCCCCTCCTGGAACCAGGAGGGGATCTTTCATGGAGCGCCGAGCAGGCCTTGCACCTACATCCCTCGTTTGGAGACGAGTATCTTGCCTTAGACGACCGACGCATCAACTTCCGCCCCTCGGGGCGGCGTTGCAAGATCTACATTAGCCCATCCGGGGGCCCGCCGCACAATCCCCGTCGCGCCGGGGCTCCGTGACATCGCGGCGCAGCTCGTCGTTGAGGCGCCGGGTCTCGTCGAGCTGGTCCTCCAAGGCGACGATGCGGCACGCGGCGTCGACCGGAGTGCCCTGGTCGACCAGCTCGCGCGCGCGGGCGGCGATGCGCAGCTGATGCCGGGAGTAGCGGCGGTGGCCGCCCTTCGAGCGCAGCGGAGCGACCAGACCGGCTTCGCCGATGGCCCGCAGAAAGGCCGGGGTGGTGCCGAGAAGGTCGGCGGCACGGCCCATGGTGTACGCGGGGTAGTCGTCATCGTCGAGCCGGCTGTGCTGCCTGTCTTCGGCCATTGACACCTCGTCTTCATGTCGTCGGTCGCGCGTCGAGGGGCCCTGGCGCCGCATCGGCTCCAGGGCCCCGAGGGGTTCAACACCATTTTCCGCGTACCCGTCTGAGACGACAGGTGTGCGGGGATCGCGGATATCTGACCGGGGACCACCTTCCCTTCCGGGGCGTGCGGTACCCGAGCGGACTCAACTCTTCGCCCGGGCGATCCTGATGGTGTCCGCCTCCTTGATCGTCGTGCTGCCGCGCCGTTTCCGGCGCCGTGACTACGACTGGGAATCTAACTCCGGTGAGCCGCCGATGTCTACAGTCATCACGACAGATTTTCTCCGACTCGGAAGATCGAAGACCTGGCGCCCGCGAGACAGTCAAGCGTGCGAAGCGGAACAGCGGGCACAAGAGCCCCTGCAAGCGGCATATCCGATCCGACCAGGGGTGTACGTCCATGAACGGCACGAAGATCGCCAACGCTCGGCCCACGGCCTCCACCGTGGTGCGGGGCGACAGTCCTGGCGGCATTCATCGCGCGCGTGCCGCCACCCGGGCCTTCGCCAAGGGCCTCACCCCGGCCCCGCACTCGGACGTGGTCGACGCGATCCTGCTGGTGGTGTCCGAGCTCGCCACCAACGCGCTGCGTCACGGGGGCGGCCGGTACACCCTCGAACTCTCCGCCGGGCCCGACACGGTGACCGTCGCCGTCAGCGACCCCAATCCGGCGGCGCCCCGGGCCCGCCCGCCCGACCTGATGACCGGCACCGGCGGCTTCGGGTGGCACATGATCCGCCGACTGGCCCGGGAGGTGACGATCACCCGCGGCAGCGGCAAGACGATCTACGCGAGCCTCGCCCGCTGAGCGCTCTGAGCCCGCTGGCCGGGCGCGGCACTTGCGTGCGCACGCAAAAAATCCCTCCCCTGGCATCAGGAGAGGGATCTTTCATGGAGCGCCGAGCAGGCCTTGCACCTACATCCCTCGTTTGGAGACGAGTATCTTGCCTTAGACGACCGACGCATCAACTTCCGCCCCTCGGGGCGGCGTTGCAAGATCTACTCTACCCCATCCCGCGCCGTCCGCCGCGCGATGATCCTCCACCGCCTCCCGCAGGGCCGTGAGCAGCGCCTCCACCGCCGGGGGCCGCGGCGCCTCCGCCCGCAGCAGGGCGTGCACATGGCGCGGTGGCCAGCCGCGGAGCGGGCGGGCCACCACCCGCGGGTCGGGCCGCGGCGCCAGGGCCAGGCCCTCGGCGACGGCCGCGCCCACGCCGTGGGCGACCAGATCGTGGGCGGTTGCCGGGTCGTTGGTGAGGGCGACGGTACGCGGCTCGAAGCCCGCGCGGGCGCAGGCGGCGGTGAACTCGTCGCGGTCCTCGTCCAGCACCCAGGACTCCTCGGCCAGCGCGCTGAGCGGGATCGTCCGCAGACCGGCCAGCGGGTGGTCGGCCGGGAGCAGCACACAGCGCGGATCGCTGATCAGCGGCAGGTCCACCACCTCGGCCTCGGGGTCGGCCCCGGTGTCTGCCCCGGTCTCTGCGGAGGGTTCGTCCGGGCGGGCGTCGTCGCGGACGCTGACCACGGCCAGGTCGGTCGTCCCGTCCTGGAGCGCGCGGTACGCGTCCGGGGAGGTGGCCCGCTCCAGCACGATCTGCACATCGGGCCGGGCGGACCGCAGCCGGGCCACCGCGCCGGGCAGCAGCGAGGCGCAGGCGCTGTGGATCGCGGCCACCCGCACCATGCCGCGCGCGTGGGCGGCGTACGTACGGAACTCGTCCTCGACGGCCCCCAGCGCGGACAGCACCGCCTCGGCGTGCTGGGCCAGCCGGTGGCCCGCCGGGGTGAGCCGCACCCCGCGCCCCGACCGGACCGCGAGCTGGACGCCGATGGTGCGTTCCAGTGAGCGCATGCGGTAGCTGACGGCGGGCTGGGTGTAACCCAGTAATTCGGCGGCGGCGGTGTAGGAACCCGCGCGCGCCACGCCTGCTATGACCGCTAACTGATGGATGTCGAGCACATGAACACTGTAAAAGGTGTTTATGGATGCCGGGAAGATCCTTATTGGACGTACCGTCCCGGCGCCCCCCACACTCAGGGGAGCGGCCCCGTGACGGCCGCTGGTCAACCGGGTTCGCTGGGCCTGCCGAGCTGATTTTCGTATTCGCCGCCGCCTCCACCACCGACCACACCCCCACCATTCGGTGCGCTGCCGATCCAAACCTTGCGGGATTTCCCTAGAATTTTCCGCGGATTGGAATGGAACATGTCTGACAAAGACGGCTGGAACAGAATGCAACCGGTGCTCGCACAGGGCGCCGTACAGCATCAGATGTCGCTGAACGAGACCTTCCACCCGCCCCTGCCCTCCGTCGTGCGGGCCGTGTCGGAGACCGCCACCGAAGCGCACCGCACCCTCGACGCGCTGGGGTTCGGGCTGTCGCGGACCATCGCCGAACACCTGGGGGTGCCGCCGGAGGACGTCGTCGTCGGACCCGGCTCCGGCGCGCTGCTCCAGCTGCTGTTCTCCGGCTTCACCGGCCCCGACACCCACACCGTGCACGCCTGGCCGTCCTGGGAGGCGTACCCGATGATGGCGGCCAACGCCGCCTCCACCACCGTGCGGGTGCCGCTGCGGGACGAGACCCACGACCTGGAGACGATGGCGGCCTCCGTCACCGACGACACGCGCCTGGTCATCGTCTGCAACCCCAACAACCCCACCGGCACCGCCGTCGGCGAGGCCGCGCTGCGGCGCTTCCTCGGCCTGCTGCCCTCCCATGTCACCGTGGTGCTCGACGAGGCGTACATCGACTTCGCCGACCCGGACGCCGCCGCCGTCGGCCACGGCATCGCGCTGTACGAGGAGGACGAGCGGGTGTGCGTGGTGCGCACCTTCTCCAAGTCGTACGGCCTGCTCAGCCTGCGCGTCGGCTACCTCGTGGGGCACGAGCGCACCCTCGCGCCGCTGCGCGGCGCCCTGACCTTCTACCGGGTGAGCGCGGCCGCCCAGGCCGCGGCCGTCGCGGCGCTCGCCGAGACCGCCGCGATCCGCCGCCAGTGCGAGGAGACCGCCCGTGAGCGGGAGCGGCTGTACGGCGTCCTCACCGAACAGGGCTGGCAGGTGACGCCCAGCCAGGCCAACTTCCTGTGGCTGCCGATGGAGTCCGGGGTCGAGCGCTTCACCCAGTTCTGCGCGGACCACGGCGTGCTGGTGTGCGGAAAGCCGGGCGAGGGCGTGCGCGTGACCATCGCCGAGCCCGCGGCCAACGACGCGTTCGCGCTGCTGGCAGCGAAGGCGCGCGAGACGTCGCACGAGACGTCCCACGAGGCGGAAGGGCCCACCGGCCCCGCGGACCACGGCGGCGGAGGGGCGGCCCGCTCCGGTGAGGAGGCGCCGTGAGCGCCGCCCCGCACACCACCGTGACCGCCCCGGCCCATCCGCTCTCCGCCGCCCACCCCACCCTCGCCCGGCTGCTGCGCGACCTCGAATCCCGCTGGCCGTCCGGCGGCGAACGCGTCCACCGCATATCCCGCTACGCCGTGCTGCCCGCGGGCAAACTGCTGCGCCCGCTGCTGCTCGTGGAGTCCGCCAGGGCCGTCGGCGGCGGCTACGAGGAGAGCCTGCCCGCCGCCCTCGGCGTGGAGTACCTGCACGCCGGGTCGCTGGTCCACGACGACGTCATCGACGGCGACGCGCTGCGCCGCGGCCGGCCCACGGTCGTGGCGCGGTACGGCGTCGCGGACGCCGTCGTCACCGGCGACGCCCTGATCATGGGCATGTTCGCCGCCGTCGCCGAATGCGCCGACCACGGCCTGCCCGCCGACCGGCTGCTGGAGGCCGTACGGGTCCTGGCCCGCGCCGGGGTCGACCTGTGCCGGGGCCAGTCGATGGAAACCGAGCTGTGCGGGGACGTGCGGTGCGGGCTCGACCCCTACCTCACGATGATCTCGCTCAAGACCGGCGCCCTCTTCCGCGGCGCCTGCCACGCCGGGGCCCTCCTCGGCGGTGGCGACGCCGCCGCGCAGGACGCCCTCACCGGCTACGCCGAACACCTCGGGCTCGCCTTCCAGATGCACGACGACCTGCTGCCGTACACCAGCGAGGCGGCGGCCACCGGCAAGTCCGGCTTGAGCGACACCGCCAACGGACGCCCCACCTTCCCCGTCCTCCTGGCGTACGAGCGCGCCGACGCCGCGCAGCGCGAGACCCTGCGGACCGCGCTGGGCGGCACGCTGCCCGCGGCCGACGCCTACGCCGCCGTACGCCGCGTCCTGGACGCCACCGGCGCGCTGCGGGCCGCGCGGACACGCACCCGCGCGGAGGTCGCCCACGCCAAGGACCGCCTCGCGGAACTCCCGCCGACCGAGGGCTCCGCGGTGCTCGCCGCCATCGCGGACTTCTCCGCCGACCGGGAGCGGTGACCGTGTCCGGGGCGCTCGCCACCGGCTGCGGGGCGCACCTCCAGACCTGGCGGCCGTACACCCTGTCCTACCCCGGCCTGGTCGGCCTGGCCGGTGCCGCACTGGCCGACGGCTCCCCCTCGGCGGCACACCTGTGGGCCGCCTGGGCCGCGCCCACCCTGAGCTGGATCGCCGGGCACTACCTCGGCGACTACTTCGACCGCGACCTCGACGCCACGGCCAAGCCCCAGCGCCCCATCCCCTCGGGGCGGCTGAGCCCCCGCGCGGCGGTGGCCTCCGGCGTCCTGTGCGCCCTCGCCGCCGCCGTCGTCACCGCGCTGGCCGCGTGGACCGCGCTGCTGCTCGTCGCGGCGGGCATGGCGGGCATCGTCGCGTACAGCAAGGTGTTCAAGGGCCGCGGGCTTTCCGGCAACGCGGTGCGCGGCGCGCTGACGGCCCTCACCGTCGTCTTCGGCGCGCTGACCGCCGGAACGGAGCCGAGATGGCCCGCCGTCCTGCTGGCCGCCCTCGCCTTCTGGGCCCACGACACGGCGTCCAACCTGGTCGGCACCCTCCGCGACGTCGAAGGCGACCGCGGCGGCGGCTACCGCACGCTCCCCGTCCTCCGCGGCGTCCGCTACGCGGCGCGCACGGCCGCCCTGCTGTACGCGGCCGCGATCGTCACCGCCGCGGTCTGCGTCCCGCTCACCGCCCCCGGCGGCCGGACCGCCTTCGCCGCGCTCCTGCTCGCCGCGGCGGCCTGCGGCGTCGGCGCCTTCGCCCCGCTGCTGCGCGGCGCGGCCCCGCTGACCCCCGTACGCGCGTTACGGGCCCACGAGATCCTGGTCGCCGAACGCCTGATCCTGGCGGGCGCGGTGCTGTCCGGCGGCTGGGGCCCGACCCCGGCCCTGACCCTGCTCACCCCGCTGCTCGCCCTCAGCGTCCTGACCCAGCGCCGGATGCGCGCCCGCCACGAATTCCCCCCGGAGGGCGCGGAGCCGACCGCGCACCCCCTTCCGGACCGGGCCCCGACCACGGTCCCGCGCGTGGGACGACCCCCGGAGCCGGGCCCGTTGCGGCGTGTGGCCCCGGGTCCGGACCAGCGCGCGGAGCCGCACGCCGACCCGCACGCGCAGCCGCCCCCGCGCCAGGACCGGCGCTCGGGCGGGGGCCCGGACCAGCGCGCGGCGCGGCACCCCGACCGGCACCCGGAACCTCCCCCGCGCGCGGAGCCGCACCCCGACCGGCACGCGCCCCCGCCCCCGCGCCCGGGGCCCGCGCCCTCTGCCGGAGCTGCCGGGGCCGCCGGGGGTCCCAGGCCGCGGGAGCGTTCCGCCGCCGCCGACGATCCGCCGCCGCAACCCCTTCGCGCCGTACTACGGAAGGACCGTCCGAGCCCATGGTGACCCCCTCCTCGACACCCTCGACCGGCCGGATCGACGCCGCCGTCAGCGCCGGGGCCGAGGCGCTCTTCGCCCGGCGGCGCACGGACGGGGTGTTCGCCCCAGACCCGGCGGAGAACCGGTTCTCCCCGGCGAACACCGCCCTCGCCCTCATCGCCCTGCACCTCGCCGACCACGACGACCCGCTCCTCACCCGCGGCGTCGAACGGCTCGTCAAGGCCCAGCGCGACAGCGGCGGGTGGGCCATGCCCGGGGTGCCCGACGAGGTGCTGACCACCGCCGTCGTCACCGACGCGCTCGACCTGGTCGCCCCGCGCCACGCCGCGCACGCCGTACGCGCCGGGCGGCAGCGGCTGGCGCGGCTGGGCGGCCCGGAGGCGCTGCCGGAACCGGTGATGGCGGGGCTGGTCCGGCAGTTCGGCGCGCTCGCGGGGCGGCTGGACGAGGCGGCGCTGCCGCGCCTTCCGCTGGAGTTGCTGCTGCTGCGCGGGCCCGCGCGACGGCTGCTCAGCCTGCGGATGCCGATCCTCGCGAGCATGGCGCTCGGCCAGGCCACCGTGCGCCGCCGCACCCAGGGGCTGGTGCGGCGGCGGCTCAACGCGCTGGCCCGGCCCGCCGCGCTGGGCGTCGTCCGGGAGGCGTACGAACGGGAGGGCGCGAGCGGATCGTTCAGCACCGACCCGTGGCTGACCGGCCTCATCTGCGTCGGAACCACCCGCTCCGGCCTCGCCCCCGACATCGCGCGCAACGCCGCCGCCTGGCTGCGGTCGGCGGCCGACGCGGACGGCGGGTGGGAGCTGATGCCGCTGGACGTCACCTGGTCGAGCTTCGCCGCCGGCGCGCTCCTGGAGGCGGGGTACGCGGAGGACCCCCGGCTGAGGACGACCCGCGTGATGTTCCACGAGCGCCAGCAGAACACCCCGTTCGCCGCCCTCGCCTGCCCGCCCGGCTACTGGGGCTTCTCCAGCGCGGACAGCTGGCCCATGGCTCTGGAGACCGCCGAGATCAGCTCGGTGCTGCTGCGCCTCCCCGGCGGCGGTGACGACCTCCACGTACGGCGCGGCATCGACTGGCTGACCCGGATGCAGGACTCCGCGGGCTCGTGGAGCCTGGCCGTGCGGAACAGCAAGCCGGGCGGGTTCGGGCCCTGCCCGCACATGACGGCCAAGGCGGTCCGCGTCCTGCTGGACCACGGCGCGGGCACCTGCGACCGGCGCGTGGTGCGTGCCGTGCGCTGGCTCGTTTCGCAGCAGCGCGCGGACGGTTCGTACGAGGCCCTGTGGTACCGCGGCCGCACGGCGGGCACGTCGGTGGTGCTGGAAACCCTGTGCCGCACGGTGGGTGCACGACATCCGGCGGCCGTCCGCGCGGCCGCCTGGCTGCTGCGCACCCAACACGACGACGGCTCCTGGGGCGGCGCGTCCGCGGGCGAGGACGGTGCCACGCCGGGCACCGTGGAGGACACGGCGTGGGCGCTGTACGCGCTGCTCGCCGCGGGCCACGACCCCGGGTCGCGGCCCGTGACCGCCGCCGCGCGCCATCTCACCGACGCCCAGCGGCCGGACGGCGGCTGGGCCGGATCGCCGGTGAACGAGTACATCCGCTTCTGCTACCGCTACTCCGACGACACGATCGCCTCAGGGCTCGCGCTCCGCGCCCTGGCCAGGCTGCGGACGGCCACCACGTCCCCGGGGGGCTCCGTATGAGCGAGCAGAGCACCCCGTACGACACGTACGACGCCGTCGTATGCGGCGCGGGCGCCGGAGGGCTCGCCTCCGCCCGCGCCCTCGGCGCGCTGGGCCTGCGCGTCCTCGTCCTCGACAAGCAGCCCAGGCCCCGCCCGGTCGCCAAGGGCGAGGTGCTCCAGCCCGGCGCGCTGCGCGTGCTCCGCCGCTGGGGGACCGAACGGCTCCTGGAGCAGCGGGCCGGGGTGCGGCTCGGCCGCCTGGCGGTCCGGGACCCGGCCGGGACGCCGCTGATGGCGCTGGACTACGGGCGGCTCCCCGAGGGCGACCGATGGCTGCTCGCCCACGACCACCTGGCCATCCTCGACGCGCTGGCCGAAAGCCTCGGCCCGGCCGTGGAGGTGCGCCGGGGCGCCCTGGCCGAGGAGGCCCTGCGCGACGGCTCGGGCCGGGTCGGCGGCGTGGCGGTCACCGAGGGCGGACGGCGGTACGAGGTCCGCGCGCCGCTGACCGTCGCCGCGGACGGCGTCTCGTCCCGGCTGCGCCGCGCCGCGGGCATCGACGCCAGGCGCGTGGACTACCCGCACCGCCTGGCGTCGTTCGACCTCGCGGGCGCGCCCCGCCCGGACGACTTCTCGGCGTACCTCAGTCCACGCGGGCTGCGGCTGGTGTACGCGCTGCCCGGCGACCGGGTGCGGCTGTACGTACAGACCGCGCCCGACGAACTGCGCGGCGCCCGCGACCGGTCGGCCCTGGCCGCCTGGGCCGAGGGCGTGGTGGCGGAGGTGCCCGCGCTGGAACCCCTGTCCGGGCCGCTGCTGGCGGCCCTCGACAGCAGACAGACGCTCCCGGTGTCCCGGTTCCTCTCGCCCCGGCTGGCCGTCCCCGGGATGGCCTTCGTCGGCGAGTCCGCGTACGCCGTCCACCCGATGGCCGCGCAGGGCATGAACACCGCGATCACCTGCGCGGCCTCCCTGGCGGACCGGCTGGCCGAGCACCTGGACGGCGCTGACAGCGCCCTGTCGGCCACCACCGTGGACGCCGCCCTCCGCGCCTACCAGGCGGAACGGCGGCCGCTCCTCGCCCAGTCCGCCACCACCAGCGACAACGCGGCCCGCATGGTCACCGACCTGACCTGGCGCGGCCGGATCATCGGGCGGCGGGCGGTCCGCTTCACCGGGCGCAATCCCCGGCTGCTGCACACCGTCACGTACAACATGTCCGGCCTGGGCCCCCGGCCGCTGACGTTCCTGGACCGCCTCCACCAGCTCGGCGTCCTGCCCGACCCCCGCGCCCACCGCGTTCCCCAGACCTGAAAGGACCGTGTTTCATGCGGAAACAGGAAGCAGTCGTACGCCCGGTGTCCGGCGCCCTCGGCGCGGAGATCTTCGGGATGGACCTGACGGACATCGGCGACGCCGACTTCGAACGCATCCGTGAACTCCTGCTGCGCTACCTGGTGATCTTCTTCCCGGACCAGCCCCACCTCACCCCGGAGGCCCACATCGCCCTCGGCAAGCGCTTCGGCGAGGTCGAGGTCCATCCGTTCCTGCCGAAGGTCGAGGGCCATCCGGAGCTGGCGCTGATCGAGTCCGACAAGGGCGGCAAGGCCGACGAGTGGCACATCGACGTCACCTTCAGCCCCAACCCGCCGGTCGCCTCGATCCTGCACCTGGTCACCTGTCCGGAGTCCGGCGGCGACACGATGTGGAGCAACCAGTACCTGGCGTACGAGACGCTGTCCGAGCCCTACCGCGAAATGCTCGACGGGCTGACCGCCGTACACGTCCTCAAGGCGCCCGAGGTCGGCGAGCTGACGGCCGAACACCCGGTGGTGCGGGTCCACCCGGAGACCGGGCGCCGCTCGCTCTACGTCACCCGCATGTGGTCGTCCCACATCCCGCAGCTCAGCAGGCACGAGAGCGACACGGTCCTCCAGTTCCTCTTCGAGCACTCCGAGCAGCCCGCCTTCAACTGCCGCTACCGCTGGCAGCCGGGCGCGGTCGCCATGTGGGACAACAGGGCGACCCAGCACCTGGCCATCAACGACTACTCCGCCTACCGCAAGGGCCAGCGGGTCACCATCCTCGGCGACCACCCGACCGGGGACGCGCCGCGCTGGAAGAACTACGAGCGGCGCGGCGACGAGCGCTACTACCCGCGCCGGGTCAACGCCAAGGCGGGCTACTGACGCCGCGCCCTGCTGTACGGCCCCGCCCGGGGCCGTACAGCAGGGCGCGCCCCTCAGACCCCCAGCGCCCGAGCCCCCGCCGCGACGCTCTCCCGCAGCGCGGCCCGCTCCTCCTCCGGCAACCGCTCGGCGCTGCCCCGCCGCCCGCCGTCCAGCAGCACCCGCGCCCCGGCCAGCCACCCGGACAGCGGCTCGACGCCCAGGTGGGCGGCGAGGCGGGTGAGTTCGGCGTCGGGGGCGTCGAGCAGCGCCTCGTACGACAGCGGCAGCACCAGCCCGTCGGGCAGCGCGCCGAGGTGCCCCAGCCCCTCGATCACCGTGTCCGACCACAGCCGCCCGAAGGCGGCCAGCGGTAGGGGACGCGTCAACAGGGGCTTGATCTCGGCGGTTTCGTCCCCCATCAACGCCGCCAGCTCGCCCGGAACGTCGCCGCCCTCCCGCATCAGCTGGATCATCCGGAAGCCGGGATGGCGGCTCATCGACAGCGCGCAGTCGGCCCCGTCCCGGTACAGATGCACGAACCGCGCCTCCGGGAACACCTCCCGCAGCCGGGGCACCATCCGCAGCGAGTACCCGGACCGCTCCACCACCGCCGCACTGCCGAACCGCTCGGCCAGCACCTCGAACAGCGCCCGGTAATGCTCCCCGACCGGCCCCCGGCCCCGCCCGCACACCACGGGCCGCAGCGCGTCGAACAGTGCGTCCGGCTCGTCGCTCAGATGCGGCAGCGTCGTCAGCGCCACCGCCGGAATCCCGTCCCCCTCCGCCGAGAACCGCCCGCCCGAGCCGGGATACGTGTGCTCCGGCAGCCCGAAGCCCTCCCGGATGAGCCGATTGGCGAACGCGGGCGGGCTCGCCAGCACCTCCCAGAACTCCTCCCCGGACACCGGCCCCTCGGGCAGCGCACTCGGCTCCAGCGAGGCCATCAGCTCACTCAGGCTGAGGACGTGGGGGTGCAGACGCAGCACCTCCGACAGGGCGGTGGAGCCGCACCGCCCGGTTCCGACGACGAAGGTCAACGGCCGTGCTGCCATGTCTCTCCCGGAGCGTTGAGGGACCGCCGGGACCGACTCTTTCCAGCCCCGGACTCCTGCGCGCCCCGTACCCACCCGTCCCGCCCGTACCCCTGCCCCCACCCCTTTACGAGGGCGATCCCCACACTGGCGGATCGAGCCGGGCGAAGCCTTCTCGCCGCTGGTAGGGGTCAGGACCGCGTCGTGGCGACCTTCACGCCGAACCCGATCAGCACGACACCGGTCACCCGGTCCAGGGCGCGCCGCACGGCGGGCCGTTCGAAGAAGCCGCGCGCCTTGGCCAGCAGCATGACGTAACCGCCGAGATAGACGGCGGTGATCGTCGCGTGCAGCAGCACCAGGAGCGCCATCCCCAGGTGAGGGGACATCCCGGCGGGCGCGAGCGTCGGCAGCAGACCCGTGTAAAAGACGGCGATCTTGGGATTGAAGACGTTGCTGACCAGCCCCGTCCGCCAAGGGTTACCCGCCGGAGCGGCGGCCGCTTCGTCCACCTCCGGGGTGCCGCGGCGGCTGCGCAGCAGCGACTGGACCCCGAGCACGACCAGATACGCGGCTCCGGCCAGCTTGACCACGGTGTACGCCACGGCGGACGCGGCCAGCACGGCCGCCAGCCCGACCAGGGTGAGCACGCCCCACACCAGCAGCCCGGCGGTGATCCCGCCCGCCGTCCGCAAGCCGTCCCGCCAGCCGCGCGAGACGGCCCGCTTCGTCACCACGGCCATGTCCGGCCCGGGGACCACGGTCAGGACGGCGAGCACACCGGCGGCGGCGAAAAACTGTACGAACATATGCGCATCATCGCACCTTGCTTCCGCGGAACGAGGTCCGCTGCACAGCCGCCACCAGCACCACCGTGACGCTCACCAGCAGGGCCCAGGACCCGAACTTGTCCACCGCGACCGGCTGCCAGCCGTGCATCTGGTTCGGATAGCGCCAGGCCCCCACGTACGTGGCGATGTTCTCGGCCAGCCACAGGAAGAAGCCGATCAGCGCGAACGACAGCGCGAGCGGCATGCGGTAGCGCACGTTCCCCACGGTGAACCGCACCGACGTACCGGCGGTCACCGCCACGAGCAGCACGGCGAGGACCCAGCGGACATCGGGCAGCCAGTGGTGGCTGAAGAAGTTCACATAGACGGCAGCGGCCACCACCGCGGTGGGCCACGGCCGGTACCGCACCAGCTCCAGATCGTGCAGCCGCCACGCACGGCAGATGTAACTGCCCAGCGCCGCATACAGAAACCCGCCGTACAGCGGCACCCCGGCGAACTTGAACAGCGCGGGCTCCGGATAGCTCCACGACCCGAGCGAGACCTTCACCAGCTCGAAGGCCAGCCCGACCACATGGCACACGGCGATGATCGCCATATCCCGCCCGGTCTCCCACCCGCACCACCGGAACACCAGCGTGAGCAGCAGCCCGTACAGAAGCAGCAGGTCATACCGGGCCACGGGCAGGTGCGGCACCACCCCGGACGCCGCGACCCCGGCGAGCAGCGCCACGGCGAACGCGCAACTGCGCGTCTGGAGCCGGGCGAAGCGCAGCAGTTGCTGGACGAGGGTGAAAGCACTGACCACGCCCCCAAGGACGCCCCGGCCGGCCACCGGGTTGCGCCTCCTCAGAGGCGCCGCTTGGCGGCGCTGACCAGGCCGCTGACCCCGTCCCGGGTGCGCCTTCTGCGCTCGTCGAGTTCCGCCCTGCTGTCCGTCTTGTGCAGGTTCGTGATCTCGGCGAGCAGCGCCTCCCCTGCCCGGCCCAGCGCCTCGTCGTCGGTGAGCATCTGCACCCGGAACAGCGACTCTTGGGCGACGGACCGCAGATCGTAGGCCCGTTTCTGCACCTCGTCGGCGCCTTCAGGGGGCGGCTGTTCGTGCGTGCAGAACCACAGGTGCACCAGGCAGCGCCGGTAGTTGACCAGCGCTCCCGCGTAGGCGACGTAGGCGTCCAGCCGTTCCTGACGGAGCCGCTCCCCGCGGGACATACTGACGGACAGTCGTCGTGAGTGCCGCCGGACCGCCGGTCACACGGCCTGGGTCTCCGCCTCGGCCTCCTGCCCCTTCGCACGCGCCTCGCGCCCCTTGAGCACGTTCGGGCTGGTCTCGGGAGCGGCCGCCACCGCGATCACGGTGACCGCGCCCATGCCGATGAGGAACAGCGCGATCGGCCAGGACGCCCCCGCCCAGGCGAGCAGCGCGGTGGCGACGATGGGGGAGAACCCACCGACGATCATCGACGCCAGCTCGTGCCCGAGGGCGAGTCCGCTGTACGCCACCCGGCTAGCGAAGAGCTCCGTGAAGAACGCGGGCTGGGTGCCGATCATCGCCCCGTGGCCGATCACGACCGCCACGAAGATGGCCACGAAGATCAGCACCGGCTGGCGCGAGTCGAACATCGCGAAGAACGGATAGGCCCACACGATCACCGCGACCGCGCCCCCGATGTACACCGGTCGGCGCCCGACGCGGTCCGATAGCGCCCCGAACACCGGCATCGCGAACGACTCGGCCAGCATCCCCACCACGACCGCGGCCAGCACCACCCCGCTGCCCACGCCGATCTTGGCCGCGTAGGACAGGCTGAAGGTGAGGAAGAGATAGCTCGCACCGGTCTCCGCGACCCGCGCGCCGAAGGCGATCAGCACCGACCTGGGGTGGGTACGGAGCACATCGAGGATCGGCGGCGCGGACTTCTCCGGCTTCGCCTCCGCCTCCGCCTCCCGGAACGCCGGTGTCTCCATGATCCGCAGCCGGATCAGCAGCCCGACGGCGGTGAGCAGGATGCCGACCAGGAACGGAACCCGCCATCCCCAGGCGAGGAACGACTCCTTGGTCGTCACCCCCTGGGCCAGCGCGAAGACGGACGCGGAGAGGACGAACCCGAGCCCCACACCGGTCTGGCTCCAGGCCGAGTAGAAGCCGCGCCGGTAGCGCGGCGCGTGTTCGCTGACGATCAGCACGCCCCCGCCCCACTCCCCGCCGACCGCGATGCCCTGCACGACCCGCAAGCCGACCAGCAGCACCGGAGCCCAGACCCCGACGGCACCGTAGGTGGGCAGAAGCCCGATGAGGAACGTCGCGACGCCCATGATCACCAGGGTGATCACCAGCATCGACTTACGGCCGAGCCGGTCACCGAAGTGCCCGAAGATGACGCCGCCGAGCGGCCTGGCGAGGAAGCCGACCGCGTTGGTGCCGAAGGCGGCGATCGTGCCCACGAGCGGGTCGAAGGTGGGGAAGAACAGGGTGTTGAACACGAGCGCGGCGGCCGTGCCGTAGAGGAAGAAGTCGTACCACTCCAACGCGCTGCCGAACAAGCTTGCGATTGCCGCCTTGCGTACCTCGCGCGGGGCGCCCTTTTCGTCTGCCATGCCGACTCTCCAATGTCGCGGCCCGGCCTTTGGGCGGAGATTGTTCGCCGCGGCTTCCCCGACGGGAACGAAGGCGTTCCACTCACCGATACGGCGACCGCGCGTCACCCGAGGTGCAGTCGCATCCGTACATAGTCCACCCCTCGAGGCCCGCCCCGCCGCTGCCCGTCCTCCCGCCAGCCCCGCCCGGCGTAGAACCCCCGCGCCCTCCCGTTGGCCTCCCACGCCTCCAGAACCCCACCGGTGAACCCACCCGCCACCAGGCGCTCGGCGAACGCGTCGTGCAGGGCGCCACCCACCCCGCGCCCCCAGAAGTCCGGATGGACATGGATCTGGAACAACTGCCGGTAGCGCGACGCCTCGACATCCGCATCCTTGGGCGCCCCCATCGCCAGAATCCCCACAATCCCCCCGCCCCCGGCCTCGGCACACAGCCCGGTCAGCCCGGGCGACGAGACCACCCGCGCCCAAGCGGCCTCCCGCTCCGCCAAGGTGGCCGGATCGTCCGACGCCTCTTCAACCGCGCCACCCGCCAGGTAGTAGGCGGACCGCGCCCTCGTGTGAATGTCCGCCATCGCCCCGGCCTCCCCGACGCAGGCCCCGCGAACCCGAATGCCGTAGTCCATGCCCCGTACGACGCCACACGTGAGGGGTTCCGGTTCCGGGGCCTCGAGGGGCAGTGCACCCGTACGCTGCCTGACCGTTCCTCATTAGTAGGATTTATATCCTTCCACGCCTTACTTCCCGTTCTATCTGGTCACGCTTCCCACGTGTCGGTCCCGTTCCAGGGACCCGCGACGAAAGGAAGACACATGCGCGGAAGGCTCGTCATCGCCGCCGGTGTATTGGCCATGGCCCTGACGCCGGGCGTCGCGTGGGCGGCAGACGGCGGCTACCAGGCGACCGGTGACCACGGCGCCAAGACGTCCGCTTCCCATGGCTACTCCCATCACGGCAAGCATGAACACGGCAAGCAAGGCCATCACGGCAAGCACGGCAAGTCTGGGCACGGCAAGCCCGGCAAGCATGGACACGGCCATCACGGCAAGCCCGGCAAGCACGGGTACGGCCATCACGGCAAGCCTGGACACTCCCAGCAGGGCAAGGGAGTGCCCGGGTACCAGGTGGTCACGCTGCCCAACAAGAACGTCCCGAACTTCGAGCGGCGCACCGTGAACTGCCCCAAGGGCAAGAAGGTCATCGGCGGCGGCGCCGAGGCACGGGGCAACACCGCGATCCTCGTCGGCAGCTTCCCCACCGATGACCACAAGGGCTGGATCGGCCTGGGCCGGCAGACCGACGCCGACAACGTGGGCATCAGCGTCTTCGCGATCTGCGCCAACGTCTGACCGTCCCGTCCGCGCATACGAGGGCCCCGATGGACAACCCCATCGGGGCCTCTCCGGGCTGATGTCAGCAGCGCGGAACGCTTCGGTGTCCGCTTGCGTCGTCCCTCTCCGGGGCACGGTGGCCGTGTCAGGAGAGGGGAGACCGGGTGCGTACGGGCGGCTTCGCCAAGTGGACAAGGCGGTTCGAGGACGAGCGCGCGTACCGGGACGCCCAGGGCGATCCGGACTGGGGGCAAGGCGCGACGCTGCATCCGGCGGTGTGGGCCGGCATCCAGCGCTTCCAGGTCGGCGAGGACGGCGACGGCGCCAACCTCGTCGACAAAGCGGACCAGGCCGGCGACGCCGACTACGCACAGGCGGTCCGGCTCTTCATCGCCGAGGAACAGAACCACGCCCGACTCCTTGCCCGCCTGCTGGCCGCGGGCGGCATGCCGACCCTGCCCGGACACTGGACCGACGCGCTCTTCGTACGGCTGCGGCGCCTCTTGGGCCTCCGTACGGAACTACTGGTCCTGATGATCGCGGAAGTGGTGGCGCTGCGCTATTACCGGGCCCTGCGCGACGGCACCGACGACGCGCTCACCGCGGATGTGGCGAGCCGGATACTGTCCGACGAGCAGCGCCACGTCCCCTTCCACTGCGAACGGCTGCACGCCTCCCTGTCGGAGCTGCCCCGCACGATGCGCCGCCCGGTGATGGCACTGTGGCGGCTCCTTCTGCTCGCGGTCTCCCTCGTCGTCGCCGCGGACCACGGACCGGCGCTGCGCCGACTCGGCATCGGGCGACGGCGATTCGTGGCCGATGTCATGACCTCGTCCCACACGGTGATCTCCGCGGTGCTGACGCCCCACCCAGACGCATGGACGAGCGCGGACTGAGCACGGAGACAGCCTCACCGGCAACGAAGAAGCCCCCTCCGGGCGAACCAGGAGGGGGCTTTCGGCGGTGGCTGGGGCCGGGGTCGAACCGGCGACCTTCCGCTTTTCAGGCGGGGTGCGGTGACGTCTGATGCCCGTTTCGTCTGGGTTGGCGGTCCGCTGGCGTCCGCTGCTGACGTCGGCGTACGCGCCTGTTGGCGTCACGGCTGGCGTCAGGTGACCACTTGGTGATTGGGACCTGTCACGTTCGACTGCGGGCACTCGCTGACCACCGCTTTAGGAGTTCGGCCCACCCTCGGCTCGGTCGGGGCCTGTCTCATGCTCCGATGTCATACATGGCTGCTGATCGCCGCCACCGTCCGTGGCCGTTGATGTCAGCGTCGGCTGTCAGCCTTCATGCTCCGTTAGTGAGTGAGGCTGGCGCCTTCGCCGAGAGTTGGCTTGCACCTCAACCGATGACAGTTAGCTGCGATGGCGGGCGCAGAGCAGACTGGCAGCGTGCACCTCGCGGAACCGACCATGGGCGACAACCATGGTGCTTGGCTCGGCGTCGATCAGAGCACGATGTCACTGCGGGCGGCGTCCCAACTTGGACGTTGGGGCATTCAGGGCTGTGCTCGGGCGGCCGACCTGGGTGAACGGTCGGGGCGTGGCCTTGCAGGCATAGGGCGTCTTCGATCTGGCGCCCTTGGTTCGGTCAGACTCCCACGCTGAGCAGCCTGCCACCGATAGAGTGCATCCTCACGTACCGTCAGGGCTTCTTGTGCCTACAGCAGTTGAGGGTGGCTGAGTTGACTTACCTCTACGAGCAACTGGACCCCGAACGGTTTCAGCACCTCTCCCAGGCGCTCATCTCGCTTGAATACCCTGGAACACAGTGCTTTCCCGTTGGCCAGAGAGATGGTGGTAGGGATGCGGTCCAGCTCTTCGCCAATAAGCAGGGCGAATACCGGATCTTTCAAGTTAAGTTCGTCAGGAATCCATTCGTCATTGAGGATGTTCACAAGTGGTTCGTCGACACGATGGAGGATGAAGTACCTAAGATTCAAGACATCCTCAGCAGGAGAAAGGGGGCAATGGAGTACATTCTAGTCTCCAATGTTCCCGGGACTGCCTTCCCCGGAGCAGGTTCGATTGACAAGCTGAATCACCTCCTAAACTCTGACGTTTCTGTTCCTGTTCGTGTCTGGTGGAGAGACGACCTCGATCGAAGGTGCGATGGTCACGCCGACGTGAAATGGTCATATCCGGATATTCTGCGAGGAAGTGATCTACTCCAAGCGCTGGCAGAATCAATCGGGCCGGATTTGCTGGGTAGTCGACTTGATGTGTTGCGTAGTTTTGCCGCCGAGCAATTTGAATTGGATAACGAAGTCCGTTTCAAACAAGTTGAACTCAGTAACGAGATTCTGAATCTGTTTGTGGATGTCCCCGCCGTGATCTCGCTGACGCATACAGAAGGGAGACGCAAGGAAGAAAAGCGCGCGCTTGAGATCCGTGAAGTAGTTAACCAAATTGCTAACCAGGGGGAAGCGGGCAATGATCGAAATGAGCCCGTCGGTGCCGCTACTCTACTTTTGCATGATGAAGTAGCGCGACTTTCCGATCTGGTAGTTCTGGAGGGGGGACCCGGTCAGGGTAAGTCGACCTTGGCGCAGTATGTATGTCAAGTTCATAGAATGCGCGCGCTAGGGAAGGCGGAGTTCGACACCCTCCCTGATGAGCATCGTCCCAAATCGGTACGCTTCCCGATTAAGGTAGACCTGCGAGAGTACGCCAGTTGGCTGGCCGGTAACAACCCATTCAGTCAAGAGGCGGGTGCGACTAGGCCAACGCAGGCATCAAAGTCCCTCGAATCCTTTATAAGCGCGCTTATTAGCGAAGTATCCGGCGGTCGCACGTTCACGGTGGACGACCTGTCTGGTGTTGCACGTTCGAGTTCACTTCTTATCGTGCTCGATGGCTTGGATGAAGTAGCTGAGGTGCGTCTGCGTAATGAGATGGTCAGGGAAATCGGCTCAGCGGCCCGCCGACTGAAGGAGTCTGCGGCCGCGCTTCAAATGTTGGTTACTACGAGGCCGTCAGCGCTAGCAGAGGTGTCGGATTTCCCTTCGAAGGTGTTTCAGCGATGGACCCTTACGAGGCTGGGCCGTCCTCTAATCGAGCAGTACTCAGAGCGGTGGGCTAAGTCACGTCGCCTCAAAGAAAAAGAGAAGTCTAATCTCCGGCGGACATTGGCTGAAAAGCTGGACCAGCCACACATGCGCGACTTGGCGCGCAATCCGATGCAACTGGCCATCCTGCTTACTGTAATTCACACTCGCGGGGAGGCTCTCCCTGACAAGAGGACAGCGCTGTACGACTTTTACGTCGAGCAGTTCTTGGCGCGTGAGGCCGAGAAGAGTGAAATTGTCAAAAAGCGCCAAGAAGTTTTGATCGACCTGCATCGCTATCTGGCTTGGATGCTTCACAGCGAGGCAGAAACGGGCAGAGCGCTAGGGAAGATCGACGCTAACCGACTCCGTGAAGTAATCAGGGAATATCTAATATCCGAAGGGAGGGATCCTGCTTGGGCAGCGGATCTATTCACAGGTCTTGCTCAGCGGGTTGTTTTTCTTGTTGGTGCAGTAGAAGGCCTGTTTGAATTCGAAGTTCAGCCCCTGCGAGAGTACTTCGCCGGTCGATTTCTCTATGAAACTGCGCCATATAGCCCTGTGGGTAATCCCCGAAGCGGCACCAAAGACGAGCGTTTCGATGCTGTGGCCCGTAATACTCACTGGCTAAATGTCACCCGGTTCTATGCCGGTTGCTTCAGTAAGGGTGAGTTGCCGGCACTCGTTGATCGCCTTGAGGTCCTTTGCGCCGACAGTGACCTAGGGCTGACGTCTCATCCCCGCTCTCTTGCGGCTACTCTCGTGGCGGACTGGGTATTTAGCCAGAACCACAGGAGCCTGAAAAAGGTAGTCGAGCTTATCCTGGATAGAGACGGCTACCGTTCTCTTCTTGGGGACGATCACTACAGCAGCAGCGGTGGAGAGCCAATCACCCTCCCGGATGGCTGTGGGCGTGTTGAGCTTCTTGAGCGTTGTATGGGTGTGCTTCGGGGAGCACCACCTCGCGATATTCAGGTCTCAATCACCGAACTTGCAAAGAAGAACGGCACGCGCGAAGAGATCCGCAGTCTTTGGATAGCCGGGTTTATTCACCTTTCGTCTGCGAAAGAAAAGACATCATGGATTTGGTCGGGTCATTATCTGGGGGTGCTAAAATCCTTTGCCGATCAAGAGTTGCTAGATATTGTCAACGGGTTCAGCGTTTCAGTAGACGACGAAGTGGCAACGGCTCTGATTTCGGCTGGGCGGTCTGGATTCTTCGTTCAGGATTCTGATCTTTTGGAGGATTACAAAGAAAGGGTCTGTGACGGCTATATTAACGGTTTCCGGGTTTCGCGTCCCAGTGAGACCACGTTGGACCTCCTGTGTGCGTCTTTGAATCCATTTGTTCTCTTTAGGAACTATAATGACGGTCGGCGCACCTATGGTGAAAGCCTTTCGAGGCGCTTCGGCATAAGGTGGCCGAAGGGCGGACCAGCCCTTGTTGGGGATGCCGAAGTTGATGGCATAGTTCGGTCCTTCCAAGACCTCTTGAATAGCCCTCAAGAGGAAGGTGCTCTAGAGGCAGGCGGCGTATTCGCCAGGTACATTGATTCGATCGTTTCTTCCATCGGAGAGCGATGGCAGGTCTGGGCAGCAGCCTGTGCTGTCGCACTTGCAGCTCCGAGAGGTAAGCGTACCGACGTCGGCTGCAGTGATTTGTTCGACGGATCGGTCAGCGTAATGGAGCGAGTGAGATACGCTCGCCTTCAGGCCGGGAGTGCTTCGTGGTGGAGGGAGCAACTCGAGTCAGCGGACACAGGGCAGCGGCAAGTTTGGACACTTGTGTCGCTTTGTCTCTGCGGGCCTGCCACGCTTTCCAAGATCTATGGCGAGCTGGACGACATCGTAGACGGCCTCGATGCACGTGACGCGATGAGGCTGTTTGATGGCGTCGACCAGATTAGAGGTTGGTTGGGCAAGTCTCGGGATGTTCGGGTGGATCTGTTTCCCGAATCAATGAGCCCACGGCTAGCTGCGATCCTTACCATTTGGGCGCCCGATTCTGCACGCGAGGCGATTGTTAGTAGGTACCTGTCTTCGTACATCGGAGATGATGCAACGGTAAGTCAGGCTATCTTTGCTACATCGATTCAAAGGCTTCAATCCGAATTTGTCGATTGGGCGGCAGAGAATGAGCGAATCAAGCGAGCCTATCGAGTGGGCAATGCTTTCCTCCCGCATCTAGGGTACTTCCGTACGTCAGGAAGTATGCCGGTCGAGGTTGCCCGCAAAATTGCTAGTAATCCTGTCGCGTATCCGATTTTTTTGGTTCGCATGGCGGAGCTGAGCGTAAAGAGGGGGCTGGCTGAAAAAACTGTTCCTCTATCTAAGGTGGCGCAAGAGGGCGGCTGGTTTGAAGATCTGTAAGGTCGGCGGAGCGGCTTTGGGCTGGAGCTGCTTTGGGGCGAGAGATCATGGCCCCGTAAGCTTCCGGCGCGTCGGGCAGTCTGTGGACCTGCCCGTTAAAGCACGACGTTGGGGCCATGATCTTAGAGGCTCGCCCCAAAGTGGCTGCCTAAAGCCGTGGAGCCGACCGGCCCCAGCCACGACGTACCCCATCTCTGACATCAGGCGGCTGCTTGCTCTGTGCGCGGCACGGACGGCGGCCGGGCTGGAGCGGGGCGGAGACAGGAGCGCAGGCCCGGCCGGGGCCGGGCCGCGCGCGGTGAGCGGAGCGAGCCGCCTTGAACCCGTAAAGAAGGTTGTAACTCAGCGCTTGCGCTTGGCGCGTTCGTGCTCGGCGATGCTGATGATGGTCTCCGCGCCGTCGAGCTGGTGACGGAGCTTGTTGAGCACGTCGGTGCGGGCTGACTGGATGAGGTGGTCCGTGGTCGGGGCGGTGCCGGTGCTGGTTCCGGTGGGGACCCAGAACGTCTTGTGGCAGTGATCGCGGATGATCTCCTGACACGTGCGGATCACCCAGTTCATCGCCACGGTTATCTCGTCGCGGTGGAGTTGGTCCAGGTCCGAGCCGTCGTTGTGGTTGGGGTGGGGTGTCATCGGTCGACCTTCTGGTGGGCTGCGAGCTGGGCGGTGATGGTGCGGCCGTGCTGGTTGCCGGTGATGTCGACGCGGCAGGCGAGGGCCATGACGATGCTTAATCCGCGGCCGTGGGTGTCGTACGGGTCGGCCTCGGTCGGGTGGGGTTCGGGGCTTCCGCCGGAATCGCTGACGGAGATCGCGACGGTCTGAGGGGACAGTGTCAGCGTGAGGTTGAAGGTGCCGAAGTCCGTGCCGCTGGCGGTGTGGTTGACGGCGTTGCTTCCGAGTTCGCTGACGATCAGCTCGGCGTCGTCCACGCAGGGGTGGCCGCTGAGGATGTCGCGGGTCCAGCGGCGGGCACGACTCACCTCTTCTCGGAAACCTGGGCATGTCAGGCCCCAAACTCGCGGACTGCTCATATACTCGTGCATACAAGTTCCTTCGTGCTGGTAGGGGCGATGAATCGTGGGTTCGTGCTAGATGAGTCGTACGCCGTCGTGGGCGCGGACGGCTGGCGGGGATGCGTTGTCGATGGCGTCCAGGACGCGGACGGCGTATGCCTCGTCGGCAAGCTCGGTGATCTCGTCGCGGGTGACCCAGCGCAGGGCGCGGGTTTCTGCTCCGGTGGTCGGGGTTCCGTCGATGGCCTCGCAGCGGAAGACCATGGAGACGATCAGGCCGGTCATGTTCTTGTAGATGCCGGTGAGGGTCGCGGGCAGCGCGATCTTGATGCCGGTCTCTTCGAGGACTTCCCGTTGCAGGGCGTCGGGGATGGTTTCCTCGCGTTCGAGCACGCCGCCGGGCGGTTCCCACTTACCGTTGTCCCGTCGCTTGATCAGCAACGCACGGCCAGCGTCGTCAACGATGACTCCGGCGACGCTCACGGAGTGCGGGCGCTCAGTGCTCACGTTCCACGCCCCTCTCGGCTGGCTAGGCTTTCCACCGTAGCAACACCGCTTAGCCGCTCGTCTAGATACCTAAAGGAGTATGTGCATATGCCTTCTCTGGCCTCTGTTCTGGGTGTATTGGACCCCACGAGCGACCGGGCGGTGTTCCGGCAGATCGCCGACGCGCTGCGGGAAGCGATCGACAAGGGCCGTTTCCGGGAGGGCGACAAGCTGCCCTCGGAGACTGAGCTGGTGGAGCACTTCGGGGTGTCCCGGATGACCGTGCGCAACTCGTTGTCGCTGCTCCAGCAGGAGGGCCTGGTGGTCTCCGAGCATGGCAAGGGAGTCTTCGTCCGGCCACGGCCACCTGTGCGGCGGCTAGCCTCGGACCGGTTCGCGCGGCGGCATCGTGAGCAGGGGAAAGCGGCCTTCACCGTGGAGGCGGAGGCTGCGGGGAGCCGTCCGGAGGTCGACGGCCTGGAGGTGAAGGAAGAGCGGCCTTCGCCGGACATCTCCGCCCGGCTGGGCTCGCCGCGCAAGGTGCTGGCCCGGCGGCGCCGGTATCTGCTGGACGGGCGGCCAGTGGAGTTCGCCACCTCGTACCTGCCGCTGGACCTCGCCCGCAACACCCCCATCGCCCACCCCAACCCCGGCCCCGGCGGCATCTACGCCCGGCTGGAAGAGCTGGGGCACCGCCTGGACCACTTCGATGAAGAGATCCGCGCCCGGATGCCCTCGCCCGCCGAGGTGCGCACGCTCCAGCTCGCCTCTGGCGTCCCGGTGATCTCGCTGATCCGTACCGCCTTCGACTCCGAGGGGCGCGCGGTCGAGGTCTGCGACACCGTGATGGCCGCTGACGCCTACGTCCTGGCTTACCAGCTGCCCGCTACCTGACGGGCGTGCCGGATGGCGCGCTGTGCGGCCGTGGCGGGCCGCTTCTCTCGACTCGTACGCACGCAGACGCATACTCGTATAGACGAGTGGCTGAGTGGTGTGGCATGGTGGTGATCGTTCCCGGCCCGTTCGGGTTCGACCGCTGGTACTCATCTAGACAACTAGGTGGGCAATGTTGTGAGAGAAGGAGAAGTAATTGCGTTCCATCCGTGTCGAGACCTCCGGTGCCACGGTCCTGCTGACTGAGGCACCGGAGCCCAAGGTCAGGGACCGGCAGAGTGGCGAGATCGCCAAGGACGCGCAGACCGGCGAGACGCTGATGCGGCTCGGTGTCGTCTTCATCGATGGCGGGGAATCCTCCCTGCTTCAGGTCACCGTTCCGGAAAGCGGGGTGACGGAAGGGCTGTCGCTCGGCTCGCCGGTCACGCTGCTTGGGCTGATCGCCCGGCCGTGGGAGAACGTCTTTAACGGGCAGCAGCGGCATGGCATCGCCTTCCGTGCTGACGCCATCGCTCCGGCTGCCATGCCGGTTGGCGCGGGGGCCTGAGCCTGATGAACGACGTCATGACGTTGATGGAGGTGGGTGGTCCGGTCGCCGGAATGGTCGGCGGGGCCGCCTACCTCCGGGCCCGGCACCCGGCCGCGTACTGGTCCACGGTCGGGCTGCCCATCTCCACGGCCCGGCTGCTGGGGTCGTACGGGTCCGTGATGGATGCGTGTGGGCTGACCGTTCCGCCGTCGCGGCTGCGGGCCTGGGCGACACAGGCGCTCACTCATCGGGAGGTGCGGCCGGTGCCTCCTCGCCGGGGGCTGATACGGCCGACCTCGACCGGGCTGCGGGTGCGGCTTCGGCTGGCACCGGGGCAGGAACCCGCCGACGTGGCGGCCTCGGCTGAACGGCTGCGGCATGCCTGGGGCGTTCACGGCGTGTATGTGGACGTGGTTAAGCCGGGGGTGGTTGAGCTGCGGCTGATCGGCTTCGACGTGCTGCGGAGGGTACGGATGCCCCGCAAGATGGCGGGCGGCTTCCTCAAGGTGCCGGTGGCGCTGCGGGAGGACGCGACACCGTTCGTACGGGACTACCGGACCGTTCCGCACCAGCTCACCCTGGGCGCCACGCTGTCAGGCAAGTCCATGTTCCTGCGGCACCTGATATCCGGGCTGGCCCGGCAGCCGGTCGCGCTGGTCGGGATCGACTGTAAGCGGGGTGTGGAGCTGGCGCCGTTCGCTCCTCGGCTGTCGGCGCTGGCCACCGATTCCGGTCAGGCGGCTGACCTGCTGCCCGTGCTCACCGGGCTCATGGAGGAACGGTACGACCTGATCAAGGCTCGGCAGGGCATCGCTCCGAGCACGCCGGATGAAGAGATCACCTCTGACATCTGGGGCCTGCCAGAGGATGAGCGGCCGGTGCCGGTGGTGCTGCTGGTGGATGAGGTGGCCGAGCTGTTCCTCGTCGCTACCCGGAAGGACGAGGAACGGCGGGACGAGATGGTTACCCAGCTCATCCGGCTCACCCAACTCGGCCGTGCGGCAGGCATCTACCTGGAGGTGTGCGGGCAGCGGTTCGGCGCCGAGTTGGGCAAGGGCGCGACGATGCTTCGGGCTCAGCTGACCGGCAGGGTCTGCCACCGCGTGAACGATGAAGCCTCCGCGAAGATGGCGTTGGGCGACATCGCCCCCGAAGCGGTCGGCGCAGCCTGCGCCATCGCTCCTGAGCGGCCCGGTCTCGCGGTCGCAGGGGACACCTCCGGCGGCTGGTCCCGCATCCGCCCGCCGTTCCTGTCGCTGGGTGACGCTGCGGCTGTCTGCCGAGAACAGGCCCATCTGGTGCCGGTGTTGCCCGCGCTCGAACCGTTCCGACCCGACGTGCCGGCCGTTCCGGTGAGCGCTTCGACGTCCCTGGTTAAGCCGCTCCCGGCCGCCGAGTAACCCACGCCCCTCACGGTCGGCGCGACCGCACCGCGCCATCTCCCTACCCCCGCCATGTCCGAAACCGATTGGAGTACCTGTGTCCCGTCCCTCGATCTCCGAGATCTCCGCGCTCCTCGCCGACCTGTCCGACTTCCGCACGTTCGGAGACGGGAGCTACGTCGAGCTGATGCGGCGTAAAGCCGACCTGCTGGAGGGCATCGCCGCCGCTCAGCCCGATGACATCGAGGCCGCGCAGGTCGCCGCTGCCGCTCGCGCACGTGCCGACGAACTCACGGCAGACGGCTGACCCATTGGAAGGAGTCCCTACCCATGCGCGCTCACCTGGCGCGGGTTGACGCGGTGCTGGTGCAAGCGGTCATCGCCGCTGCGCTGTCCTTCGCCCACCTGCATGACCTGGCCTCGGCGGCCGGGCAGGCCGGGTGGAAGGCGTGGGCCTACCCAGTCTCGGTGGACCTGCTGCTTGTGGCGGCCTGGAAGCGGCTGCGGTCGGGCTCGTCCAAGGCGGCGGCCTGGTGCTGGTTCGTCGTCGCTCTGGCCGCGTCGCTCGGGGCCAACGTCGCCACCGCCGGGCTGCTCGACCTGGCCGACGTACCGGCCTGGCTGCGCATCCTCGTCGCCGGATGGCCAGCCGTCGCCTTCCTCGGCGGAACGCTCCTTGCCCACACCGCACCAGCCGCCGAAGCCGCGTCGGCCACGGCCGCACCGGAAACCGCGGGACTACCCGACGAACCGAAGCCTGAGCCGAAGCCACCTGCGCCCCACGTCCCGGCCGCGCTTGTCACCCACGCGCGCAAGCTCGCCGACGAGCACCGCACCCGGACCGGCTCACCCATCGACAACGACACCCTGCGCGCCCGCCTCGGCGTCCCCGCGCCGCTGGCCGACGCCATCGCCACCCACCTCAAGTGATCAAGGAGACGACACCTGTGCGCCCGTCCACCCTGCACGCTCTCCAGCGCGCTGCCGAACTCAACAGTCAGGGCCGGTTCATCGAAGCAGTGAGCATCGCCGAACCGGTCATCCTCGCCGCCGACCCCGAAGAATGCGCGGAGATCAGGCAATGGCTGGCCGACCACCGCGACGACTTCACCGGCCGAGGGGAGAACGGCTGATGCCCGCGCCCCGCCGCTTTCGCAGAGTCATCCGCATCGGCCCGGTCCGCGTCGGCACCGCCAACGACCAACGGGGCCGTGAGAAGCACACCGCCGTGTGCACCGCTCCGCGCTGTGACTTCTCGGCCGACTACGACACCCGCGCCGCCGCCGAGCTGGCTGCCCGTACCCACCGTTGCCCCGTCCGCTGAAAGGAGATCGCCCGTGACTGTCAGCCTGCCCTTGGTCTTCGTGCTCGGCGTCATCGCCTGGTTCGCGATCAAGTTCCTGGGCGTCCGCATGTGGGTCGTCGTCGTCATCGCGCTGTTCGGCTTCTGGCTCGCCCACACCGGCTTCGCACCCTTCGTGGAGTCCGGTACACGCTCCGGCGTCGACACAGTCAACCCCGAACACGACTAGACGAGTAGTCAAGAGGAGGCAACCGTGTTCCGACCGAAGTACCCCGAAGCCCCCACCCCACCGACCGTCTACACGCCCACTCCGGCCGTCCCGGCGATCCAGCACAGCCACGCCCCGGCCTGCTCCTGCCAGCACGCTCCTGCTCGGCAGACGTCGTTGCTCGGGCCCAGTGCCCGGACTGTCGGTGTCGTGCTCGCGGTCGGCGTCGTCGTGACCGCGCTCCTGGCGGCCGTCGTCGTCACGGCCATCTCCGTCGCCGTTGCCGCCGTCGTCATGCGCTCGCTGCTCACCAGCCAGCGCCACCGCTGATCCGACCAACGCACACGACTGCCGGGGCGGCCTCGATACCGCCAAGCATCCGCCGCCCCGGCAGCCCCACCCCTCGAAAGAGGTGACACCCATCATCACCCGCACCACCCCGCCACCGCTGCCCCAACTCGGCAACCTGGCAGCCCTCGGCACCATGCCCGCACTGCTCCGCCAACTCTCCGGCCTCGGCGGCTGCACCACCCCGATCCGCCTCGACGGCCACCGCACCGAACACCACGTCAACCGCGAAACCGGCGAGATCGGCCGCGTCCTCCACCACCTGGACTCCACCGAACTGCCCGCCGGGCAACTCCTGGTCCGCTGCAACAACCGCCGCACCACCCGCTGTGCGGCCTGCGCCGAGACCTACCGCCGCGACACCTTCCACCTGATCACCGCCGGACTACGCGGCGGCAAAGGCACCCCGGAAGACGTCGCCACACACCCCCGCGTCTTCGCCACCTTCACCGCACCCAGCTTCGGCCCCGTCCACAACCGGCTCACCGGCCCGGCTGGCACGATCCGCCGGTGCCGGTGCGGCGTCCGCCACGACCAGGAGGACGACGCCCTTGGCACGCCACTCGCCCCGCACAGGTACGACTACGAATCCGCGGTGCTCTGGAACGCCCACGCGGGCATGCTCTGGCGACGCTTCTCCATCTACCTGCGGCGAGAGGTCGCCAAGCGGGCCGGACTCAGTCAGCGAGCCCTCCGCGACCACGCCCGGCTGTCGTTCGCCAAGGTCGCCGAGTACCAGAAGCGCGGAGCCGTCCACTTCCACGCCGTGATCCGCATCGACGGCCCCGGCGGCGGTGACACCCCGCCCCCGGCCTGGGCCACGGCCGAGCTGCTGACCGACGCCATCCAGGCGGCTACACCCAAGGCACAGGTTGCCGGACCGGTCATCGACGGCCGGGCCCACACCTTCGCCTTCGGCGACGAGCTCGACGTACGGCCCATCCGGGGCACCGACTTCAACGGCGGCCAGGAGCTGACCGACCGGGCCGTTGCCGCGTACATCGCCAAGTACGCCACCAAGGGCGCCGAGACAGCGACCGGAGCACTGGACCGGCCAATACGGCTCATCGCTGAGGTCGCCTACCTCGACATCACAGAGCACGCCCGGCGGCTCATCCGTACCGCCTGGACGCTCGGTGCGCGGAAGGACCTGGAACACCTCCGGCTCCGTGCCTGGGCTCACATGCTCGGCTTCCGGGGCCACTTCTCCACCAAGTCCCGCCGCTACTCCACCACCCTCGGCGCACTCCGTGACGCCCGCGCCGCCTGGCGCCGTGCCCAAGCCGCCGCCGAGCTGGAGCAGAACGAGACCACGCTCGTCCTCGCCCACTGGGCCTACGCCGGAACCGGCCTCACCCCCGCTGAGGAATGGCTGACCGCCACCCTCGCCCCCGCTCCCGGAACGGAAGGAGAACCAACCCATGGCTGACGAACTGCTCACCGTGCCGGAGGTGATGGCCCGGCTCAAGATCGGTCGCTCCACGGTCTACGACTTGATCCGGTCCCGGCGCCTGCCCTCCATCACCATCGGCCGCGCACGCCGCGTCCCGGCCGCCGCACTCCGCGACTTCATCGACCACCAGATTGCCGAGGCCGCCTGATGCCACAGCAGCGCAAGCGCAACCCCAACGGTGCGGGAACGATCACCAAGCGCAAGGACGGCCGTTACGAGGGCCGGGCCTACGTGATCACGGCGTCCGGCGTCCGGAAGCGCAAGTCCGTGTACGGCGCGACGTGGGAGGAGGTGCACCGCAGGGTGATTGACCTCCAGTCTCAAGATCAGAAGGGTGTGCCGCTGCCCGACACCGATTCGACGGTCGGCGACTACCTGGCCTACTGGCTGGCCGAAGAGGTGGTGCTCAACCGGCGGCCCAAGACATACCAGGGCTACGAAAGCGTTGTGCGCGTCCACTTGGTCCCCGGTCTGGGAGGCAAGAAGCTCCGAGACCTGCGCGCCCAAGAGGTCCGGGTGTGGCTCAACCGGGTGCGTGAAGAGTGCCAGTGCTGCAAGAACGGCTGGGACAAGGAACGCGAAAAGCCGCAGTGCTGCGCCGCTCGCCGCTGCTGTGCGCGCAAGCTGTCGGCCCGCATGGTCCAGTCGATTCACGCCGTGCTGCGGAACGCCCTGGAGCACGCCGTACGTGAGGAGCTGATCATGCGCAACGTCGCGAAGCTCGTGAGGACTCCGGCCCCCTCCTACAGGACGGGCAAGGGGCTCTCACCGGCTCAGGCCAAGTTGGTGCTCAAGGAGCTTCGGGATCACCGCTTGCACGCCCTCTACGTCCTGGCGCTGCTCCTCGGCATGCGGCGCGGTGAGCTGCTGGGCCTGCGCTGGTCGGCGGTGGACTTGGACCGGGGCACCCTCACCGTGCTGACCAACCTTCAGCGAGTCGGGGGAGAGCTGAGGCTCGTCCTCCCCAAGACGCGGTCTTCCGAGCGCACCATCCCTCTCCCGCCCCTCGCGATCTCCGCGCTCCGCGCCCACCAGGAGCGTCAGGCGCAGGAGCGGGCAGCGGCTGGCATGGCCTGGCAGGAAAACGGGTTGGTCTTCCCATCCCGGATCGGGACGCCGTACGAGCCGGACAACCTGCGCCGGAGCTGGGACCCGGTACGGAAGCGGCTCGGCCTGGATCTGCGCTTTCACGATCTGCGCCACACCTGCATCACGCTGCTGCTGGATCTTGGCGTCCCCGTGCACATCGTCCAGCAGATCGCCGGGCATAGCGATCACGGCGTGACCATGCAGGTCTACGCCCATGCCTCGCTCGATGAGCAGCGGAAGGCGCTCGGCCGCCTGGAGGGCCGGTTGGTGTAGATCCGGCGCCGTTGGTGTCAACCGTTGGTGTCACAGGCAACGAAGAAGCCCCCTCCGGGTGACCCTGGAGGGGGCTTTGCCCTGGTAAGGGCTGCGGTGGCTGGGGCCGGGGTCGAACCGGCGACCTTCCGCTTTTCAGGCGGACGCTCGTACCAACTGAGCTACCCAGCCGCAGCGGTCCTGACGGGATTTGAACCCGCGGCCTCCACCTTGACAGGGTGGCGAGCACTCCAAACTGCTCCACAGGACCTTGCGTGTGTGCGAGAACGAGTCTCGCACAGGGCGGCGTACGGGCCTAACGGGTTTCCGTTGGGGGGTCGTACGACCTGCGATCTTCTTGGCGGGGGTTTTGCTTTCCCCCGCGTCGATGTCGCTGGATCAGCGTATCAGACCTCAGGCCGTGTCCTGACCGCGTCGAGGGCCGTGCGGAGGGCGGTCAGGCGGGCCGGGGAGGCGAGGCCCGCGTGGTAGAGGTGCAGCTCGTCGGCGCCCGCTGCCAGGCAGGTGGCCCATTCGGCGGCCAGGGCCGATGGGTCGGCCGGGCGGGGCGGGAGGACCGGGAGGTAGGCGGCGAGGCGGGTGCCGTCGGCGGCCAGGGGGCGGAGGGCGGCGAGGTTGGCGGTGCCCTGGTCGGCGCTGTTCCAGGCGGAGGCGACGAGGGTGTCCACGGGTGGGGCGGGGGCGTCGGCGATCGTCGCGAAGGGGCCCGTGGCCCAGGGGTCCGCGCTCGCGTGCAGGGTGAGGGGGAGCGGGCCCGGGGCGGCCGCCAGCACCTCTCGGCGCAGGTCCGCGGTGAGGGTGGTGCGGATCTTGCGCAGGGACTGCATCAGGGCGGGAGGGAAGGGGGCGGTCTGGTCCACGGCCTCCATGACGTGGCGGCGGAGGCGGTGGGGATCCAAGGCCGCCGCCTCGTAGCGGGGCAGGCAGGACGCGCAGAAGCACCAGGACAGGAGGTGGTCCGCGGCCTCGTCCCAGTCCGCGCCCGCCGTCTTCTCGTGGTGGCCGCCGTGCCCCAGCCCCAGGGGCCCGCAGGCCTCCAGGACCAGGCCGTCCGGCTCGCCCACCGCCGCGACCTCCCGCACCAGCGTGGCGCAGTACGCCCTGACCTCGGCGGACGAGGGGCACAGGGCGTACGGGTACGGGTCGCCGAAGGCGTTGCGTACGGCGAGGTCGGGGTGGGCGTGGCCGAGGCGGGTGTTGTGGGTGAGGACCGTCCAGGCGTGGACCGGGAGGCCCACGGCGCGCAGCGCGTCGCGGGCCTCCAGGAACCCGTCCGGCCCAGGCATCCACGCCGGGGCGCCCGGGACCAGGCGGGACCCGGACCACGCCGCGTCCCGCACCGGGAGGTACAGCGCGGCGTGGTGCGCGTCGACCACCCGGTGCGCGGGGTGGAACGGGGTGGCGGCCCGTACGGAGTGGTACGCGGCGGCCAGGGCCACCGCGTCCACCCCGAGGGCCGCGATCCGCTCGGCGGCGGACGGATCGCCGACGACATCCCACGGGTAGAGGTACGCGATCGCCGTCACCATCGCGGCAGGCCCGCCTTGAAGTCGGGGTTCACCCGCTGCATGTACCCCGTGTCGTCCCGCTTCCGCAGCCCGCAGGTCAGGTAGTTCTCGTGCAGCCGGGCGAGGACGTCCTCGTCCACTTCGACGCCGAGGCCCGGGCCGGTGGGGACCGGGACCGCGCCGTCGACGAAGGTCAGCGCGCCGGGCCGCACCACGTCGTCCTGGGCGCTCCACGGGTAGTGGGTGTCGCACGCGTACGTCAGGTTGGGGGTCGCGGCGGCGAGGTGGGTCATGGCGGCGAGGCTGATGCCCAGATGCGAGTTGGAGTGCATGGACATGCCCATGCCGAAGGTCTCGCAGATCGTGCCCAGGTGGCGGGTGCGGGTGAGTCCGCCCCAGTAGTGGTGGTCGCCGAGGACGACCTGCACGGCGCCCTGCGCGACGGCCGGCGGGATGTGGTCGAAGGCGACCACGCACATGTTGGTGGCCAGCGGGAGCGGCGACGCGGCGGCGACCTCCGCCATGCCGGGGATGGTCCCGGTCGGGTCCTCCAGGTATTCGAGGACGCCGTCCAGGGCGCGGGCGACCTCCAGCGAGGTCCCGGGCGTCCAGGCGGTGTTCGGGTCGAGCCGCAGCGGATGGCCGGGGAACGCCTCGCGGAGGGCATGGATCGCGGCGATCTCCTGGTCGGGCGGGAAGACGCCGCCCTTGAGTTTGATCGAGCCGAAGCCGTAGAGGTCGATCATGCGGCGGGCCTGCGCCACGACGCCCTCGGGGTCGAGCGCCGCGCCCCACTCGTCGTCGTCCGCGCCCGGGTGCCCGGCCCACTTGTAGAAGAGATACGCGCTGTACGGGACGGAGTCCCGGACCGCACCGCCGAGCAGGTCGCTCACCGGGCGGCCCGCCAGCTTGCCCTGCACGTCCAGGCAGGCGACCTCGACGGCCGCGTGCACCCGGCCGAGGTCGAAGGAGGAGATCTTGCCGCCCGCGTGGTCGAAGAGGGCCGCCGCCTTCCCGTACAGCTCGCCCAGCGCGTACACGCTCACGCCCGTCAGATGGGGACGCAGCGCCGCGAGCCGTTCCAGGTGGAGGGTGTCGCCGAACGTCTCGCCGAGGCCCGTCACCCCGTCCTCCGTCACCAGCTGGACGATGCTGCGCAGCGCCCATGGCTCGTGGACGCCGTCCGCGTTGAGCAGCGGGGGGTCGCGGAAGGCGATCGGGGTGATCACCAGGTCCTTGATGCGCATACGTGTGGTCACACCAGTCCCAGTCCGGAGTCGATGATCTTTTGAAGTTCGGCGAGGTGTTCCTCGCTCGGGTCCACCAGCGGCGGTCGTACCCCGCCGACGTCCAGCCCACGCAGCCGCACCGCCGCCTTGATCAAGGAAATGGCGTATCCGGGGACCTTGTCCCGCAGGGCGACCAGGGGCTGGAAGAAGTCGGTCAGCAGCCGTTCCGCGGTCGCGGTGTCGCCGGAGCCGACCGCCTGGTGGAAGGCGAGGGAGACCTCGGGGGCGAAGCAGAACACCGCTGAGGAGTAGAGGTCCACGCCGACGGCCCGGTAGGCGGGCACGGTCATCTCGGCGGTGGGCATGCCGTTGAAGAACTGGAAGTCCTCGCCGACCGCGGAGCGCACGGTGAGCACGATGCGCTGCATCAGGTCGAGGTCGCCGATGCCGTCCTTGAAGCCGGTCACGCCGGGGAGGGCGGCGATGCGGGCGGCGGTCTCCGGGGTGAAGACGGCGTTGCCGCGCTGGTAGACGATCAGGGGCAGCCGGGTGGCGGCGGTGACCTGTTCGACGTAGCGGACCATGCCCTCGGGCGGGAAGGTGACCAGGTACGGGGGCAGCAGGAGCAGCCCGTCCGCCCCGGCCCGCTCGGCGGCGCGCGCGAACTGGGCGGCCACTGCGACCGGCCCGCCCGCGCCCGCGTAGACGGGGGCGCGGCCGTCGGTGACCTCGACGGCGATGCGGACGACGCGTTCGTACTCGCCGGGCTCCAGGCTGTGGAACTCACCGGTGCCGCAGGCGATGAACACCCCGCCCGGTCCGGCGGCGACGCCCTGCTCGATGTGGGTGGCGAGGGTCTTCTCGTCGACGGTGCCGTCCGCGGTGAAGGGCGTGACGGGGAAGAAGAGCACTCCGGTGAGTCTCATGCGGGACCTCATCAGTGGGGGGTGGGAAAGTCGAAGAGTGGATGACCGACGGCGGATGGCCGATGGCGGATTACCGATGACCGATGGCAGGTGACAGGCGTCGGATAGCGGATGACAGACGGTGAAATCTGTCAGCGCTTTGACGACGTCCGACAGCTGACAGCCGTCAGCCCTTCAGCGCTCCGGCCGTCATGCCGCGGATCAGCGACCGCTGGAGCAGCAGGTAGACGACCAGGCTCGGGATGAGCGCGAGCAGCGAACCGGCCAGCACAAGACCCGGCCCGATCGTGTCGCTGCGCATCGTGGAGAGCGCGACGGACAGGGTGTAGTCCGACGGGTCGTTGGCGACGATCAGCGGCAGCAGGTACTGGTCCCAGATCATGATGAAGCCGAAGACGGTGATCACGCCGAGCGCCGGGCGGCACAGCGGCAGCACGACCTGGGCGAAGATGCGCCATTCCCCGGCGCCGTCGATCTTGGCGGCCTCTTCCAGCTCCGCGGGCAGCTCCCGCATGAACTCCGTCATCACGAAGATCGAGAATCCCCAGGCGCCGAGCGGCAGGATCATGCCGAGCAGGGTGCCCTTGAGGCTCAGATGGACGACCGGGAGGTCGCCGAGGACGAGCGAGAGCGGGATCGCGATGACTTCCTCGGGCAGCATCATCGTCGTCAGGAAGAGCAGCGACAGGATGGCCCGTCCCCGGAACCGCTTGCGCGCCAGGGCGTACGCGGCGAAGACGCTGACGCTTACCTGGAGCAGCAGCGCGCCGCCCGCGACGATGAGGGAGTTGGCGAGGTAGTGCCAGACGTCCCGTTCGCCCGCGACCTTGAAGTTCTCCAGTGTCGGGGAGTTGGGGATGATGGACAGCTTCGTCGGGTCCGGGTTGTTGTCGAACGCGCCGGAGAACAGCACGATCAGCGGCCCGGCGAAGAGGGCCAGCGCCAGCAGGCACAGCAGGGCCCGGAGCGCCATGCTCAGCAGATGGTTGCGTCCGGTGCGCCAGCCGAGCGCGGTCTCGACGCTCTGCGAGACGCCGACGCCGCCACCGGGGCGCCGCCTGGCCGACGGCGCGCGGGAGAGGGAGAGCGTCATGGCCGGGCCTCCTTCCGTCGCTGGTACCACTGCATCGCGACTGTCAGGCACACCGTGACCAGGAACAGCAGCGTGGCGGCGGCGGAGGCGACACCGATCTCGTTGCGGGTGAATCCGAGCTGGTAGATCCGGGTCATCCAGACGTCGGTGGATCCGGCGGGTCCGCCTCCGGTGAGGACGTAGACCTCGGTGAAGGTGCGGAACCCGCGGATGGCGGCGAGGGTGAGCAGGATCGTGACGACGGGGCGCAGCGCGGGCAGGGTGATGTGGCGGAGCCGCTGCCAGGTGTTGGCGCCGTCGAGGGCGGCCGCCTCGTAGAGCCCGCGGTCGACCTGGGTGAGCCCGGCGAGGACGATGACCATGTTGTAGGGGCCGCCGGTCCAGATGGCGACCGCCATGACCGACCAGAGGGCGGAGCCGGTGTGGTCGAGGTAGTGCAGCGGGCCGATGCCGAGGAAGCCGAGGACGGTGTTGAGGAATCCGGCGCTGGTCGGGTAGTAGAGCAGCCGCCAGATCTCGCCGACGACGGCCGTGGCGGTGACGACCGGCAGGAAGACGGCGGAGCGCATGAACCACAGGGAGCGCGCCGGGCCTTCGAGCAGCAGCGCCAGGACGAAGCCGACGATGACGGAGCCGATGGTTCCGCCGACCGCCAGCACCACGGTGTGGCCCAGCGCGGCCTGGAACTGCGGATCGTCGAAGACCGCCCGGTAGTTGTTGAATCCCACCCACAGATTGCCGAGGAACGGCCGGACGTCGTAGAAGCTGAGCTGGACGCCCTTGGCCATGGGCAGGTACTTGAAGACGACGAAGAGGAGCAGGGCGGGGGCCACGAACAGCCAGGGCACCCACGCCGAGGCGGTGAAGCGGCGGCCGCGCGGGCCCCGCTTCACCGCTCCGGCGGGCGGGGCGGCGGCCCGGCGGTCACCGCCGGGCCGCGCCTCGGCGGCCGCCGTCGAAGAGACGGCCGTCGAGGCCCCCTGGGCGCCCAGGGGCGCCCCGGAGCGGCCCAGCGGCGTCCCTGCGGCGCCCAGGGGCTGGGTCACTTGGCCACTCCCTGGGACTTCAGCTCCTGCTCAAGCGTGGAGTTCAGCTCGCTCAGCCCGCCCTTCACGCTGGAGCCGCAGTTGGCGAAGAGCTTGTTCAGCGACTCGGCGGTGTCCTGCCGGATGGGCTGGTAGTTGATCGCGGACGGGAAGGGCTTGGAGTCGTGTCCGTACGCGTCCGAGAAGATCTTCCAGCGCGGGTCGTTGTAGACCTTGCCGGTGTCCACCTTGGTGTTGACCGACAGCCGCACGACGGGGGCGTCGGGGGCCGTCATGCCGAGCTTCTGCGCCTCGGGGCTGATCAGGAACTCGGCGAGCTTGCGCTGCTGCTCGGTCTTCTTCGACCCGGCCATCAGGTAGACGTTCTCGCCCTCGGCCAGCACGGTGTTGCCGTCCGGGCCCTTGGGGGCGGGGATGACGTCGAGCTTGTCCTTGCCCGGCGTCTTGTCGAACAGCGGGAACTCATAGGGACCGGTGAGGGAGATGCCGACCTTGCCCTGCGTGAAGAAGGGGTACGAGTCGCCGGTGGTCATCGTGAGCGAACCGGGCTGGGTGACCTTGCTGGAGCAGTAGAGGCCCTTGAGCCAGTTGACCGTCTTGACGTTCGCGGGGGAGTCGGCGACCGCCTGGTACTTGCCGCCGCCGCGCGAGGCGACGATGTCGCCGCCGCCCTGCCAGATGAAGTTGGAGGCGAACCAGGCGAGGTAGCCGTTGTTGGTGGAGCCGGGGACGAGCAGGCCGTAGGTGTCGTTCTTGCCGTTGCCGTCCGGGTCCTTGTCCGTGAACGCCTTGGCGACGTCGAGCAGTTCGGCCCACGTCTTGGGGGCCTTCATGCCCACCTTCTTCAGCCAGTCCTTGCGGATGAACATCCCCTGGGCCTGGCGGGAGAACGGAATGCCGTAGACCTTGCCGTCGGTGCCGACCGCGCCGGACCAGGCGGTGGAGGTGATGTCGGAGGTGCCGGTGAGCGCCTTCTTGTCGATGGGCTGGAGCAGCCCCTGGGACTGGTAGTTCCCCAGGCTGCCCATGTCGTTGACGGTGACGTCGGGGAGGTTCTTGGAGGCGGCGCGCTGCTGGAGGAGCTTGTCGAAGTCGACGACGGGCTTGTAGTCGACCTTGATGCCGGTTTTCTTGGTGAAGGCGGCGAATATCCTCTTGTATGCCTTCGCGTCCACGGTGTCGCTGCGGGTCCACACCTCCAGGGGCCCCTTGGCGCTGCCGCCGCCGCTGCCGCTGGTGCTCGCGCCGCACCCGGCGACGAGGGAACCGGCGAGTGCCGCGCATGCCAGAGGTGCCAGTCGCCTCGTCATGGCTGAGTGTCTGAACATGGCCACCGCCCGTTCGTATAGATGAACACTGGTTATGTCTACGAACCAGATGGCGGGACGCTAGAGCGCTCCGAGATGGCTGTCAATACTTGTTTCGCTGTGTGCAGTGTTGTTTGCTAAGTCGGAATCATTGCCTCCACATCCCTCGCTGAACAGGGCATCTCTCGGATCTTCGAGAGAGATGCGGACAATGATCAACACGCGCCCGGACGCCCTTGCCGGGCGTGCGACCGTCTCGCCGCCCATGCGGCTCCCTGCTCCGGAGGTCAGTCATCGGACTCCGCCGACGCTCAGATCGAGCCATGATCACGTACTACGAGGACCCCTCGCCCGGCACCGGAGCACTCGCCCCCCGCGCTGCCTTCCGCTCCGACGCGCGGACCCTCTCCCTGAACGGCGAGTGGGACTTCCGGCTCTTCCTCACCGTGGCCCACGCGGAAACGGCGGAAACAGACACGGCGGACGACGGCTGGGAGAAGCTCCCCGTGCCCTCCCACTGGGCCCTGCACGGCCACGGCGCCCCGCAGTACACCAACATCCGCTACCCCTTCCCGGTCGACCCGCCCCGCGTCCCCACCGAGAACCCGACCGGCGACCACCGCCTCGTCTTCGACCTCCCCGACGACTGGCCGGGGCCGGACGAGGGGGCAGGCGGCCGCACCCTGCTGCGCCTGGACGGCGTGGAGTCCTGCTACCGGGTCCACCTCAACGGCCACGAGCTGGGCACGGCCAAGGGCAGCCGCCTGCCGCACGAGTTCGACACCGGCCCCCATCTGCTGCGCCGCGGCAATGTGCTGTCCGTACGCGTCCACCAGTGGTCCTCCGGCGCTTACGTCGAGGACCAGGACATGTGGTGGCTGGCCGGGATCTTCCGCGGGGTGTCGCTCCTCCACCGCCCCGAGGGCGCCGTCGAGGACGTCTTCGTGCACGCCGGGTACGACCACCGCACCGGTCACGGCACCCTGCGCGTGGACACGACGCCCGCGGGCGGCCGCGTCACCGTCCCCGAGCTGGGCCTGACCCTCGCGACGGGCGAGACCGTGACCGTCCCCGGCGTCCAGCCCTGGTCCGCCGAGGCGCCCCGGCTGTACGAGGCGACGCTCGCGACCGACGGCGAGCGCGTCCCGCTGCGCCTGGGCTTCCGTACCGTCGCCGTCGAGGACGGAGTGATCACCGTCAACGGACGGCCGCTGCTGCTGCGCGGCGTCAACCGCCACGAGTTCCACCCCGACCACGGCCGCGCCGTCCCGTACGCCACGATGCGCGAGGACGTGGCTCTGATGAAGCGGCACAACATCAACGCCGTCCGCACCAGCCACTACCCGCCGGACCCCGCCTTCCTCGACCTGTGCGACGAGTTCGGGCTGTGGGTGATCGACGAGGCCGATCTGGAGACCCACGGCTTCATCTACGACGGCTGGCGCGGCAACCCCGCCGACGACCCCGCCTGGGAGGAGGCCCTGATCGACCGGGCCGCCCGGATGGTCGAGCGGGACAAGAACCACCCCAGCGTGATCATGTGGTCGCTGGGCAACGAGTCCGGCACCGGCCGCAATCTGGCCGCCATGTCCCGCTGGATACGGAACCGCGACCCGCACCGCCTGATCCACTACGAGGGCGACTGGTCCTGCGAGCACACCGACGTCTACAGCCGGATGTACGCCTCGCACGAGGAGGTCGAGGCGATCGGCCGCCGCGCCGAGAAGCCGCTGGACGATCCCCGGCTGGACGCCCGCCGCCGCGCCCTGCCGTTCATCCAGTGCGAGTACGCGCACGCGATGGGCAACGGACCGGGCGGCCTCACCGAGTACCAGCGGCTGTTCGAGACGTACGAGCGGCTCCAGGGCGGCTTCGTCTGGGAGTGGATCGACCACGGGCTGCGCGCCCGGGACGCCGCCGGGCGGCCGTACTTCGCGTACGGCGGCGACTTCGGCGAGCCGCTGCACGACGGCAACTTCTGCGCGGACGGCCTGCTCTTCCCCGACCGGACGCCGTCCCCGGGGCTGCTGGAGTACAAGAAGGTCGTCGAGCCGGTCGGGATCTGCGTGGACGTCGCCGCCCGCACCGTCCGCGTCACCAACAAGTACGACGTCGTCGATCTGTCGGGGCTCGCCTTCGGCTGGTCACACGAGGTGGAGGGGCGCCGGGTGGCCGAGGGCGCGCTCGATGTGCCGCCGCTCGCCCCCGGGGAGTCCGCCGAGGTGACGCTGCCCGAGCCCGATGGGGAGACCGAGGGCGAGGAGTGGTGGACCGTACGGGCCGTCCTGGCGGCCGACACCGCCTGGGCGCCCGCGGGCCACGAGGTGGCGTGGGGCCAGGCGCGCGCCCGGGGCCCCGCTGTCATCCGTACGCCCGGGGCGCGCATCACCCCTGTACGCGCCCCCGAATCCGGCGGCGCCATCACCCTGGGCCCGGCCTCCTTCGACCCCCTCGACGGCAGCCTCCGCACCCTCCACGGCCTGCCCATCGCCGTCCCGCCCCGGCTGAACGTCTGGCGCGCCACCACCGACAACGACCGCGGCCCGGACGAGGCGAAGTCCCTCGCCACGCAGTGGCGCCGCCACGCCCTGGACCGGATGCGGCACCGCGTCGACGGCGTCACGGTGGACGGCGAATCGCTGGTCGTCACGGCCCGGGTGGCACCGCCCGGGGGATTCTTCGGCCTGTCCGTCGTCTACCGCTGGACCAGTGAGCAGTCCGACGACCGCACCCGGCTCGACCTCGCCGTCGACATCACCCCGGACGGCGAGTGGCCCTGCCCGCTGCCCCGGCTCGGGCTGGCCCTTGGCGTACGGGCGCCGCTGGACCGGATCGAGTGGTACGGCGGCGGCCCCGGCGAGTCGTACCCCGACACCCGGCGGGCGGCGCGCGTCGGCCGCTGGGCGACGACCGTGGACGGGTTCCAGACGCCGTACGTCTTCCCGCAGGAGAACGGCAGCCGCGGCGACGTCCGCTGGGCCGAGCTGCGCGGCCCGGACGGCGGCGGGCTGCGCATCGAGGGCCGCCCCGCCTTCGCGCTCACCGCGCGCCGCTGGACCACCGAACAGCTGGAGGCCGCCCGGCACCCGGCCGACCTGACCCCGGGCGAGGTGCTCCACCTCGACCTGGACGCGGCCCACCACGGCATCGGCACCGCCTCCTGCGGCCCGGGCGTCCTCGCCCCGTACGAGCTGCGGGCGGCCCGGACGCGGTTCGGCGTCGGCTTCACGCTGCCGCGCTGAAAGCGGTACGCACAGAGGCGGAAAGCACGAAGGCCGCGCCTCGCTCACGCGAGTCGCGGCCTTCGCACCAAAACGATGTGGGTGCCCCCAACGGGATTCGAACCCGTGCTACCGCCTTGAAAGGGCGGCGTCCTGGGCCACTAGACGATGAGGGCCGATGGCCCACCTGGGCGCCTTGCGGCGCTTTCGGGGACGCGAGAAGCATATGGGATGCCGTCGGGGTTCGCCAAAACTGTTTACGGACGGATCACGGAGCGGTCGGCGCCGGGGTCGCGCCGGGCCGGTTCTCGGCCGGGAGATGACGGCTGACCTCGGCCTTGGCCAGCCCGAGCCCGCCGAGATCTATCTCGTCCCAGGCCTGGAGCCGCCGCGTGTCCCGGTCCAGGTAGAGGACCGACGCCTGCACCGTGTCGGGCTCGGCGTCGTCCACCGCGCGCAGCCCGCTGCCGCCCGTCGAGCCCTCCGTCATCAGCCGGGTGCCGCCGGGCAGCACCTCCGTCCGGCGGTGGTGGACATGACCGGTGAGGGCGAGCGGGACCGTGCCGTCGGTCTCCTTGGCGGCCAGCGGATTGTGGGCGACGGCGATGTCCACGGGCGCGCCCGCCGCCTTCCGGGCCCGGATCGCGCCGGCCAGCGTCCGGCCCGCCCGGTGCTCGGCGGCGTCACCGGCCACGGCGGCTGAGCGGTCCGGGGTGAACTGCGGATCGCCGATGCCCGCGATCCGCAGGCCCGCGACGGTCACCGTCCGGCCGCCGTCCACGACGTGGACGCCCTTGCGGCCGGAGAGATGGCGCTGCGTCGTCGCCGAGTCGTGATTGCCGCGTACCCACACATAGGGGGCGCCGAGGTCGGAGACCGGTTCGAGGAAGCCGTTCTCGGCGGCGGTGCCGTGGTCCATCGTGTCGCCTGTGTCGATGATCACGTCGATCTTGTACTGCTCGACCAGCGACTGGACGATGTGCCAGGCGGCCGGGTTGAGGTGGATGTCCGATACGTGCAGGACGCGCATCGTCGTCGGGTCGGGCCGGTAGGCGGGCAGGGTCGAAGTCGCGTCGTACAGCCGCGTGACATTGGTCACCAGCCGGGCCAGCTCCCGCTGGTACACGTCGAAGTCGGTGACGATGCTGCGCGCGTTGCCGACCACCGAGGGGGCGCTGGAGAGCAGCCCCGAATAGCGCGGCTCCAGCACCGACTTCGGGTTCCAGGTCGCGTACGCGGCGCCGCCGGACGCGGCCAGCAGCCCGAGCGCGAGGCCGCCCGCGGCCAGCGCCCGGCGCGGGCGGCGGTAGACCGCCAGGCTCAGCGCAGTGGCGCCGAAGACGACGGCCGCGCAGGAGCGCGCCGCGAGGTCCCGGGTGCCGCGGACGACATCGCCCGCCACCTCGTCCTGGAGCCCGGACAGCCGCTCGGGGTGGTCGACCAGCGCCGCGGACCGGATGGGGTCGAGCCGGTCCACGTCGACGTCGAGGCGGAGCGGGGCGTGGTGGCTGCGGAGTTCGAGGGCGCCGAGCGGGGAGACGTTGATCTTCGTGCCGCCGGTGAGGGACGGCCTGAGCGCCATCCGGGTGTCCATCGGCCCCACCGAGGCGTGGACGCTCCCGACGACCAGCAGCCCCATCCACGCCCCGAGGACGGTCACCGCGGCGAGACCGGCGGCGCGGAGCACCGGCCGCGGCCGCTCGGTGGCGGCGGCGAGGGGGAGCGGGTCGCGGTCGCGGGCGCGGGCCATTGGTCCCGTATGCCCGGGCGCCGGACCCGCATGCGCTGCCGCGCGGGCGGTCGTTTCCGGGCGTACGGGCGGTCGTTTCCGGGCGCGGACCGTCCCGTTCCGGCCGCGGCTGTCCGACAATGGCCACGTGCTGGAGATGACGCGCGAGGAGTTCGAGGAACTGGTCGCCGAGGCGCTGGACCGGATCCCGCCGGAGCTGACGCGGCTGATGGACAACGTCGCGGTGTTCGTGGAGGACGAGCCGCCGTCCCACGACCCCGAGCTGCTGGGGCTCTACGAGGGGACGCCGCTCACCGACCGCGGCGAGTGGTACGCGGGCGTCCTGCCCGACCGGATCACGATCTACCGGGGGCCGACGCTGCGAATGAGCGAGACCCGGGAGGACGTGGTCCAGGAGACCGAGGTGACCGTGGTCCACGAGATCGCCCACCACTTCGGCATCGACGACGAACGGCTGCACGCCCTCGGCTACGGGTGATCCGCTACGGGTGATCCGCGCCCAGGGGTGTGACCGACTCCTGCGGACGGGTTACGCCGCACGCGTGTCCTAAGGGGGGCGGGGCCAGTTGGGTACTGCGTCACAGCCCTGCGGCCTGGAGGTGGCCCGCGCATGTCTGGAACCCCCGCTCCTCGCACCGACCGTTCCCCCCGGACCGACGCGCCCCGCGCCTCGCGAGCGCCCCGCGTCTCGGCGCGGAGCGCCGTGGTGGTGACCCTGGTGGCCGGGGCCCTGGCCCTGGGCGGCTGCATGAGCATCTCCGACGACCCCGGGAAGCCGGACAAGCACCGCGGCGGCTCCGGCAAGCGCGGCGGGGCGGACGAGCCCGGCGGCGGCGTGGTGGTGCGTACGGACGGCCGGGGGCATACGTACACGGTGGCGCCGCGGGACGCCAAGGGGCACAAGCGCAAGGGCGGCGAGCACCGTTCGCCGACGGCGTCCGCCGCCGCGGAGCCCGGGGCCGAGCCCTCGCCGTCGGCCGGGAAGCACGGCTCCCAGGCGCACCGTCCGGCCCCCTCCCCGCCGCCGGAGCCGGGTGAGCCCGCGCCCTCCGAGGCCGCCCCTGAGCCGCGTCCGTCGAGCCAGGCGCCGAGCGCGCCCGACCCCAAGCCCACCCCCTCGGAGCCGGAGTCCCCGCCCACCTCGGCGCCCGCCGAGCCCGCGGGATAGCAGGCGTAGCACGGGTGAACATGCGGCGTGTCGCGCGGTGTGACGCGGGGCACGCGGGGCAGGGATGGTGGGTTGGGGAAGCGAATTTGCTCTTGGGGGGTGGAGGTGCGTATGGTGGTAGATCGTTTGATCCCATTTGCCCGGCGCCTCATCGAAGTGCGCCGCGAGGCGCGTTCCTTGCCATCCCGTGGCTGACCGCATAGAGGCGGTCTTTTGCGACACCACACGGAGTTTGGGCGCGTGCCGAGACTCCGGAAGGTTTCGCATTTCGCATGTCCGTTTCCACTGACCACGCCGTCATGCCCGCCATCGACGAGCAGGGCGTCCACGGCGAGCAGTCCCACCCGGTCGAGCAGTCCGTGCCGGCCGAGCAGTCCGTAGCTGCCGAGCAGCCCGGCCAGGCCGAGCAGTCCGCACCGGCCGAGCAGTCCGCACCGGCCGAGCAGGCCGAGCAGCCCGGGCAATCCGAGCGCGCCGAATCCACCACCGCTCCCGAGACCTCCAAGGGCACCGACATCACCTTCGCCGACCTCGGCCTCCCCGAGCAGATCGTCCGCAAGCTCGCGCAGAACGGCGTCACCACGCCCTTCCCGATCCAGGCCGCGACCATCCCCGACGCCATGGCCGGGAAGGACATCCTCGGCCGCGGCCGCACCGGCTCCGGCAAGACCCTCTCGTTCGGTCTTCCGCTGCTGACCACGCTGGCCGGTGGCCACACCGAGAAGAAGCGCCCCCGGGGTCTCATCCTGACCCCGACCCGCGAGCTGGCGATGCAGGTGAGCGACGCGCTCCAGCCGTACGGCGACGTCCTCGGCCTCAAGCTCAAGGTGGTCTGCGGCGGCACCTCGATGGGCAATCAGATCTACGCGCTGGAGCGGGGCGTGGACATCCTGGTCGCCACCCCGGGCCGGCTGCGCGACATCATCGAGCGCGGCGCGGCGTCCCTCGACAAGGTCCAGATCGCCGTCCTCGACGAGGCCGACCAGATGGCCGACATGGGCTTCCTGCCCGAGGTCACCGAGATCCTGGACCTGGTGCCGAGCGGCGGCCAGCGGCTGCTGTTCTCCGCGACGCTGGAGAACGAGATCGACACCCTGGTCAAGCGCTACCTGGTCGACCCGGTCACCCACGAGGTCGACCCGTCCCAGGGCGCCGTCTCGACCATGACCCACCACGTGCTCGTGGTGAAGCCCAAGGACAAGGCCCCGGTCACCGCCGCCATCGCGGCGCGCAAGGGCCGCACCATCATCTTCGTCCGCACCCAGCTGGGCGCCGACCGGGTCGCCGAGCAGCTGTGCGACGCGGGCGTGCGCGCCGACGCGCTGCACGGCGGCATGACGCAGGGCGCCCGCACCCGGACCCTGGCCGACTTCAAGGACGGGTACGTCAACGTGCTCGTCGCCACCGACGTCGCCGCCCGCGGCATCCACGTCGACGGCATCGACCTGGTGCTCAACGTGGACCCGGCCGGTGACCACAAGGACTACCTGCACCGCTCCGGCCGTACGGCGCGGGCGGGCCAGAGCGGCACCGTCGTGTCGCTGGCCCTGCCGCACCAGCGGCGGCAGATCTTCCGGCTGATGGAGGACGCGGGCGTCGACGCCTCCCGTCACATCGTCGGCGGAGCGGGCGCCTTCGACGAGGACGTGGCGCAGATCACCGGCGCCCGCTCGCTCACCGAGGTGCAGGCGGAGGCGGCCGCGAACGCCGCCAAGCAGGCCGAGCGCGACGCGCAGGACCTCACCCGGCAGCTGGAGAAGGCCCAGCGGCGCGCGACCGAGCTGCGCGAGGAGGCCGACCGGCTGGCGGCCCGCGCGGCCCGCGAGCGCGGCGAGACTTTCACCCCGGGTGCCGAGTCCACGGCCGGTGCCGAGGCGGCCGGTGCGACGGCGGGCGAGACCGCCGAGGGCGCCGTTCCGTTCGTGCCCGCGCAGCGCGCGGCCGAGCCCGCGGCCCCGGCCGGTGACCGCCGGGACGAGCGGGGCAACTTCGAGCGCCGCGACCGTCGGGACAATGACCGCGGTGGCCGTTCGTTCGAGCGCCGTGACGACCGTGGTGGCTTCAACCGGGACCGTCGTGACGACCGTCCGTCGGGTGGCCGGGACCGCCGGGACGACCGGGGTGGCTTCAACCGGGACCGTCGGGACAACGACCGCGGTGGCCGTTCGTTCGAGCGCCGCGATGACCGCGGTGGGTTCAACCGGGACCGCCGTGACGACCGTCCGTCGGGTGGCCGGGACCGCCGGGATGACCGGGGTGGCTTCAACCGGGACCGTCGGGACAACGACCGCGGTGGCCGTTCGTTCGAGCGCCGCGACGACCGCGGTGGCTTCAACCGCGACCGCCGTGACGGTGACCGTGGCGGCCGCTCCTTCGAGCGCCGCGACCACAACCACCGCGGCGGGGACCGCCCCTTCAACCGCGACCGCCGCGACGACCGTCCGGCGCGCCGTGACGACCACCGCGGCGGCAACACCGGCGGCCGCTCCCACGACCGCCGCGCCGACAAGCCGCGCTGGAAGCGCAACGGCTGACCGACGCCGCTGAGGGCCGTGCAACCCCCCGCGGTTGCACGGCCTTTCGACCCGGGGGGATATTGTCTCGGGGCGGACCCCGTGGCCGGGCTATGCTGCGGGGGTGCGGGTCATTAGCTCAATTGGCAGAGCAGTGGACTTTTAATCCATTGGTTCAGGGTTCGAGCCCCTGATGACCCACGCAAGAAACCGCAGGCAGCATCGCTGACCTGCGGTTTCGTCGTTTTCCAGGGGGACGGGACCGCCCTGTGCGCGGCCGATCGGCGGTCACACGGTCGGCGCCCGAGCGGATGCCGAACATCTCCTCGCCGCACAGGCTGAAGCCTGCTGCTCCCAAGGGAGCTCCCCAGGAAACGCGTAAGGAGACCCTCGTGCGACTCGTGACTACCATCCGCGGAACCCTCCCCGTCATGGTGCTGGCGCTCTTGACGTGGGGTGCTTCCGCGCCGGCGTCGGCCGAGGGAGGGCGCACCAGGGCGGGCGGCGGCGACGCGCCCCAAGCCACGGTGCCCTGCGGGAACGCGGCCGCCCTGGTCACCGCGGTGGGCCAGGTGGCGGCCTCGGGCGGTACGGTCCAGCTGGCCACCGGGTGCGTGTACACCCTCACCTCGGTGGCGGCGACGGGTACCAACGGCCCGGACGGGCTCCCGATCATCACCGGGAACGTGACCATCACCGGCACCGGAGCGACCATCGTACGCAGCGCCTCGGCCCCGGACTTCCGCATCGCGGAGGTCGCACCGGGCGGCCGGCTCACCGTCAGCGGGGTGACCCTCTCGGGCGGCAGGGCGGTGGACGGGGGCGGAATCCTCGACGCGGGCTCCCTGACCCTCCAGCAGAGCGCGGTCAACGCGAACACCGCGAGCGGCATCGGCGGCGGCGTCCAGGTCGCCCCGGGCGCCACGGCCACGTTCTCCCTGAGCACCTTCTCGGGCAACACCGCCAACGACGGCGGCGGCGTGCACGTCGGTACGGGGGCCACGCTGAACGTCAACAGCGGCACGTTCTCGAACAACACCGGCGACAGCACCGGCGGCGCCATCGCGAACTTCGGGAAAACCACCCTGAGCGCCGTGACGCTCGACACCAACCACACCAACAATTTCGAGGGCGGCGGTATCTGGACGTCCATCGGAAATATGACCTTCAACGGCGGACGCATCATCGGAAATACGGCAGGGAGCGACGGCGCCGGTATCGCGAACTTCGGCAGCGCGCTGAAATTGCAGTCCACCGTGGTGTCCGGAAACGTCGCCACCCTGAATGGCGGCGGAGTCTTCAGTCACGCCGGCAGTACGGAAATCACCGGTACCAACATCATCGGCAATACGGCCAATGGCGGCCAGGGCGGCGGCATCTTTTCCGACGGCGGTTCGGTGTCGCTGTTGTCGACGTATGTGTTCGGCAACAACCCCAACAACTGCGTCCCGGCGCTCGCGGGCTGTTCCGGATGACCTGCCCCGCACGCGGTCGCGGCCCTGGAAGCGAATTCCGCTTCCAGGGCCGCGTCGGTGCGCTGAAACTCAGTGGTGGCTGTGCGCCTTCTTCTTGGCGTGCTTCTTCTTGGCCTTCTTTTCCTTCTTCACGGACTTCTGGGCCTTTTCCTTCTTCTCCACCGTCTTGACGACGACCGGCGGCGGGTCGGAGAGCGCGATGTTGGTGCAGTGCGGGGCCAGGTCGATCTCGTCGGTCGGAGCCAGCGCGGCGGCGGTGGTGATCGGGCCGGTGGCGGTGTCGCAGTCGTTGCCCTGGTAGGCCGCACCGCCGTTGGTGAAGTTGACACAGTCGGCGGCGACATCCAGCGCTCCCGAGGGGGAGGTCACGGCGCCGGTGATGATGGCGCTGGTCGCGGTGTCACACGAGTTCGCCTGAGCGACGCCGCTGCCGCCGCCGGTCAGGCCGCCGAGGCCGTAGGCGCTCGCGCCACCCGCGGTGCCGATGACCATGGCCCCGGCCGCGGCCGTCATGAGAGCTGCCTTCTTGCCGATCTTCATTGCTTGGTGCCTCCGTAGGTGATTCTCCGCGATATTCCGCAGACACCCAATCAACGAAGGCGAAGAGCAGAGGATCCGGTATCGCGGAGAGCTTCACCCGTCCGCCGCAGTTTGGATATCTTCACCTCTTGTCGCCGTATAAAAATGCGCGACCCCCGTGAAAATGTTCCGGGGGTCGCGCGAATGTCCGGGAGAGAGTTTCTCATCCCGCCCCGAGGTGGCCGACGAGATCGAGGACGAGAAATCAGCCGTCGACTACTGCGGCGTTCCGCTGCCCTGGCCCTCTCCGCTCCCGGCCATGTTGAGGCAGTTGGTCTCGTTGGTGACCTCGGTACCGGGGCCGATCGTGATGGGGCCGAGCACGGAGGTCGAACGGCAGTCGTTGGACTGCTTCGTCACCTCGCCCGACTCGCTGACGTTGATGCAGTTGGTCCTGTTGGTGACCTCGGAACCGGGCGTCAGGGCGATCGTGACGGGCCCGACCACGGAATTCGTCCGACAGCGGTTCTTCTGCTCCGAGACCCCGGACTCGCTGTAGTTGACGCAATTGGTCTCGTTGGTGATGTCCTCACCGCCGCCGGTGATCTCGATGGTGCCGATGAGGGAGTTGGAGTCACAACGGTTCTGCTGCACTCCTCCGCCCAGCGGGAGGGTCGACGGCCCGGTGCCGCTCTCGGCGGCGTCGGCGGCGCCCGCGCCGCCGATGACCAGTGCGCCCATCGTCGCTACGAGAAGCGCCGTCCTTTTTCCCATGTGCATCTAAGAGCCTCCAAGTGATTTTTCCCCGATATCAGCGAACACCCGATGAACGACACCGACCAGCCGAGGCTCCCCGGAACGCCGTCGCCGTACCCGAATGGCGCAGTAAACACATCGTTGGGGCGGCGGCCATTGCGGCATTCACGCGGCGGCGGCCCTGGAAGAGTGCTTCCAGGGCCGCCGTTTCTACGGGAACACCGTGAGGTGTTCAGTGCCGCGGCAACGTCACGGGGTGACCGCGATGTTGGTGCAGTGGGCGCCGAGGTTGATGTCGCCGGTGGGCGCCAGGGCGGGCGCCGTGGTGATCGGGCCGGTGGCGGTGCTGCAGTCGTTGCCCTGGTAGGCCGTAGCACCGGAGTTGGTGAAGTTGACGCAGTCGGCGCCGACGTTGAGGTCACCCGACGGCGCGGTCACGGCGCCGGTGATGATGGCGCCGGTGGCGGTTTCGCAGTCGTTGCCCTGGTAGACCCCGCCGTAGGCGTGGGCACTCGCGGCGCCGGCGCCGACGATGACGAGAGCGCCGGCCGCTGCGGTCAGGAAGGCTGCCTTCTTGCCGATGTTCACTTAATCCTCCGTGTGGTTATTCCGCGGATTCACGGACGCTGGACTCAACGAAGGCATTCAGGAAAGGCATTGGGCCGGGACTTCGATTCACTCGTCTGGCATATCGCCTCCCTGAAAATCCTGAAAAGCGATACCTGCCTCATGGTCGGTCCGGTGATCGGCCCGGTGCCGGTCCGATGCCGTGCCGGTGGCGGCCAGGTTTCCGGAATATGACATTCCGAGTTGTTCGACCTGTCGAACAAGTGATACATCCTGGCTCCACGACGCAGGAGTGAGTGAGGCGCAAGTCCGACCGGCTGCTTCGCGGAACCACGGGCGCGGCGCGTGTTCACGTCGCTACGCTAAGTGTGCGAGGGAGTCACCCGGGGGCGGGAGGAGAGACGTGGGGCACTCAGGAGCGGGGGGAACCCCCGCCGAGCTGATGGACGGGCTGCTGGCCCGTGCGCAGAACGGCTTCGAGATCGGTGAGGCGGTGCTGAGCCGGGCGCGGAGCGCCCTGATGCACCAGTCCGAGCTGCGTTCCTGCCGGCAGTGCAATGAGCCGTCAGGTCCGCGTGGCTACACGACGTACCGGCATGTCTTCCTGCTGCCCGACGGCAGCAGCCTGCTGCTGTGGGAGTTGGAGCACAACACCGGCCCGGACGACCACCCGCTGTTCGAGCTGTACGCGGACGAGGACGCCCTGGCGCTCGCCGAGCGCCGCGTCCACCGGTGCATCGGCGGCTCCCGCTGGGAAGAGCTGGACGGGTTACCGCTGTGGCTGCCGGACCAGCTGTTCCGGGCCGCCGAGCCCCCGGGCGTCCAGCGGGCGTACGTGGCCGACGACTCGGCCGACCACGCCCGCCGCGTCCTGCGCCGCGCGGAGAACCCGGACCGGCCGGGGGAGGAGACCGAGCGGCTGCTGGCGACCGCGTTCGCCCATGACATCGCCCTCGCCCCCAAGCCGCGCCGCCGCTCCGGCGGCCCCGACGCCACCTGGTGCCGCTTCTACGAGCACGCCTTCCTGCTCGCGGGCGGGGACGAGATCGTGCTGTGGGAGCTGGAGCACAACCTGACCCGGGACGGGCGACTGGTGTGCGAGGTGTACCTCGACGAGGTCTCGGCGGAGCTGGCGGCCGACCGCCACGCCCGCGCCCTCGGCGTCGACCTCTGAGGGCCGTGTCGATCCCTGAGAACACCGACTTCGGAATGATCCGACAGTGGGCCCATCGGGTGAAGTACGTGCGCGCCTCCCCGATGTCGCGGATTTCCTTTCGTTGAATCGCAATGTGTGGTTTTCCGCGGATTCGGCTCTTCTGGAGGAAATCTCGTGAACATCGGAAAGAAGCTTGCTGTCCTGACCGTGGCGGCAGGCACTCTGGTCCTGGGGAGTGCGGGTGCGGCGTCCGCCGCCCACCACGGCGGCGGGGGCTTCGACCCCTTCGGGACGATCCAGGTCAACAACTGTGAAACGGCCACCGCCCCGATCGTCAACACGGCTGTGGGCGCCACCACGGGTGACATCGGCATCAGCCCCAACTGCGTCAACTACACCTACGGCACCTCGGCCTACCAGGAAAACAACTGCGGCACGGCTACCGGCCTCATCACCAACATCGGCGGCCTCGCCAGCTCGGGTGACATCAACGCGGGCGGCAGCTGCAGCAACGTCGCCCTCGGCAACGGCGGTGGCTACGGCCGCGGCTGACGCCCACCGAGCCCCGGCGAACGCCACCGGCTCACCCTGCGGCCCCGGATGCCTGCCATCCGGGGCCGCTCGGCGTTTTCGGACGCACCTTGACGCACCTTGACGCACGCGCTGATGCATCTTGACGCACACTGACGCACCCACATGGCCGCCACCGGCTCGCACCCCGCCCCCGCAGCCGGAAGCCTGAGGGCGGGGTCACGAACGGGGTCACGAACCAGGGAAAGCGAGACAGGCCGGTGGCGCGGGTGCGAGGGAGCAGGGCGCGTACGGGCGTCCGCGCGCCCGCCCGTACGCCCGCCGCCGAGCCCCCGGGAGCGGGCGCCAGGCTCTTCACGGCCGAGGAGGCCGCCCAGGTCTCGTCGGGGCGCCGGCTGGCCCGCTGGACCCCCGCCGTCCTGCTGCTCGGCGGCGTCGCCTTCGACCTCGCCGCCCCGGCCCCGTACACCGCCTCCCCCTTCTTCGCCGCGGCCCCGCTGGTCGCCGCCTCCCTCTTCCCGCTGCGGCCGACCATCGTCACGACCGTCCTCGCCCTCATCGCCGTATGCCTGCTGGCGGAGCTGCACGGGGTGAAGGACCCGACGCAGGCCGCGACCGAGATCGCCACGGTGGCCACCGTCGCCCTCCTCGCGCTCGTGATCAACCGCGTCGTCCGCCGCAGCGACCGGCGGCTGGCCTCGGCGCGCGGCATCGCGGAGGCGGCGCAGCGGGCCGTGCTGCCCGTACCGCCCGCCCGCATCGCCGGACTGGACGTCGCGGCGCGCTACGTGGCGGCCGATCGGTACGCGGCGATCGGCGGCGACCTGTACGCGGTGCAGGACACCCCGCACGGCGTGCGGCTGCTCGTCGGGGACGTCCGCGGCAAGGGGCTCCAGGCCGTGGAGGTCGTCGCGGTCCTCATCGGCGCGTTCCGGGAGGCGGCGGAGCAGGAGTCGACGCTGGAGGGGCTCGCGGGGCGGCTGGAGCGGGCGCTGCGACGGGAGGGCGCGCGGCGGGCCGAGCTGGAGGCGTTCGAGGGGTTCACCACCGCCGTCCTCGGCGAGATCCCGCGCGGCGACTCCACCCTCCGCCTCATCAACCGCGGTCATCCCCCGCCACTGCTGCTGCCGGGCGACGGCGGCGTACGGCCCCTGGAACCCGCGGCGGCCGCGCTGCCGCTGGGGATGGGCGAACTGGGTGCGTGGCCCGACCGGGTGACGGAGCTGCGGTTTCCCGAGGACGCGACCCTGCTGCTGTTCACGGACGGGGTGACCGAGGCGCGCGACCGGCACGGCACGTTCTACGTCCCGGAGGAACGGCTGCGCGGCCGCCGCTTCACCGGTCCTGGCGCGCTGCTCGACGCGCTGGTGGCGGACATCGCCCTGCATACGGGCGGGGAGGGTTCGGACGACATGGCGCTGCTCGCGGTCCATCGCCCGCCAGGACCGAACGGAACCACGCCCCCCGCTCCGGACACGGACCGTAGTCGACCGTGACGGCCACGCATAACGATTGACGCACGATCAGCTCCTGGGAGGTTTTTACCAACCCTTTTCAAGCGAGGGGAAACGTCCCCATCTGTCCTTCCTTGGTTACTAAGTTCATGCCAAAGCTGCGCGGATTCTTCAGAAGAGCTTGGAATCATGTCGCGCTCTCTATTAACGTTCGATAACGCAGCGCGGTCGACACAGTCGTCGCAGTGGCGGCACCGTGCGCCGTCGCCTAATCCCGTACGTGGCGCGACATCCGCGGCACCGAGGGAGCCGGGGAACCACCATCTTGGGGTGAATCGGGTCGAACCTGACCCGTAGGAGACCTTCCTGCTCCGAACCCGTCAGCTAACCCGGTCGGCGAGAGGGAAGGAAAGGAGTGCGCCCCGGTGGCGTCCAACAGGTCCGTACTGGACGAAGCCCCGTATCGCTCATCGAGCACCGGCATCGGCACCGCGACCGCGTACGGGGTCGGCTTCGACGCCGGCGCCCGGCCCGCGGTCGGCCTCGGCGCCGAACCGGATGAGCCGTCCGGTGCCAAGGAAACCGTCTGGGACGAATGGAACCCCACCGAGGAGTCCATCGCCCCGCTCCGCGGCAGGCACCGCGTCGGCAAGCAGCGCGGCGGGACCATGGCCCGCAGCGGCGCCGTCCTCGGCGTCGGCGTCATCGCGGCGGTCGGCGCGGGCGGCATGGCGAGCGCCAAGGACCGTCCGGCGGTCCCGATCTCCATGCCGGACCTCGCCCACGTCGCCGACAAGGTCCAGGCCCAGCTGCCCGCCGCCAAGGACCTGCCCGGCATCGGCTCCCTGATGGGGGACGACCAGGACTCCTCGCAGCCCGCCGCGGCCACCCTCACCACCAGCGCCACCGACTCCGGCGAGGCGCTGCGCACCCGCATCCTGCGGCAGGCCGAGGGCCAGCAGACCGCGGCGGACGACGACAGACGCGAGGCGGCGTCCAGGGCCGCCGCCAAGGCCGCCGCCGACGACGCGGCCAAGGCCGCCGCGAAGGCCCGCGACCTGGCGGACCAGAAGAAGGCCGAGGCCGCGGCCAAGAAGAAGGCCGCCGAGGCGAAGGCGAAGGCCGAGGCGGAGGCCGAGAAGAAGCAAGCCGCGGCCAAGGCCGCCGCCGAGCGCGCCGCCAAGGCCGCCACCAGCGGGTTCGTCCTCCCCGTCGCCTCGTACACCCTGACCGCGGGCTTCGGCCAGGCCGGCGACCTGTGGTCCGCCGACCACACCGGCCAGGACTTCGCCGCCCCGACCGGCACTCCGGTCAAGGCGCTGAGCGGCGGCACCATCACCCAGGCGGGCTGGGCCGGTTCGTACGGCTACCGCATCGTGCTCAAGCTCAACGACGGCACCGAGATCTGGTACTGCCACCTCTCGTCCATGGTCGTAACCTCGGGCAAGGTGTCCTCGGGCGAGACCATCGGCCGCGTCGGAGCCACCGGCAACGTCACCGGCCCCCACCTCCACCTGGAGGTCCGGCCGGGCGGCGGCTCCCCGATCGACCCGATGCCCTGGCTGCGCGACCACGGGCTGAACCCGTGACCCCCTGATCCGGCCGCCGCTCCCGGCGGCCCCTCGCTCCGGCGGCTCTGGCGCTCTCTCCCCCCTTGACGCCAGGGCCGCCGGTTCGTTTCCCGCGGGTTCCGCCGGGCTCTGACGGAATAACCCCCTCCGCCTGCCACGTTGTCAAAACATATGACTGAGACCCGAAAGAACATCGGCAAGCTGTCCGTCTTCCCGCTCTCCCTTGGCGGCAACGTCTTCGGCTGGACGGCCGACGAGGCCGAGTCCTTCGAGGTGCTCGACGCGTACGTGGCGGCGGGCGGCAACTTCATCGACACCGCCGACGTCTATTCCGCCTGGGCACCCGGCAACAAGGGCGGCGAGTCCGAGACCGTCCTCGGCAAGTGGTTCGCCTCCCGCGGCAACCGCGACGACATCGTCCTCGCCACCAAGGTCGGCGCGGGCCACCCGGAGCCCCGCGGACTCTCCTCCTCCGCCATCAAGTCCGGCCTGGACGAATCCCTCCAGCGCCTGGGCACCGACTACGTCGACCTCTACTACACCCACTTCGACGACCCGTCGGTGCCGGTCGAGGAGATCATCTCCACCCTCGACGAGCTGGTGAAGGCGGGCAAGATCCGCGAGATCGCCGCCTCCAACATCTCCGCCGAGCGCCTCGACGCCTCCCTCGCCTTCTCCGCGCAGGAGAACCTGGCCCGCTACGTCGCCCTCCAGCCCCACTACAACCTGGTCTCCCGCGACACCTTCGAAGGCGACCTGGCCGATGTCGCAGCCCGCCACGGCCTGGCGACGCTCCCGTACTACGCCCTCGCGTCCGGCTTCCTCACCGGCAAGTACCGCCCCGGCACCACGGTCGACAGCGCCCGCTCCACGGGCGCCGCAAAGCACCTGGAGACGGAGCGCGGCCAGAAGGTCCTCGCCGCCCTCGACGACGTGGCCGCCAACCACGACGCCGACCACGCCACCGTCGCCCTGGCCTGGCTCGCCGCCCAGCCGACCGTCGTCGCCCCCGTAGCCAGCGCCCGCGTCCCGGCCCAGCTCCCGTCCCTGCTGGCCTCGGCCGACCTCCACCTCACCGAGCCCGAGCTGAACCTCCTCACCTCAGCCTCGGCCTGACCCCCACCATCGGCGGGCGGGCCTGGTCGCGGCCTCGTCGTCCGGCCTTCGACGGTTGAGGCGCGAACCAGACAGTGACACGCTGCGTCGTCGGCGTGTCACTGTCTTGCGTCGGCCTCAACGCCTGTCCTGCCGCCCGCCGATGGGCAAGCACCACGACGCGAGCTCGCCGCCACGTGCCGACGGCCCCTGGGTTTGCGGTGAGTCCGTGCCGTCCGCACACCGTCGCCCGGAGTGCGGACGGCCCAAACCCACCGCAACCGGCCGGGGCTGGCGGGTCAGCCCTGCTGCCGGTCGGCGAGCACCCACGAGGCGAGCCCGACCCCGCCCGCCACGGCGAAAACGGACGGCCAGGCGCCGATCTTCTTCGCCAGCGGATGCGACCCGGCGAACGCGGCCACGTACGCCCCGCTGAGCACGGCCGCCGTCCCGTTCCCCGCCTTCTCCCGCCACCCCTTGGCGGCCAAGGCCCCGGCCGCCGCCAACGCCACCCCACCGAGCGGCCGCTTCTTGGTCCACCGGGCCACCCCGTACCCCCCGACCAACCCACCCACGGCCACAACGCCCGCCGGTACTCCAGCCATCCCGCTACCTCCCGCTCTCAGGGCCTCTCCGAGACCTCAGCCCAGCTCATCCCGCCGCACGGCCGCGACGAAGTCGCCCCACGCGCCCCGCGAGAACCCGAGCACGGGCCCCTCCGGACGCTTCGAGTCCCGCACGGCGGTCGCATTGCTCGCCAGGCTGGCAGTCTCGACGCAGTTGCCCCCGGTCCCATTGCTGTAGCTGCTCCTCTGCCACTGGAGAGGTGTTATGTCAGTCATCAGCACCGTCCTTGTATCGCTGTCTGATCAGGGCACTCGACCGCTGAGGACTCAAGGACAGAGCACGTAGATTGTCAAACGCTTTCGCGTAGAGGGCGATGTCTTCCGGACGCTCCAGATACACCGAGTCGGTGAGGCCATCGCGGTACACCACGTCGGGGTCCTCCTGAGCCGGGAACTCCAACATCGTGAATGCGCCGACGGCGGGGTAGCTGCCAGCGTCGAACGGCAGCACCTGGAGCGTGACGTTCTTCAAGTGGGCCATCTCCAGCAGGTGTTCAAGCTGGGCACGCATGATCTTGGCGTTGCCGATGGTGTGCCGGAGCACGCTCTCGTGCACAATCGCCCACAAGTTGAGAGGCGCCGTGCCCGTCAGGAGTGCCTGCCGCTCCATCCGAACCTTGATCATGCGCTCAGCATCGTCGGGGTCCTGGTCAGGCGCGGCAAGATGGAGCTCGCGGGCGTAGTCGGCGGTCTGAAGCAGGCCAGGTACGAACTCGCACTCATAGGTCCGTAGCCCCGAGGCTGCTTGCTCCAGCCCGACGTAGACCGAGAACCACGACGGCACCGCGCTGCCATACGCATGCCACCACCCCCGCATCTTGGACTGCTTGGCCAGCTCCTTGAGGAGGTCGCGTAGATCGTCGGACGTTCCGTAGAAGCGGCAGATCGCATCGACGTCCGATGGCTGTACGCGACCCTGGCCGGTCTCCAGACGGTTGACCTTCGAACCGCTCCAGTCCAACTCTTCGCCTACCTGACCGCAGGTGAGCTGGTGCTCCTCACGGAGCTTCTTGAGCTCGATCGCCAAGCGACGACGTCGTGCGGTGGGTGATCCGGGCACGGTGAACTCCTCATCTAGTGATGTTCATTCAGTCTTGTCTGTGTTCGGGGAGGTGTCAGTCACTCAATCGGGCGAATCGCTATATGCACATTGCATGTCGGGATATGCGGTGCCATGCTCTCATGCGAAGTAACCAAGAGACACAAGGTGATTGCGATCGGTCATCGCCTGGTGTGGCGCACCGGCAAGGGGTTGAAGCGCGTGGTTGTCGAGCAGTGCATGCAGAGGAAGGCGTGGGACCTTCCCTTCCTGGCGGAACCGGGTGAAGTGGCCGCACTGAGGCGCCTCATGCGGACGCATCTGACCCTTTGGGGCCTATCTGATGTCGTGGAGCCAGCGCAGATCTGCGTCAGCGAACTCGTCGCCAACGTCATCACTCACGTCGGTGTCGGGACGCCGACCACGATGGCCGTCGACATGAACGGCACATACCTGCGCATTGCAGTCAGCGATCCAGACTGCCGTGCATTGCCCACCCTGCTGAGTGCGACCACCACGGCCGAGTCGGGTCGGGGGCTGGCCCTGGTCGCTGCCGTGACCGACCGTTGGGGAGTGATCCCGACCGAGCGAGGCAAGACCACCTGGTGCGAGATCGCCACCGAGCTCAGGCGGGACGACACCCACGTTGACCGACCTCAGGTTCACCGCGCCGAGGCCTTGCTGACCCTCTACGGTCAGCCACTCCTTCGGGCGAGCCCCACATCGACGCTGAGCCACGCCGTGGCGGAGGAGGCGGCCATTGCTGTGATCGCCGATCTGCTCCACTGGTTCCGAGCCCATGGGCGGGACCCCGACACAGCCTTGGACCGAGCCCAGATGCACTTCGAATCGGAGCTCGGCGCGGTCGGCTGAGCGGCGGCTACCCCGCTGCGATGGCCGAGTACGTCCAGACGTCGGCAGGCAGTTGATGCTGGAGCCGCCAGACGATGCCCATGGGCTTGCTGCCTTCGTGGGATTCGTACGTCGCGGGGCCGAGCAGCATCCATGGCTGAGGCCCGCCGATGTCGGTCTTCTTGTAACGCCGCACGAAGAGCAGCACATGGGTGCCGCGCTCCCGATGGTGCTGATAGCGCTGGCCGGTGGGCGAGGTTTCTGACGTCTGGTTCTGCGATTCCCAGTGGAAGCGATCTGGGCTCATCGCATAGTCCTTGTATCGGGTCTGCGGCGAGAAGTCCTTGTCGTCTTTCTCAAGGGTGATCAAGAGCGCATCGGTCCGAAGCCCTTCGCACCACTTCACGCCTTCGCGGAAGTTGCCCGGCATGAAGCCGCCCACATCCGCCTGGCCGAGGGCGGGCAGGATTTCCTCGCGGCTGTAGGAGGCGTGGACGGCTAGCGGGATGCCATCGTGCTCGCCCAGGAGCGGGATCGGGTAGTGGTCGGTGTGCTCCAGGTTGTACGCGAGGACTTGGCTCAGCTCGCTGCGGAAGGCGCTCTGCTGGCGCAACGACGCGAAGCCCTCGGCATAGCTGGCGAATCCTCCGCCCAGTGGCCACAGGGAGAAGAAGAGCATCCGTGCGTACGCCTGCCCCGGTGCATCGAGCGAGGCGTACGGCGGGGCGTCACCGGCGAGCATCCGTTGGTAGGCATGGACGCGTTGTGGATCGTCGACATGGAGGAATGCTGAGACGCGCTTGAGGAGCGCTTCTTCGTCCTCGGGGTGCTCCTCGGGAAGGAGGCGGGCTCGCCTCAAGAGACGCGTCCATGAGTTGTTGCTGCGATACAGCTCCTTGAGCTCGCGGCGACTCTCGCGGAGATAGGCATCGAGCCGTGGTTCGGCGTATGCCGCCACCTCTTGCGTCAGCTGCCGAACGTTGACGTTGATCTGGCTCTTGATGTTTTCCAGGATCCGCTGCTTGGACTTGCGGTCGAGGATGATTTCGCAACCCGAGGGCAGTTGCGGGAAGTCGCGCTCGATGTGTTCCGTGAGCCGGTTGCGGGTGAAGCTTGTCAGCGCACGGAACTGCTCCTCGAAGCGGAACTCCTTGCGGTGCTGGCCGATGAAGTCGAGGACGGTGAGCACTGCCTTGTCGGGCGTGCGTCGCAGGCCCCGGCCCAGCTGCTGGAGAAACACCGTGGCACTGGCGGTCGGGCGCAGCAGGAGCAGGGTGTCCACGTCGGGGATGTCGAGCCCTTCGTTGAAGAGGTCGACCGAGAACAGGACCTGTAGCGTGCCGTTACGGAGGTCATTCAGGGCCTGGGTACGCTCCGCAGTGGGGGTGGATCCATCGAGGGCCTGGGCGCTGATGCCAGCCTGGCGGAAGAAGTCGGCCATGAAGTGAGCGTGCGAAACGGTGACGCAGAAGCCCAGCGCCCGCATGGCGCCGGGATCCGTCACCTTTTCCTGCACGGCCTTCACGATGAGACGAGCGCGCGCATGGTTTCCCGTGAAGAGCTGGCCCAGCTCGCCCGTGTCGTACGAACCCTGCTTCCAGGTGAGTCCTTCGAGGTCAGTGCTGTCGGCAATGCCGAAGTAGTGGAAGGGGCTGAGCAGGTCATTCTCCAGCGCCTCCCACAGGCGCATCTCGGCGGCGATATGGCCGTCGAAGAACTCGTCTTGGACGTTCCGGCCGTCCATGCGCTCTGGGGTGGCCGTCAGGCCCAGAAGCTCCAGCGGCTCGAAGTGATCGATGATGCGTCGGTAGGTCGGTGAAACGCCGTGGTGGAACTCATCGATGACGACGACGTCGAAGTGGTCGGGAGCGAGTTGTTCCAGCGAGCGAGCATTGAGGGACTGGACGCTAGCAAAGACATGCGTCCAGTCGTGTGGCTTGTCCCCACCGACAAGGAGCTCCCCGAAGTTCGCATCATCGAGCACCTCTTGATAGGCCCGTAGCGACTGTTTCAGGATCTCTTGGCGGTGTGCGACGAAGAGGAGATTGAGCGGGCGCCCCTGGTGCTTCCTCTTCAGCGCCTTGTAGTCGAGCGCGGCCATGACGGTCTTGCCGGTACCCGTGGCCGCGACGAGCAAGTTCCGGTGCCGATCGTGGATGTCCCGCTCGATGTCGAGCCGTTCGAGCATGTCTTGCTGATGCGGGTATGGGCGTACCACGAGGCCGGACAGGCTGATGGCGTGGGTGCCGGTCCGTTGCTTTCCGCTAGCCCGGGTGAGCGCTTCTTCGAGTCGAGTGCCGTCGCTGTCGGGGTCGTACGTCTCGAAGGAGGGCTCGCTCCAGTACGAGTCGAAGGTGGCCTCGAACTTCTTCAACACCGGCGGCGTCGCTACCGATGAGAGGCGGACGTTCCACTCCAAGCCGTCGAGCAGTGCGGTCCTGGAGAGGTTCGAACTCCCCACGTACGCGGTGTCGTAGCCGCTGTTCCGCCGAAACAGCCAGGCCTTGGCGTGCAGCCGGGTGGATCGTAGCTCGTAGTTGACCTTGACCTCGGCGTTGAACTCCCTGACGAGCCGATCCAGGGCGGTCCGCTCGGTGGCTCCGATGTAGGTGGTTGTGATGACGCGGATCGGCACCCCACGATCTCGGGCCGCCTTCAGCGACTCCTCCAGGACGCGCAGGCCGTGCCACTTCACGAACGCACAGAGCAGGTCCACCCGGTCCGCGGTGGCCAACTCGGCTCGCAGCTCGAACCCCAGGTTCGGATCCTCGGGGGAGTTGGTGATGAGCGCCGTCTCGGAGAGCGGCGTCGCCGGGCGCACGGAGTAGACGCCCGGCGCCTCCTGCTCCGCGACGGCGATCAGCTGCCGAGGCCCGTCCGCGATCAGGTCCACCCACTCCTTGGCCCCGTCGAGCGTGCTGATCGAATCAAGTACGTGGTTGGCCGCGATGACCTGCTCATCAGGGGACAGGTTGGTGAAGATCTGCCGCACCGTGTCGGCTACGTGGCGTGCGAGCACGTGAGGGGATGAGTGCTCGCCGACCTTCTGCTGGATGGTCTTCCACCCTGCGGCGTCTAGGGCCTTCAGCTGGTCCTCGATGCGAGAGGTGATCAGCCGCTCGTACAAGCCAGGTACTGGTGTGGCCTGGCCCGCAAGGTGCTCGACCATCGCAACATCCCCTCGTCGCTTTGTGGCATGGATGTTGTACCAAGTGGCACTGACACTGCGCGTGAATTGCTCGACTTCAGGCAGACGAGCATCAGTGCAGGTGATCTGCGGCGCTGCTCTCGAAGACCTCGCCCACGGGCCAGATCACCGCTGCGCCCGACATGTTGCACAGGTCAATTAGATCTTGTCGGGGGCGTGTGGGCAGCAAGACGGCAAGCGATGGCTGGGGTGAGATGTAGCGCCGATAGTCATACAGCTGTCCTATGGCCATCCGCACGGCTTCGCGGGCCACCGTGCCCTTGGCCTCGATGAGAGCGTCGTCGGTGACGTCGTACAGATCGGTGTAGAGGGCCCTTACCTCACCCGCCGGGATGATCTTCTTGCGCTTGACGGTGTGGCCTTGCGCTTCCAGGTAGTCGCGATACTTCGTGACCAAGGGCGCCTCACGCCGCTCAGCTTCGTGTTGCTTGTTCTTCGAGCTGACGGTTGTGCGCTCCGTCTGGTGTTGCTCGACTTCGACGTCTTCGATCACGTCTTGATCGTGCGGTGTGAACGAGAGATCCTCGCCGAGGTCGGCCGCCTGTCCGATCGGCTTGAGACGGAACATGATCACGCTGCGCAGCTCGTCCTTCGCGTCGAGCGTGTCCCGGTAGTACCAGGGAGGGTCTGCGAGGGTGAACTCCCCGAGGTACGTGTAGACGCCCCTGGATGCTGCCTCGAACAGGCGCAGCGCGCGCCCATCCTGGACGTGCTGAAGAACGGCCAGGTTCCCCTGGGCCATTCGCTGGTCGCCCTTCTGGCCCTCGCCGGTGTAGTGGTAGCAGCCGTCTGTGCCCCAGCCGTCGAAGTAGCCGACTTTGTGGCCACGCTTGGGGTTGCTGAACAGCAAAACGTTCGCCGACGAGTTGGAGTGGGCGATCCCCTTTTGGGAGTTACCGCCGTACTTGCCCTGTATCAGCGTCCGCTTGCGTTCCTCGCCGAGCGCTATGTCCCACATGGGTCCCCCAAGATCCATCAACCAAGGTCGACCCATACGTTAGTCATATAAGCGCATGATCTCGGGAGGCGTGGCCCGGTGATGCCTGGCGTTGTCCGCCCGGAGGGTTAGAGCTGACCCCGCGGGCCCGCCGGGAGCTGCGGCGGCTGTGGGGCGTACGACGGTTGGAAGGCGTACGTCGGGTGCGGGGTCCGTTGGGCGCTCGGGGGCTGGGGGCCGTAGCCGTAGCCCTGGCTGGGGGTGCCGTAGCCGTAACCCGGGCCCGGGGTGCCGTAGCCGTAACCCGGGCCCGGGGTGCCGTAGCCGTATCCGTAGCCGCCGGAGGGCCAGTACGGCGGGGGGAGGGGGCCCTGGGGTGGGCCCGGGTAGGGGAGGGGGAGGGAGAGGGCCGCGTGGGCCAGGGCCGGTTGGGCGGTCTCGCGGCGCTCCCACAGGGCGTCGAGCAGTTCGCGCTCGCGCGTGGTGAAGTCCGGGCCCGCCGTGCCCCGGTACGCGCGGCGGCGCAGGAAGGCGAGGGAGGTCGCGGAGGCGATGTACTCGCCGACCGTGCGGGCCGCCGCCGAGCCCTGGGTGCGGCGGGCGAGGTCGCGGGCGATGCCGCGGGCGCGCATCGAGGACAGCGCGATCGGCTCGGTCGGGGTGAACCACCCGGCCGCCTGGTAGGCGGTGAGCTGCTCGCGTACGGTGCGCAGCTCGCTCGTGCGCGACCAGATGGTGAGCCAGGTCAGCAGCCCGAAGACGGGGACCATGAAGGCGGCGTAGACGATGATGAAGCCGTAGCCGCCGAGGGTGGACGAGCCGTTCCAGAGGCCGTGCAGGACCATCGCGGCCAGCAGCGCCGCGATGGGCAGCAGGACGCGGCGGACGCGCTGGTGGCTCGCGGCCGCGGCGGCCAGGCCGAAGCCGACGCCGGTCATGGAGGTGAACAGGGGATGCGCGAAGGGGGACATCACCCCGCGGATGAAGAACGTCGCGGCGGTGGTGGACTGGATGCCCGAGTAGCCGAACTCCTGGTCGCTGACGAACGCCGAGCCGAGATAGAGGATGTTCTCGGTGAAGGCGAACCCGGTGGCGGTGATTCCGGCGACGACGACGCCGTCCACGATGCCGTTGAAGTCGCGTCGTCGGAACACGAAGAGGAGCAGCACGGCGGCCGCCTTGGCGCTCTCCTCCACGAACGGCGCGATGAGCGTGGCCCCCCAGGCATCGGCGTCGGCTCGGCTGCTGCCCGGTGAGGAGGAGTCCGCGATGGTCGTCATGAGCCATTCGGTCGCGAAGCCGTTCGCGATGAGCGCGACGAGCGTCGCGGCACACGCGCCCCAGGCGAAGGCGAAGATCAGGTTCCGCCAGGGTTTGGGGTCGACGCGGTCGAGCCAGCGGAACACCGAGATGATCAGCGGTACGGGCAGTACGGCGAGGCCGAGCCCCACCAGGAAGCCCTTGGTGCCGGTCTGCTCGCGTACGAGGGCCAGGATGACCAGGCCGGAGAGCGACAGCAGCCCGATGAGCGCGGTGGCGCGCAGGGCCTTGTTGTCCCAGAGGCGGCTGAACCGGCTCGTCCTGCCCCACGGCCCCGCCGGATGCCCCGCGTGTCCCGGATGCCCCGGGTGCGGCGCGTGCGGCCAGCCTCCCGATGCGGCCGTGCCGTCGAACCACGGCTGCTGGTCGTACGGCGTGACCTGCGGATCGGGCGGCTGGTGGGGGGACGGGGACTGATGCACTCGACCGACCCTAACGAACGGGGGAGCGGCGGACTGCGTGATTATCCCCATGTGCGCAGGGGCGTTATGCCTCGTTGCGACGGAAGATCAGGTCGTGGACGATATGCCCCTTGTTCAGCCCCTGCGACTCGAACTTGGTGAGCGGGCGGAAGTCCGGGCGCGGGGCGTAGCCGCCGTCGGGCCGGGTGTTGTCGAAGGACGGGCTGGCGGTCAGGACCTCCAGCATCTGCTCCGCGTACGGCTCCCAGTCGGTCGCGCAGTGCAGCAGCGCGCCGGGGCGCAGCCGGGTGGCGGCCAGCTCGACGAACTCGGGCTGGAGCAGCCGCCGCTTGTGGTGGCGCTTCTTGGGCCAGGGGTCCGGGAAGTAGACGCGCAGCCCGGCGAGGGCGGCGGGCGCCAGCATCTCGCGCAGCAGGATGATCGCGTCGCCGTTGGCCACCCGGACGTTGGACAGTCCGTCGCGCTCTGCGAGGGCGAGCAGATTGCCCTGGCCGGGGGTGTGGACGTCGACGGCGAGGATGCCGGTGCCGGGGTCGGCGGCGGCCATCTGCGCGGTGGCCTCGCCCATGCCGAAGCCGATCTCCAGGACGACGGGCAGGTCCGGGTCGCCGAAGAGCTTGCCGAGGTCGAGGCGGTGCAGCCCGTCGATGTCCAGCCCCCACTGCGGCCACAGGCGCCGCAGCGCCTCGCCCTGGCCGACGGTCACCCGGCCGCGCCGGGGACGGAAGGACCGGATGCGGCGCTCATGGTGCGACCCGGCCGGATCGGCGACGGGCCCGCCGGGGAACCGCGGCTCCCCGCGGTCGCGGTCAGCGGGTGCGACCGGGGCAGCGGGCGTGGCGGGGGCGGTGCGGTCGCGCTCCGCGCGGGAATCGGGGGCGGTGGAGTTCTCGGACACAGTGCTTCCGATTCTACGGGCGGGGGCGATCCCACCGGGCGGGCCCATGGAACGCGGCCTACGGGACGGCCTCTGGGCGGTCCGCCGCGGCGTGGGCCCGGGGCCGAAGGTGACGGGGTGCGGCCCCGCCCCCGGCTACCCGGCGCCGACCGCCGCGCGGCCGCTCACAGCGTCTCCAGCACGCGCCGCGCGACCTCCCGGCCGATCGGGAGGGAGGCGGTGGCGGCGGGGGAGGGGGCGTTGAGGACGTGGACGACGCGGGGCGACTGCGAGATCAGGAAGTCGTCCACGAGCGTGCCGTCCGGCAGCACCGCCTGGGCGCGCACCCCGGCCGGGGCGGGTATCAGGTCGTCGGGCGTCACATCCGGCAGCAGCCGGCGGACGGCGTCGGTGAAGGCGCGCTTGGACAGGGACCGGCGCAGCTCGCCCGCCCCGTACCGCCAGTGGCGGCGGGCTATCCGCCAGGAGCCCGGGTACGCCAGCGTCCCGGCCAGCTCGCGCGGGCGGACGGTGCGCCAGGCGTAGCCCTCGCGGGCGAGCGCGGGCACCGCGTTGGGGCCGATGTGGACGCCGCCGTCGATGCCGCGGGTCAGATGGACGCCGAGGAACGGGAACGCCGGGTCGGGCACCGGGTAGACCAGGCCATTGACCAGCGAGGTGCGGGACGGCGCCAGCTCGAAGTACTCACCGCGGAAGGGCACGATCCGCATGCCCGGGTCGTCGCCCGCGAGCCGGGCGATCGCGTCGCACTGGAGCCCCGCGCAGTTGACCAGGGCCCGCGCCCGCAGCACCGTGCCGTCCGCCGTGCGGACCGCGACCGCCGTGGGGCGCCGCCCGATGCGGGTCACCCCCGCCCCGTACCGCACGGACGCGCCCGCGTCCCGCGCGAGCCGGGCCAGCTGCGCCGCCACCGCGCCGAAGTCGCACACGCCCGTCGTCCCGACGTGGATCGCGGCGAGCCCGCGCACCCACGGCTCGTACTCCGCTATCTGGGCGGGGCCCAGCTCGCGCACCGGGATCCCGTTCTCCCGGCCGCGCTGGACCAGGGCGTGCAGCCGCGGCAGCTCGGAGCGCTCGGTGGCGACGATGAGCTTGCCCGTCACCTCGTGGGGGATGCCGTGCTCGGCGCAGAACTTCACCATCTCCGACGCGCCGCGCACCGCGAACCGCGCCTTCAGCGATCCCGGCCGGTAGTAGATCCCGCTGTGGATCACTCCGCTGTTCCGCCCGGTCTGGTGGCGGGCCGGGCCCGCCTCCTTCTCCAGTACGGTCACCCGGGTGCCGGGCGCGGCGCGCGTGATCGCATACGCCGTCGACAGGCCGACGATCCCGCCCCCGATCACCAGCACGTCGCAGTCCACCGCCGTCACGCCATGCACCTCCCCACGCGCCACAACCGCCATCCGGTCGCCCGACCGTCGATCCCTATCATGACCTGCGCCACTGACAGCGGCCCGAAACCCGTGCGGCGCCTGGGATCCGGGCGGATCCGGACGGCTGCGTGAAGATCACGCGGGTTTTCCCCGGTGCTCACGCGAACGCCACGAACGCCAAGAACAGGGCCGCGAAAGCCTCAAACGCCGCGAACCGGGTCACGCGGGCGTCACCAGCAGCGGCCGCGCCCGCTCCCGTAGCTCCGCCACCCGCGGCTCGTCGCGGTACGCCTCCAGCCGGTGCATGAGATCGCGTACGTATTCCGTCGTACGCGCGGAGGAGATGCGGTTGGCGACCTCCACCGCCCGGGCACCCGCCGCGCACGCCGCGTCCAGGTTGCCGGACTCCAGTTCGGCCACGGCGGAGACGACGAGCCGCAGCCCGTGGGACCGTACGAACTCCTCCGTCGGCCGGGCCAGCGCCTGCTCGGTGAAGCGCCGCACCTGGCGCGGCAGCCGCAGGTCGCGGTAGCACTCGGCGGCGTCGGCCGCGAACCGCTCGTGGCTGTAGAAGTCGAGCCAGGACGGGTCGGAGTCGCCCGCCCGGGACCGCTCCAGCCAGCCCTCGGCGGACTTCAGCGCCGCCCCGCAGGCCGGGCCGTCCCCCGACTTGGCCTGCGCACGCGCCTCGACCAGCCGGAAGAAACTCATGGTGCGGGCGGTGGCCAGGCCCCGGTTGCGCTCCAGGGCGGCCTGGGCGAGGTCCACGCCCTCGTCGGCGAAGCCGCGGTAGGTGGCCTGGAGGCTCATCGACGCCAGCACGTACCCGCCGAGCGGGACGTCGGCGGCGGCGCGGGCGAGGCGCAGCGCCTGGATGTAGTACCGCTGGGCGGCCTCCTGCTGGCCGGTGTCGAAGGCCATCCAGCCGGCGAGCCGGGTCAGTTCGGCGGTGGCGCCGAAGAGGGAGCGGCCGACCTCGTCGCTGTACGAGCCGAGCAGCAGCGGTGCCGCGTCGACCCGCAGGCATTCGGGGACCATGGAGGAACGCCAGTCGCCGCCGCCGTACTTGGAGTCCCAGCGGCGCGCGTCCTCGGCGGCCTCGCGCAGCTTGGTGACGTCGCTGTGGCCGACGCGCTGCGGTAAGGCGTCGGCGGCGCCGCTGCCGCCCGTACCGCCGTCCGCACCGGCGGCCGCGTCCTCGGGCGAGGCGTCCTCGGGCCCGCGCGCGACCGAGGTGTCGGCCGGGGATATGAGCCAGCGGGAGGCAGGGGTGGCGTAGGCGCTGACCGCGAAGGATCCGGCCAGGCTCTGCCAGATACCCACCCCGCCGCGCCGACCCGCGAGATCAAGCCGGTACAACTCGGTCGCGGAGCGGACGGCCTGGCCGATGTCGCGCGGGAACGCGAGCCCGACCTCGGGGGCCGGATCGGCGTCGGCGAGGCCGATCTCGTGGAGCGGAACGGGACGGCCGAGTTTGCTCCCGATAGCGGCAGCAATGAGATGGGGCGCGGCGCCTTGGGGCACCATGCCCTTGGACACCCAGCGCGCTACCGACGTCTTGTCGTAGCGAAGGGTCAGACCACGCTGGGCGCCGAGGTCGTTGACTCTGCGCGCGAGCCCGGCATTGCTGATCCCAGCGAGGGCGAGAACGGTGCCGAGCTTCTCGTTCGGCCCGCGTGGCTCCCTGGACATGCGCACCCCTCGACAGCACCGACGGCCGCCCCGGCATGGGCGCGGGGCATTCGTAAACCCAGCGTAGTTCGCCGCATCCCGACCGTTAAGAGGTGGTGTCCCGGATGGCGAGATTCTTGTACGAACGGGCGTGCGGGGCGTGACGCGTGCTCCCGGTGTGTGTGGCTGTGCGCCCGTGTGTGCGCTCTGTCTCAGTCGCGGCGAGAACGTTTCGATAGGACCTGCGTGGGTCGGCCCGCTGTACTGGATCCAGTGGGCTGGGGGACGCCGCCGCCTCATTCCCCGCGGGTGGCGGAACGGTCCGGGAGGCGGAAGCCGCCTCCCGGACTGTCGTGTTGGGAAGACGCGGAGGCGAGCTGAGGCGAATGGCGCGCGGCGGTCCGGGTGATGGCGGGGCATCCGCAAGACCGCCGAGCGCGCCACGGCGAATTTGGCCGGATCACGCCTGTCGGTGCCGGGCTCCCGCGGCGGGCCGAGGAGGGGGAGGCCCGGCGCGGGAAGCCCCTTTTCCCGAGCCCCTTTTCCCAAGGTTCCCTCTTTTCCCTGGAAAGCCCTCTTAGCTCCGGAGAAGCCCCTTTCCCTGTCGCCGTGTTGGCGGCTCCTCGCACACACGGCGGCGTCCTTGCGCTGTTGTGCGCCCCGGTCGTGGCAGCATGGGCCACGGCGGAACGGTGCGTCGTGACCGGTGACGGACCTTGTTCAACTCCGGGGATCACCGCGGTCATCTGCGGTCAAGGGACATCCAAGAGATCCACGTAGTTGTCCGGTTCGATGTCGAAACCGTCAACATGCTGTGCATGATGGCACCTACTTCTTGGTTGCCCTGGATGCCCACAGCCTGTGGAGGCGGCGATGCGGTGGTTGGTGGGGTGGAGCAGTACCGCATCCGGCCCGGTCCCCCCGGAAGGCCGTGCGATCCAGCCCGTCGGTGCCCAACTCCTGTGGTCCGACCCCGATCCGCTGTGGGCGGTCGGCGACTGGCGGCCCGACGAGGTGCGCGTCGTCCAGGCCGACCCCTTCACCCGGCTCGCCGTCTTCGGCTGCTGCGGCGCCACCGACGAGGAGCTGCGGGTCGGGCTGTTCGCCGCCCGCGGCGGCGCCCTGCGCCACCTCACCGCCTGGCCCGGCAGCTACACCGCCGTCGCCCAGGTCGGCCGCCGCATCACCATCGCCGGTGACCTGGCCGGGGCCCGGCCCGTCTTCCACACCGACTGGTCCGGCGGCACCGCGTACGCCACCGCCGCGCTCCCGCTCGCCGACCTCATCGAGGCCCAGCTCGACGTCAGCCACCTCGGTGCGCTCCTCGCCTGCCCCGACTCCCCGGAGGCCGTCGGCGACGGCACGCCCTACATGGGCGTCAGACGGGTGCCGCCCGGGCACGCGCTCGTCCTGCGCGACGGCGCCCGCGACGTCACGGGTTACGAGCCCACCGCCTCGCTCGCCGTCGCCGCGCCCCCGCTCGACCAGGACAAGGCCGTGGAGGGCGTACGGGACGCCCTGCTCGACGCCGTACGCGTCCGCCTCACCGCACCCCGCCACGCCCCCGCCACCGACGGACTCGACCCCGGGCCCGTCCCCGGCATGGGCCCCGCCGAACGCCGCGCCGCCCGCGGCGCCCCCGCCCCCGGCCTCGGCGCCGACCTGTCCGGAGGCAGCGCCTCCGCCACGCTCGCCCTGCTCGCGGCCGGGCTCCCCGGCATGCCCGGCACCCTCCTCGGCCACGGCACCGAGGCCGGTGAACGCCTGCTCGCCGTCACCTTCAACGACCTCGCCACCACCGGCGGCGCCCGCAGCCGCGAGGCCGAACTGGAGCGCGCGGGCGCCATCGCCGCCAACCCCCGGCTGCACCATGTGGTCGTCGCCGGGGGCGAAGAGGCCCTCCCCTACGCCGCCCTCGACATGGGCGCCCTCACCGACGAGCCAGGACCCTCCCTCGTCATCGCCGAACGCCACCGCCGCCGCCTCGCCGCGGGCAGCGCCGACCACTTCGTCGGCCACGGCGCCCGCCAGGTGCTCGACGCCCACCCGGCCCGCCTCGCCGACCTGCTGCTCGACCGCCGCAGACGCCATCTGCTGCGCCCCACCACCGCCCTCGCCAAGGCAGACGGGCCCAACGCCCACTCCTTCTTCGTCCCCTTCACCGTCTACCGCGCCGCCCGCCGCCTGGCCCGCACCTCCTACCGGGACGGCGTGCAGGAGGCCGCCGCGCGCCTCCTCGAGCGCCGGTTCATCGACGACGGCGCGGGTGTGGCCGCCGGGGCCGTCTCCGCCTCGCTCGCCTCCCTCGCCTGGTGCCGCCCGGGCCCCGCCGCCCGCTGGCTCACCGGGGAAGCCCTCGCCGAGGTGTCCGTACGCCTCGAAGAGGCGGCGCTGCGCCCCGTCCTCCTGCGCCGCCCCGGCGAACGCCGCGCCGACGCCGCCCTCGCCCGTTACGCCGCCGACCACCGCGTCTTCGAACAGGCCGCGGAGGTGCGCAGCCAGCGGCTGCACGCCCCCTTCCTCGACAACCAGGTCGTACGCGCCTGCCGCGCGCTCCCCGAAGCGCTGCGCGTCCAGCCCGGAGCGCGCGCCTCCGTCCTGCGTACGGTCCTCGCCGGAGCGGGCATCCGCGACCTCCCCACCGGCTGGGGCGCCACCTCCCACGCCGCCCATGCCGCGTCCGTACGGGCAGGCCTGCGCACCTGGCTCGGCGACCTCGTCACCCTCTTCGACGCGCCCCTGCTGGCCGACGCCGGGCTCATCGAGGCCCGCGTCGTCCGCAAGGCGCTGCGCGCCGCGGCCGAGGGCGAACGGCTCCCCCTGGACGGCCTGGCCGAACTGGTCTCCACCGAAGTCTGGCTCCGCCGCCTCCTGTCCCGCCGCGGCACCTGCTGGACGGGCACAGCAGCCCCCCGCCAACGCGCGGTAGCGGGCGGAGTGGTGCCACGCCCCAGCCTGTGACGGCAGATGGGGCGCACGGCGCGACACCGGGGCGCGCGGCGCCGCTTGCGCGGGTCGGGGTGCCGCGCGGCCCCGTCGCTGCCGGGCGGCCCGTCGCGTCGGCGTTACGGCCGCGGTGCCGCCGAGGTGGCCACGGTGCGTGCTGCCCTGGCAGCTGGGGCGGGTGCGGAGGCGGCTCTCCGGGCTGTCGTCGCACGAGCGGGCGCTGCGCCGCCGGTTCGGGGTGCGGTGTTGGCCGTCGGGGCAGCTGCCGTACGAGCCGGGCGTCGCGCCGTCCCACCCGTACGGGCAAGCCTCGCGGCGCCGGGCCGCCGAGGTGGACCGCCGAACGCGGCGCCCCGGCCCGGGGCGTGCGCGACGCCGCGTCAGGCGGGTGCCCCGGCGGTTCCGGACGCCGTACGGGCACCCGTCGAGTCCCCGCCGCGGCGGTCGCCCTCGGCCGCCGCGCCGCCGGGCACTCGGCGTGGCGGCTCGGCACTACGGTGGCCTCTGGCCATCGCTCTGGCGGCCCGCCGTGACCAGGTCACGGCGGCCGTACCGGCACCGCACGCGCCGCGCGGTCGTCCGTGTGTGCGACCCGCTCGTGGTGGAGCGTCCCCTTCCACGGCAAACCTAGGAGAATGACCGCCGTGCGGTATCTCATCCTCGGCACCACCGAAGCGCGCGACGAACACGGGAACCCGCTGAACCTCGGCGGCCCCCGGATCCGCGCGCTGCTCGCCGTGCTCGCCCTGCGTGCCGCGCGTCCCGGGCCGATACCCGTCGACGTCCTCATCGACGAGGTGTGGGCCACCGACCCGCCGTACGACGCGCCCGCCGCGCTCCAGGCGCTGGTGGGCCGGTTGCGGCGGGCGATCGGGCGGGAGGCCGTGGTCTCCTCTCCCGGCGGCTACCGTCTGGCGACCGCCGCGCCCCGGGACGACGTCGACCTGCTGCTCTTCGAGCGGCTGGCCGACGACGGCATACGCGCCCTCGACACCGGTGACCCGCACACCGCCGCCACCACGCTCCGGAAGGCGCTCGCGCTGTGGCGCGGACCGGCGCTCGCCGATCTGCCCGAGCGGGACGCGGCCGCCGCCCGCGCCGAGGCGCTGCGGCTGGCGGCGCTGCACCGCCGGATCGACGCCGACCTCGCCCGCGGCCGCCCGGCGGACGTGGTGCCGGAGCTGCGCGAGCTGGTCGCGGACCATCCGCTCGACGAAACGTTCCACGCACAGCTGATGCGCGCGCTGCGGGCCGCCGGGCACTCGGCCGACGCCCTTGCCGCGTACGAGGAGGTCCGCGCGCTCCTCGCCGACCGGCTCGGCACCGACCCGGGGACGGAACTGCGGGAGCTGCACCGGCAACTGCTGTTGGGCGGGCCGGTGCCACAGACCGGTCCCACACCGCCGCCGACCGGCCCCACACCCACGCCGGAGCCACCCGCCGCCGACCGGGACGGCGACCGCGCCCCGGACCGGGAGCCGCGCCCCGCCCCGCCCCCGGTGCCGCCGCCCGGCAACCTGCGGGCCCGACTCACCAGCTTCGTCGGCCGCCAGAGCGAGATCGGCGCCCTCCGCCGGGACCTGGACGGCTCCCGACTGGTCACGCTCACCGGACCCGGCGGTTCCGGCAAGACGCGGCTGTCCGAGGAGGCCGCCGCGACCGTGACGGCCACCCATCCGGCCGCCTACCCGGACGGCATCTGGGCGGTCGAACTCGCCTCCCTCGACGACGCTTCCGCCGTCCCCGGCGCTGTCCTGAGCGCCATAGGCCGCCGCGAGACGACGCTGCTCGCCACCGGGCTCGACGGCCGGACGGGCGGGCCGGAGCACGTCGACCCGACCACCCGCCTGGTCGAGTACTGCGCCGACCGCCGTCTGCTGCTCCTGCTCGACAACTGCGAGCACGTCATCGACACCGCGGCCCGGCTCGCCGAGGCGCTGCTGGCGCACTGTCCGGGCGTCACCGTGCTGGCCACCAGCCGGGAGCCGCTGGGCGTGCCCGGCGAGACCGTACGGCCCGTGGAGCCGCTGCCGCCCGCCCCCGCCCACCAGCTGTTCGCGGAGCGCGCCGCGACCGTACGGCCCGGCTTCGACCCGGCAGGGGACCCGGACACGGCGGCGGCGGTCGCGGAGATCTGCCGCCGCCTCGACGGGCTGCCGCTGGCTATCGAGCTGGCCGCGGCCCGGCTGCGGCTGCTGACCCCGCGCCAGATCGCCGACCGCCTCGACGACCGGTTCCATCTGCTGACCAACGGCAGCAGGACCGCCCTGCCGCGCCAGCAGACCCTGCGGGCGGTGGTCGACTGGTCCTGGGACCTGCTGGACGAACGGGAACGCACCGTCCTGCGCCGGGCGTCGGTCTTCGCGGGCGGATGGAGCCTGGCCGCGGCGGAGGCCGTCTGCGCGGACGCGCCGGGGCGTGAGGCCATACGCGCCGGTGCGTGCGCCCCTGCCGACACCCGCGCGCACACCCCGCCGCCCGCGCCCGCGCACACCGCCGCCCCCATCGCGCCCCCGGAGGTGCTCGACCTGCTCGGGGCGTTGGCCGACAAGTCCCTGCTGGCCGTCGACCACCCGCCGGGCGGACCGCTGGACGAGGCCCGCTACCGCATGCTGGAGACGATCCACGAGTACGTCGGCGAGCGCGCCGCCGAGGACGACGCCGCCCGCGCCGACCACGCCGGTGCCTCGGCCCGGCACATCGCCCACTTCAGGGACTTCGTACGCGCCGCCGAGCCCCGGCTGCGCTCCGCCGAACAGCTGCCCTGGATGCGCCGCGTCGAGACCGACCTCGACAACATCCGGGCCGCCCTGCACCGCTCCCTGACAGCCCGCGACGAGGAATCCTCGATCGCGATCATCCTCGCGATGGGCTGGTTCTGGTGGGTGCGCAACTACCTCGACGAGGGCGCCGCCTGGGCCCACCGCGCCCTGACCCTCGACCCCGTCCCGGACCGCGAACGCGACGGCGAACGCGACGGCGGCCGACCGGCGACGGACATGCCGCCCGCCCCGCCGGACGGCACCGACGGGCACGACCCCGCCGCCACCCGCTACTGGCACCACATGGACCTGAGGCTGCTGCGGTTCTTCCTGCTCGCCGACTCCGGTCACGGCCCGGACGTGCAAGACCCCGAGACGCGGCTGATAGCCCAGCACACCCGCGACGCCTACGGCAGCCACCCGGGCCCGCGCAGCGCCCGCTTCCCCGGTCTGCTGTGGCCGTTCGCCGGATACATCCTCGACGGCCACCCCGCGATGATCCCACTGATAGACCAGGCGGTGGCCAACTGCCGCGAGAACGGAGACGACTGGGCGCTCGGCGTCACGCTCATGTTCCGCGCCCACCTCGCCATCGACACGTCGAGCGGCATCGAGCGCGCCGAGGCCGACTACGCCGAGCTGCGCGAGCTGAGCGCACGCGTCGGCGACCGCTGGATGCTCGCCCAGGTGGAGAGCGCCGGGGGCGAGATGGCCTCGCTGCGCGGCCGGTTCTCCGAGGCGCGGGCCGCCTACGCGGAGGCGCAGCGGCTGGCCCGGGAGATCGGCGCGCACACCGAGGTGCCGTTCCTCATCACCCGGGTGGCCGACCTCGCCCTCACCTCCGGGGACACCGAGGGCGCGGCGAAGCTGCTGGACCACTCCGAGCAGGAAGCCGAGCGCTGGGGCGCCGTGGACGTCCGGGCTTTCAACAGCCTGCTGCGCGGCCACATCGAGCTGCTGCGCGGCGATCCGGCCGAGGCACGGGCGCACTGCGAGGACGCCCGGCGGCAGGCTGTCAAAGCGACTCCGCCGCCGCAGTTCTGGGTCCTGGTCCAGGGTCTTGAGGGCCGGATCAGTGCCGAGCAGGGCGATCCGTGGGGCGGGCTGCGCACGCTGCGCGACGCCCTCCGCGAGGGCGTCGAGGTGGGCTGTACGGAGGCGCTGCTGGCCGAGCAGGCGGAGTGCGCCGCGTACATCCTGGTGCGGCACGGCCACGAGCGGCTCGCCGTCCGGCTGCTGGGCGCGGCCGACGGCTGGCGCGGGCGGCTGCCGCGCACCCCGCGGGCGCTCACGGAGGTCCGGGAGACCGAGGCGCGGTCGGCCGCGGCGCTGGGCACCGCCGAGGCCGGGACACTGCGCGAGGAGGCCACGGCCCTGACCGCCGAGGCGGCCATCGCCCTGGTCGAAGAGGTCCTGGCCCCCTTCGGGGACGACGCCGAGGCCGACGCCACCCGCTGACCCGAGCGGGACCCGAGCACGGGGCGCATACGTTCACCCGTACGGGGAAAACGCGCACCACGAACCCGAAACGCCGTTCGCCGGGCAGAGAGCACCCGGCGAACGGATCGGTCAGGAATGGCTCAGAAGGTGGCTCCCCCCGGTCACCCCACCGGCCGCGACCGCAGCCCGTCCAGCAGGATGTCCAGCAGCCGGGCCGACGCCGCGGCCTGCTGCGCCGCGTCCGGCAGCGACGGCGCCGCCGTGGCGATCACCAGCAGCACATCGGCGACCGTCACATCCGGGCGCAGCTCGCCCGCGGCCCGCGCCCGCTCGACCAGTTGCCCAACGACCTGGAGCAGCGCCGCCGCCCCCGCGTCGTCCGGCTCGGTCTGCGGCACGCCCGGCTCCTCGACCAGCCGCAGCTCAGGCTGCGCACCGGCCGACTGCATCGCCGCGGACGGCATCGCGGCCGACGGCACCGCCGCGGACGGCACCACCCCCGGCTGCACCGCCGTCGACGGCACAGCTGCCGACGCGGCCGACGGCACCGCAGACGGTGCCGGGCCGGCTAACGCCGCCACCTGCCGCTGCTGCGGAACCCGGATCTCCGTCTCCGCGTCGACCCCGACCCGCAGCACCTGCGGCGGCAGCAGCCGGCCCGCGCCGGACGCCACCGAGGTGCGCAGGAACCGGGCCAGCGCGGACCACGGCTCGTTCTCCTGCCCGAGCGCCGCCCGTGCCTGATCGGTCAGCCTCGCCGTCTCCTCCTCCGCTATGCGGCGGACGAGGACGTCCTTGCTGGGGAACCGCCGGTAGACGGTGCCCACCCCGACCCGCGCCCGCCGCGCGACGTCTTCCATCGGAGCGCCGTACCCCAGCTCCCCGAAGACCTCGCGCGCCGCCCGCAGGACGTGTTCCAGATTGCGCTGCGCGTCCACGCGCAGCGGAGTGCTCCGGCCGCCGTTCCCGTCCGAGGACGCGACGGCTGCGGACCATGACGAACCCTGAAGGTGCATAAGTGATCCCCCGGTAATGACGTCTCCCCCCGGAGACTCCCCGCCCTGTCAGCCGGGGCAGTCACAACCCCGACGAAGTACGAACATAGTTGAGCCCAGGTCAAGAATGAAGAGGGTAGGTCGGGACAGACCGTCCCCCAACCGGACCACCAGGCCACCTTACCCCGCCTCCCGGCCCGCCCAACCCCCGGTGACCATGACCTGACCTGCGCATATGCCCCGCTCGGCACCAGGGTCCTACCCCGGGGCAGTTCCGGACCTCCGGTCACACAATTGGTCGGGGCTGTGGACAAACCGCGGTCGCGCATGCCTCATGGGAGGGTGAAGGAACCAGCGCGCATTCTCGTTGTCGGCGGCGGCTACGTCGGGATGTACACCGCGCTGCGCCTCCAGCGGAAGCTCAAGCGGGAGCTGAGGCACGGCGCCGTACAGGTCATCGTGGTCGACCCCGAGCCGTATATGACCTATCAGCCCTTCTTGCCGGAGGCAGCGGCCGGATCGATCTCCCCGCGCCACGTCGTGGTGCCGCTGCGTCGTGTCCTGGGCGACTGCCAGGTCATCATCGGCGAGGCGACCGCGATCCATCACGGCAAACGCACCGCGACCATCAGAACCCTCGCCACCGAGGAAGAGGGCACCGGCTCGATCGACGTCCACTACGACGAGCTGGTGCTGGCGCCCGGATCCGTATCCCGCACCCTCCCGGTCCCCGGCCTCGCCGAGACCGGCATCGGCTTCAAGACCGTCGAAGAGGCCATCGGGCTGCGCAACCACGTCCTCGAACAGCTCGACATCGCGTCCTCCACCCGCGACCCCGCCATCCGCGACGCCGCGCTGACCTTCGTGTTCGTCGGCGGCGGCTACGCGGGCGTCGAGGCGCTCGGCGAACTGGAGGACATGGCCCGGTACGCCGTGCGCTACTACCACAACATCGCGCCCGAGGACCTGCGATGGATCCTCGTCGAGGCCACCAACCGGATCCTCCCGGAGGTCGGTGAGGAGATGGGCGTCTACGCGGTCCGTGAGCTGCGCAGCCGCAACATCGACGTACGGCTGGAGACCCGCCTCGACTCCTGCCAGGACCGGGTCGCCGTACTGAGTGACGGCTCGCGCTTCCCCACCCGCACCCTCGTGTGGACCGCGGGCGTCAAACCGGCGCCCATCCTCGCCTCCACCGACCTCCCGCTGAACTCCCGCGGCCGCCTCACCTGCACCGCGGCGCTGCAAGTGGAGGGCGTGGAGCACGCCTGGGCCGCCGGGGACGCCGCGTCCGTACCGGACCGCACGGCGGCCGAGTCCGGCGCCGTCTGCGCCCCCAACGCCCAGCACGCCGTCCGCCAGGCCAAGGTCCTCGCCGAGAACGTGCTCGCCTCACTCGACGGCAGACCGCTCACGGACTACGAGCACAAGTACGCCGGCTCCGTGGCCTCCCTCGGCCTCCACCGCGGCGTCGCACATCTGTACGGGCGCAAGGTGAAGGGCTATCCGGCCTGGTTCATGCACCGCGTCTACCACCTCAGCCGGGTGCCGACCTTCAACCGCAAGGCGCGGGTGCTGGCCGAATGGATCCTGTCCGGGCTGTTCAAACGGGAGATCGTCTCGCTCGGATCGCTGGAGAACCCGCGCGCGGAGTTCAAGCTCGCCGCGGACACCGGACGCCATCCCGAAGCCAGTTGACCCCATCGGGGCGGAGTCGGGAACTCCCCTCCCACGATCGGCGTCTCACGGATGTCAGTCCGGTCGGCCACACTGGTCGTGTGACCATGGGTGGGCTCGTATCTGCAAAGAGTGACAATCGCGAGGATTCGGAAGTTTGCTGCATTCCCCCGGGGGCCGTCCCCCGCACCCGCAACCCTCTCCCCGATCCCGCGCCGGCGCGCTGCTCAGCCACCACCCCACGAGGTAATCCGCAGTGAACTTCACGCGCTGGAGCGCCCGGCTCCCCCGAACGCAGCGACGCAGCGCCGCGCGGTCCGACCGTGCCGCGCGGCGTCCGCAGCCCGCAGCGGGCGGCGGCTCCGTCCCGGCCGCCCGCGGCGAGCGCACCGACCCCTCCGCCGCGGGCGAGCCGCCGCTGCCGGGAGCCCCCGGCAGCGCCCCCGACATCCCGCCGCCCGCAGCCGTCCCGACCCTTGACGGGCTGTCCGTCCACGACGTCCTCGGCCAGGTCCCGGCCCTGGTCGCGGTGGTGTACGGACCCGAGCACCGCATCGCCTACGTCAATGACGCCTACGCCGACCTGTTCGGCCACCGCACCCGCGGCGTCCCCGCCGGACAGGCCCTGCCCGAGCTGCGCGAGCTGGGCCTGCTGTCGCTGATGGACCAGGTCCTGCGCAGCGGCACACCCCGTACGGTCAAGGCGCGCCGCGTCCCCGCGGGCCCCGAGCCGGGTCCCGGCTCCGCGCCGGGCGCCGAAGCCGAGACCGAGGCCGCCGGGCGGTCGCGGCACGGGTACTACACCTTCACCTGCTCGCCCATCGAGATGGCCGCCCCGGTCCCCGGCCCGGCCCGCGCGCCCGACCCCGTGCCCGCTCCCGCCCACGACGGGGCCGTCCCCGACATGGCAGGCACCGACATGGCGGGCACCGACACGGCGGTCCTCGACCCGGCCGTTGCCATCGCGGCGCAGACCACCCTGACCGGCACCGAGGCCCCGGCCGAACCGGTCCGCGGCGTCCTCGTCTTCGGCGCCGACGTCACCGATCAGGTCGAGTCCGCCGAGCGGCTGCGCGCCAGCGAGCGGCTCCAGCGCGAGGCCGCCGTCACCCTTCAGCGCAGCCTCCTCCCACAGGAGCTCGAACAGCCCGACGACCTGCGGGTCGCCGCCACCTACCAGCCCGGCGGCAAGGACGCGGCGGTCGGCGGCGACTGGTACGACGTCATCACCCTCGGCGGCGGCCGCACCGCCCTCGTCATCGGCGACGTCATGGGGCGCGGCGTCCGCGCCGCCGCCGTCATGGGCCAGCTGCGCACCGCCGTCCGCGCGTACGCCCGACTCGACCTGCCCCCGCACGAGGTGCTCCAGCTCCTCGACGGACTGGCCGCCGAGATCGACGCCAACCAGATCGCCACCTGCGTCTACGCCGTCCACGACCCCAACGAGAGCCGACTCGTCTACGCCTCGGCGGGCCATCTGCCGATCCTGGTCCGCGACCCGGACGGCACCGTGCGCCGCGCCGCCGAACCCACAGGACCGCCGCTGGGCACCGGAGGGTGGCTGCACACCTCAGGGTCCGTCCCGCTCGGCCCCGGCGCCAGCGCCGTCCTGTACACCGACGGGCTGGTGGAGCGGCGCGACAAGGACATCTACGACGGCGTCGCCGCGCTGGAGCGCGTCTTCGCGGGCGCGACCGGCACCCCCCAGGTGATGTGCGACCGCCTCATCCGGGCGCTCGGCATCACCGCGGCGCACGACGACGACGTCGCCGTCCTGGTCCTCCAGCACCCGGCCCGCACCGGCCATGACGCGGAGCTGTTCCACAACGCCGCCCTCGAACTCCTCGGCGGAGTGGAAGCCGCCCCACGCGCCCGGGCCTTCGCCTCCGGCGTCCTCGCCAGCTGGCGCTTCCCCATGGAGCTGCGCGACCTGGGCGTGCTCGCCGCCAGCGAGCTGGTCGCCAACTCCCTCCAGCACGGCACGCCCCCGATGCGGCTGCGGCTGCGCCGTACCGACCGGCGCCTGATCATCGAGGTCACCGACGGCGACGACCATCTGCCGCGCCGCCGCCGGGCCGAACCGGTCGACGAGGCGGGCCGCGGCATCTCGATCGTCGCGACCATCGCCTCCTCCTGGGGCTCCCGCCGCACACCGGGCGGCGGAAAGGCGGTGTGGTGCGAATTCGCCCTCCCCACCGGAGGCACCTGAGCCTTCCGGCGGGGTGAAGAGCCGGGGGTTACGGCGGCCGGTCAGGCCGCCGTGGTCACCGGAGCGGACGACTCCGAACGCGGCGCGGGCACCGAGGCCCCGGCGGCCCCGCGCAGCGGATTGTCCTGCCGCGCCGACAGCCGCCCGCCCAGCCGCAGCGCGAGCACCGATATGCCCAGCGAGCAGACGACCAGGACCGCGATGTACGTCCCCCACAGACCGGCCCCCGCCATCAGCCCGCCGGCTGCCGGGCCGATCGCCAGAGCCAACTGCTTCACGAGGGAGAACGCCGCGTTGTACTGCCCGAGCAGGGACGACGGCGCAAGGTCGGCCACCAGCGGCGCGACGGTCGGCGACAGCATCGCCTCGCCCAGACCGAAGAGCGCATACGCCGAGATGATCGCGGCCGTGCCCATGACCTGGCTGCCCGGCACCAGACCGGCACTCCCGGCCACCGCCCACGCGACCGTCCACACCAGCCCGACCAGCGCGATCACCCGGCTGCGCCGCCGCCGCTCGACCAGCTTGAGCACCACGAACTGCGCCAGCACGATGGCCGCGGTATTCGCCGCCAGCGCCACGCCCAGCATCGCGGGGGACACCTGGGCGACGTCCACCGCGAACGCCGAAAGACCGGACTCGAACTGCCCGTAGCAGGCGAAGAACAGCACGAAGCCCAGCACACACAGCTGCACCATGGCCCGGTGCCCCAGCAGGGCCCGCCAGCCGCCCGCCCCGCCGGAGGACGCATCGGTCGGCACCGCACCGTCGAGCGTCGGCCCCTTCGGCAGCCGTACGGTCGCCACCGCGGCACCCAGCACCAGGAACATCACCGCGTCGATCGCGAACAGCCGCACGAAGCCCACCGGGGACGAGGTGTCCACCAGCAGCCCGCCGAGCAGCCCGCCGACGCCCAGCCCCAGATTGCTGAGGAAGAACTGCATGGCGAAGGCGCGCGACCGGGTCGCGGGCGTCGAGCACCACACGATCAGCGTGGCCAGCGCGGGCTGGATCACCGCCATGCCCGCACCGAGCACCCCGGCCGCGGCGAGGACCATCGGCTCGCTCGCCGCCAGGCCGAGCCCCAGCGATCCCACGGCGGAGGCGACCGCACCCGCGACGGCAACAGACAGCGGCCCCCGCCGGTCGATCACCCGACCGGTGAAGGGCAGCACGACAAGCGCGGCCACCGCGAACATCGCGAGCACCAGGCCCGCCGTATCCGCACCGAGATCCCGCACCTGCGCCACATAGACGAACAGGAACGGGACCGTGAAGCCGTTGCCGAACGCGCTCAGCGCGTTGCCCAGTTGGATCCGGCGCAGCGCTGCGCCCATCGCGGTGGTCACACTCACCTACCTAGGTCGAGAAGGTCGTACGGAGTCGGACGAAGCCCATGTACTCGAAGCCTCAACACTTCGAAGCTAAATTTCGATGATTAAGAGTACACGGCGAAGAACTTCGGTGCGAACGACTTCCGTGCCATACTCCGCCCATGGCTGAGACCCCCGACCCGGACGACCTGCTGACCCTCGAGGAGCAGATCGCGGCCTACCAGCGCGAATTCCAGGACCTGGACCCGCAGGTCGAGCAGGTCGTCAACGCCCTGAGCCGGCTCACCCGGCGGATGAACGTCGCCTACAGCAGGCAGTCATCGACCCTCGGCATCAGCAACGTCGAGTTCGAGGTCCTCAAGGCCCTCGTCCTGTCCGGCTCCCCGTACCAGCTGGGCCCCGGCGAACTGGCCAAGCGGCTCGGCCTCACCCCGGCCGCCATGACCCATCGCATCGACCGCATGGTGAACGAGGGGCTCGTCACCCGGGAGCGTGACGAGAACAACCGCGTGCGCGTCATCGTCGAGCTGACGACCGGCGGACGCGAGAAGTGGCTGGAGGCGATGCGCCGGGCGTCCGTCTTCGAGGAAGACCTGCTCCAGGACCTGTCCTCCGAGGAGCGCGGCGCCCTCGGCGAGCTGCTCACCCGCGTCCTGCGCCGGGTGGAGGAGACCCAACCGGACGCCGACGGGCGCCTGAACGACCTCGGTTGAGGCATTCGGCCGACACGGGTTGACACCGATCAGACCGATCCGTAATGTTCCCCGAGCTGCCACGGAGCCGTAACGCTTCGTCGGTACGCACTCGAGCCGCACCGGCGGCAAACCACTTCAGCACGACCCCCAATCGGGAACGACTTCGGCATGCCGAAATCCGGACCGAAAAGCTCGATTATGAGCTTCCGGGGGAATCCGCTAAAGTAGTGAACACGCCGGAAGGCGCGAAACACCCCGCTCCAACAGGGGGCCGGAAACGGAATTCGGACCGGAAACGGAACGGAAAACGGATCTGGTAAGGTTGGAAACACGAAAGGCCCGGAAGGGCCGGAGGGAAGCGCCCGG